>CAWCYP010000018.1:0-18109 GCA_963799735.1 uncultured Solirubrobacterales bacterium | reverse complement strand
GAGGATGCCGTGGACAGGGGCCAGGACATACGGGCCGCCCACGTCCACAAGCAAACCCGCGCCCGTCATCACGCGCACGCGCACGACGTGGATGTGTTCCCTGAAGAACCCCACGATCGCATCGCGCGTGGCCACGGGATCGCGGGCGGCCACCGCGCGCTGGAACTCGGTCGAGCCTTCGATGTGACGCAGCGTCTTTACGACGTCCGGACTGTGGAGCTCCTCCTGGTAGACGAGCTCGCCGACGTGCCCCAGCGTTTCCACGCGCGTCTGCGCGGCCGAGCCGGGGCAGGCGATCGTCGCGCTTGTGACGAGCAGCACGATGCGCAACGCTCCTGACGGGTAGACGGCGCCGGGGAGCGTGAACGTCTGATAGCTCTTGCCGGCGAGCGTGACCGGTCCTTCGGCCGGAGCGCCCGCGGGGAACGTGCCGCCGATTGTTCCGCCGATTGTTCCGGCGAGACGGCGAGCGCCTGTGAGCAGCAGCGCCTGTGCGCCTGTGACCTGATGGACGACCTGCAGGTAGGTGCGGTCGGACTGAGTCGAGAGGACGTACGTAGCGGACGTGCCCGGGATCGAGCCGCGGACGGGCGCGGTCGCCGCGCCGGAGCCGGCCCGGGCGAACACGCGCCCGTTGCGCAGCACCTCGACGCGAACGATCTGCCCCAGCTGCAGCCCGTGCAGCGCCGCGTGCGCGGCGGCCGCGTTGCCGGAGTTGACTGCCGCGGCGAGTGCGCTCGAGCTCTGCATGCGATGCACGGCCTGGGCGACGTCGCCGCCGGTGGCGGCCTCGTGGTAGATCCGCGCGGCGACCGTGCCGAGCGTGCTCGCGACCGTCCTCGCGCAACTGGTGGGTGTCGCGGCCGCCGCCGAAGCGCTGTGGGTGGCCGTCGCCGAGCCACAGCCGGCGAGCGACCCGAGCGTTAGAAACACCAACGGGAGCCGGCCGACGCGCCGGCTCCCGCTTTGGATCAGGGCGGTCGGGCGGGGGAGCTTCACTACCCCCAGTCTAGGGCCGTTTCTTGCCTGTCTTCTTGCCTTTCCCTTTGTTCTTGCCCTTGCCCTTGTGCTTGCCTTTCGCGGTCAGCGTGACCGGCTTGGGGTTCAGGCGCGTGAAGCCCGAGTTGGCGTCAGGCGGGCAGCCCGTCGGGCGACCCAGGTCAAACGGCCCGGAGATCGCCTGGGTGACGACGCCCTTTTCGAGATAGGCGTACGTGACGGTCAGCAGCGGATCGACGCGGGGCTCTGCGCACAGCTTCGTCCCGATCGCGAACTGCCCGGCGATCGTCTCATACCAGAACTTGGTCGCGCCCACGCAGTTGTCGGCATAGCCGGGGACTTCTCCCGAGCAGGAGAACGAGTCGGTCACCGGCTTGCCCGACGGGATGTTGCTCACCAGCGGGGATGCCCCCACTCCCGTCACGGGAATCTGCGACTGCAGCTCATAGCCGGTGATCGGGCCGTTGCAGTGGAACGAGTACGCCACCTGCTGTTCTTCGCTGCCCGGTTCGGGCGTGCCGGCGGAGATGCTGCCGAAGCACGAGTAGTTGTTGGGGTTGGCTTCTTCCGCGCGGCTGATCGCCGGGGTGGCGAGCAGCAGGGCGAGGGAGCAGCCCACGAGCGCGACGAGCCACCACGTGGCCTTGCGGTGGGCGGGATGTAGTGCGTGCAACGTGGGTCTCCTTCGTTGGTTGATTGGACTGCGGTGCAGCGTCAGTGCAGGAGCCCCGAGAGGCTCTGCTTGGGCGAAGTCGGGTCATACGCCGTCGTCGGCCGCGTGCCCGCGCGGGCGAACGGTGAGAGCAGCAGCACGCCCACGGGGGGCTCGCTCGAGAGCGTCGCGGTCGAGGCGCCGGCGGGCAGGCTGGACGCGGTGGCGTTGCCGATCGAGCCGAACGTGATCACGATCAGACCGTGTTCGCGGTAGGCGACGCTCGACGTGATCGACGGGACGGTGGCTTTCAGGAATTCGTCGGCGGCGCTCAGCGCGCCCGCGGTTTCGGGCTTGCATGTGGCGCCCGCCGCGCCTTCGGGGCACGGGGGCTGGACGATCGAGTCCAGCGTCTGCGGGGGTTCGCCCGAGAGCAGTCCCGCCTCGCTCGCAAGCGCGCTGGCATCCAGCGAGGACCAGCCGCTCTCGAGCGCCCCGGCGGGCATGAGCTGGGAGTCGATGTAGGGGGCGGCGCTCGGCCCGGCCAGGGCCTGCGCGAACGTGGCGCCGGTGAGCGTGATCAGCCACACATGCGTGACCGGCGGGAGCGTCGTCTGCTTGCCGGCGCCGCCACCGGTCGTGGTGGTGGGCGGCTTGGACGTGTTCGGGGTCGAAGTCGGAGACACGACGGCGCTCGCCGGCGCTTTCGACTTCGTCGTCTGCGTCTTGGTGCTCGCGCTGGGGGCGCCGGCGCTCGTGGATGTCGCGGCCGGCGTCGCCTGGGGTGTGATCGGTGGCGGCTTGACGGCCTGCCGCGTACTCGAGTGGCCGGCGCCCGTGATCGCGAGGGCGGCAATCGAGGGAAGCAGCAGCGGGATGCGCTCGCCCGCCAGCGAGGTTTCCGGGGTGGGGCCGATCGCCGCGCCGACGGCCACGCCGATGGCGAGCATCCCGGCCGCCAGCGCCGCGGTGACGCGCAGCGAGGGCAGGCGCGGAACGCCCCTCGGCGGGGGTGCTGGGATCTCGGGTGTGGGGTTGCTGGGTGTGGGTGGCACTTGTTCGGGTCGATCGAGAGCTGGCGCGCGGATCGCGCCTTCTCTATAATCTAGCTTATCTGGATCAGAGTAATGAGGAATATGGTAGGTTCTTTACCGACGCACTGTCAACCATCTGAAACGGAGTCCCTGTCCATGAACCAGCATCGCCGTCTACGACGCCTATTCATCGCCGCCGCGGCGGTGGGCGCGCTCGGGGTCGCCACGGCGCCCGCGACCGCACTGGCGGCCCCGACGATCTCGATCAGCGGCGCCACCGCGTCGTATCCGCTCGTGTCGCTGCTCGCCCAGAAGTACGTCAAGCTGAAACCGCACACGGTCAAGTTCAAGATCGCCCAGGGCGGCTCGCAGGTCGGGATCAACGACGTGGCCGCCAGCCGCGTCTCCATCGGCGACGCCTCGCGTAGCCCCTTTGAACCGCCCGCCCCTCCGGCAGGCCTCGTCTTCTACCCGATCGCCAAGTACGGGATCTGCGTGGTCACGAACAAAGCCAACACGCTCAGCAACCTCACCCCGGCGCTGCTGGTGTCGATCTTCACCGGCAAGACCCGCAGCTGGAGCCAGGTCCCCGGCGCTACCGCCAGCGGGACGATCGACCTGATCAGCCGCACCTCGGTCGCGGGCGTGCTGACCAGCTTCCAGACGTTGTTGCTGGAAGGCAAGACGGTCTCAAAACTCGCCTCCGAACAGTCCTCGGAGGGTCTGCTCCGCCAGGCGGTCGAAAGCGACCCGAGCTCGATCGGCTTCCTGTCCAACTACCAGGCGGCGCTGGGCTCGCTCAACCAGGTCAGCTACAACGGCGTGGCCTGCAACAAGTCGACCGTCGCCTCAGGAACGTATGCGGGCATCGCGCGGTTCTACGAGGTGACGCGCGGCCCGGCGACGAGCTTCGTCGCGTCGTTCATCAACTGGATCACGAAATCGAAGGCCGCGCGCAAAATCATCGAAAGCCAGTGGGTGCCGCTCACCTCCTGAGCGCGATCCACCGGAGCTCACCATCCCTGAGCACGTGATCGATCGACTGCGCAAACCCTGGTCGGACAACCGCGCCGAGCGTACGCTCGGCGCGGTTTCGTTGCTCGTGGGCGTGTGCGTGATCGCGATGCTCGTGTTCGTCGGGATCCGCGCGTGGCCGATATTCGCCCACGACGGCCTGTCCTGGCTGGGGCCGGGCGGGGAACTCAAGACGGAGTTCGCGAACATGCAGGCCACGGGCGTCAACCCGCCCGCCTCGGCGTTTCATCTGAACGCCTGGCCGCTCGTCTACGGGACGCTGCTGACGACTGGCATCGCGGTTCTGCTGGGCGTGGCGGTCGCGGTGCTGTCGTCGATCTTCATCGTCGAGCTGGCGCCGGCGCGGCTGCGCAAGCTCGCGATCCCGGTGATCCGGCTGCTCGCGTCAGTGCCTTCGGTGATCTACGGGCTGATCGGGATCCTTGTGCTCGTGCCGTTCGTCGGCAACCACCTGATCACCGCCTCGCAGAAGACCTCGGTGCAGAACACAGTCGAGCTCACCGGCGCCGGCCTGGGGGTCACGGCCGTGATCCTGACCGTGATGATCACGCCGATCATGATCGCGCTGATCTGCGAGGCGCTCGTGGCCACGCCCAGGTCCTGGCGCGAGGGGGCGGTCGCGCTCGGCCTGAACCCGCTGCGAGCGGTGCTCGCGGTGACGCTGCGCGCGATCCGCCCGGCGATTGTGGCCGCGGCCGTGCTGGCGACCGCGCGCGCGCTGGGCGAGGCGGTGATGATCCAGATGGTCTCGGGCGGGAGCTTCTTCACGCCGAACCTGTCCCACGGGCTGCCGACCTTCTTCTACGAGCCGCTGCGCACGCTGGCGTCAACGATCGTCGACTTCCACGAAGGCGTCGGCGCTCCGGCCCTGAGCGCGACGCTGTACGCGTTCGCCGCGCTGCTGCTGTTCTCCGCGTTCGTGCTGTCGATCGCGGGCTATCTGATCAAGCTGCCCCTCAGGAAGTACCAGGTGCAGGCATGAGCGTGTACGCGCCAGACCGATCGGAGATCGGCCAGCAGTCGGGTCCGCGGCCGAGCTCTGAGCGCGGACGGCGCTCCTCGCTGTGGACCTGGCGCTGGGGCGATCGGCTGGTGCTGCTGTGCGCATGGACGGCCGGTCTCGGGCTGTGCATGATCGCCGCGGCGATTGTCATCTACATGGGCTATCGCGGGATCGAGTACCTGCGCCCGGGCCTGCTGTTCACGCGGCCCGCGATCAGCACCTCGCAAAGCCATACCGGCGGCATTCTCGATCCCCTGATCGGCACCCTGCTGCTGACCGCGATCGGCATCGCGCTCGCCTTCCCGCTGGCCGTGGCCAGCGCGATCTGGATCGCCGAGTACGGGCGGCCGAGCTGGCTGGCGCGCGTGGTCGAGTCGAGCATCGAGATCGTCGCCGGCACGCCCGACATCGTGCTTGCGCTGTTCGGCCTGGCGATCTTCCAGCTGAGCCTACTCGCGCCTTTTTCGTTCCGCGCCGAAGGCGGCGGGGTGTACGGCAGATCGTTCATCGCGGCGGGGGCGATGATGTCGCTGATCGCGCTGCCGCCCCTGTTCGTCGCCACTCGGGACGGACTGAAAGCCGTGCCCGCGCACATGCGCGAGGCGGCGTTCGCGCTGGGCAAGACCCGGATCGCGACGATCCGCCGGGTGCTGCTGCCGAGCGTGCGCTCGAACATCGCCACGGGCGTGACGCTGGGCGTCAGCCGCATCATCGGCGACACGGCGATCGTGCTGCTGGTGCTCGGTGCGACGCTGCGCATCGAAACGCAGGGGACCGTGCCCGTGGTGAACCTGCTGCGCGGCACGGGCTCGACGCTGACCAGCTACGTCTACGACAACTCGCCCGCCGGCGAAGGCGCCGCGCCGCAGAAGGCGTATGCGGCCGCGTTCGTGCTGCTGGTGTTCGTGCTCGCCCTGAACCTGCTCGTCGACCGGATCGGCCGCTCCCGGGCGCAGGCCACCGGCATGTCCGTGGCGGAGGGGGTCGTGTGAGCCTGCGCGGTTCGTCGATCTTTCCCCACAAAAGACCAAAATCTCGCTAACCTCAGTGGTCTGATGCACAAGATTGGCTTGATGGAGAATGTGCGATGAGCCCTGAGGAGCTGCTGCTCGTGGAGGATCCGCGCACGATCCACGACCCCGATATGGTGCGTGGACCTCAGTCGGCGTTCGGATCGGAGGCGGTCCGCGATGGCGACGCGCCCCCCGGGCCGGAGGTGCCGCCGGTGCGCACGATCGTGCTCGACCGGCCGCCTGTCCCCGTCGCGCCCCCGGTGCGCGAGCGCAACCCGCTGCGCGAGCCTGTGCCCTCCACGGCCGGGCCGCAGCGGTTGCGCCTGCACGAGGTCAGCATCGACTACGGCGGCAAGCCTGCCGTGAAGTCGGTGTCGCTGTCGATCCACCAGGGTGAGGTGCTCGCGCTGATCGGGCCGTCCGGCTGCGGCAAGACGACGCTGCTGCGCACGCTCAACCGCCTGACCGAGCTGACCCCCAGCGCCGCGCGCGCCGGGCAGGTGCTGCTCGACGGCGAGGACATCCACGAGCTGGCGGACACGACGCTGCGCGCGCGCGTGGCGATGGTCTTCCAGCAGCCCAACCCCTTCCCGATGTCGATCTTCGACAACGTCGCCTTCGCCCTGCGCGAGCAGTCGCGCAAGCGCCCGCGCCGGCGCGAGCTGGAGCCATTGGTGATCGACGCGCTGCGCCGGGCCGGGCTCTACGAGGAGGTCTCAGACGATCTCGACCGCCCCGCGCTGCGCCTCTCCGGTGGCCAGCAGCAGCGGCTGTGCATCGCTCGCGCGATCGCCCCCCGCCCGGAGGTGCTGCTGATGGACGAGCCGTGCAGCGCGCTGGATCCGATCTCCACGGGTGTGATCGAGAAGCTGATCGGGGAGCTGCGGCGCGAGCTCGCGGTCGTGATCGTCACCCACAACCTCGCCCAGGCGCGCCGGGTCGCCGACAAGGTCGCGTTCATGTACCTCGGCGACCTCGTCGAGTACGGGAGCACCGCCGATGTGTTCGGGACGCCGCGCGCGGCGCGCACGCGCGACTACGTGCGAGGCGCGTTCGGATGAGCCTCGCGCCCGTGCCTTCTGAGCAGTCGGGCACCGGCGCGAGTTGCGCGAACTGCTCCGCTCCGCTTGCGCCCGACCAGCGCTACTGCCTGGCGTGCGGGCAGCCCGTCTCGCCCGTGCGCCTCGCGTTCCTGGACGTGCTCCAGGCCGAGGCCCAGCCGTATGGCGCCGGCCAGCACCCGGCCGGATCGCTCCCGCCCGGATACGCGTCCGTGATCGAGCCTGCCTCCGGGCCCTACGCTTGGATGCGCCGCTACTCGGGCCTGTTCGGGCTGCTGTCGGTGCTGCTGATGTCGATCATCGTCGGCCTGCTCGTCGGCCACTGGGTCACCCAGAGCAAAGCCCCCAGCCAGCAGGTGCTGAAGGTCGAGGGTCTTCCCAGCGCCGCCGCCACACCACTCGCGTCTGCCGCGAGTCCGACCGCGACGGGCACAGCCGCGGCGACCGCGACCCCCAAGCCCGCGTCGAGCAAGGAAAGCGCCAAGACCGAAGCCGCGGAAGCGAAGGAAGCGAAGTCGATCGAAAAAGCGCCGACCCAGAAAGCGGTCACGGAGACCCCGGCCAAACTTCAAAAACTCGGCAACACGCACGGCCGGAAGCACGAGGAAGAAATCAACAAGCTCGGTAACCAGCCGATCGAGACGGGTGGCTGATGCCGATGAGCACGCTCTCGCTCACGCCCGCCGACGGACTCGTGGTCCCGTTCGGATCGATGGCCGAGCTGCGCCGCCGCCGCTATGAGCTGGCCCAGCGCGTCGCCGCGCTGACCTGGGATCTCGGCGGGCTCACCTACGAAATGGCCGTCCGCGACCACTACCGCCTCGACGTACTAGCCCGCCGCGCCGCCGAGCTGCAGGAGGCCGACGCCCAGCTCGGGGAGATCCAGCGACTGCTCGCCACCGCGCAGGACGGCGTGCACGGCCAGTGCCGCTCCTGTGGCGCCGTCCACAGTCGCGGCGCCGCCTACTGCTGGCACTGCGGCGCTCAGCTGCTGGGCGAGGCACGCCCCGCGGTGGTGCCGGTGGATTCGGTACTGGGCGGGCCGGCGGCGGGGTAGTCGGCGCCGCTGCGTCGAGAGCAACGATCGTCCAGAAGTCCGCTCTCGAACCTCGCTGTCGCGTAGCGTGTTTGCGGTGAGACGACTCCCCCCGCTTCGCTTTCGCTTCAGCCTGCCGGCACGTTGCGTGCCTGCCGCTGCCATTGTCGTGATCGTGCTCGCCTGGGCGGCAGCCGCCCCGGCGCTGGCGCCTGCCGGCCCGCACGAGTACTCCTGCCCACTCTTCCCTCAGAGCAATCCCCTCAACCAGGAAATCTCCCACGCGCCGGTCGATCCGCGCTCTGCCGCTTACATCGCGAGCATCGGCCTGTCCGGTCACCTGCACCCCGACTTCGGCACGAACCCGAGCTACGGCATCCCCTACACGGTCGTCGGTCCTTCTCAGCGCGATGTCCCGATCGACTTCACCGCCTACGGCGAAGAATCGAACCCCGGACCCTATCCGATCCCGCCGAACGCTCCCGTCGAGGGTGCGGGCGAAGCAGGCGACCGGCACGTGCTCGTGCTGCAGCGAGGGACCTGCAGGCTGTACGAGCTGTACGGCGCCCACCGCTCCGGTGCGGGCTGGGACGCCGAATCGGGCGCCGTCTTCGACCTGCGCTCAAACGCCCTGCGCCCCGAAGGCTGGACCTCGGCCGACGCGGCCGGCCTGCCGATCTTCCCGCTGCTCGTGCGCTACCCCGAGGTCGCCGCCGGCCAGATCGACCACGCGCTGCGCGTTACCGTCGCGCGCACCCAGCGCGGCTACATCCACCCGGCGACCCACTTCGCCTCCGGCAGCGCCGATCCGGACCTGCCGCCGATGGGCCTGCGGTTGCGGCTGCGCGCGAGCTACAGCCTCGCCGGCTTTCACGGCGAGTCGCTCGTCATCCTGCGCGCACTCAAGCGCTACGGGTTGATCGTCGCCGACAACGGCTCCTCCTGGTACATCACCGGTGCGCCCGACTCGCGCTGGAACGACGCCGATCTCGAACAGATCAAGCGCGTTCCCGGCTCAGCGTTCGAAGCCGTGCAGACCGGCCCGATCCTGCACCGCGGATAAGGCGCTCCTAGAGACGTTCTCAGGACGCGGGCTGCTGCTCTGGCGGCGCTACCGGCGTTGCGACGGGCTCGGCGGCCGGGGGCTGTGCCACCTGTGCGGGTGGCGGCGTGGTGGCCGGAGCCTGTGGCGCCGGGGCCTGTGCGGCTGGGGGCTGGGCTGGCGCTGGCTGCTGCTGCGCAGCCCCCGCTGCGAGCGTGGGCTGTGACTGCTGGGTCTCGCCCGTAATCGAGGACTTGAATTCGCGCATCCCGCTGCCGAGCGAACGGCCTATCTCCGGCAGGCGCCTGGCTCCGAATATGAGCAGCAGGATCACCACCAAGAACGCGATGTGCAGTGGATTGTCGAGTCCCATCGCTATTCCCAGTCTAGACCATTCTCAGGGCGTATCGGCATATTTCTTTACGACCGCCACCGCCTGCGCCACGAGCACCCGCCTCCGCGGATCAGCCCGATCCGAGTTCCTTCGCCGCCTCGTGGCCGCTGCCGTGATCGCCGCCGGCGGGACGACCGTCGCGCAGCGCCTTGCGCACCAGTTGCGCGGCGATCAGCAGGATCAGCGCGGCAAACGCCGTTCGCAGCACCGCGCCCGACAGCGCGTTCGCCAGGATAACCCCGCCCGTGACCCCCGCGATCGACAGCACGCCCATCAGCATCGCGTCGCCGCGGCGCACGTTGCCGTAGCGATCCTGACTCAGCGTACCCACCACCGCCACGGGCACGATGGCCAGCAGCGAGGTCGCCTCCGCCTCGTGCTGGGTCAGGCCGATCACGATCACCAGGCCCGGCACGAACAGCACGCCTCCGCCCACGCCCAGCAGTCCCCCGAGCACACCCGCGGCCACGCCGATCAACACGAGCCAGATCATTGCAACACCAGCTCGACCGCCGAGGCCACCAGCACCGCCGCGAACAGCAGCGCTATGGCCCGCACGTGCATGCGCTGTTGCAGCCACGTGCCGAGCAGGACGCCGACCACGGCGGGGATTCCGACCAGCAGGGCGTCGAGCACGTGCACGTTGCCGTAGGCGCCCTGCACCGCGGCGGCGAACCCGGCGATGAACACGATCGCCGCCAGCGAGGTCCCCGTCGCCTCGCGCTCGCCGTAGCCCAGCCAGAGCACGAGCAGCGGCACGATCACGGTCCCTCCGCCGACCCCGAACAGCCCGCTGAACAGGCCCGCCGCGGTGCCGATCGCCACCAGCTTCAGGGTTCGATGCGATTCGGCCACAGGGCCGCCATACTAGTGTTCGTGTCATCCGCCGCGACGCTCGCCACGGCGCTCGAGCCGCTTCGCTCCGACCCGTCCCACGCCGCGGTCCTGCTCGACATCGACGGCACCCTCGCGCCGATTGTGCGGCACGCCGCCGATGCGCATGTCCCGGAGGCCACGCGCTCGCTGCTTATCGAGATCGCCAAGCGCTATCGCATAGTCGCCTGCATCAGCGGCCGTCGCGCCGGCATCGCTCGCCAGATCGTCGCGATCGGGACGATCGCCTACATCGGCAACCATGGCGGCGAGCTGCTGCTGCCCGGCGCCACCCGCCCCGAGCTCGACCCCGAGCTCGCCGCCTGGGCTCCGCGCGTACGCGCCTTCGCCGCCGGTGCCAGCACACCCGAGCGCCAGCGGCTGCGCATACGGGGCGAGGACAAGGACACGATCGCCGCCTTCCACTGGCGCGGCGCCCCCGACGAGCAGGCGGCCGCTTCCGCGGCTGCGGATATCGCCCGCGACGCCGCCGAGCAGGGTTTCGCCGTGCACTGGGGGCGCAAGGTCCTGGAGGTGCGTCCGCCGGTCGAGCTGCACAAGGGTCTCGGCATCGCCGCGCTCCTGCGCGGCCAGGACATTTCGGCCGCGGTCTATGTCGGAGACGACACGACCGATCTCGACGCCTTTCGCGGTCTGCGCGCGCTCGTGCTGGCGGGCGAGCTCGCGCACGCGATCTGCGTTGCCGTCGGCTCCGACGAAACGCCCCCCGAACTGTCCTCTGAGGCCGATCTGCTCCTCGACGGCGCATCCGGAGTCCGGGGCCTGCTCGAGGCGCTGCTCTAGGACGTGCGCTTCGTCGAGTTCCTCAAGACCACCGTCCTGCTCAGCGCGGGCGCCGCGACCGCGCTTGCCGCCGTCACCGTGCTCGCGATTGCGGGTTCGCAGGCGAGCTCTAGCTCCCAGGAGCGCCTCATCGTGGCCGCCCTCGGTTGGTGGGTCCTTGCGGCCGTGATCGGGCTGCGCCTTGGCCGCCGCGCCGAGACCAATCCGCCGATCGCGCGCCTGCTCGCCGGCGCGCGGGCCAGCACCGTCCTGCCCGAGCATCGCCCCGGCACGATCCTGATGAACCGCCTCTGGCCGCTGCTCGTCTTCACGCTGATCGCGGGCGGTCTCGCCTTCCTGGCTCCTCAGATCCCCGGCATCGCCGTCGGCTTTGCGATCATCTGGGCGCTCGCCTGGCGCCGCCAGCACGCTGCGGTCGCCGCCATCGAGGAACGCGACGGCGTCTGCTTCTACGTCCTACGCACCTCTCCGGTCAACCCGATCGTCTTGCAGCGCACACCCGGTTTCAAAGCTCTTCGCCCCGAGCCCACCAACGGCGCCGTCACCTGATGGACCATGCGGGCGCCGGCTCGGTGGACGTGCTCATCGTCTCGCTCGGCTCCACCTCCGGGTTGCGCGCCGCCGACGCCGAGCTCGCCGACTCGGTGCGCCGCGCCGGCGCATCCGTCGCTCTGGCCAGCGCTTCGCCGCCGCGCTCCATGCGCACGCTCGCCTTGACCGATCTCGCCTGGGCCCTGGCCGCGCGTCGTGCCGCCGTTGCCGGTCTGGCCGCGCACCGCCCGCGCGCGCTCGTCTACTCCTCGACCACCTCCTCACTGCTCTGGCCCCGCCGGGGCGCGATCCGCTTCGACGCACCCTCCGCCGGCAACCGCCCCGGGCGCCATGGCCTCTGGCAACGCCCCCTGGAGCGTCGCCGTCTCTCCCAGGCGCCGCTGCTCTTGCCCTGGAGCGCCGGTGGCCTTGACGAGGCTCCCTCCGCCGCGCGCACCGGCGACCGCGCGCTCGTGTTGCCCGTCCCGGTCGAGCCCTCCGGTCCGCCGGCCCCCGTCCGCGACATCGCGGCGATCACCTACGCCGCCAACCCTTTCAAGAAGGGCCTCGACCGCGTCCTCTCCGCCTGGCTTCGCATTCGTCGCCCCGACGAGCATCTCTTCGTCGCGGGCACTTCGCCCGACGAGCTCGTCCGCGCCGGCATGCCTCTTCCTGCCGAGGGCGTCCGTGTCACCGGCCCGCTCCCTTCCGAGGACTACCGCGCGCTGTTGCGCCGCGCCCGCGTGTTCGTCTGCGCGCCTCGCCGCGAGGATTACGGTCTCGCCCAGCTCGAGGCCCTCGCCGACGGCTGTGAGCTCGTCACGACGCCCGCCCCCGGACCGTATGCCGCGCTGCCAATCGCCCGCTCCCTGGACCCGCGCCTGATCTCCGACGATCTCGACGCCGCGCTTCGTACCGCGCTCGACGATCACGTGGCCGACTACGCCGGCCGTGCCGCGTTAGCGCTTGCGTCCTTTACTCGAGTCGCTATCGATCGTATTGTGCGGGACGAACTGCTCCCACGCTTGCTGTCCTCATCCTGACCGGCGGCGTTTGCGCATCGCATCAAGCTCGTCCCACGGCCGGGTGTTCGCCACGTCTTCCTTGGTCAGCCACGCTCGTCTGGCGGTGGCGATACCCCAGCGCATGTTCTGCAAGGTCACGATTTTGTGCGCGTCGGAGTCGATCACGATTTTCACGCCTGCGCGAGCGGCATTGCGCGCGTGCACGTCCGACAGGTCGCGCCTGTCCGGGTTCGCGTTGATCTCGATCAGCGTCCCCGTCCTCGCCGCCGCCTCGAACACGGCCCCCAGGTCGATCGCGTACGGCTCGCGTTTCTCGATCATCCTGCCCGTCGGATGTCCGATCGCGTCCACCAGCGGGTGCTCGATCGCTCTCACCATCCGCTTCGTCATCGCCTCTTCGCCCATTCCGAACGCCGTGTGCACGCTCGCCACCACCCAGTCGAGCTCCGCCAGCAGCTCGTCCTCGTAGTCGAGTCCTCCGTCCGGCAGGATGTTCACCTCGCTGCCCGCCAGCAGCTCGATGCCCTCCAGTTGCGCGTTCACCTCGCGCACGCGCTCGATCTGCCGTCTCAGCTCGTCCGGCGACACGTCGTTGCCGAACCCGTGCGTCGCCGAGTGGTCGGTGATCGCCACGTACTCGTACCCCATCTCCCGTGCCGCCGCCGCCATCTCGGCGATCGTGTTCTTCCCGTCCGAGGCGATTGTGTGGCAGTGAAGATCCCCGCGTATGTCTTGCTGCTCGATCAGCTTCGGCAGGCCCGGGTGGGCGGGCTCCGGTTCAAGTGCTGACGCCTGCAGCTCGCCCCGGTCCTCGCGCAACTCCGGCTCGATGTAGGCGAGGCCGAGGCGCTCGTAGACCTCCTGCTCGCTCCCGTACGTGTCGGCGACGCCGGTCGCGTCGTCGAGGATTCCGTGCTCTGATACGTGCAGCCCGCGCCGCACCGCCATCTCGCGCAGCGCCGCGTTGTGGCGCCCGGAACCCGTGAAGTGCTGCAACAGGTTCCCCAGCTGCTTGGGCTTGCCGATTCTCAGATCGACGCCGATCCCCGAGTGCGTGCGGCCCCTCGCGCCGGCGGCGCTCGCCGAGGACACGCTCTCGATCTCCGTCAGCTTCGCCAGCCGCTTCGCCAGCGCGACCGGCCGAGTGGTGACCGCGATCAGGTCGATGTCCTTCACGCTGTCGGCCATCCTGCGCGCCGATCCGGCCACGATCACGACCGGCGCGCCGCCTCCGCTGCGCGCGCCTTTGCCGCTCCCGCCTTCGCCTTCCTCCGCCAGGCCGCGCGCCAGGGCTTCGCCCAGCTCGAGCGCCTGCGGCAGCAGCAGCCTCGCCTGACCCTGTTCGTCCGGGTGGGTCTCTGCCCGTTCGAGCGCGCTCAGCACGCTGGCCTCGAACTTCGGTCCCAGCCCGCGCACGTCCCGAACGCGCTGTGCCACCGCCGCCTCGTGCAGCGCCTGCGGCGAGTCGATCTGAAGCGCCGAGTGCAGCAGCCGCGCTCGCTTGGCGCCGATCCCCGGTAGCCGCGTGATCTCGACGAGCCCCGGCGGGAACTTCGCCCTCAGCTTCTCCGCCGCCGGGATCGTGCCCGTCTGGCACAGCGCCTGG
This sequence comes from uncultured Solirubrobacterales bacterium, assembly GCA_963799735.1. Lineage (GTDB taxonomy): Bacteria > Actinomycetota > Thermoleophilia > Solirubrobacterales > Solirubrobacteraceae > Palsa-744. The sequence continues at coordinate 4,001 of CAWCYP010000018.1, read as the reverse complement.
ATCTTCTCCTGCAGCGTCTTGCCGATCCCCGCCAGCTGCACCGCGCGTCCTTCGCGCGCCAGCGCCCCGACCGACACGGGTGCTTCGCGCACCGCCCTGGCGGCCGTTCGGTAGGCCAGCACGCGGTGCACGATCGCCCCGTCGAGCTCGTACAGATCCCCCAGTTCTTCGAGCGCGTCCGCGATCGCACCGTTCGGCGGGTCCACTGCTCTAGGGTACGCCGACGCATGTCCGACTCCACGCCCGGTACGCCCAGTACGTCCGCCGTTCCCTGGCTGATCCTGCCCACCTACGACGAGGCCGACAACATCGCCGCGATCCTCGCCGCCGCCGGCGAGGTTCTCGCCGAGGCGTCCCCGGAGGGCTTTCGCATCCTCGTCGTCGACGACGGCTCGCCCGACGGCACCGGCGAGATCGCCGACCGCCTAGCTTCCGAGCACGACTGGGTCCGGGTGCTGCACCGCACCGAGAAGAACGGCATCGGCCCCGCCTACCTCGCCGGCTTTCGCCACGCGCTCGACAACGGCGCCGCCTACGTGTTCGAGATGGACTCCGACTTCTCCCACGACCCCGCCGACCTCGCCCGCCTGCTCGACGCCGTCCGCTCCGGTGCCGACCTTGCGCTCGGCTCGCGCTACGTGCCCGGCGGCGGCGTGACCGATTGGGGTATGTTGCGCCGCTTCATCTCCGAGGGGGGCTCAGCGTATGCGCGGCTGGTGCTCGGCCTGAAGGTGCGGGATCTGACCGGCGGCTTCAAGTGCTTCCGCCGCGAGGTCCTCGAAGCGATCCACTTCGACTCTGTCCGTTCTCAGGGTTACGCCTTCCAGGTGGAGCTGACCTACCGCGCCGTGCGTGCCGGCTTCCGCGTGGTCGAGGTGCCGATCGTCTTCAAAGACCGCGAGCGCGGCCAGAGCAAGATGTCCTGGCGCATCGCCGTCGAGGCGATGTGGCTCGTGCCGCTGTTGCGCTTCAGCTAGACCGCGCCCCGGTCGATGCAAGGGAGGTGGACGCATCGGCCTATGCCTTCGCCCAAGGAGTGCGTCACACCCGCACGACCCTGCGCACCTGGGAGCGTGACCCCGGCCCGGTCTTGGGCCGCTGGTTCGCGGGTTCGTCGCTCGCGGCCTTGGGACTGCTCGGTGCGATGCTCGTCGTGGCCGTCCTCTCCGCCGGCTATGTGCAGGTGCTCACGCTCGGACCGCCCTTCGCCGTAGGCGACGGCGCCAACGTGCTGAATGTGCTTGGCCACAACCTGCTCGTGCTCGCCCTGCACGCGATGGCCTGCGTAGCGGGCTTCATCGCTGGCAGCTCCCTGCCTCTGCAGGCGTCCTCCCACCGCGGCGTCTCGCGCTGGGTCCACGAGCACGGCGGGCGCATCGCGATCGTTTTCGTCGTCTGTGCCACCGCCTTCTCCCTGTCCTTTCAGGCCTACACGCTCGGCCACACCCTCGCCGGCGTCGCCCACTTCCTGAAGGTCCCCCCAGCCTTGCTCCTGCTCGGCGTGCTCCCGCACGCGATCCTCGAGCTGACCGCTCTGTTCCTGCCTCTGGCGGCATGGATCATCGCCAGCCGCCGTGGCGAGTGGGAGCAGCTGCTGGCCGCCACCTTCGTCACGGTCGCCATCGCCGTGCCGATCCTCGTCGTCGCCGCCATGATCGAGGTTTACGTCTCCCCGCACGTCTTCACGGCTCTGACCGACATCCACCCGCCGATCGTGCGCTCGGTCGAAGGCTGGACTGTCACGGTGCGGTGATCTCGCGCTGCGCGGGGCAGCGACCGATCTTTGGGTGTCCCTTCCTTCACTTTGTATAGTGATGGAGAGACCCCAACGCTTCAGACCGCGATCACCAAGGAGACCCACCATGGCAGGCACCCTCAGCGAAGTCACCGACAACAACTTCGACGCCGAGGTCATCGAGTCCGAGAGTCCTGTGCTCGTCGACTTCTGGGCGCCCTGGTGCGGTCCCTGCCGCGTCGTCGCCCCGGTGCTCGAGGAGATCGCGGGGGAGCGTCCGGACCTGCGGATCGTCAAGCTGAACGTCGACGACAACCAGCAGACAGCAGCCAAGTATCAGGTCCTGTCGATCCCGACGATGATCCTGTTCAAGAACGGCTCGCCGGCCAAGACGATCGTCGGGGCCTACCCGAAGAAGAAGCTGGAGGCGGAGCTCGAGCCGGCCCTCACTGCCGCGTAGTGCGGCGCAGCGCGATCGATAGCTCCAGACCGTCAACCTCGGTCTGCTCGCGATAGCAGTCCGCTGACGTGCCGTTCTCGCCCAGGCTCGACTCGACCGCCAGCGTCTCGCCCATGAGGTAGTCGCGGTGAGCCTCCGCAGACTCGATCAGGACTGGGGCGCCGGCCAGCCACAGCTCGATCCGGTCCTCGACCTGCAATCCCGCGGTCTTGCGCGCGTTCTGGACTGCATGCACGATCTCTCGCGCGCGCCCCTCGCGCAACAGGTCGTCGTCGATCGCCAGGTCGAGCGCCACGGCGTGGGCGCCCTCGCGCTCGACGCTGTAGCCCTCGGGCGCCTTCATCGTGAGGATCAGATCCCCCGCCGACAGCGTGTGCTCGCGTCCGGCCACTGAGATGCCGATCTCCGTCCCCTCGCGAACCGCGGCGAGAGCTCGCGCCGGGTCGAGCGCCGCGATCGCCTCGGCCGCGCGCGGCATGTTCTTGCCGAACAGCGGCCCGAGCGTGCGGTAGTTGGCCTTCACCTCGTACTCGCTCAGCTCCTCGGCCGCCGCCACGAAGCGCACCTGCCTGACGTTCAGCTCCTCGCGCACGACCTCGGCCAGCCGTTCGATCGCCGCACGCTCGCGCCCGTCCGCAACCACGACCGCCTCGCGCAGCGGCTGGCGCACCTTGAGCTTGGCCTTGCCGCGTGCGCCCAGCCCCAACCGGACCGTCTCGCGGGCAAGCATCATCGCCTCCTCCAGTCCGATGTCGCGCTCAGACAGCAGCTCGCCGGTGGGGAAGTCGCACAGATGCACGCTGGGAAGGGACCCATCGAGGTTGTCGTAGAATCTCATCCGCCACGAACGGGCACAGCGGCGCCAGCAGTCGGACTACCGTCAGCAGGCACTCGCGCAGCGTTGCAAACGCGGCGGGCTCGCCGTCCCAGAACCGCCGCCGCGAACGGCGCACGTACCAGTTGGACAGGTCGTCGACAAGCGCTGCGATCGCCCGCCCGGCGCTGGTTACGTCATATGCGTCCAAGCGCTCGGCGACCAGTTCGGCCGTCGCCGCCGTCCGCGACAGCGCCCAGCGGTCGAGATCCCCGTCGGGTCTTCTCGCCGGGGCGCTCCCGTCCACACGGGCTGTGTCTCCATCCGCGGCATCCGCCGTCAACGCCTCCGCGCCCGCGCGCGCGTAGAGGACGTAGAAGTAGTACGTCGACCACAGCTGCTTGAGGAACAGCCGTACGCCCTCGGCGATTGCCTCCTCGGAGAAGCGATACCCGTCCCACGGCTGCTTGGACGTGAAGAAGTACCACCTGAAGGCATCCGCGCCGTAGGTGTCGAGCACCTGCCACGGCTCGACCGTGTTGCCCTTCGACTTCGACATCTTCTGACCCTCCTCGTCGAGGATCAACCCGAGGCACACCACGTTGCGGTATGGCGCGTCGCGCTCCAGCAGCGTCGCGATCGCCAGCAGCGAGTAGAACCAACCCCGCGTCTGGTCCTGCGCCTCGCAGATGAAGTTCGCCGGGTAGCCCCGCTCGAACTCTCGCTGGTGCTCGAACGGGTGGTGGTGCTGGGCAAAGGGCATAGCGCCGGAGTCAAACCACACGTCGATCACCTCCGGTACGCGCTTCATCGACTGCTCGCACTCGGGGCACGAAAACTTCACGTCGTCCACAAACGGGCGGTGATGGTCCTCCAGCTCGACCCCTGAGCGCTCGGTGAGCTCCGCGAACGAGCCGATCGCATGCACGTGGCCCTGCTCACACCGCCACACCGGCAGGGGAGTGCCCCAGTAGCGCTCGCGCGAAAGGGCC
>CAWCYP010000017.1:0-8296 GCA_963799735.1 uncultured Solirubrobacterales bacterium | reverse complement strand
CACTGAGCTGATAATACTATAGTTATACCCACTTCCAAAAAGAGTATACACCTCCACCACCCCCGTCCCCCGTTATCCAACTCCCGAGATTCGCCACTTCCCGTTTTCCTTGACGAGCGTGAGCGTCTGAACGGTTTTCTTGCCGGCGGCGACGCTCTTGACCCGCGCCGTGGCGTGATCGCCTGAGATCTCGACCGGCGATTCGACGGTCATTTCGAAGCTGTCGATCTCTTTCAGCTGGGTTTCGATCGCGTGCTTGCAGCCTCCCGCGGCGCCCCCCGCCGCGTTCAGACGCGCGACGTCGGCGCCGGCGAGGTCAACGCCGCGAGATCTTCTTGGCTTCCAGGGCCGTCGCGTCGCTCTGCAGGTTCGAGATCAGCCTGAGCGACCGCGTGCTGTTCGCCTTTGAAGCCGCTCGTCGAGACGGTGCTGGCGCACCCGGCGAGAACCGCCGCGAGCAGCGGCGCGCACAGCAGGGCGAGCGATCGAGCACGCAGCATTCGCGCCGCCCAGGCCGCCCGGACCCGTCGCCGCTGTAACCGAGCTGTGCCGAGATCCGGTCCGCGGTCGCGATGAGCTGCGGGCCGAGCGCGTGGACGAGCTCGCGCAGCGAGATCATCGAGGAGTCCGTCGCGAGGTTGACGGCGGCGATGACCTCGCGCGATTCGTCGCGCACGGGCGCCGGCGATCGAGTGCAGCTCCGGGGCGAGCTCCTCGTCGCTCACGGCGAGGCCCGCCTCGCGCGACCTCGTCAGTAGCTGCTCGCGCAGCGCCTTGCGGCTCGTGATCGTGTTCGGGCCGTGCTTGGTCAGCTGCATCTCCGACAGCAGGGCGTCCAGCTCGTCTTCGGGCAGTCCGGCGAGCAGGACCTTGCCCATCGAGGTGCAGTGCGCCGGCAGCCGCGACCCCGGGATGCAGGCCGAGGTCGATCCTGCTCTGCCCGCGGCGGAAGCTGCGGGCGCGGTCGATGTAGACGATGTCCTCGCCGTCCAGGACCGACAGGTTGGAGGTGTAGCTCGTGCGCTGGCGCAGCTCCTCCAGATAGGAGTGGGAGTGCTCGCGCAGGCCGGTCGAGCTCAGCACGGACATGCCCAGGTCGGTCACGCGCAGACCGAGGCGGTACTTGCGCGAGGCGCCCTGCTCGAGGTAGCCGAGCGCGACCAGCGTGATCACGTAGCGATGGGTGGTCGAGCGGCTCATGTCCAGCGCGTCGGCGATGTCGGCGATGCCCATCACCGGACGCGCAGGGGTGAAGCAGCACAGGATCGCCAGGCCGCGCTCGAGCGATTGCGAGTAGCGCGGCTCGCGCAGGCTGGGGATCGACCAGGCGGGCTCTTGCGCCGCGCCGGCCCGTTTGGAAGTATTCGAGCTGGTTCTGGGCATTGCGATGTATTCCCTCTTCCGTGGCTGAGCGGGCGGCGATCATAGCGTTCGCGGGTCTCGGCTGTGCGCTGGCGCTTGCCGGCGCCGGCTGCGGGTCCTCGAGCTCGGGCCTCCCGCTCCGGGGCGCCGCTGAAGGTCGGCTACCTGGCGTCGCTGACCGGCTATTGCGAGGGTTACGCGCGTCAATACGTCCAGGGCGCGCGGCTGGCGGTCGCGACGATCGACGCGCGCGGGGGCGTGCTCGGGCACGAGGCTCCAGCTGGTCGTGCGCGACGATGGGGGGAAGCCGGCCGCGGGCGTCGTACAGGCGCGCGAGCTGGTGGGGAGCGAGCACGTGAGGTACCTGGCGGGGACGTGCTCGAGCGCGGTGGCCAGGAGCGTGGTGGAACTGGTGGGCAATCCAGACCACGTGGTCTACGTGGCCGGCGTGGCCGACCCGGCGATCTTCGCCGCCGGGAGGCAGGGGTACGCGTTCGACACGATCCCGACGGCGACGGTCGAGGCGCGCAACGCCGCGGCGTACGCGCGCGCGCACGCGGGTTGGAAGCGGATCGCGGTGATCGCCGAGGACTACAGCTACGGGTATGAGGTGACGGGCGCGTTCGAGCGGGGCGATCGCGGGGCAGCGGCCATCTCGTCCGGACAGGGATCGTAAGCGTGGAGTACGTGCCAAGCGGCGGGACGGATTACAAGCCGTACATCGAGAGGCTGCTCGCGCAGCGGCCGGACGCGGTGTATACGGCGGCGATCACCGGCGACGCGGTGACGCTCGTCGAGCAGGGGTTGGGGCTGGGGTTGTTCGCGAAGACGAGCGTGTTCGGGACCATGGACTACGGGACGCTCGCCGCGATGGCCAAGGCGCCGGTCGGCGCCGAGGGCTACACGGAGTACCCGTCGGCGGCGATCTATGACACGCCGTTCGCGCGCGAGCTGCAGCAATCGCTCGGCACGGGCGTGGCCAACGGCGGCGCGGCAGGCGACGGGTTTGACCAGATCGAGGTGATTGCGCAGGGGATCGAGAAAGCCGGCTCGACCGACCCGGCGAAGGTCCGCGACGGGCTCGCGGGGGCGACGGTGCAGACCGTGCAGGGGGACGTGAGGGTCACCGCTGCGACCACGAGCTCGCGGTGCCGATCGCGATGGGCCCGGTCGCAGCCCAGACCCGAGCGCAGCCCTTCCCGCACTTCGAACCGCTACGCCTGGTCGATACCACCAGGTACTCCGAATGCTGACCGTGGCCGGCGGTCACGACTCCCTACGAGGCCCCGATCTGGCTTTCCAGGACCTTCTCCGCGAACCGGAGCATTCCCAGCGCGACCCAGGGATACTGGCCGGCCCGAACACGTAGCCCGACGGTGCCGTCGGGTCCGGTGACCTCGACGATCGTGATGACACGACCGATCTCGTAGTCGTCCCCAAAGTCGGTTTCGATGGCGTCCATCTGCTCAGCGACTTCGTGCATGAGCTTGGCCCTCGGATCACCCGGTGCGCCCGTGTCTCCCGCGTCTGTGTCTGCCATGAGTAGAGCCTTTCCTAGATTCTGGAGTGCAATCACAAGCATCATGTCATCAGACCCCGGGGCTGTGTTCGAGACAATTTCTCACTGAGTTGATGTAGTTGATAATGTTTATATAGAGAGAGATGCTGGCGGCCCGTTCGATCCGGCCCGATCATCTAAGCTGAGTGGGAGATGGCCTCCTGTACGCACCTCGGTACCGTCCGGGTCACCCAGTTGCCGGAGTCGGTCGATGGCTGTGAGGACTGCCTGGCCACCGGCTCGCGGTGGCTGCACCTGCGCATCTGCCTGGAGTGCGGCAAGGTCGGCTGCTGCGACGACTCGCCCAACCGTCACGCGAGCGCGCACGCGCACGAGAGCGGCCATCCGCTGATCCGCTCGCTCGAGCCCGGCGAAGACTGGTCCTGGTGCTTCCCCGACGGCATCGGGCTGCTGATCCCCGAGGTGCACGGCAGCACGCGCATCCCGCCGTCGCCGCTGCTCTGATCGATGCCGACGGTTCGCCAGTCGAATCCTCTCGCGCTCGCAGCTGGACATGCTCGCCGAGCATGGCGAGGAGCGCACGGCGGCGGTCGGCGAGACGCTGTACAAGATCGGCGACCAGACGTATCCGTTCATCGCCATCCTCGAGGGCGAGGCGGCTGTGGTCGACGGCGACGGCCACGAGATCGTCCGCCATGGCGCGTCCGGCTTCCTGGGCGAGACCAGCCTCCTCTCCGGGCCAGACCGTGTTCGTGAACGCGGTCGTGACGGAGCCGATGCGCTACATCGCGGTCGACCGCGAGACCCTGAGGCGGCTGCTGTTCGACGACGCCTCGCTATCGACCTGCTGCTGAGCCGTTCGTCGAGCGGCGGGAGGCGCTCCAGCAGCGTCGACGGGCTCGGGTTCGAGATCGTCGGCTCGCGCGAGCAGCCGGACACGCGCGCGCTGCTCGACTTCGCCGCGCGCCAAGGCTTCCGTACACGTGGCGTCGATCCGGCGACACGACGCTCGCCGCCCGCCGCCGGCACGCCGCTGCCGGCGGCTCGCAACGCCGCTGGTGCGGTTGCCGGGCGGCACGGAGCTGAGCAACCCGAGCAACGGCGAGCTGTCGCGTGCCCTCGGCATCGGCCTCGAGCTCGCGGCGCGCGAGGAGGTGGACCTGCTGATCGTCGGCGGCGGGCCGGCCGGTCTCGGCGCGGCGGTCTACGGCGCCTCCGAGGGGCTCGACACGCTCGTCGTGGAGGGCACGGCGCTCGGCGGCCAGGCCGGCACCTCGCGCCGGATCGAGAACTACCTCGGCTTTCCCGCCGGCATCAGCGGCAGCGAGCTGACGAGCCGCGCGATCACGCAGGCGCGCAAGTTCCAGGCGCGGACCGCGACGCCCTACCGCGCGCAGGCGCTCGAGCCGGGCGGCGGACCGCCACGTCGTCAAGCTCGCGGAGGCAACGAGGTCGCCGCTCGCGCGGTCCTGCTCGCGACCGGCGCCGAGTATCGCCGGCTCCCGGTCGAGGAGCTCGAGAGCTACGAGGGCGTGAGCGTCTTCTACGCCGCCGGGCCGCTCGAGGGCCAGCTCTGCGGCAGCGCACGCGGGTCGGCGTCGTCGGCGGCGGCAACTCGGCCGGCCAGGCCGCGGTCTGGCTGGCGCGCGGCGGCGCGCTGGTGACGCTGCTGCACCGGCGCGCCGACCTGCGCGAGACGATGTCGCAATACCTGATCGAGGAGCTCGAGCGCTACGGCGGTCGCGGTCCGCGACCGCTCGGAAGTCGCCGAGCTGCACGGCGAGCGACGGCGCAGCTCGAAGCCGTCACGCTGACCGACGGCGAGCGGCTGCCGTTCGGCTTCCTGTTCCTGTTCCTCGGCGCCGACTCCCTGCACCGACTGGCTCGGCGACGTCGTCGCGCGCGACGAGCAACGGGCTTCGTCCTGACGGGCCGCGACGCCGGGGCCGAGCGGCCTGCTCGAGACGAGCGTGCCCGGCGTCTACGCCGCCGGCGACGTGCGCGCGGGCTCGACTCAAGCGCTGCGCGACCGCGGTCGGCGAGGGCGCGATGGTCGTGCGCTTCGTGCACGAGCGCCTGGCCGCGACCGCCGCCCCGCAGCGCTAGCTCACGAATGAACGAACGGAGCCCGGGGGGATCACCGACCAGCCGAGCGTGACGTCTATATCTTCGCGATAGTAGTCGCGCCTGCACCTTCAAGGGGTAGGAATCTCGCTCGTGTCGGCGCGAGAGCTGCGCGACTCTGCGGCAGGGTGGGGCGTTCTTCGAGGGACCGCGCTGGCGCGACGGTCGCTGGTGGGTGTCGGACTTCTACCGGCATCTGGTGATGACGGTCGATCCCGACGGCTCAGATGCGACGGTGATGGCGGTCGAGCAGCAGCCTTCCGGGCTGGGCTGGATGCCCGACGGCTCGCTGCTGGTGGTGTCGATGAAGGATCACCGCGTATTGCGCCGTGGGCCCACTGGCGAGGTGTCTGTGCATGCCGATCTGTCGGCGCAGTGCGCGGGGCATCTGAACGACATGGTGGTCGACGGACGGGGGCGCGCGTATGTCGGGGAGTTCGGCTTCGACCTGATGGGCTTTGCCGATCCCGCTCCGGGCAAGCTGATGCGTGTGGATCCCGACGGCGCGGTGAGCGTGCTCGATGACGAGTTGATGTTCCCCAACGGCTCGGTGATCACACCCGACGGCGAGACGCTGATCGTCGGCGAGACGGCCGCCGCGCGCTACACCGCGTTCACCCTGGGCGAGGATGGCTCTGTGGGCGAGCGACGGGTGTGGGCGCAGGTGGCGCCGTCGCCCGCGCTGGGTCCACTGGCAGAGACGCTTCCGCAGCTGCGCTTCGGGCCGGATGGCTGCACGCTCGATGCCGGGGGTTGCATCTGGGCCGCCGACGCCGTCGGCGCGCGCTGCGCGCGCGTCGCGCAGGGCGGCGAGAATCCTCGACGAGATCAAGGCGCCCGAGGGTCTCGGAATCTTCGCGTGTGCGCTGGGCGGGGAGGACGGATGCACGCTGCTGCTGTGCGCGGCGCCCGACTTCCTGGAGGCAAACCGCGTGCAGGCGCGCGAGGGTGTGCTGCTCACGACCGTCGTCGACGTCCCGCACGCCGGTCTCCCCTGAGGAGATGCTCACGAACGGAGCCCCGGGGGATCACCGCCGAAGCGGGAGGGACAGAACTGGGCGAGCAAGCCGCAGAGCTGTCGAATCGACCCTAATCACCGCTATACAGTCCCGGCCTGTCTCTAAAGGCTTGACAAAATAACTTTAGAGACGCTAGACGCGCAGGCGTCGCTGGTAGACGTCTTCGAGGCCAGGTTGGGCGTGACGCGGCCGACGGCCCTGAAGCTCCTGCGCCAACTGGAAGAGGTCGGAGTGCTCGAGCAGGGAAGCCCGGGGCCACGGGGCCAGCGCCGATACCTCGCGAGAGAGTTGATGACAGCCGTGACAGACGAAGGAACCGGTTCATGAGCGTCCCATAGACCCATCCCACCTGGCCGGGACGGGAACGTTTGAGGATGGGAATGAAGTGTGTGTGTGTGTGTGTGTGGGGAGGAGAGAGAGAAAAAGACAACGACACAAGGACCGCCCGGCAGAGCCCCAAGGTCAGATCGACTCCACCGGCTGGCTACCTCACATCCCCAGCGTCGAGGACCTCGGTGCTTTGGCTGTCTTTCTCAGCCACCTCAGGCGTGGGCCGCGTGTGCCTGACCCTGCGGTTCGGCGAGGCCGGCGTGCAGTGAGCTCCGATTGGGTCTCGGCGAGGTGTCGCTCGAGCGCGGCGACGCGGTCCTCGAGCGTGAGCGGTGGCTTGCCGTTGGCGAGGTCGAGAAGATCTGTGTCTATGCGCAGGACGCCCGTGCGTTCGAGAGCCTCGAGCAATTCGGTTGTGGTGGTGAGACGGTCTGGATCGGTGCCGGGGACGAGTAGGTAGGTGTCCTCGCCGTCGTAGTCAAGGACACCGAACTGGACGGGAACGCCGGCGATGTGGACCGTTGCGGTTGCCAGGCCGGGCATCTCACCGTCGCCGTCGTCAAGCTCGGTGAAGGTCGCGCCGTGGCGCTCCCATGCCGACCGGTGGACGGAAACAGTGGCTGTCGGATCGGCACCCAGCATCTTCGCCTCGGTGTCCCAGTTGATCGTGGTGGCGCTCATAGGATCAGGGTAGAAGGTCCTGTGTGATACGAACGAATGCGACGTTCAGTCTCGCGAGGTTGTTTATCTTGTCGATCGTAACGAATGGGCCGTCGGTTCTCCAGTAGGCGCGCCGGCCGACTGGAGTGTCCGGTGCCTGGAAGGACCAGAACTCGATGCCAGTGTCGCCTGGTGTGAGAGCGCCGGCATAGGCCTTTACGGTCGGGGAGTCGCCCCAGCGGGTAGGGCGACCCCGAATCTCTCCGCTCATGAGCTGCTTGATGACCGTCTCGGTGTCCTGGACGTTGGGCGCCAGAAGCCGATGGAAGGGCCCGAAGACAGTCCGTGTTTGACTACTGGCCATAGCACTGCACGGCGTCCGCGAGCAGCACGTCGTGAGCGCCACGGCGTCGCCGTGGACGGGTCCGCGCATAGCCGGGAGACAAAACAACACAAGCCGCCCGGAGCGAAGGTGGGTGTCGCCGGTCAAGGAGCTGGGATGGTCGAGCCCAAGTCCTAGCCCCATTCGCCTCGGTGTGTGTCCCATTGTCCGCGGGCGTGCCCAGCGAGCACGGGATCGAGGAAGGCGGCGGCGCGGGTGAGGTCGCTTAGTCGTTGCCTATCGTGCTCAAGTAACGCCGGAGCCAAGTTGTCATGTCGTCCTGGTCCCAGTCGCCGGAGGCGATCGCGAGGACGACCTGCTCGGCGTCATTGATGCTTGGGGTTGGTTGCCATGACCATTCGTTGATCTCGACGAACAGTCGGAGTGCTACCCAGGCGGCGCGCTTGTTGCCGTCTGGTAGGGGATGATTTTTGGCGAGATGTGTCACGAGCACCGCGGCCTTCTCGATGAAGTCCGGGTAGAACTCGACCTCACCGAACCCCGCGGCGGGGGCGTGCAGTGCGGAGTCGGCGAGATCGAGCTTCGCGACCCTGATGAGGGTCTCCTCGTCGAGGCCGGTGATCTCGGCGGCGATGGCGAGGTAGTCGGCGAGCTCGAGGTACTCGGTGCTCACTTCGCGAGCCGCTCGAGCAGCTCGCGGTCCTCCTCGATGATGCGACGCAGGCGGGCCTTGAACTTCGGGTCGCGGCGACGGCGCTGCACGGCTTCGGAGAGCGCTTGCTTGATGGTCTCGTTCAGGCTCGTGCCGTCCGCCCGGGCGATCGCCTCGGCGTCGGCCGCGAGCTCGCTGTCGAGCCGCACGGTCAGGTTCTTAGCCATGATGTCATGGTAGCACGACACCGTGATGATTGGGGGGCGTCTCGCCGCAGAGGATGGCCT
>CAWCYP010000016.1:0-17614 GCA_963799735.1 uncultured Solirubrobacterales bacterium | reverse complement strand
CCCACCTACATCATGCTCTCGACGCTCACCCCCGAGGGGGTGCAGACGGTCAAGAACAACCCGCAGCGGATCAAGGAGGTCAACAAGGAGGTGGAGCAGCTGGGCGCGAGCGTCAAGGCGCAGTGGGCGACGCTCGGCCACGTCGACTTCATCTCGGTCGATCGAGGCGCCCGACGAGGGCACGATGGCGCGCGTCTCGCTCGAGCTGGGCTCGCGCGGGACCGGCCGCTACGAGACGCTGTCGGCGATACCGATCGACGAGTTCATCGCATCGCTCTGAGGGGATGCCGTGAGTCGGCGTATGCTGGCGCTGGAATGATCTCGCTGGAGAGCCCCGATGGGTGACGTATCCCCGATCGTGACCCCGCTGGCCGAGGCTGAGGCGCGGGCACAGCTGGAGGAGTTCGACGTCGACGCGCCGCGCGTCGGCATCGTGATGGGCTCCAAGAGCGACATGGAGGCGATGGAGAAGGCCGCGCGTGAGCTCGAAGAGCGTGGCATCCTGCACGAGCTGCGGGTGATGTCCGCCCACCGCGAGCCGGACGTCGTCGCCGACTACGCCAAGAACGCACGCATGCGCGGCCTGCGCGTGATCATCGCCGGGGCAGGCATCTCCGCGGCCCTGCCCGGCGCGGTTGCGGCGCACACCGACCTGCCTGTGATCGGCGTGCCGCTGTCCGGTCGTCTGACCGCCGCGGGTGGCCTGGATGCGATCCTCTCGATCGTGCAGATGCCCCCGGGCGTGCCCGTCGCCTGCGTCGGCCTGGACAACCCGCGCAACGCCGCGATCCTCGCGGCGCAGATCCTCGGCGCGTAAGCGTGCGCCGGCCGGCCGCAAATGGCCTTGCTCCGAGATGGATACTGCGGATGCGGCCGGCCGGCGATAATCGATAAATGATCGAGCGCTACACCCGTCCGGAGCTCGGCCGCCTGTGGACGGACGAGGCGCGCATGGAGACCTGGCGGCAGGTCGAGGTGGCGGCCTGCGAGGAGCTGCCCGGTCTGCTCGGGGACGGGAACGGACCCACGCCCGCGGACCTGGAGGCGATCCGCGGGGCCACGTTCACGGTGGAGGCGGTCAACGAGCGCGAGCAGGTGACCGACCACGACATGGCGGCGTTCGTCGACGTGCTCGCCGCCTCCGCGGGCGAGGCGGGGCGCTGGATCCACTTCGGGCTGACCTCCTCGGACGTGCTCGACACCGCGCTCGCGCTGCAGCTGCGGGCAGTCGGCGAGGTGATCGTGCCGGGTGCCGACGCGCTCGTCGCCGCTTTAGTCACACGCGCGCGCGAGCACGCGGAGACGCTGTGCGTCGGCAGGACGCACGGAGTGCACGCCGAGCCGACCACGTTCGGGGTCAAGCTCGCCGGGTTCGCGTTCGAGGCGCACCGCAACGCCCAGCGCCTTCGGAGCGCGTTCGAGCAGGTGGCGGTCGGGGCGATCTCGGGCGCGGTGGGGACCTACGCGGCGACGAGCCCCGAGTTCGAGGCGCGCGTGCTGGAGCGGCTGGGACTCGAGCGCGAGGACGTCTCCACGCAGGTCGTCGCGCGCGACCGTCACGCCGAGCTCGTGCAGGCGATCGCGCTTGCGGGCGCGGGCCTGGAGCGGCTGGCGACCGAGGTCCGCCACCTGGCGCGCACGGAGGTGCGCGAGGTGCAGGAGCCGTTCGGAGCCGGGCAGAAGGGCTCCAGCGCGATGCCCCACAAGCGCAACCCGATCACGCAGCGAGCAGATCGCGGGCCTCGCGCGGGTGCTGCGCGGCAACGCCCAGGCCGCGCTGGAGAACGTCGCGCTGTGGCACGAGCGCGACATCTCGCACTCCTCCGTCGAGCGGGTGATCCTGCCCGACTGCACGATCCTGCTCGACTACTCCCAGCAGCGCGCGATCGCGCTCGTGCGCGACATGACCGATCGACGCCGAGCGGATGCGCGCGAACCTCGAGCTGACGCACGGCGCGCTGTTCTCTCAAGCGGTGCTGCTCGCGCTGATCGAAGGAAATCCCACCCGCCCCGGGATGACGCGGGACGACGCCTACCGGATCGTGCAGGAGCTGGCCCAGCGCGCGTGGGATGACGGCATCCCCTTGCGCGAGCTGCTCGCGCGATGACCCACGCGCCGCGGGGCTGGACCTCGATGCGATCTTCGACTACGGGCACTACGTGCGGTATGCGGAGGAGATCATCCGGCGTCTCGACGGGATATCGTCCGAGCCGTGACCGCGCTCGCCGACCTGCCTCTCGTCGCCAGCGGGAAGGTCCGCGAGATGTACGACCTGGACGACCGGCTGCTGATGGTCGCCAGCGACCGGATCTCGACCTACGACGTCGTTCACCCGACGCCGATTCCCGACAAGGGCAAGGTGCTCACCGGGCTGTCCGTCTTCTGGTTCGAGCGCACGCGCGACATCGTCGCCAATCACCTCGTATCGGCGACAGACGGCGTACCCGACGAGGTGCGCGGGCGGGCACTCGTGGTCAAGAAGCTCGCGATGTTGCCCGTCGAGTGCGTCGTGCGCGGCTATCTCAGCGGATCTGGCTGGAGCGAGTATCAGCGCTCCGGATCGGTCTGTGGGATCGCTCTGCCTGCGGGGCTGCGCGAGTCGGAGCAGTTGCCCGAGACGATCTTCACGCCGACGACGAAGGCCGATGTCGGCCACGACGAGGCGATCGACTTCGACCGTGCCGCCGAGCTCGTCGGCGATCGCACGCTGGCGCAGGAGCTGAGACGCGTATCGATCGCCGTCTACCAGCGAGCCGCCGAGCACGCTCGCGAGCGCGGGATCATCCTCGCCGACACGAAGTTCGAGCTCGGGCGGGACGCCAATGGCCTGCTCACGCTCGCCGACGAGGTGATCACGCCCGACTCCTCTCGCTTCTGGCCGGCTGACGGGTACGAACCAGGTCGAAGCCAACCCAGCTTCGACAAGCAACCGGTGCGCGACTGGGCTGCCGGCACGGGTTGGGACAAGCAGCCTCCGGCTCCCGCAATACCCGACGATGTCGTTGCGCAGACACGCGCGAGGTACATAGAGGCATACGAGCGGATCACGGGCGAGCCGTTCGAGGCTTGGCTCGAGCGGACGGGGGCGGTCGCATGACCCGCCGGGGCGTCTCCGTTCGGCGGCCCGCGGCGGCCAGTCTGCGATGAGGGCGCGTGTGCTGATCCGGCCGAAGGCGGGCATCCTCGATCCCCAGGGCGCGGCCGTCGAGCGGGCGCTCCCAGCGCTCGGCTTTGCGGGCGTGGCGAACGTGCACGTCGGCCGGCTGATCGAGCTCGACGTGGAGGATCCCGCGCAGCTGCAGTCGATGTGCGAGCGCCTGCTCGCCAACCCGCTGGTCGAGGACTACGAGGTCCAATTGCCGGGCGCTGGAAGCGAGAGCCAATGATATGCACATGTGCAGACGTAGATGTGTATGTGCTAGTGTAGGCGCATGCCCACTTCTCCACTGACACGCCGGACTCAACTCCTGCTCGATGACGATCTGCACAGGCGCCTGCGCGAGATCGCCGCGCAGCGAGGCATCTCGATGGGAGCCCTGATCCGGGAGGCGATCGACGAGAAGCTGGCGAGCATGTGTGACGCTCGCTCGAGGGCGTTCGCGAAACTGCTCGAAGCGGAGCCTATGCCGGTTGACGACTGGCCGGTGATGAAGCAGGAGATCATCGAGGGTAGGTATGGCAAGCTGCTGAAGCTGTACGACGAGGACGAGTAGCGCCTCCGTGCGTCGCTTCCTGTTCGACACGAGCGTGTTCATCTACGCGCTTGGGGGCGAGCACCCATACCGCGATCCCTGCCGCGCCGTAATGGACGACGGTGCGCAGGGCTTGCTCTCCGCCGAGGCAAGCGTGGAGCTGATTCATGAGTTCGCTCATGTGCGGTGCAGGCGCGGCATCTCACGCACCATGGCCGTCAAAGACGCGCTGGACATCGCGGGCACCTCCCGGTTGCACACGGTCACACCGAGCGACATCGAACGCGCCCTAGAGCTGTGGTGCGAGCACGAGCGCTTGGACATGCGCGACGCGATCTTCGCCGCCCAGGCACTCAACCGCGGTATCGACGCGATTCTCAGCCCCGATCGCGGCTTTGACGGCATTCCTGGCTTGGAGCGGATTGATCCGGCAAATGCCGAGGCCGTGGCGACGTTGAAGTGAAGTTCGGTGTCCTTCAGTTCCCCGGCAGTTGCGACGAGGTCGACGCGCTGGGAGCCGCACGGCTCGTCGGCGACGCCGAGCTGATCTGGCACGCCGAGCGCGACCTGAGGGGCGCCGACGCGATCGTCGTGCCCGGCGGGTTCTCCTACGGCGACTACTTGCGCGCGGGGGCGATCGCGCGCTTTGCGCCGGCGATGGAGTCGGTGATCGACTTCGCCCGCGCCGGTGGGCTGGTGCTGGGGATCTGCAACGGCTTTCAGGTGCTGTGCGAGGCGCGGCTGCTGCCGGGCGCTCTGCTGGGAAACGCCAACCTCCGCTTCACCTCCCGTCAGGTCCAGCTCGACGTCGTCCAGCCCGACACGTCCTTTCACGCGCGCGTGTAGATCGGATGCCCACCCATCGCCGGATGCCCACCCATCGTCGGGTTCCCACCCATCGATCCGGCTGAGCATTCCCGCCAAGCACTCCTGGGGGCGCTACTACGCGGATGAGGCCACGCTTCAGAGCCTCGACGATTGCGGTCAGGTCGTGCTGCGTTATGCGCCAGGCGAGAACTTCAACGGCTCGCTGCGTGACATCGCGGGTGTGCGCAACGAGGCCGGCAACGTGTTCGGGTTGATGCCCCATCCCGAGCACGCGGTCGACGAGCTGATCGGTGGCTCGGCCGACGGGCTGAAGATCTTCGAGTCGATGCGCCTGACCGTCGAGGGCGCCGGCGTATGAACGCAGTCCCGCCACCGATATAAACGATGGTTACACCGAGTTCAAAAAGAGATACACACACCTCGCCGACCGACACGCCCCCGCCACCCTGCCGACCGTGGAGGACGCGCTCGCGCTCGGGCTGACGCGCGCGGAGTACGAGCTCGATGTGCGAGAACCAGAACCGCGCGGGCGGCGGCGCCGAATCAATTGGAGCTGGCGATGTATTCGCTGCTGTGGAGCGAGCATTGCGCGTACAAGCACTCCAAGAAGCTGCTGCGCACGCTGCCCACGGAGGGGGAGCACGTGGTCATGGGTCCGGGCGAGAACGCCGGCGCGATCGGACGTCGGCGACGGCCTCGTCTGCGCGTTCAAGGTCGAGTCGCACAACCACCCGAGCGCGGTCGAGCCCTTCCAGGGCGCTGCCACCGGCGTCGGGGGCATCCTCCGCGACATCTTCGCGATCGGCGCGCGCCCGATCGCGGTGCTGGATTCGTTGCGCTTCGGTGAGCCGTGCCGGCGCCCGCGCGCGCTACCTGCTCGACGGGGCCGTGTCGGGCATCGGTCACTACGGCAACTCGATCGGCGTGCCGACCGTCGGCGGGGAGGTCTACTTCGAGGGCCCGTACGAGCAGAACTGCCTCGTCAACGCGATGGCGCTGGGGCTCGTCCGGCGCGAGCGGCTGGTGCGCAGCGCGGCCGCGGGCGTGGGCAACGTGCTGGTGCTGTTCGGAGCCGCCACGGGCCGCGACGGGATCGGGGGCGCCTCGGTGCTGGCCTCGGCCGAGCTCGCCGGCGAGGGGGACGGCGCGCCCGACAAGCGCCCGACCGTGCAGGTGGGCGATCCGTTCGAGGAGAAGAAGCTGATGGAGTGCTACGCTCGAGCTGCTGGAGCGGGGGCTGATCGTCTCTCTGCAGGACCTCGGCGCCGCCGGCCTCACCTCCTCGGCCTCGGAGATGGCGTCCAAGGGCGAGGTGGGGATCGACATCGACGTGACCTCTCGTCCCTCTGCGCGAGCCGGGCATGGAGCCGTTTGAGATCATGGTCTCGGAGTCGCAGGAGCGCATGCTCTGTGTGGTGGAGCCCGCGAACGTGGTGGCGGTGCTCGAGCTGTGCGAGAAGTGGGAGGTGAACGGCACGGCGATCGGCACGGTCACCGACACTCACCGCATGCGCGTCTTCGCGGTTCCGAGCTCGTCGGCGACATGCCGGTCACGGCGCTGGTCGACGACTGCCCGCTGTATGACCTCGCGCCGGCCCGCCCCTCGGCGCCGATCTATGACCCGCCCGCGGCCACGCTGGCTCGTGACGCCTCCCCGCACGATGCTCTGCTCGCGTTGCTGTCCTGTCCGAACATCGCCTCGCGCCGGCCCCTGTTCGAGCAGTACGACTCGATCGTCCAGTCCCGCACCGTCCGCCGCCCCGAGCAGGCCGACGCCGCCGTGCTGGCGCTGGATTGCGATCCCTCCCCGGCCGGCGAGGACCGGCCGATCCCCGCGCTGGCGGTGAGCATCGACTGCAACGGGCGGCGGGTCGCCGCCGACCCTTACACGGGCACGGTCGAGGCCGTGCTGGAGTGCGCGGCGAACCTCGCCTGCGTGGGGGCGGAACCGCTCGGGCACGACCAACAACCTCAACTTCGGCAACCCCGAGAAGGGGCACATCGCCTGGCAGCTGAGCGAATCCGTGCGCGGCCTCGGCGACGCCTGCCGTGCGCTGCACGCCCCGATCGTCGGCGGCAACGTCTCCCTCTACAACGAGGGCGCCTCCGGTCCGATCTACCCGACCCCCGTCATCGGCATGGTCGGCCGTCTGCCCGACGCGGCGCGCGCCGGACGCCTCGGCTTTGCCCGCGAGGGCGATGAGATCGCGCTCGTCGGCCCCTTCGCTCCCTCCCTGGCCGCGAGCGAGCTGGCCAAGCTGCGCGGCCACGAACTGCCGGACCGGCTGCCGGACATCGACATCGGGGCGGTTCACGCCGCGCAGTTAGCCATCCGCGGCGCCGTGCGCGTCGGCGCGCTCTCCAGCGCCCACGACATCGCCGAGGGGGGCCTCGCCACGGCCCTCGCCGAGTGCTGCCTCGCGGGGGGCATGGGGGCAAACGTGCGGCTCCTCCCAGCCGGCGACGGCGATCCATTCGTCGCCCTCTTCGGCGAGGCTCCCGGCGGCTTCCTGGTCAGCGGTACACCCAACGGCGTCAGATCGCTGGGCCGGCGCACCCACACGCGCGTCATCGGCACCGTTGGCGGCGATGCACTTCAGATCGACGATCGGCGACTTCCCGCTCTCCGCGACGCTAGCGGAGCTGGCGGACGCCCACGCGTCGCTCCGCGGAGCTGTTCGGCTGATGTCTAGACCTGCTAGCCGCGGTCCGAAGTCAACCCACCGCCCGCGATGGTTTTGCGGCGGAGGACGCCCACCCGCCCCGTCTGCGGTCTGGTTGGACGTCGGATCGCGCTGCGCGACGGCCCGCGCGACGAGTGCGGTGTCTTCGGCCTGTACGCGCCCGGCCACGAGGTGTCGCGGTTGTCGTACTTCGCGCTGTTTGCGCTGCAGCACCGCGGTCAGGAGTCCGCCGGCATCGCCGCGGCCGATCGCGGAGGTCACATCGTCACGCGTCGCGAGCTCGGGCTGGTCAGTCAGGTGTTCAGCGAGAACGACCTCAGAACGCTCGCCGGCGAGCTGGCGATCGGGCACGTGCGCTATTCGACGACGGGGTCGAACGCCTGGGAGAACTCCCAGCCGGTGCAGCGCTCGGAGGGCACGAACGGCTCCCGCCGCGAGGTCGCGCTGGCGCACAACGGCAATTTGATCAACGCGCTGGAGCTGCACGAGGAGCTGCTGGCAGCGGGGCGTCACGTTCAGCTCGACCTCGGACTCGGAGATCATCGCCGCGATGATCGCCACGCACCCGGCCGAGCTCATCGAGGACGCGATCGCCGACGTGCTGCCGCGTCTGCGCGGGGCGTTCTCGATCGTCGCCATGACCAAGGACCGTGTCGTCGCCTTTCGCGACCCCCAGGGTCTGCGCCCGCTCGCGCTCGGTGCGCGGGAGCCCGGTCCCGACGATCCGTCTGGCGAGATTCGCTACTGCGTGGCGAGCGAGTCGTGCGCGTTCGACATCATCGGCGCGAAGTTCCTGCGCGACGTGCAGCCCGGCGAGGTCGTCACGCTCGGCGAGCAGGGCCTGCAGAGCCGCGACGTCGCCACCGGCGGCAGGCGCGCGTTGTGCGTGTTCGAGTACATCTACTTCGCGCGCCCGGACTCGCGTATGAACGGCCACGCGTTGCAGGTGGCGCGCGGGCGCATGGGCGAGATCCTCTGGCGCGAGGCGCCCGTGCAAGCGGACCTCGTGATCGCCGTGCCCGACTCCGGCAACCCCGCCGCCCGCGGCCTCGCGCGCGCCGCCGGGCTGCCCCAGGACGACGGCTTCGTCAAGAACCGGTATGTCGCGCGCACGTTCATCCAGCCCGGCCAGGAGCTGCGCAAGCACGGGCTGCGGCTGAAGTTCAATCCGCTGCCAGAGGTGATCGCGGGCCAGCGCCTGGTGGTCGTCGACGACTCGATCGTGCGCGGCAACACGACCCGCCAGATCGTGCAGATGCTCAGAGGACGCGGGCGCCGCCGAGGTGCACATGCGCATCTCCGCCCCGCCGATCAAGCACCCGTGCCACTACGGCATCGACATGAGCACGCGCGAGGAGATGATCGCGCACGGCCGCAGCACCGACGAGATCGCCGCCGAGCTCGGCTGCGACTCCCTGCACTACCTCTCGCTGGAGGGCGTCTACGAGGCGATCGGCGCCGCCCGCAGCACCCACTGCGACGCCTGCTTCAGCGGCCGCTACCCGCTCGACGGGACGGGCGAGGCGAACGGCAAGTTCGCCCTGGAGGACGATGTCCTCCCGCTGGTGCGCGCGTAAGACCTACTCGAGCGACCGTAGTCGCGCGCACCCGGGCGTCGTTATAACGATTGTTATACGGCCGGCGAACGATCATCTCGCCGTGCCTACCCGGCCTGAGCGCGTATCCGAGCGCGCCGACGATGATCACTGTGACGATGATGGATGTGATCATTTTTCTTTTGTCCCGATTTTTGTCCCGATTTTTTGATAGAGAGGTTTTCTCCACCTCGTTGTTCATTGAACAAGCGCACGTGCGCCACCTCTGTGATTTGAGTCACAGCTCTGGGAATACACTTTCCTAAAACCAGCCACTATCGTGCGCTCCGTGTCCGACCAACCACTGCCCGTAGCCGTGCTCGTGTCCGGAGCCGGCACCAACCTGCAGGCGCTGCTCGACACCGTGCATGGGGGCGAGGCGAGGGTCGTGGCGGTCGCTTCGTCGCTCTGCCGGCGCCCCCGCGCTGGCGCGCGCGGCCGCGCGCGGGGTGCCCACGGAGGTGTTCGAGCGCTCGTCGTACCCCGACCGGCGAGCGCGCGACGTCGCGCTGGCCGACTGGCTGGTCGAGCGCGGCGCACGGCTGGTGGTGCTCGCCGGCTACATGGAGCTGCTCGGCGAGGCGCTTCCTGGATCGCTTTCCGGGCGCCGTGATCAACGTCCACCCCTCGCTGCTGCCGGCGTTCCCGGGGCTGCAGGCGATCGAGCAGGCGCTGGCGTACGGGGTGAAGGTGTTCGGCGTGACCGTGCACTTCGTCGA
This sequence comes from uncultured Solirubrobacterales bacterium, assembly GCA_963799735.1. Classification (GTDB taxonomy): domain Bacteria; phylum Actinomycetota; class Thermoleophilia; order Solirubrobacterales; family Solirubrobacteraceae; genus Palsa-744. The sequence continues at coordinate 8,095 of CAWCYP010000016.1, read as the reverse complement.
CGCGGGCGTGGACAGCGGACCGGTCATCTCCCAGCGCGCGGTCGAGCTTCCCGGCGCGCGCACTCCCGACGAGGTTCTCGCGGCGCTGCGGCCGATCGAGCACGCGCTGCTCCCGGAGGCGGTGCGGCTGTTCGCGCGCGGGGCGCTGCGCGTCGATCCCGAGAGTCCGCGCCGCATAGTCATCGACGGGTAGGCTGGGAAGCATGCTGGAGAAAGCCATCCCAGGCGAGGTGCGCGTCCGCCGCGCGCTGCTGTCCGTGTCCGACAAGGAGGGCGTCGTCGAGTTCGCGCGCGGGCTGGAGGAGCTGGGCGTGGAGATCGTCTCCACCGGCGGCACCGCGCGCGCGCTGACCGGCGCGGGCATCGCGGTCCGGCCGATCGAGGAGTTCACGGGCTTTCCCGAGATGATGGACGGGCGCGTGAAGACGTTGCACCCGCGGCTGTACGCGGGGTTGCTCGCGCGGCGCGACGAGGACGAGCACCTGCGCGCGGCGGCCGAGCAGGGGATCGAGCCCGTCGACCTTGTCTGCGTGAACCTCTATCCGTTCGAGCAGACCTTGGCCCGCGGTGATGCCACCGACGCGGAGATAGTCGAGAACATCGACATCGGCGGTCCGACGATGATCCGCGCGGCCGCCAAGAACAGCGCGTTCGCCGCGGTGGTCGTCGATCCCGAGGACTATGGTCCGGTACTGGCAGAGTTGCGCACCCCCGCCCCCGGCGCGAGCTCGGCCGATTCCGGCCGTCTGATCTCACTCGATACCCGCACGCTGCTGGCCACCAAGGCGTTCGCGCTGACCGCCCGCTACGACGCGGCGATCTCGACCTGGTTCGCCTCGCGTACGTACGAGGGCTTCCCGCCGACGCGGCGCGATGCGTACGAGAAGGTGAGCGATCTGCGCTACGGCGAGAACCCCCACCAGCGGGCCGCGTTCTACGCCCGCGTGGGCGCTGCGACCCACCTGCTGGAGGGAGTGGCGCAGCTGCACGGCAAGGAGCTGTCGTTCAACAACCTGCTCGACCTCAGCTCCGCACGCGAGCTGGTCGAGGAGCTTGACGAGACCGGCGTGCGCGATCGTCAAGCACAACAACCCCTGCGGCTGCGCGATCGGCGAAACGATCCAGTCGGCGTATGAGCGTGCATTCGCCTGTGATCCCCTCAGCGCCTACGGCGGCGTGATCGCGCTCAACCGGCCCGTGGATCGCGCGTGCGCGCAGCGCCTGAGCGAGCAGTTCATCGAGGTGCTGCTGGCGCCCGGCTTCGACCCCGCCGCGCTGGAGATCCTCACGGTCAAGAAAAACGTGCGCCTGCTGGAGCTGCCCGACTGGCCGGCGCCCAGCCACGAGGTCGAGGGCAAGCCCGTGATCGGCGGTCAGCTCGTGCAGACGCGCGACGTCGTAGACGAGACCCGCGAGCAGATGCGCGCGATGGGCGCTGTCGCGCCCATCGAGGCCCAGTGGGAGGACCTGCTGTTCGCCTGGAAAGTCTGCCGGCACGTGCGCTCCAACGCGATCGTGATCGCCGCTCATCGCAGCCACGATCGGCATCGGCGCCGGCCAGACGAGCCGAGTCAACGCGGTGCGCCTGGCGGTCGAGAAAGCGAAGGCCACTCAGCCGGAGCTGCTGACGGGCTCGTCGCTCGCCTCCGACGCGTTCTTCCCTTTCGCCGACGGCCCCCAGCTGGCGATCGACGCCGGCGTGAGCGCGATCATCCAGCCGGGCGGGTCCGTGCGCGACGAGGACGTCGTCGCGGCGGTGGACGCGGCCGGCGTCGCTATGGTGGCCACAGGTGTCCGCCACTTCCGTCACTGACCCTGCTGGCCGAATGGCTACGCCTGGCGGCGTCCTCGGTCGCTCGCGTGCCGAGCACGCCACGCTCCCTGCGTCCTGGCCACGCTTGCCCTTCGGTCGGCAGGGCCTCATCCAATGAGCGACGGGCAGATTCCCGCCTCCGCGAACGGCGCTGCGCCCGAGCCCGCAATCTCCGTCAACGGCCTCGTCAAGCGCTATGGCGACCTGGAGGCGGTGCGGGGCATCGACTTCGCGGTGCAGACCGGCGAGACGTTCGGGTTTCTCGGCCCGAACGGGGCGGGCAAGTCGACGACGATCAACATGCTGTGCACGCTCGTGCAGCCGAGCGGCGGCAGCGCGCGCGTGGCCGGACACGACGTGGTGCGCGAACGCGACGAGGTGCGGCGCAACATCGGGCTCGTGTTCCAGGACACCACGCTCGACGGGTACCTGAGCGCCGAGCAGAACCTGCAACTGCACGCCGAGCTGTACGGGATGCCGCGGGGCGCGGTGTCCGAGCGGTTGCAGCAGGTGATGGAGATGGTGGGCCTGTGGGAGCGACGGGCGAGCCTCGTGATGACGTTCTCCGGCGGGATGAAGCGCCGGCTGGAGATCGCCCGGGGATTGCTGCACTCACCGCGCGTCCTGTTCCTGGACGAGCCCACCGTCGGCCTCGATCCGCAGACGCGCAGCTCGATCTGGAGCTACATCTCCGAGCTCAAGCGCGACGAGGACATCACGATCTTCCTGACGACGCACTACATGGACGAGGCCGAGTACTGCGACCGCATCGCGATCATGGACCGCGGCACGATCGTCGCGCTCGACACGCCCGAAGCGCTGAAGGCGAGCGTCGGCGTCGACCGCGTGCAGATCCAGACAGAGGACGACGAGGCGGCGATCGCCGCGCTGTCAGAGCGCTTCGAGATCGAGGCGACCGTGGCCGAAGGCGCGGTCACGTTCGGCGTGCCCGCGGGCGAGCAGTTCGTGCCGCGCCTGTTCGCCGAGCTCGGCCAGCCGATCCGCGCGGTCCACGTCTCGCGCCCATCTCTGGATGACGTGTTCATGTCCTACACCGGGACGACGATCCGCGACGCCGAGGAGTCCGGCCAGAGCGACATGCGCCGCAACATGGCCCGGATGATGAGCCGCTGATGGCCTTCGCCCCACACACGGGCGTTCTATCGTGAGGCGCTGACGCACATGGCCACAGAGACCACGACACCCGCCACCACAGCATCCCCCGGGACTCGTCCCACGCCCGGCGGCCCGGCCGGACATGTCGTTGCGCGCGTGCACGTTCCGGCGCGCAGCCTGCGCAGCGAGCTGCGCGCGATCCGCGTGGTGTGGAAGCGCGAGCTGATCCGCTTCAGCCGTGACCGGTTGCGCATCCTGACCTCGCTGATCCAGCCGTTTCTGTTCCTGTTCGTGCTCGGCACCGGTATCGCCACACTGGCCTCGGCGGGGACACACGGGGTCAACTTCAAAACGTTCATCTACCCCGGCGTGCTGTGCATGGCCGTGATGTTCACCGCGATGTTCTCCGCCGCGTCGATCGTGTGGGACCGTGAGTTCGGGTTTCTGAGAGAGATGATGGTCGCGCCCGTGCGGCGCAGCTCGATCGTGCTCGGCAAGGTCGCCGGCGGGGCCACCGTGGCCGCGTTTCAGGGCCTGATCGTGATCGCGATCGCGGGTCTGGTCGAAATTCCCTACAACCTCGGCCTGCTCCTGGAGCTGTTCGCGCTGTCGCTGCTCGTGGCGTTCGCGATCACCTCCTTCGGCGTGATGTTCGCGGCGCGGATCAACCAGATGCAGTCGTTCATGGCGCTGATGCAGATGGTGATCATGCCGATGTTCTTCCTCTCCGGCGCGATGTTCTCGGTCGCCAAGCTGCCGCAGTGGCTGGCGGTGCTCAACCGCCTGGACCCGCTCACCTACGCGGTCGAACCGATGCGGCGCGCGATCTTCTCGCACCTGAACGTCTCCGCTGCCGCCCGGCAGGCGCTCGACCCGGGCATCACCTGGTTCGGCTGGCGTGTGCCCACCCTGCTGGAGGCGGCCGTCATCGCCATCCTCGGGCTGGTCATGCTCGCCGTCGCGATCTGGGAGTTCTCCCAAGCGGAGTAGTCACGCGCGGGCTGACGGTGACGAGCGCCGCGCTGCTCGGCGCGAGCTCGACCGCCAGCACCCCCGTGTGCGCGGCGGCGCTTTCCGTGCGCAGCGGAGGGTGCCAGGACCCGTCGGCGGCGACCGCGCGGCCGCTCAGCAGAACGCCGCCTGTGGCGCTCGGCGAGGCCGCGGTGAGGCGCAGGATGCGCGCGACGCCCATGCCGGCGCCCACGTTCAGCGTCAGCGCGAGCGGACTCGAGCCCGGCGGTTCGTCGTCGACGAGCACGATCTTCAGGGCGTGGCCGGTCCCGGAGGCCCTCGAGAACGACGCGGCCACGAGGTTGGGCGGGCTTTCCGCAGCGGTGGTGGTGCCGGCGGCACTGGAGATCGTGGTGGGCAGCGGGCGCCAGCCGGCGAGCGAGCCGCTCAGCAGCAGCGCGTACCACTCCGGCTGGGCGCGCAGCGTCCCTGCCGCGAGGGCCGCCGGATCGGGCGCGCACAGGGGGGTGTAGCCGGCGCAGTTGGAGGGGTTGCCCTGCAGGTTGATGCCCGCCGCGCCCGCTGTCATTGCCTGCGTGATGTAGCCGGTGGCCCACAGCGCCGAGGCGAACGTGTCGCTGATCCCCGGTACGCCCCCGCAGGAGACCGTGTTGGTCTCGTCGATCCGCAGCGGGATGCGGTACTCATCCGAGACTCGCATGTAGGTTTCGAGTGAGAGCGCCGCGCGTCCGCGGGTCGCGGCGCTGAGCAGCGCTTCGATCGAGGGCGTGGGCGTCTGGGCGCATCCGAGCGGGTAGTGGTGTCCGGTCAGCAGCGCCGGCTGCTGCGAGAGGGCCTCCTCCTCGCCCCATTCTCCGAACACGCCCGAGCCCGAGACGTCGGGGCCGGCGATGGGGACGTCGGGGGTGAGAGACTTGATCGCTTGGCGGTATTCGCTGACCTCTTCCTCATAGCCCTGGGCGATCCAGGGCAGCGCCCGGAATCCGTGGCTGCCATAGGCGTTTGGCTCGTTGCCGATCTCGACCGCGGCGAGGTAGGGTCCGAGCGCGCTGTGGGCGGCCGCCACCTCGCGCGCGGCGGCCGCCGGTTCGTAGTGGGCCAGCCCGACCGTCAGCAGGACCTGCCAGCCGCTGCGTCGCGCGAGCACGCCGATCGCGCGCAGCTGCGCGGGGTCGATCGTGCTCGACGCCCACGCCGGCGGCGGGGTGGTGGCGTCGGTGAAGGCGACGTTCTCATCCGCGGTGATGCCGCCGAAGCGCAGCACGCCGGGACCCAGCGAGCGCAGCAGCTCCACCAGGTCGCCGCGGTGCGCGTATTGCGCCAGCCGGCCGAGCGTCGCGGCCTCGAACGAGAGCCCGAGAAACCGCGCCGGCACCGGCGGGCCCGGATCGAACGGGTCGATCGTCACGGTGACCGGGAGCGGCGGCTGTCCGGTCGGGAGCGCGGGCGCTGGCGCTACGGGTGAGGTGAGCATCAGAGCAACCGCGGCCGCGGCGATCAGCGGCACGAGCGTGGTCCACAGGTGGCGTGGCATCAGTCTCGGTCTTACCATGAAGGCATGCACGTCGTGTCGCTTGGACCCGCGCGCATCCCCAACTCGTAGGCGCCGCCGTGCGCGGTGCTCAGCTTGCGCGCGCCGCGCTCGCCCGGCAGCGTTAGCTCCAGCTCGATCGCCGCGACCGAGCAGTTGACGACCTCGTGCTCGCATAGCGGACCATCCGGGCTGCGTGCCCCCGGATCGCCGTAGCGCCAGATCGCCGCGCTGTCCTTCGGGACCGTGACCAGCGCGTCGATCTGAAGGCCGCGCGCTCCGGGCAGACGCAGCGCGCAGCCGTCCGTCCGCTCCTGCACGCGCAGCCCGCGCCTTGCCAGGCCGCCGACCCGGTGGCGTGTTCCGCCGAGCGACACCGCGCCGCCCACGACCCACGGCGTCAGCCTACCCGCGACCAGGATCCTGCCCAGGGCGATGTCGAGCCACGCCTCGGGCGCCTGCGTGAAGCCGACGCCGTGCAGCCAGATCCAGCGCTCCGCGTGCTCGGTGCCCCAGTTGTGCCCGACCATCCCCCTCCAGCCGTCCAGTGCCAGCGCCGGCCTGTTCGCCAGCTCGATCGTGCCCTGAAACCGCGCGTCCGGTGCCGGGCTCGTCAGCTTCGTGCGCGGCAGCCTCGCCCGGTACATCCACTGCGCCGGCAGGTGCCTCAACTCCGGCTCGCTCGATTGCAACCCCAGCGACCAGCTCGCCTCGCCACACTTCCCCTCGGCGTACCCCGGGCCGAGCACTGCGTCCCCGATCGCGATCCACCCGTCCGCGGGGGCGCTCAGCTCCTCGCTGGTCAGCTTGTGCATGTATGGGCGTCCGCTGCGCGCGTCGAACACGGTGCACCACAGCGACCCCTGCGGCTCCTGTCCGGGATGTTTGTCAACCGTGTAGCGCAGCCACGCTCCCACCGGCTCCTGCGGCGCGACCGCGCGCAGGTAGAACGACTCGTACATTCCCGCTCCCCGCTTCGCCGATGGAAAGACCGCCCTCGCCTGCATTTCGCTCGGCGATGGTAACCGCTGGCGTGAGTGCGACCGTCAAAATACGCTTTCAATTTCCCGGCCCGCCAGTCTTGGTGGTCTGCCACGGTCCTCCAATCCGTTGCTCGGTCGTCGTCGGGGACTCGTGCTTTACCCGGATTCGGCGAGAACTGGCGATCCGCCGGATCTTGATCCGCTACCCGCCGGATTCTTCCACCCGCGATCGACCGATCTCGCCCCCGCTACCCGCCGGATTTTTCGAGATTGGTCCCAGCCACGCTCGGCATTGCGCTTCAGCTCTCGTCGGAGTCTCCGGCCAGCTTACCCGTGAGGGTGGCCTCGATTTCGCTTGTGAGCAGGTAGAGGTCCAGGCAGGTCTCGTCGGTGGGATCGAGGGCGCGGAAGCCCAGGCGTTCCCACCAGCGCCGAACGTCAGCGTTCAGCGCGGTGACTACGACCGCGCGGCAGGCCGCCTTGGTGTTGAGCTCGACGGCGGTCGCAAGAACGTGGGCTGCGAGCGCCGTGCCGATGCCGAGCCCGCTGTGGCGGCGATCCACCGCGAGCCGGCCGAGTAGGAGGGCCGGCACCGGGTCCGGTGCGTGCTGGGCGATGATCGGCGGTGCGGCGGAGCGGTCGATGCCGGTCATCGCGATGCTCGCGTAGGCGACGACGGTGTCGTGTGTGTCGAGGATCACCCAGGTGGCGGCGGTGTCGTGGCGGCGGTTCTGTCCCGCGTAACGGCGCAGCCACTCGTCGAGCGCCGGGTCGCCGGACTCGAAGCCGGCGCGGTCGTGTCGCTTGGTGTCGAGCGGGGTGGGGCGGCTGAGCTCAGTCAAGCCAGCTGAACTCGCGAGGCCGGCGCAGGGCTTGGGCGAGTCGCTCGTTGACCTGGGCGGGGCGCTCCAGCGCTTCGCTGAACGCCGCTGCCGCCGGTGGGCTCAGGCGGATGCTCTGGCGTGCGGCGAGAACCTCCTCGGCCCGCGAGGCCGCGGCCTGCAGCACGAAAGCGGAGACGTTCAGGTGCGCGGCGGCTGCGGCGCGCTCGAGCAGGTGCTTGTCGGAGGGCTGGACCCTGATCTGAAGGCGACTTTCCTTGACTGCGGCCATGTACACACAATGGCAGTACGCAAGGCATTTGTCAAGTGATGCCCCGTGCGGGACTCGAACCCGCCCCACCGGATTAAAAGTCCGGCGCTCTACCAGATGAGCTAACGGGGCTCGCCCCCGCCAAAGGGGCTCGCGGCCCGACAGTCTGGCAGAAGCGGCTAGGGATTTTCGGATGCGGCGATGCGTAGCATCTCCTCGATCTGGGTGATCTTCACGCGCGGTCTGCCGGCCTGCTCGCCGAGGGAGCGCTCGTGGCGGTCGATCGCTTCCCAGCCGGAGTAGGGGACGAGCTCGGGCTGGCGCACGCTCAGCAGCGCCTCGATCGCGGCGGCGTCGGGTTCGCTCGGCAGGTGGGTGATGCCGCTGGGGTGCTGCGTTGGCGGTCCGTCGCCGTCGAGCAGGGTGGCGAGGTCGGCGAGGATCGCGTCGACCGTTTCCTGGGCGTCCTTCTTGTTGGTGCCGATCACGCCGGAGGGGCCGCGCTTGATCCAGCCGACGACGTACTCGCCGGGCAGGGGGGCGCCGGAAGTGGGATCGAGGACGCGACCGGACTCGCTGGGGATAACC
>CAWCYP010000015.1:0-9721 GCA_963799735.1 uncultured Solirubrobacterales bacterium | reverse complement strand
GCTGACCCCGTTCCTGGGGGCGAAGGAGGCCGCGCGAATCGCGATCAGGTGAGCGCCGCGCGGGTCAAGACCAGCGCCAGAATAGATGGTGGGTTGAGGGTATGGGGCCGGGGATGACTGCCACACATCGGTCATCGGCACGGCTCGGGCGGCGATGAACGCAGCGATATGCGTCATCTCCCTGGCCCTCTCTCACCCCCTCCTCCATCATCTCAACGAACCTCAAGGACGACCTTTTCCGTCGCCCCGGCGCTCGTCGATTTCGCGCAACGCCTCGGTGGCACGATCGAGCGGAAAACGCGCACCCACCATCGGCGCCACGGCGCCTGACTCGAATCAGGGGTTCCAACGCCTCCCCGATGTCGCGGCACAGCTCCGGGCGGGCCATCGCATAGGCACCCCAACCGGCGCCGATGATCTCGGTGTTCGAAAGCAGCAGCCGGTTGACCCTGACCTCGGGGATCGATCCGCCGGTGAAACCCACGACGACCACACGGCCACCCTCGTTCAGCGAACGCAGGCTGTCGGTGAACCGATCCCCGCCGACCGGGTCGAGCACAAGATCGACGCCGCCGCCGCTGATCTCGCGGGCCTCGTCCTTCCAGGGACCGTCCGAGCGCACCACCGCGCCGGCGCCCGCCCGCTCGGCGACCTTCTGCTTGGCCTCGCTGGAGACGACCGCGATCGTGCGCGCGCCAAGACCCTCGCGACCTGCAGCGCCGCGGTGCCGACCCCTCCGGCGGCGCCGTGCACCAGCACCGTCTCCCCCGCGGCCAGCCGCCCGCGCAGGACCAGCGCGAAGTACGCGGTGTGGTAGTTGAGGATCAGTCCCGCCCCCTGTCCGAACTCGAGCTGAGGCGCCAACCCGAACGTGAGAAACTCGGGCGCCACCGCCAGCTCGGCCCCCCCCCAGCCCGCAGAACGCGGCGACGCGATCGCCCGTCCTGAGCACCGCGCCCTCCGGCGCCTCGCGCACGACGCCCGCGATCTCGCTGCCCGGCACGAACGGCAACGGCGGCTTGAGCTGGTACTCGCCGCGCGTCTGCAACACCTCGGGGAACGACACCCCGGCCGCATGCACCTCGACCATCACGCCCGAGCCCGGGGTGAGCGGGTGCTCCGGCGGAACTCGGGCTCCGGGACCTCGCCGAGCTCGAGCGCGGAGTCGGGGCCGGTCAGCTCGACGATCTGGACGGCGCGCACGGCGAAGATTATGTCCGATCGCCGCCGGAGGGCCAGGTGTGCGGACGGGCCGCATCTGAGAAGGAGCTCTCGTAGCGCCCGATCAGCTCCGAAGGCCGCACCTCCAGCGCGGCCGCGAGCCTGAGCAGGTTGCGGAAGCTCACGTTGCGCTCGCCGCGCTCGATCCCGCCGACGTACGTGCGGTGCATTCCGCTGCGCTCCGCCAGCCCCTCCTGCGAGATCCCGGCCGCGAGCCGCAGCTGCCTGATCGCCTGTCCCAGCGCTACATGTTCCGGCGAAGCTGGCCCCACTGCCACGCGAGCCTCCAGTCCACAGCCTATGAGTATACAGCCGATAGGTAGCATGCTCCAGGACGCGGAGCCATCGCCGGCCATGACCTCGGGGCTTGGGGCCCTTACGGGGGCAGAGGAGCTCTCCCCGACGAGCAGAACGCAGCGCTACTTATAGTGTGCAATACTTCAGGCCATGACCATGATCGTTGGAGAAGCGTTGAATCGAAGGTCGGACCTGCAGAAGCGCATCGCTCAGCTCCAGGACCGCGTGTCCGCCTGCGTACTGGCCCAGGAGGGCGAGGAGCCGCCCGAGAGCCCGGCTGAGCTGCTGGCCGAGCTCGATCGACGCTGTGACGAGCTACAGGAGCTGATCGCGAAGATCAACCACACCAACGCCACCGCGAGGCTCGCGACCGGCGAGACGGTGACCGAGGGGCTCGCGCGCCGCGACGTCATCGCCCTGCGCCAGGGCGCTCTACGCACCGCGATCACCGCGGCCACAGGCGGCAGGGTCGGCGCCGGGTTCGGGCTGACACGCTACAGCCGCTCGGAGATCCGCATGGTGCGCCACGTCAAGGTCTCAGACCTACAGAGCCAGCTCGACACGCTCGCCCAGCAGCGGCGCGAGCTGGACAACCGCCTGCAGGAGCACAACTGGCAGGCAACGCTGATGGAGTGAGAGCAGTCGGTAGCCGACAGGGGCGAGCGTCAAGGCCCGCGACCCGGCCAAAGGGCCGCACAACCCAAAGAATCCTTGGCAGGAGCGCCGGGGGCAGGCGCAGACGGGGCCGGAATCCCGAGCATCGTCAGCCCAGCAACCCGCAGCTTGCACTCCACACCCTGGATCGAGCACAACCTGACGCTGACTTGCCGGTGAGGGCGGGTAAGGGGACTGTGTAACGACGATATGGACATGACTGGAGACGAAGCGTTGACGGTAGGAACGACAGACGGATACAACCGGCTATCGAGCCAGTCTACGTCGAGGCGATCGCTGACGGTGACGGACAGCCTCTGCTTGTCCGTTCTCCCCCAGACGCAGTTTGCGAAGCTCGTCTTCGAGTGGGAAATCCCGCACACGACACAGTCCCAATGGGACACATCGTCACGCTCACTCGACAGCGTGCTGGAGTACGCGCTGAGCACCTCGCGCTCAGCGCGCTCGCAGTCTGCGCTGCTCGATCTGGAGCCGCTCTTCGGCGATCACTCTCTGGCGCTCGTCACCCTGAAGGGCGAGACCGCCCAATGCCGAGTGGCCGCCCCCGAGCGAGCGATCGTCCTCGACATCGAGCGCTGGCTGCACGAGCGCCTCCCGGCGATCCAAGCGACCGAGCGACGCGAGATCCCGATTCACTTCTGGTCCTGTGGCGCCCATGGCGCAAACTCGATCTCGCGCACAATCGCCGTGCCGGCGTTCGACGAGATCAGCGCCAACTATCCACGCGCCGTGAAAGAGCGCCTCGGACAGCTGCTCGGTCCCGACTTTCGCCCCGCGGAGGGAGGTCAGCTCATCCTCTGGCACGGGCCGCCCGGCACAGGTAAGACGTACGCCCTGCGCGCTCTCGGCTGGGAGTGGCGCAGCTGGTGTTCGCTGCACTACGTGATCGATCCCGAGGTGTTCTTCGGTCAGCGCGCCGACTACATGCTCGACGTCGTGCTGGACGAGGACGCCTTCCCGTTCGATGACGAGGACGAGAGAAATGGCGAGCACAAGTGGCGTCTGCTCCTGCTCGAGGACACGGGCGAGCTGCTCGCCGCCGACGCGAAGGAGCGAACGGGACAGGGACTCTCGCGCCTGCTCAACCTGGTCGACGGGATCGTCGGACAGGGTCTGCGGGTGCTTGTGCTGGTCACGACCAACGAGCCGGTACGGCGCCTGCACCCGGCAGTGGCAAGACCCGGGCGGTGTGCATCACGGCTGCAGTTCACCCCGTTCTCCGACGCCGAAGCCGCAATGTGGCTGACCAAGCACGGAATCGCCGCCGGCAACACGGAGGGCGCAACCCTCGCGGAGCTCTTTGCCCGGGCCACAGGCCACGAGGTCGAGCGAGAGCAGCCGGTCGGATTCGGTGGTTGAGACGGCACGTCGCCTCGTGCCGGGGACATGACATACACGGGGGGAGGAGGGAGGGGGGGACATGACATACATCGTGAGCTCGGTAATGCCTATGTATGGCACCAGGCGACAGACGCGCCTCGGCTCGAAGCGGAGACGCTACATCCGGAGACGCTACATCTCGAACGCCGTGCGCCCGCGGTTGAGTCAGGCGCGATGGAGCTGCGCAGCGGCGGCGAGGTAAAGAACCGCCTGGACGCGCGCGAGCGCCCCAACCGCGCTGTCGGGTGGCAGCAGCTCGGGATGGTGCAGCGGCCGGGCGATGAACCCGTCGGCGCCGTCGAGGCCCACGAAGCCCATCGCGATCGGAACGCCCAGCGCGCCGAAGAAGGCGAAATCGTCCGAGCCGCACGAGCGCCACTCGGGGGCGAGCACCAGGCCAGTGCCGGCGAGCAGCTCGCGCGCCGAAGCGACGATGCCAGGATCGTTCTCGAGCGCCGGCTCGCCCGTCACCAGCTCGACCCTGCCGCGGCAGCCGTGGGCCGCCGCGACGCCCGACACGACCTCCTCGACCATCCGGCGCAGCGCGAGACGATCGTCCGGGCGATAAGCGCGCAGGGCGGCCCGCGCTCGCGCTCGCTCGGGAATCACGTTCTCGGCGCTGCCGCCCTCCAGCACGCCAACGGTCAGCGTGGCCGGGTGGAGCGGATCGATCCGCCGTCCGACCTCGGCGTGGAGCGCGACGACGACCTGGGCGAGCGCGAGGATCGGGTCGCGCCCGCGGTGCGGGTAGGCGCCGTGCGAGGGCTCGCCCTGCACCGTGATCTCGACGAGATCACACGACGCATTGACCGTGCAGGGGTCGAGCGCGACGGCGCCCCACGGCAGCTCGGGATGCACGTGGGCCGCCACCAGCGCCGCGGGCGCGATCGTGGCCAGCTCCTGCAGAAGCTGCTCCGCCCCGGAGGGGTACGCCTCCTCGCTCGGTTGGAACACCGCCAGCAGCGCCGCGGGCAGCGCATCGCCCAGCGTGTGCGCCGCGCGAGCGAGCGCGACCAGCGCCGCCATGTGGACGTCGTGCCCACAGGCGTGCATCGCGTCGCCGGCGGCGCGGAAGGGAGCGTCCGTACGCTCCTGCATCGGCAGGCCGTCGAGCTCCGCGCGCACTGCCACCGCGGCGCCACCCGCCGGGCCGACACGGGCGATCCGCCCGGTAGCAGCGACCGTCGCGCACGCGACGGGCAGCTCCTCGGCGACGGCCGCCGCGGTCTGGTGCTCCTCATGCGCCAGCTCCGGATGGGCGTGCAGCCGATGGCGCAACTCGACCGCGCGTGGCAGCTCGCGCTCGACGCCGGCGAGCAGCTGTGTCAGGACGGGATCAGTAGATCGCCGCATAGCGCCGGCAGCGCTCCTCGATGTCCCAGCCCGCGTAGCCTCGAGCTCGCAGCGCTTGACGCTGACATATGCCTCGTACAGCAGCGGCGCCATCCACGCGCGCGCGGTCTCGTCCTCGGCGAGCCCGCAGCGAGTCCTCGAGCGACGCCGGCAGCGCACCGACTCCGTAACGCTTGGACTCGACGGCGTCGAGACACGTGGGATCGCGGTCGAGAATCGGCGGCGCCGGCAGCCCGGCGCGCACTCCATCGAGTCCCGCACGGACGATCGCGCCGAGGGCGAGGTAGGGATTGGCGGTCGCGTCGGCGCCCCTGTACTCGAGGCGCAGCTGCCGCGCAGGGTCCTCGCCGCCGAGCGACACCAGCGGCGGGAGGGCGCAGCATCGCTTCACGGTTGCGCTGCCCCAGGCAGACGGCGCCGGCGCCCCAGTGGTGGGGCGCCAGCCGCGTGGCCGAGACGGGACTGGGCGCGCTCAGGGCGCTCAACGCCCCGGCGTGCAGCAGGATTCCGGCCGCGAAGCGCTCGCCGAGCTCGCTCAGGCCCACGGGACGCGCCGCGTCGTAGAGCGCGGGTCCGCCGGAGGCGTCGAGCAGGTTGAGATGGATGTGCACCCCGTTGCCCGCTTCCGCGGGGTTCAGCAGCGGCGTGAAGCTCGCGCGCAGCTCGTGCCGGCGGGCGACCTCGCGCACCACCTCTCTGAGCACGACGCTGCGATCCGCCGCCGCGACCCCCTCGGCGGCCTCCACGGGAATCTCGAACTGGTGCGCGGCAAACTCCGCAAAGAATCGTTCCGGCTGCACACCGGCTTCGGCGAGCGCGCCCATGACATCGGCGGCGAACGGTTCGGCCCGGCGCTGGGCCTCCAGCGAGAACGGCGCCGGCGGCGGCGCGTCCTGCGGTCGGGGAGGAACGGCTGGGTCCGCCAGCAGCTGAAGCTCGTGCTCGAAGCTCGCCAGGAGGCGAACACCGAGCTCGTCCTGAAGCTCGGTCAGGGCGTCGCGCAGAAACCGCCGTGGACGGCGCCTGCCACGGCGTGCCGTCGGTCTCGACGAGGTCGCACAGCACGAGCTCCAGAGCGCTGGCGCCCGAGCCGTCCTTCACGCGAACGCGGGTGTCGATGTCCGGCAGCAACCGCAGGTCTCCGGTCGAGCCGAACGGGTTGGGCTCCGCGAGCGGGCCGAGCGGCGTGAGCGCGTGGTTGGCGGGCACCCAGCCGACGCCGGCGTCCAGGTATGGCGCCAGCTCGGACGCGGGCAACGATCGACCGCGCACGATCGAGCCGAGGTCGCAGCAGACCAGCGCGAGCAGATCGGTCGCGCTCACGGCAGCGTCTCTTGCGTCGCGGTGCCGTTGTCCCAGACGCCCTCGACCAGACCGAGCGCCTCAGCACCTGAACGCAGCGCCGGCCCGTCCTGCGCAAAGGCGACGACAAGCATGCCGCCCGCCGGCATGTCGCGCCGCTCGATGGCGGCGGCGAGACCCTCCTGCGGCTGCAGGTGCACGCCCCCGGCGCCGAGCGACGGATAGGTGTCGGCCACGCCGTACAGACTGCCACCCGGTCCACGCACACGGCCGATCACGCAGACGAAGTGCCCGACGTCCCATCGGGCGGCGGGCCGGCCCGCTCGCCGTCGAACAGGTAGTCCAGGAGCTGATCCGCGCGCGGATGCACGCCCCACAGATAGCGGGTGGCGAGGTTGGCGATGAGCGTGACCGGGCGCTCGCGCGCGGCGGCGAGATCGAACAGGCCGCCCAGCGTGGTCGCGGTCCAGGGGCCGGTGTAGGGGATCGCGGCGACCCGTCCGCCGGAGAGCTCTTCGACAGCGGCGAGGAGTCCGGCGGCGGTCGTGCCGGACACCGCCGGGTCGTCCACGAACGGAAGCGAGCACCGATAGTCGCGCCGGCCCTGCTCGTCGAAGGGCAGATTGGCGGTCTCCCGAGACCGCGAAACGATGCTGTGAGCGGCGAGCGCCACGGCATCTTGATCAGCCGGCTCGCCCCCTCCGGGCAACGTCCCCACGCCGGCCGCGCGCAGCGCCAGCGCGCCGCAGAAGGCGCCGCACAGGTCATCTCGCTGGGGCAGCTCGCGCGCGTGAACCGCCAGCAGCGCCCCTTGTCCCGGAAGGAAGTTCACATCCAGTGACGAGCAGGGCGGCACAAAACCAAATATACGTTGAAGAAAACCCAAACCCCACAGGAGGATCGAAATGACCGACATCGCGACAAAGACCCAGATCACCCAGATCGGGACCGTCATGGTTCCCGTCTCAGATCAGGACCGGGCGATCGAGTTCTACACCGAGAAGCTCAGCTTCGAGAAGCGCGCGGACATCCCCTTCGGTCACGGGGACCGCTGGGTCGAAGTCGCCCCTGCGGGCGCCGCCACGACAGTCGCGCTCGTCCCACCGCGCGAGGGAGAACCCGTCGGGATCGAGACCCGCATCGGTTTCACGACCACCGACGTGGACGCCGACCACGCGCGCCTGCAAGCTCAGGGAGTCGATGTGGACGACGCGGTGATGCGCATGGGCGACCCCGTACCGCCGATGGTCTTCTTCCGCGACCCCGACGGCAACAAATTCATGATCGTCGAGCGAGCCTGACCGCAGCCCGCCGGCACAGTCGTCGCCTCATCGTCCTACGATCTATTGATGGCGATGGCGGCTCCCCGTGACGCTGCGTCGGCCGGGCATGGTCGAAAGCGTTTCCTGCTTGGCATGGGAGCGACCGTGATAGTCCTGATCGTCGCGTTGGTCGTGGCGGTGCTGGCGCTGTCGGGCGCAACGCTGGCGAGCGACGCGACCGCGCTTGCACGGGTGAGCGTCGGGCCGCTGGGCGGGACGATCGAGCGTGTCCAGGCATTCGGCCCGGCCGGCCGGCCGGTGCCGCTTGCAGTCAGCGGCGGACGGTTGACCCCGCTGACGCGACTGCACCCCGGCGAGCAGGTGTCGGTGGACGTGACGGTTCGCCGGCCGGGATGGATCGGCTGGGCGCTGGGACATACGCGCACCGAGCACCTGGCGCTGCTGGCCCCGATCGCGCAGGTGAGCGAACACTGGATGACCGTCTCACCCGGCGCGCCGGTGCAGGTGAGCTTTGACGGGCCGGTCAGCGCCGTGGCCTACGGGAGCACGGGCAACTTGACCCAGCACACCCTCGGCGGCGCCCAGCGCTCGATCTCGCTCGGGACCCCTACCTGCCGGTCGAACTGGCATCCGTCGGGGGGGAGCGTCGTCGTGCCGCGCACCCCCAGCGCGCAGGCGCAGGCCGCCGTCAACCCGCCGAGCGGCGCCTTCGGCTGGCGCTATCCCAACACTCCCCACCAGCTGCGGGCGCTGTGGAGCCCCGGGCAGTGGAGCGTGGCCATGAAGGGCGCGGTGATGAAGTTCGAGAACGCCAACAACATGACCGTCAACGGCGAAGCCGGCCCGGCGGTGTGGCGAGCGCTGCTCGGCTACGTACTCGCCGGCAAGCGGTTTAGCGAACCGTACAGCTACGTATACGTGCACCGCGAAGTTCCAGAGACCATGACGCTTTGGAGCGCCGGCCGCACGGTCATCACCTCGCCCGCGAACACGGGCATCTCCGGAGCGGAAACCGAACTCGGGACGTTCCCGGTGTTCGAGCACATTCCCGAAGGCACGATGAGCGGCACCAATCCCGACGGCTCGCACTACGAAGACCCCGGGATCAAGTGGATCAGCTACTTCAACGGCGGCGACGCGCTCCACAACTTCGACCGCTCCTCCTTCGGCACTCCGCAGAGCCTCGGCTGCGTCGAGCTGCCGCTCGAAGCCTCCGCGGAGATCTGGCCGTACACCCCGATCGGCACGCTCGTCACGATCGAAACCTGAGAACTCGCCATGGCCTGGTCGCGGCTGGGCGTAGAGCGTCCCGCGGTCGTCGTGACGGTATAGCAGCGAGCGCGCCAGCTGGAGAAGAAAAAAGAGGAGGAGGAGAAGAAGAAGGCCGCGCGCGCGGCATCCCCGGTTACATCCGACCGGCAGGGTACAAGCAGCCCATGAGCGACCAGGAGCTGGAGCAGGCCGTCCGCACGCTGCGCACCGAGGGCCATGCGCCGAAGGAGATCGCCCGCGCGCTCGGTGTGCGCCCGGCGGCGGTGGCGCCCCTCGTGCGGATGATCGCGGCCGAGCGCGCCGCGGGAGACGGAGCCGCAGCTGGCGGGGTGCTGGGTGAGCCCGGGCTGGCGTGCGGGGCTCACCCTCGCGGGTCACCCCGAGTGGCCCGGCGGGGGAACGGTGCACCCTGAAACCAGCGGCGTGGTCGGAGTGCTCCTCGCGCGTGGGGAGCGCAACCGGAACGTCTCGGTCTGCGGCTACCTCGTGGACGTGTACTGCCTCGGCGTCAAGAACGCGTTCGGACCGCGGCGCATGCGCGGCGGCGAGCTGACGTCCTTCGTGCGGACGTTCTTCTGCCCCTGGGACTCCGGCGGGGTGCCGGCCCCGGTCGAGCTCGCGCGCGAGCTCGTGCTCGGCGCGGTCGAGTACGCCCGCGCCCTGGGGTTCGCTCCGCACCGCGACTTCGAGCGGGCGCGCGGGCACCTCGGAGCGTGGGA
This sequence comes from uncultured Solirubrobacterales bacterium, assembly GCA_963799735.1. GTDB lineage: Bacteria > Actinomycetota > Thermoleophilia > Solirubrobacterales > Solirubrobacteraceae > Palsa-744. The sequence goes on along the minus strand of CAWCYP010000015.1, from coordinate 219 downwards.
GGGCCCAGGTGCGATCCGCTTCGGCTGCGACGGGAAGCCCTCCTTCACCCAGGGCCCCTACGACGACCCCGGGACGGTCCTGCGCACGCTGGAAGAATCCGTGGGGTCGGGGAACTTCCACTTCACCGTATCCATTAGCTCACTGGACGACCTACCGATCACCGAGCCGGGCCCGTCCATCCATCCGATCTCACGCCGCATGGCGGCTTGATCCCGGGT
>CAWCYP010000014.1:0-62357 GCA_963799735.1 uncultured Solirubrobacterales bacterium | reverse complement strand
GACAAGATCGCTCAGCTCCCCGAGCTCGAGGACGTGACGAGCGACATGCAAAACCAGGGGCTCTCCGCCTATATCGCGATCGACCGCGACAGTGCCGCGCGCTTCGGCATCACGCCGGCGACGATCGACAATGCGCTCTACGACGCCTTCGGCCAGCGCATCGTCTCGACGATCTTCACGCAATCGAACCAGTATCGCGTGATCCTGGAGGCAAATCCCTCGTTCCAGTCCTCGCTCGCGAACCTCGATGCGATCTACCTGCCGTCCTCCACCGCCTCGAGCGGCCAGGTGCCGCTCTCCTCGATCGCGCAGGTGAGCGAGCAGATCCAGCCGCTCCAGATCAATCACCTCGGCCAATTTCCCGCGACCACCGTCTCGTTCAACCTCGCCTCGGGCGCTGCCCTGGGCGACGCGGTGACGGCGATCAAGCAGGCCGAGCGGGACATCGGCCTGCCGCGGAGCATCCTGACGAGCTTCCAGGGCGAGACGCTCGCCTTCCAGGCCGCCCTCGGCAACGAGCTCTATCTCATCCTCGCTGCGATCGTGACCGTCTACATCGTGCTCGGCGTGCTCTACGAGAGCTTCATCCACCCGGTGACGATCCTTTCGACCTTGCCGTCGGCCGGCATCGGCGCGCTCCTAGCACTCATGGTCGCCGGCAGCGACCTCGGCGTCATCGGCATCATCGGCATCGTCCTCTTGATCGGCATCGTGAAGAAGAACGCGATCATGATGATCGACTTCGCGCTTGACGCCGAGCGCAACGAGGGCAAGCCGCCGCGCGAGGCGATCCACCAGGCCTGCTTGCTGCGGCTCCGGCCCATCCTGATGACGACGATGGCGGCCCTCTTGGGCGCCCTCCCGCTCATGATCGGAACCGGCGTGGGGGCCGAGCTGCGCCATCCGCTCGGCATCTCGATCGTGGGCGGCCTGCTCGTGAGCCAGGCCTTGACCCTCTACACCACGCCGGTCATCTACCTCGCCTTCGATCGGCTCGCACAGCGTCTCGGCGGCGGCTTCCTGGCCCGGCCCGAGGAGGGCGAGGAGGAGAGTCCGGCGTCATGAACTTCTCGGCGATCTTCATTCGCCGGCCGGTCGCCACCACGCTGCTCACCCTCGGGGTGACGCTCGCGGGCGGGGTCGCCTTCTTCCTGTTGCCGGTCGCCCCGCTCCCGCAGGTCGACTTCCCGACCATCTCGGTGCAGGCGAACCTGCCCGGTGCGAGCCCGTCGGTGGTTTCGACGAGCGTCGCCACGCCGCTCGAGCGCCATCTCGGCCAGATCGCCGACGTGACCGAAATGACGTCGTCCAGTACGGTCGGCTCGACGCACGTCACGCTGCAGTTCGGTCTCGATCGCGACATCAACGGGGCCGCGCGCGACGTGCAGGCGGCGATCAACGCGGCACATGCGGATCTGCCCGCGAGCCTGCGGACAAATCCGACCTATCGCAAGGTCAATCCCGCCGACGCGCCGATCATGATCCTGGCCCTCACCTCGAACACGCTCACCCAGGGCCAGATCTACGATGCCGCCTCCTCGATCATGGCGCAGAAGCTCTCGCAGGTGGACGGCATCGGCCAGGTCACCATCGGCGGCAGCTCGCTGCCGGCGGTGCGCGCGGAGCTCAATCCGAGCGCTCTCTTCAAATACGGGATCGGTCTCGAGGACGTGCGCGCGGCACTCGCGTCGGCGAACGCCCACAGTCCGAAGGGCTCGATGGACGAGGGAGCGCTGCGCTACCAGATCTACGACAACGACCAGGCGACCAAAGCCGACCAATACCGCACCTTGGTGGTCGCCTATCGCAACGGTGCCCCGGTGCGGCTCGCGGACGTGGGCGAGGTGAGCGACTCGGTCGAGAACCTGCGCAACGCGGGGATCGCGAACGGCAAGCCGGCCATCCTCGTCATTCTCTATCGCGAGCCGGGAGCCAACATCATCGACGCCGTCGATCGGGTGAAGGCGGAGATACCGCAGCTGCAGGCCTCCATTCCGACCGACATCGACATCACGGTGGCCTTGGACCGCTCGAGCACCATCAGGCAGTCGCTCACCGACGTCGAGCACACGCTCTTGCTCGCGATCGGGCTCGTCATCCTCGTGGTGTTCTTTTTCCTCAGGGACATCCGGGCCACGCTCATACCGAGCGTTGCGGTGCCGGTGTCGCTGATCGGCACGTTCGGCGTGATGTACATGCTCGACTACAGCCTCGACAATCTGTCGCTCATGGCGCTCACCGTGGCGACGGGATTCGTGGTCGACGACGCCATCGTCGTGCTCGAGAACATCTCCCGTCACGTGGAAGCCGGCATGCCCCGCTTCCAGGCAGCTCTCCTCGGCGCGCGCGAGGTCAGTTTCACCGTGCTCTCGATGAGCCTCTCGCTCGTCGCCGTCTTCATTCCGATCCTGCTCATGGGCGGCATCGTGGGACGCCTCTTCCGCGAGTTCGCCATGGTGCTGTCGATCGCCATTTTGGTGTCGTTGGTGCTGTCCCTGACCACGACGCCGATGATGTGCGCGCGCCTTCCGCCCGCCAAGCCGGGACGCCGGCCGGGCCGGCTGTCGCGCGGGTGCGAACGCGTCTTCAATCTGCTGCTCGCGGCATACGAGCGTACGTTGGGCACGGCGCTTTCCCATCCGCGTACGACCATGCTGACCCTCCTCGCGGTGCTCGGCCTCAATTTCGTTCTCTACGCCACGATTCCGAAGGGCTTCTTCCCGCAGCAGGACACCGGCCGGCTCATCGGCGGCCTTCAGGCGGATCAGAGCATCTCCTTCCAGCTCATGCGGCAGAAGCTGACGCAATTCATCTCCATCGTGCGGAAGGACAAGGCCGTCGCGAGCGTGGTCGGTTTCACCGGCGGCGGGCAGACGAACTCCGGGTTCGTGTTCGTCTCCCTGAAGCCGCTCGCCGAGCGCAGGCTCTCGGCCGACGGGGTGATCGCGCGGCTGCGCCGCGAGTTGGCGCAAGTGCCGGGTGCGGTACTCTTCCTCCAAGCCGTGCAGGACATCCGGATCGGCGGCCGGCAGAGCAACGCCGAGTACCAATTCACGCTCCAGGGCGACAGTCTGTCCGCCCTTTACGAATGGGTGCCGAAGCTGACCGAGGCGCTCCAGCACGTGCCCGAGCTCTCGGACGTCAACTCCGATCAGCAGCAGAACGGCCTCGAGACCGATTTGGTCATCGATCGCGATACCGCCTCGCGGCTGGGCGTCAACGCGAGCCAGATCGACAATACGCTCTATGACGCCTTCGGACAGCGTCAGGTGTCGACGATCTTCAATCCCTTGAACCAATATCACGTCGTGATGGAGGTCGCTCCGCAGTTCTGGCAGAGCCCGGATACGCTCAAGGAGCTCTACGTCAGCACCTCCGGCGGTGCCGTCGGCGGCGTGCAGTCGACGAATGCGGTCGCAGGGACGGTGGCGAAGAGCAAGGTCACGAGTGCGACGAGTGTGGCATCCGTCGCCATGGATGCGGCGCGCAATCTCGCCATGAATCAGTTGACCGCGGTCGGCAAGAACAGCGCCTCGACCGGAGCACCGGTGTCGACCGCGGCCGAAAGCATGGTGCCGCTCGCCGCCTTCAGCCATTACGGCCCGGGCAAGACGCCGCTTGCGGTGAACCATCAGGGGCTCTTCGTCGCCAGCACGATCTCGTTCAATCTGACCCAGGGCAAGGCGCTGAGCGACGCCGTGCGCGTCATCGACGAGACGATGAACAAGCTCGGCGTGCCCGCCAGCATCCATGGCAGCTTCCAGGGCACCGCGAAGGTCTATCAGGACTCGCTCGCCAACGAGCCCATCCTCATTCTCGCGGCATTGGGCGCCATCTACATCGTTCTCGGCATGCTCTACGAGAGCTACATTCACCCGATCACCATTCTTTCCACCCTGCCCTCGGCCGGCGTGGGGGCCGTGCTGGCGCTGATGATATGCAACACGGAATTCACTATCATTGCGCTCATCGGCGTGTTTCTCCTGATCGGGATCGTGAAGAAGAACGCGATCATGATGATCGATTTCGCGATCGACGCGCAGCGCAACCAGAAGCTCGACGCGCGCGAGGCGATCTATCTCGCCTGCATCATGCGCTTCCGTCCCATCATGATGACGACGATGGCGGCCCTGCTCGGGGCGCTGCCGCTCGCGATCGGGCTGAGCGAGGGGAGCGAGCTGCGGCGCCCGCTCGGCATCGCCATCGTCGGCGGCCTCATTCTGAGCCAGATGCTGACGCTCTACACCACGCCGGTGATCTATCTCTATCTCGACCGCTTCCGGGTCTGGAGCCTGCGCAAACGCGTCTTCCGCCGCACGCGCCCGCCCAGCGCGCCGGAAACGGCACCCGGAGAATGAGCGGATCCTGGGCCATGCCCCGCCGGCGGGCCGCGGCGGGAAGAGGGGGAAGCGGGAATGGCGCGTTGTCGTAGACGATGGCTCGCCGCGGCGGCTCTTGCCGCGGCCCTCGCCGGCTGTGCCGTGGGGCCGGATTACGTGCGGCCCACGGTCGTGACCCCCGCCGTCTACAAGGAGGCCGCGGGCTGGAAGCTCGGCCAGCCCCGCGACGCCGCGGACCGCGGCCCCTGGTGGTCGATCTATCACGACGCGCTGCTCGACGGCTTGTTACGCCAGGTCGAGGTCTCGAACGAGAACCTCAAGTCATCCGAAGCCGCCTATCGCGCGGCCGTCGCGGCCGTGCAGCTGGAGCAGGCAGCACTCTTTCCGACCATTACCTTCAACGGCTCGGCGACGCGTTCCAAGTCGGCCACGGGCGGCGGCAGCGGTTCCGGGGCCAGGGGCGGCGGGGCGAAAGCGGTCAGCCAATACGAGGTCACCCTCGGCAGCACCTGGGACCTCGACGTCTGGGGCCGCATTCGCCGCACCATCGAGAGCGATGTCGCGACTGCCCAGGCCGATGCGGGCGACCTCGCCTCGGCGCGCCTCTCGGCCCAGGCCGCCTTGGCTACCGCCTATTTCGAGCTTCGCGTGGAGGACGAGCTCAAGGATCTGCTCGACGATGCCGCCGAAGGCTATGCGCGCTCGCTCGAGATCACCCGCAACAAATATAACGTGGGCAACACGGCGCGTTCGGACGTGGCCCAGGCCGAGACGCAGCTCGAGGCCACCCAGGCGCAGGCGATCAACGTCGGCGTCCTACGCTCGCAGCTCGAGCACTCGATCGCCGTGCTGATCGGCAAGCCGCCGGCCGATTTCGCGATAGCGCCCGTCAAGCGATTGAGCCTGGAGATGCCGGTCATGCCGCCGGGAATGCCCTCGGCCCTGCTCGAGCGCCGGCCCGACATCGCCGCCGCCGAGCGCCGGGTCGCCGCGGCGAACGCGCAGATCGGCGTCGCCATCGCCGCCTATTATCCCGATCTCACCCTCTCGGCCTCCGTTGGCTACCTCAGCAACCAGCTCACGAAACTGCTCCAGGCGTCGAACAACCTGTGGTCGCTCGGACCGCAGTTCGCGGAGACGGTGCTCGACTGGGGCGCTCGCAGTGCCGAGGTCGACGCCGCGCGCGCGGGCTACGACCAGGATGTCGCGAACTACCGCCAGTCCGTGCTCACCGCCTTCCAGCAGGTCGAGGACGAGCTCGCGGCCCTGCGCATTCTCGCGGAGCAGGCCAGGGCGCAGGCGGTGGCGGTCAAATCGGCCAGGGAGGCGGAGCAGCTGATCTTCAATGAATACAAGGCCGGCACGGTCGATTATACGAGCGTCGTCACGGCGCAGATCACGGCGCTCAGCAACGAGGAGGCGGAATTGACCATCCAGCAAAACCGCCTGACGGCGAGTGTCGCCCTGATCGAAGCGCTCGGCGGGGGCTGGGACGCCTCGCAGCTCCCGAGCGGCGAGCGGGTCAATCCGGGCCTCTTCTCGGGGGCTGCGAACGAGGCCGCAGCGGCCGAGTAGGCGTGAGGTACGCCGGGGGCGCTAGGCGAGGGGCGCTCTAGGCCGTAAGCTAGAGGCAGAGCGCCGGGGCGGGGGAGAAGGCGTCGGTCCACCTCGCTCGGGTAGCGTCCAGCGGCGTCGTCGCAGTTCCGGCATCCGGGCCATAGCGCATGCTTCCTCGCCTTTCGCGGCCAATGATCGTCCCGCTGATCGTGGCCTGCGCGCTTTTCATGGAGAACCTCGACGGCACGGTGATCACGACGGCCCTCCCGGCGATGGCGGTCTCTTTCTCCACGAGCCCCATCCAATTGAGCCTCGGCGTCACCGCCTACATGCTGAGCCTCGCGGTCTTCGTGCCGGTGAGCGGCTGGGTCGCCGACCGCTTCGGGGCGCGCACCGTCTTCCGCCTGGCAATCTCGGTCTTCATCCTGGGATCGATCCTCTGCGGGCTGTCGAACGGCGTGCTCGAGTTCGCCGCAGCGCGGGTGCTGCAGGGCATCGGCGGCGCGATGATGGTGCCGGTCGGGCGCCTCGTCATGATCCGCAGCGTGGAGAAGTCCGAGCTCGTGCGCGCCATGGCGTACTTGACCGTGCCGGCTCTGATCGGCCCGGTGCTGGGTCCTCCCGTCGGCGGCTTCATCACGACCTACGTCTCCTGGCGCTGGATTTTCTTCCTCAACGTACCGATCGGCATCCTCGGCATCGCCCTCGTCAGCGCCTTCATCGAGAACTATCGCGAGGCGGAGACCTGGCCCTTCGATTGGATCGGCTTCTTCCTGATCGGCACCTCGCTCACCTGCCTGATGTACGACTTCGACCTGGTCGGACACCCGGGGACCAACGGCATCCAGATCTGGATCCTGCTGGGCGTGGGCGTGGTGGGCGGGATCCTGGCCCTCCTCCATTCGAAGCATCATCTTCATCCGCTCCTCGATCCCACGCTTCTCGAGATCCCGACCTTCGCCAAGACGACGGCGGGTGGGGCGATCTTCCGCATGAGTGCCGGTGCCCTTCCGTTCCTGCTGCCGCTCCTCCTCCAGGTCGGCTTCGGCATGAGCGCCTTCGCGTCCGGCCTCTTGACCTTCGCGAGCGCGCTCGGCTCCTTCACGATGAAGATGTCGACCCGGCCGATCTTGCGACGCTTCGGCTTCCGTACCGTGCTGATCGGCAACGGCATCATCAGCGCTGCCTCGATCGTCGTCTGCAGCTTCTTCGCGGTATCGACGCCGACTTTCCTCATCTTCGTCCTGCTGCTCGCCGGCGGCTTCTTCCGCTCGCTGCAGTACACCAGCCTCAACACGTTGAGCTTTGCCGATATTTTGCCGGCCAAGCTGAGCGGGGCGACCAGCGTCTCGAGCATGATGCAGCAGCTCTCGAACGGCATGGGGATCGCACTCGGTGCGGTGCTGCTGCACGGCATGCTCGCCTGGCGCGGCGCGGCGTCGGACGCCCTCTCGGCCGGAGACATCCGGATCTCTTTCGCCATCGCCGGCGCACTCTCGCTGCTCTCGCTTCTCTTCTTTCGGCGTCTGGCAGCGGATGCGGGCGCCGAGATCAGCGGGCACCAGGCGCAGGCGGCGGCGGCGGCCGGCCCCCCGGCTTCGCCGCGCGCTTCCGGCGATGGCGGTATTGCGCTACCCGCGGCGCCCGCCCGAGCGAAGGAGCCCACGCGCGCGGCAAGCCTTGAGCCAACCGGGGAAAGTGGAGACGTCAATGACAGAGGCGACGGCGAGTGACGATATCGGGCGGATTCGGGATTGGTTCAGCGAGTTGGCGCAGCATGTCTCTGCGGTCGATTTTGCCGCCGCACGGCACCTCTTCGCCGAGGACATGGTCGCCTTCGGCACCTACAGCGACTTCGTCGTCGGGCGCGAGGCCGTCGAGAGCCTCCAATGGCGCAAGGTCTGGCCCACGATCGCGCAGTTCCGCTGGCGTCTCGACGGATTGAGGGCGATGGTGGCCGCCGACCGGCTCTCCGCCTTCGGCATGGCCTGCTTCGATTCGCTGGGCTACGGCCCGGACGGCGCCCCCTATGAGCGGCCCGGGCGCGCCACGGTCGCCTTCCGCCGGAATGCGGTCGGTGAGACCTGGATAGCGCAGCACACGCACATGTCGCTCTTTCGCGGCGTGCCGCAGGCATCGTTCGGACGGAAGTCCTGACGGCCGGCGCGCGCGGGACAAGCCCCATGTCGCGCGCTTCGCTCCCGGCCCGCGTGCGCGCCGAGCTCGCTGCCCTCCGCATTCCCGGCTGCTCGCTTGCGGTCGTGGAGCGCGGCGGCAGGGTGTGGGCCGCGGGCTTCGGCCACGCCGACCTCGCAGCCGGGCGGGCGGCCAAGGCGGAGACCTCCTACCACCTCTTCTCGCTCACCAAGCTCGTCACCGCGGCCGCCGTCATGCAGCTCGCCGAGGCCGGCACGCTATCGCTTGCGGACCCGCTCGCCGCCCACCTGCCGGGTCATCCGGCATTTGCCCGGATCACCCTCCGCCACCTGCTGAGCCACACCTCCGGCTTGAAGGACACGCTCGCCGCCATGCTGGCGGTCCATTTCGCGGGAGACCCGACAATCGACAGTGGCGCGGCACTCGCCCGCTACCGCATCGTCGCGAGGCGGCCGCCCGGCCGCAAGGTCGAGTACCGCAACATCAACTATGCGCTCCTCGGCGAGGTCGTGAGCCGCGCCGCGCGCCGGCCCTTCACGGACTACGTGGCCGAGCGCATCCTCGCCCCGCTCGGCATGAAGGTGACGTTCTCCGCATTGGCCGAGGCGGGGCCCGAGGCCGCGACCGGCTATATGGGTGCGTGGGAGCCGATGCGGTATTTTTTCAAGCTGCGCTTCCCGCAGGCGGCGCGGCGCCTCTTCCGCGCGCGCAGCGGCGGCCTGGTGGCACTCGCCCCCTACGACGTGGACACGGCCGCAATCGGCGGACTGTGCGGGCCGGTGACCGGCTTCTTGCCTTTCGTGCGCGCGCAGCTCCGGGGCGGGGAGGGGGTGCTCGGCGAAGCCTCGACCGCACTCATGCAGAGCTGCGCGGCCCGCGGCCGCGTCGGGGTCGAATCGAGGCTCGGCGTCGGTCTTGGCTGGAAGATCGGCGAGGCCGGCGGCCGAGTCCTTCGACCGCGTCCTCGCCGACCAGCTCGCAACGCTCCTTGGCTCCCGCCCCTGGTGATATCGTGAACCCAGTCATGTCACAGAAGGCCGAGATCGCTCCTGCCGAGATCGCTCCCAAGCCCAAGTTCAGCGAGTGGTTCAGGGTCGGCCGGCGCGTCCACGTCAAAACCGTCAAAGGACCGCCCTTCGACGCGATCCTGCTCGACGCTGCCTGACCCAGGACCGGCTGAGCGTGAGCCGTGGGAGATGCCAAGCGCCTCTGCGACTTCATGCACGAGATCCGAGTCGGCCTCATCAAAGGCGACATCGGTAGGAACCGACTCGAAGCTGCTCGACATTCGATCCTGCATGAAGCGAACGAGGTCGCCTCCGATCAGCGCCGGACGCCGCGTTCCGACACGGACGAGGACACGACCGTTGGAGGTCTGCGCGAAGCCTTCGCGCAGCTGGCCAACGCCGATCACCGTGATGTCGCGGGCGCCGACCTCAAACCTCAGGACGTCGTCGTGGTCAGCACCCTCGTCGTCCAGCACGACTCGCGGTAAGCTGGGATCGATGAGCCTCACGAGGATCACGGTGCGAGCAGACCAGATGGGCGGCGTTCCGTGCATCCGCGGTCTGCGGATCCCGGTCTCCACCGTGGTCGGCATGGTCGCCGAGGGCATGAGCGATCCTGAGATCCTCGCGGCCTACCCGGATCTCGAGGCCGAGGACATTCGCGAGGCTGTGCGCTACGCCGCTGAGGCCGTCCGTGAGCGCGAGCTACCGCTCGCCGCCTCGGCGTTAGGTTCCTGATCGACAAAAGTCTACGGGTCGATGTCTTCCCGGTCGTGGATGTTCAGTGGCTCGTTGACTGTTCCGCGTAGTCGGATCGCTACGAGTGGGTTGACGATCTCCCAGCCGTCTGCATGTCGTAGTAGTCCGGCTAGGCGGAGTCGGTTGAGAACCTTGCTGATCTCTTGTGATGTCGCGCTGCCGCGCTGGGTGGCGGCGTAAGGTCGTTGGCCGAGTGCGATCTGTGTGAGTACCTGCCCGCCGAGGCGATGAAGCGAGCGGGCATGCTGAACCGCGCGGGCGACCAAGCCTTCGTCGCGGACGGCCAGATCGCGCAATACGTTCTCGGCGCGCAGCGGCCGCTGACCGCCGACATCGAGGAGGTGCAGCAGCGCGAGCAGCATCGTCGTCGGATGCCCTCCGGTGAGATTTGCCAGCTCGTCAGCTACCCCAGCTGAGACGTCGAGATGGCCCGCCACCTCTCGCCATGTCCCCGCGGCGGGAGCGTGAAGGGACAGCCACTGACCCTGCTGATGAAAAGCTGCTCTCGGCCCGAGTATCTCGTCCCGCAACCCTTCGCGGCCTGAGATTACGACTCGCAGACGGGACTCGCGCTGGCTTAGCTCCCGCACGCCCCACAGCAGTCGGTCGAACTTCAGAGGGTGGCGGGGTGTCAGCCGGGGCGCCTCCACATGATCGATCCACAGGATGAGGTCCAGTCGCTCAGCGAGCATCTGAAGCGCGCGGAGCGCCTTGGTCGACGCGTAGCCCCCAGACGGCCATTCGCGCAGGGCCTCCTCGAGTCCCTCCATGCCTAGCAGCTCGGCTACTTGCAGGCGCCCGCGCTGCACTCGGGCAGGCAGCAGCACGCCGCCGCTCAGCAGCGAGAAGTCGGTTCCGCCAAGCATTGCGTTTGCGATCTGCTTGGCCAGCAGGAACCCGACGTGCTCGTCGCTGGTCGCGCCGCCCAAGTCCAGATAGATCATGGGTGGACTGTCGTTCGGGAGCCGCAGCGCCTGTCCAATTGTGCGTGTCTTACCGACCTCAGCCTCGCCGAGCACGCCAACGACATGGTGTGCTGCTACTGCCTCGGCGATCCGCTGCGCCTCGCCAACTCGGGCTGCGGCGAGGGCAGCATGCGCCCGCTGGATCCTTTCCATCACGTCCACGCACGGTCACCTCGTGCGTCTTGTATGGCGAGCTCCACCAGCGCGGCCGTGGCAGTGCGGTCCGGCTGCGCGACAGCGGCGCTGTGAGCGTAGGTGGCGATAAGCATCGTGCGTCGAGGGTGGCCATCGGAAGCCTCTACGACTGCGAACAACTGCGCGTCGGCTATTACAACGTCGGCCTCTGCAAATCGGCGGCGTAGGCCATGCAGCCAGTCCTCGGGCAGGTGGACCTCTTGCCCCACGGGCGCGAGCGGCCTGCCCGAGTCGCGTAGCGCCCGCACCGCTGACTCCTCGCTACCGGCGAAGATGAACCCGATCGGGACGTCGGACTCACGAGCCCACCGCGCCAGCTCCTCCTCGCCCCCCGGCAGGCCGGCGAGGAGATGAACCTCGTCCAGCAAGACGACAACGCGACGGCCGGTCGCGCGGGCGTGCAATGCGAGGGCTTCGAGAACCCCGCCGAGTCCTGGCGTACCGTCGTCGGCGCCTGCCAGAAGTGCTGATACGGCGGCGAGCGCCTCTCCCTCGTCTTTGAAGCCGAGATCCTCGAGGGCAGCACCCAGGCGTCCGGCCTCCGGCGCCTGGCGGCCCGCGAAGCGCAGTAATCGTCGGCCGGCTCGTGGTGCTCCGGCTCGGGCTGCCTGCGCCTGCCGCGCGATCTCACCTGCCAGCCCTTGCGCGGTGGAGATCTCGAGCTTGCTGAGGTCAACGTCGAGCGCGACGACATCTTTGGTCCGCAGTCGTGCGAGGACCGCCTTTGCGACGCTGGTCTTCCCGATCCGCCTGGGGCCGATCAGCCATTGGTGCACAGCGCCTTCTACTCTCCGCTGGAGCAGGTCGATCGACGGCCGTCGGCCTATTTGGCGATCCTCCGGCATAACAGGCTGGTCGATGGGAAATAGAGGAGCTTGCAACGCCACGCCGACTACTATACCACTTCTAGCGTTGTAAGTTGAGTCGCGCTCGAGATCGTTGCTTCCAGAGGCACCAAGCTCGTCCAGGGAGCGTTGATCGCCTTGGACCCGTCGCGTTTCATGTTTGGGAGGCCGTGCCCGACGGCGCCCCAGTCGACTCATCGACAGTACAAGCCGCGTTCGATGCGCTGCTGGCCAGCGGCCGCGACAACACCGACTTCGCGCAGATCGTCGACACGCACTTCTCCGCATGGCTCCAAACCCAGGACCCGCTGGGCGGAATCTGAGATTGCTGGAAATAACCCGGCGACACTGACGCTGACGCCAGTCGTTCCAGTCTGCTCGTATGCGGGGCCGGACGCCCCGCGCCCACGGCCTTGGGAGTCTCCCCGGCCTGCGCGGATGCGACCCTAAATACCCGCTTCGGACGCATCCCCCGTCACGACCCCCGACGAGGGGCTTTGGATTCCGTCCGGAGCATATGCGAACATATGTTCGATGATCGACTCCCCCCCTGAACACCGACCAGACACGCTGCCGGCCGACTACCCGCAATTCCTCGCCGAGGTCAAGTCGCGGATCGCGGCCGCACGCACTCGTGCCGCGCTGACATGATTCCAACCCTGACAGCCCTGATCGCGCTGCTCTTGTTCGTCCTCCCCGGGTTCGTGCTCGTCCAGCTGCAGGAGGCCCAGCGCGCCCGACGACCCTCCAGTGGAGACCTGGAGACCGTTCTCCGAGCTCTCTTCTACGCAGTGGTCATCCAAGCGCTCCTCGCGCTGACCGGCTGGACCGGCAGCATCTACGACGATGCCCGCCACACGGGAGCCTGGACACATCACGCGGCAGCGATAGCGCTCTATGTGCTCGTCTCCGCTGTAGCCATCCCAACTGTCGCCGGTCTGCTGCTCGGTTGGCTGATCAAGAGCTCAGAACGCAGTGGCGAGCTGAAGTGGTGGGCGCTTGCCCTGGGCGCGAGGGACGCACGCCACGGCTGGGACAGGGCATTCGAGCAGCAACTGAGGACCGGCGCTCTCCTCGTAGTCCACCCCAAGACTCCGGCCTTCTCCGGCGGCGACCCCTCATCAGGGCCTGAGCAGACGGCGTCGTGGCGAACCCTGATCGGCGTGTTCGGTGGACAGTCTTGGGCATCGAGAACACCGGCCCAGGAGGGACATGACCTCTGGCTCGATCGAGTCGAGCCCGGGGACGCCACGGGTGGCCAGATCGGCGAATTCGAGCCTCCTCGCGGTCTCTGGATCTCACGCGATGAGATCGCACAACTGTACGTGGTTCATCCCGCCGACGTTGACGGCGAAGCCGGGCAAAGGCGTGAGCTTGCGAAGCCATTGAGTAAAGACCGAACGGTCGGCTAAACTGATTGTGATGTTTGGCAGAAGAGTGCTCCCAAAAAGAAAAAAGCAGGCTGCCACGCGGTACGTGCAGACCAGAGAGGGTGGTTATCGTGCCGAGCGGACTCCCTCGATTCCTGCGTCGATGAGCGGGCCGCAGATTCGCCCGATCGTTCCTGCTCCAAACGGGCGCCTCACCACCAGAACACCCGGTCCATCCAGCTCGCAAACCTAGCCGTCCCGCCTCGGCCTACCCGGGGATTATCAGGCGGATCAGGTCGGTGGCCAGTCGATCTGCTCGGCCAGCTCATTTGGGCCGAGGTCGATCAGCCCGCTGCGCTCGATCGGTTGGTACTCGCCGTCCTCGAGCCCGAACTGGTCGTGCTCAGCCAGCCTGTCCGCTCCGCCTGACACATTGCGGAGATGCCTGCGAAGGCCCGCTCGCGCAATCGGTCGCTTGGACGCCCCCGTTCGATCGACCGGCGAGTAGGCCACGTCGACAGGCACGCCAAAGCCTGATGCGCTCCCGCCCGGACGCCACTCCCGGGCGCCATTCACGGGCGCCGTTCAATAGCCAAGGGGCTGAGTTGTTCAAGGGGCGGAGTGTTGCTTATAAAAAAAGAACTGCGTATAGCAATGGTTGTACGCAGTCCCAAAGCGTATATATAACTCCCTCTCCCCCCCTCCCCCCCTCCCGGATGCGCTCCCGATCGGGGATTGGTCTATTTTCCGGGTGTGGAAGCCTCCGAGAACGCTCTCCGGATAGTGCTGGCGGACGACCACCACTTCTTCCGCGAGGGATTGCGCGAGATGCTCGCGGCGGACGGCATGACCGTGGTCGGCGAGGCGAACGACGGCGCCCGCGCCGTCGAGCTCGCGCGCGAGCTCGCGCCGGACGTCGTCGTGATCGATCTGAACATGCCGAACACTTCGGGCATCGACGCGGTGCGGCAGATCGCCGCGGCGAGTCCCGACGTCCAGCTCATCGTCCTCACCGTCTCGGCCGACGAGGCCGACGTGACTCGAGGCGCTCGCCGCCGGCGCGTGCGGCTACCTGCTCAAGGACACGCGCACCGACGAGCTCGTCGGCGCCATCCGCCTGGCCGCCGGCGGCCACGCCGTGCTCTCACGCGACGTGGTGCGAGCGCTGGTGGCACGCGTGCGCGCGGACAGCCAACCGGCCGAGCAGGCCACGAGCGACCGGACTCGGCGCTGACCGCGCGCGAGCTGGAGGTGATCCGGCTGATCGTCGACGGCGCCGACAACGCGACCATCGGCCGGGAGCTGTCGATCAGCCGGCACACCGTCAAGCAGTACGTGACCAACATCTTCGAGAAGCTCGGCGTCCAGAGCCGCGTCCAAGCCGCCGTCTACGCGGTGCGCAACGGGCTGGTCTGAGATCCTCCCGCGGCCAGAGGGCCGGGCAGATGAGCCCGCGGGCAGCAGCAGGCGGCTCGGCGGCGCCGGCTCGATCGCGCGGATCGCCGCGTCGCGGTCGGCGACGCCGAGCTTGGCGACCCCGGCGGAGATGTGACGGCGCACGGTGATCGGCGAGAGCGAGAGCACGTCGCTGATCTCGGCTGTCGTAAGGCCCGAGCGGAGCATCCTGCAGGATCTCCGACTCCCTGCGTCGTCAACTCGACCTCGCCGACGCGGACCGGGTCCGCGGCCGCAGCCGTGTAGTCGCGGAACTTGTGCAGGACGACGCCCGACGAGCGTACGGGGCAGCGCGGCCTCGCCCTTGAGCACGCCGCAGAGCGCGGCCGGAAGCCGATCCGGGTGCGTGTCCTTGGGCAGGTAGCCGACGGCTCCGGCACGCAGCGCCGCGAGCACGTCGTCGGTGCTGTCGGAGACGGTCAGCATGACCACCGAGGTCGACGGCGCCGACTCGGCCAGCCTGCGCCGCGGCCTCGATGCCGCCACCGGGCATGCAGATGTCGAGCAGGCAGACATCGGGGCGCTCGCGCAGCACGGCGCTCACCGCCCCGTCGCAGTCGGCGGCCTCCGCCGACCACGTTGAAGCCGCCGCGCATCAGCGCCATCCGCACGCCCAGGCGGATCACGGGATGGTCGTCGGCGATCACGACGGTCGGCGCGCTCGCGGACCTGGCGGGTCGCTCACGGCAGGACGGCCTCCACGATCGTGCCTGCTTTCGGGCGCGCTCGCTCACGTGCAGCGAGCCGCCGAGCGCGTGGGCGTGCCGGCGCATGCTCCCCAGACCGAAGCCCGCGCCGGCGTCGCTCGCGTCGAATCCACGACCGTCGTCGCGCACCCGCAGCCGCCACTCATCGGCGTGCTCGAGCACGACCTCGACGGCGACCGGACCGGCGTGCTTGATCGCGTTGGTGACCGCCTCGCGGGCGATGTGCACCAGCGTGTCGAGGGTCGGCTGGTCGGGCTGCGCTGCCCGCCGGAACTCCGTCGGCGTCGAAGCTCAGCGGCGCGCTTCCAGGCGGCCGCGCGCACGCCCTCCTCGCACCGCCTCCACGACCGGCTTGCGGTCCTGGACAGTCAGGCCAGCCACCATGTCACGCGCGCCCGCGAGCGCCCGTTCTCCCGCCGCGACGATGATGCTCGCCTGCGTGCGCCGAGGCTGGATCGTCCACGAGCGTTCGAGCGGTCGCCAGCGCGAACGCCAGATCCTGCATCACGAGGTCGTGAACGTCGGCGGCTATCCGGAGGCGCTCCTGCGCCAGGGCGTCCGCCACGGCCCGGCTCCGACGACGATCCCGCGGGCGCGCCCACACGCGCTCGAGCGTCGAAGTCGACGGATCGAGCGCTATCGAAGCGGCTGGAACGTCATCGCCCCACTGGTCTCTGCCCGTCGTGATCCTCCCCTGCACCTCTGCTCACCTTCCTTGGTGGTCCGAACCGGCATCCTGCCCGTAGATGCAGGTCGGCTCAGATCCCGTCTTTTTAGCTGACTCTCAACCGAAGACGGGCTCGAACCGAGATCCTCAGACCAGGCTATCCCGTCGTCAATCTTATGCCGGAGGATCATAGAGCAACAACCGCCCAATTTGCAAAGAAAGCGTTGCGTGCAGTTCCGTAGCTTGCGGAAAAATCTTGCAAGGATCAAACCGCAGTCGGGCACAGCGTCGTCACCACGGTGGCACCATGTGTACACAGATTTTGTGTACTTTGCTCACATAAAATGTGTGCTGGCGTAGTCGCCGAGGGCAGAATACACATATAGAGGACGAAATACACATATATTGTGTACAATGCTCACATGACACGTGTACAGCCCGGGCATCGCCAAGCCAGCGGGGACCTGTTCCCCACCGACGAGCCGCTCCCCGCCAGCCAGATGATCGGGCGCGCCGCAGACGTCAAGCAGGTGGCGAGCGCCCTGGAGAACGGCACCAACCTGGTGCTGGCCGGCCCGCGGCGCACAGGCAAGACGAGCGTGTGCGACGCCGCGCTGACGCGAGCGAACGCACGCGGGTGCTACGTGGCCTCGGTGGACCTGTTCGCGATCGTCGACGACGCCGAACTGGCCGAGGCGCTCGCGGGCGCGGTGCTGAGCAACCGCCCGGCCGTGCGCAAGCTCCTGACCAAGGCGCGTCACCTCGGCAGACAGGCGCTCACGACGACCCAGAGCGCGCTCGTGATGAAGATGCGAAGCCAGCTGGGCGACGCGGTCGAGCTGGCCATCACGCCCGGCCTGGCCGCGCGCGACCCGCAGCGGTCGCTCACAGACGCGCTCGAGCTTCCGCAGCGCGTGGCGCTCGCCGACGGCAAGCGCTGCGTGGTGTTCATCGACGAGTTTCAGGAGATCGCCAGCAGCCGCCGGCCCTACGGGGATCCGGACGCGCTGACCAAGCGGATGCGCGCGATATTTCAGCGCTCCACCCAGGTCAGCTACCTGTTCGCGGGCAGCATCGAGCACGTGATGCGCGACCTGTTCGCCCCCCAGGACCGCGCGTTCAGCGGCTTCGGCGGCTTCTACACGCTGCGCCCGATCGCCGAGGAGGACTGGCGGGACGGTCTGCGCGAGCGATTCCAGGCCGACGGATGCGAGATCGCCGACGACGCGCTGGGGCGAATCGTGGCGCTCGGCGGTCTGCACCCGCGTGTCACGATGCTGATCGCCCAGCAGACCCACTTCCTGAGCGTGCTGCTGGGCCGCCTGGAGATCGACCTGACACTGGTCGAACAAGGATATGACAGCGCCTATCAGCGCGACAGCGCGCTGCTGGACCAGCTCCTCGAGCAGATCCGCTCGAGCCATCGGCAGGCGCTGCGCATCGCCCGGCGAATCGCCACCGGGACGACGCTCACCTCGGGAATGCACCGCGGCGACGCCGACAGGGCGCTGAAGAAGCTGACCGAGGCCGGCCTGATCGAGCGCGCCGGGCGAGGGGACTACCGCATCGCCAACCCGCTGCTGCGTCGGCGGCTGGCGGAATGGCAGGGGATATGACAGGGGTGCGAGCAGCTCTGCTCGCCTGCCTGCTGGCGGGCTCGCTGACTGGCGTCGCGCGCGGCGAACCGATGTGGACGACCTACCACCGCGATCCGGGCCGCTCGGGCTATGACTCAGAAGCGGAGGAACCGGTCACGCCAACGCTCGACTGGCAATCGCCCAAACTGGACGGGGCGATCTGGAGCCAGCCGCTCGTGCTGGGCGACCGGGTCTACGTCGCCACGGTCGGCGACGAGCTGTATGCGCTTGAAGCCTCAACCGGCAAGATCGTGTGGCAGCAGAGCGCCGGCGCGCCCGTGCCCTCGGGCGAACTGCCGTGCGGCGACATTGAACCGACGGTGGGGATCGTCGGCACGCCGGTGATCGACACTTCCACTGGCACGATCTATGCCGTGGCCAACACGTGGATCGAAGCAGCGCCCGGCATGCACGAAGCCGAGCACGTGCTCAAGGGCTACAGGTTGAGCAACGGCGAAGAAGTCCTGAGCACGCCGGTGGACCCGCCCGGCTCATATCACAGGGCGTTCCTGCAGCGCACCGCGCTCAACCTCGACAAAGGCGTAGTCATCTTCGGGTTCGGCGGCAACGACGGGGATTGCAGCGAATACCGCGGCACGGTCGTGGCGGCGCCCCTGGACGGCGGCGCGCCGCGCTTCTGGCAGGTGCCGATCGCGCTGCCATCCGAATGGGGCGGAGCGGTGTGGGCGCCGAGCGGGCCGGCCGTCGACGGCACCGGGAACGTGTATGCGACGACAGGCAACCCCGACCCGCCGGCAGGCAAGGAAGCGACGATCTACGATTACTCCGACAGCGTCGTCAAGCTCAACCCGGCGCAGGACTTCGTGGCGAACCCCAAAACCGAAGCGGCAGCCCCACTCGGCTTCTTCGAGCCGCCGAACTGGGAAGAAGAGAGCAACAACGACCTCGACCTGTCCTCCGCCGGGGCGGAGCTGCTGCCGGGCGGGCTGCTGTTTCAGGCGGGCAAGGACGGGCGGGGTTATCTGATCGAAGAGGCGAGCATGCACTCGGTCTACAGCGAACAGGTGTGCTCAGGAAACGGCAGCTTCGGCGGCGACGCATATGCGAGCGGAGCTGTCAGCACCATCGACCCGACCGCGACCGGCACGATCTACATCCCCTGCACCACCGGCACGCAGGCGCTTGCGTACAACGAAACCGGGGCCACGGGGCCGTCGTTCACGCCGCTGTGGCAGGGACCACCCGAAGCTCTGGGGCCGCCGATCGTCTCCGCCGGGCTGGTGTGGTCGCTGGCCACCCCCTTCCAAGGCGGCGAAGGCAAGACGCTCTACGGCCTCTATCCCGCGACGGGCGTGCCGCGCTACACCGAGACGCTGCCCAGTCCGGTGATCGACCACTTCGCCTCGCCGAGCGCCGCCGGGGGCAGGCTGTTCGTGTCGACCGGTGAAAGCGTCACCGCCTACCAGATCGCGCAGCTGTCTTCGGGGGAAACGAGCACCCCCGTGCCAGGGGGCTCATGCAGCGCCGCGTGCCCGCCCACCGGCGGCTCCACAGGCTCCACGAGCGCCACCACCTCCTCAAGCGGAGGTCCCGCCGCGCCATCGACGAACGCAAAGTCGACGGCGAGCGTGCCGACGTTGCTGCACACCCATCTGCGCGCAAACGCGCGGGGCCGCGTGCGCATGGCCCTGCGCTGCCCCGCCGCCGCGGTCGAGTGCAGGGGCACGGTCACGCTCACAGCCGAGATCGTCACGATCGTTCATCGGGGCAAGCGCCGCATACGACGCGTCGTGGCAGTCAGGCTTGCCCGCGCGCGTTTCGGCCCGAGCAAGGGCGAGTTCACCGTCGTCCTGCGACTGAGCCGCGGCGCCAGGGCACTACTGCGCCGCCATTATGAGCGCCTGGCGGTGCGGGTCGTGATCACGTCGGCGGGGGGTGGGGCTCGGGGGGTGGTGGGGGTGCTGACGCAGGCGCCGTGACAGCCGCGGAGTCCTTCCTGCGCGAGATCAAAGCGAGCAACTGCGGGGAGGGATCAACGCAGGCGTCGAAAAGCCTGGGATCATCCAAGGCACGCCTGATTGAGATGAGCACCACCGACCAAGACATAGCGATAGTCGGCGCTGGCCCGTATGGGCTGTCGGTCGCCGCCCATCTACGCGCCAACGGCCTCCCCGTGCGCGTGTTCGGCCCCGTCATGGGCTTCTGGGAGCGACACATGCCGAAGGGCATGCTGGTGCGTTCGGCGTGGAGCGCCTCGAGCATCGCCGATCCCCAGGGACGCTTCTCGCTGGACGCCTACGAGGCCGAGCAGCCGCGACCGTTTTCCAGACCCCTACCCGGCGAGGAGCTGTCGCGCTATGCCCACTGGTTCCAGGAGCGCGCTGTGCCCGATGTCGACGAGCGGCTGGTCTGCACCGTCGAGCAGGACGGGAGCAGCTTCGTACTGACGATGCAGGACGGCGAGCGCATCGTGGCGGGCCGTGTCGTGATCGCCACTGGCCTGCGCAACTTCGCCCACCGCCCCGAGCAGTTCTCGGAGCTCGGCAATGATCTCGCGACTCACTCCGTGGACGTCATCGGACCGGCAGACTACGCGGGGCAAACGGTCGCTGTGATCGGTTGTGGCCAGAGCGCCGTGGAGACCGCCGCGCTAGTGCACGAAGCTGGCGCGGAGGTGGAGCTGATAGCCCGTGATTCCGCCATTCGCTGGCTGATCCGGGGCGAGCAGGTGCGCGGCATCAACCCGACCTTGCAGCGCCTGCTCTACGCCCCGACCGATGTCGGTCCAGCCGGCGTGAGCCGACTTGTGGCGATGCCGAACCTGTTCCGGCGGCTGCCGAGGCAGCTGCAGGATCGCCTTGCCTATCGTTCGATCCGACCGGCCGCGACCAGCTGGCTGCTCGACCGGACGGTTGATATAAAGATGAGCTTCAACCGTCAGGTCTCGCACGCAAGCCCCGACGGTGAGGGCGTGCGCCTCGCACTCGACGACGGATCAGAGCGACGGATCGACCATGTGATCCTCGCCACCGGCTACAGGATCGACGTAGCCAGGGAACCCGTGGTCGGAGACTCGCTGCAGGCGCAGCTGCGCCTGCACGACGGAAACCCGATCCTGCGAGCGGGCTTCGAATCCTCGGTTCCGGGACTGCACTTCGTCGGCGCCTACTCGGCCTGGAGCTTTGGCCCGGTCATGCGCTTCGTGGCGGGCACCAAGTTCACCGCCCACGCCGTCGCCACGCACATAGCCCGTGTCCAATCCCCACACGCCACCCACACACAGACATCGCCGGCTGGCTCATTGTCCCACGCGACGACACGGGACTGACGCTGTTTCTTGCGCCAGGCCAGATGTGCAAGCAAGTGCCGGATGGGTGCGCAAGCGCCCATCAACGAGCCCGTAATGCAGACGGCTGGGACATTGTGCCGGCAAACGGCATGAGCAACCGACCTCGAGTGTTGATCACCGACGCCGAGGAGCGCTCGATGCTCGCCGCCTGTCGCAGCCTGCAGAGAGCAGGGTATGAGACTACGGTCACCTCGTCCACTGCGCTTGCGGCCGCGAAGTGGTCGCGATCGTGCAGCCGGCGCCTGTACGTTGCCAACTCACGCAAGGACGCCGACATGTTCGTGGAGGACTTACGGCGGGAGCTGTCCCGTCGTTCTTACGCCACGCTGATCTGCGGCAGCGACAGCACCCTGCTCGCGGTCTCCCAAGCGCGTGACGCCCTGCAGCCGCTCACCGAGCTCGGCCTGCCGCCCCAAGCTGTCGTCGCGCGAGCCCTGAGCAGGGAAAGCCTCGCGCAGACCGCCGAGCAAGCGGGATTGGCGTCCACCCTGTCGATCCGCTGCGTGGGCTTGGAGCAGGCGCTCGGGGCCGCCGGCGAGCTTGGCTTTCCAGTCGTGCTCAAGTCGCCGGAAGCGGCCAGCGCAGACGGCCGGGCGGCATCCGGCTCTCCCAAGAGCCGGATCGTCACAACCGACGCCGATCTTGCCAAAGCCGCACCTGCCTTCCGCGACGGCCTGCTGGTCCAGCGCTGGGTGCCAGGCAATCTCATCTCCGTCGGTGGTGTCATCGCCGACGGTCGTATTTTGGCGGCTGCGGTAGCGCGCTATGAGCGCATGTGGCCTCCGGAGGGCGGTAGCATTGCCTTTGGAGAAACGATCACACCACCACCCGGGCTGGAAGACTCGGTCCAGCGACTGCTGGCCGCGATCGGGTGGGAGGGCATCTTCGAGCTCGAGTTGATCCAGACGAGATCCGGCGGCTTCGCGCCGATCGACTTCAATCCGCGTCCATACGGCTCGATGACCATGGCAACCTCCGCTGGAGCGCCGCTGGCTGCGATCTGGTGCGACTGGCTGCTCGGACGCGATCCACAGCCGGCATACGCCCGCGCCGGGTGTCGCTACCGCTGGGAGGATGGAGATCTGCGGCATATGATCTGGCAGCTGCGACGGGGGCACGTCGGATCAGCGCTCAGGCCGCTGCGACCTCATCGCGGCGTGGTCCACGCGCACTTTCAAAAATCCGACCCGATGCCACTGCTGGCCCGCTGGCTCTATCTGGGCAAAAGGCTCTGGGAAGAGGAGCGCACGCGGACGCGATGACGCGGCGCTGGCAACTCTCAGACTGGCAACTCTCCAGCTATGCGCCAGGGACAGCGGAGCGCGCGTGCAGTAGACAGCCGAACTGAGCACGACCGTCATCGGCGTCGCACACGAGCGTGGACGCCTGCGGATGCGCACGGGCAAAGGCGCGAAAGGCGGCGTTCTGCTCAATGTCGTCGACTACGACCAGCCCTCCGGCGGCGAGCGCGGGCCATACGCAGTCGAGCTCGAAACGGACGTTGCGCTCAGTGTGCAGGCTGTCGTGCACGAACAGGTCAACCGGCAGGTTCAACTGCACAAGCCCGTCAATCAGACCTGGCAGGCAATCACGGCTTGTGCCTCGCAGGAGCGTCCAGCGCTCCCTGAGCTTGGTGGGCACCGCGATGCCGGTCTGGTCGGCGAGTCCCGGCGCGTAGGTCGAAGACGGGGGCAGATCGACGCTCCACAGCCGCCCGGCGTCGTTGCGCGCGAGCGCCTCCAGGATCAAGCGACTGGTCAATCCACGCGCCACACCGGTCTCGACGACGACCTTTGGTCGCAAATGGCGAGTCAGGCACCAGAGCACCCGACCCAGAGCAGGGTCGGCGTCATCCCAGCCGCCATAGGCGCCCCTACCCAGTACGAGCCCCTGCTCACGCAGCGACGCGGTGACGGCCGGCCACAGCGTCTCGAGCTCGTCCTTCGCCGAACATGGCCACTCCAACCCAAGCAGCCGGTGCAACTTCTCATCGTGAGCGCGCATAGTCTCCATGCGTCCTCCGCGAACTCGTCGTTCGACCCCTCGGATGAGGCGGTTGAACAACGCCAGAGGCGTGTGCACCCCACGACGCACGCTGTCAAGCGGCGGCATTTGGCGAGTATACGATCCTGCGCCCTCTCTACTCTCAGTAGCATGCTCACGACGTGCTCGAAGGACATGCCCGCCCAGGCCTGGCGCACGAGCTCGTAGCGGGACCGACCCGATGATCGATCCAACAGAAGCCAAGAGCGCAGATCAAGCACCGCGGGCAGGGAGGCGCTCTTCACAAATCCTCATGAATGCGGGCTTCCGCGGCGTCGCGGACACCGAATCCAAGATCGCAACGGCCGCGCTCTACATCGCGGTCGCCCGCAAGCTGGGCGCGACCCAGTTCGGGATTTACGCCTTTGCATTGTCGTTCGTGGGACTTGTCACCGCCTTTGGATATTTCGGGCAGGACATCGTCCTGACTCGCGAGGTGGCTCGCGACCACGGACGCCTCGAGGATTACTACTCCAACGCCATGTTCTCCCGTGCCATGTTCAGCATCCCGCCGCTCCTGGTGGCGCTGCTCGTGGCCTCACTCGCCGGGATGAGCGGCCACACGCGCCTGGTCATCCTCGTGCTCGGTTTTGGATTCGTGGGGGACTACATGGTGCAAATTCCCTTCGCCGTCTTCCAGGCCTACGAACGTGTGTCATTGGTGGCGGTCGTGTTGATCGCCCAACGGTGGATCACCACCACCGTTGCGATCGTCGCCCTGGTCCTCGGCGCGGAACTCGTGACGGTCGTCGGTATCTACGCCGTCGGTTCTTTGAGCGCAGCCGCACTGGGCACTTGGATGATGTACCGCCGCATCGCCCGGCCCCGGCTGCGCTTCGATCTTCGCGGCGCGCTCAGGGTGACCCGTGAGGCGCTTCCCATCGGGATAGCGCTGATCGCGCTCACCGTGTTGTTCCGCATCGATATGTCGATGCTCGCGATATTCGAGCCAGCCCGTCAGGTGGGCTATTACGCAGCTGCCTACAAGCTGCTGGAAACCACCGCGTTCTTCTCGTGGGCGGTGAACGTCGCGGTGCTGCCGTCGCTCGCGCGCCTGTCGCCGACGACAATCCCACCGGTGGGTGAGGTGTACCAACGCGGGCTGAAGCTCGTGATCGCCATCACGCTGCCCGTGGCGGTGGGAGCGGTCGTACTTGCCGGGCCGATAATCTCGCTGCTTTACGGCTCGCAGTATCATGCTGCCGCGCTGGCGTTGGCGCTGCTGGCCCCCACCATCGCGCTCTTCCCCATAAGCGCCCTCTCCAGTCAGCTGTTCTTCGCGCAGGGCAGCCGTCCGACCGTTGCGATCGTCTACGCCGTCGTCGCGGTGGAGAACATCGCGCTCAACCTGGTGCTGATCCCCCGCTTCTCGCTCCAGGGCGCAGCTGTGGGAACCTCCATCTCCGAGCTGCTCGTCGCCGGAACGCTGATAGTCCTCGCGGGGGACCTGCATGGGCGGCTCGAGATTCGTCGTATGCTCGCGGGGGCGGTGCTGGGCAGCGCGGCGGCCGGCTCGCTGCTCGTGCTGCTCCACCACAGTCCGCTGATTGCGGTGCCGCTGGCCATATTTGTCTACTTTGCCGTGCTGCTCGGCTACGAGCGACTCGCTTTTCCAGAGGATTTCTCGGTTGCCCATGCACTGGTCGCGCAACTACGCTCCAGGATGACCAGACCGGCGGCGTCCGGTGGAGTTTCGTGAGCTCGTCGTTGAACATCGCGCGCCCGCTCTGGCTCAACCGTGTAAGACGACTCTCCGCCAGCAGGTCGGTCATCCTCGGCTATCACGGAGTGGCACGATCACCGCTGCGGCAGGACCTCAGCTTGCTCCAGGTTTCCCCCGCACGCTTTCAGCGTCAGGTCGAGCTGCTGCTCGAGAGCGGCTTTCAGTTCGTCACGGTCGCGCGGCTTGCCCAGCTCGCAGCCGGTCGCGAGCCTCCTCCGGGCTACGCCGCGATCTCATTCGACGACGGGCTGCGTAACAATCGGACGGTCGCCCTTCCCATACTCCAGCAATACCGAATTCCGGCTACGGTTTACGTGACGATCGACTACATAGACAAGACCAACCCGTGGATTGGCCCCGGGGGCGATAACCGCATGCTCAGCGAAGACGAAATCCGAGAGCTCGCGGCGGCGGATTGGGAGCTGGGCGCCCACACCATGACACACCCGGACCTTTCGACTCTTGACTACGACGCCAGCCGCCGCGAGATCGAGGACAGCCGTATCGCGCTGGAAAACATCATCGATGGAGTACGGGTCGAAACATTTGCGTATCCCTTTGGGCGATACACTCAAGAGACCGTCGCCGCAACACGCGACAGCGGATTTGTGGCCGCGGTGACAACCGGTTCTGGGATCTGGTCTCCATACGAGCTCACACGAGCCATGATCGGTACGGTCAACCCCATGCCGATCATTCTTCTCAAGCTCACCGATCGCTATGAGCCGCTCCTGCACTCGTGGGCCATCAGGCCGATACGCAAGGCGGCCAAGGAGATCCGTCACCAGATACAGACCGGCCGGTAACGCCACGGCATTGCGCGCCGACTATTTCGCCTCCCTCTCCAAGAACTTCTGCCTCAGCCGCCTGATACCTGTCGACAGACCGAGTAAATGATACCCCCAGGGTCGGCCCGATGTCGCGCCATTGAAATACGTATAGATGGAGAGGGCGTCGTAGGCTGCGTATCCACTCCCGAAATGTGATCCGTCCTTCTCGCCTAAGTATAAAATACGATACGACATCAGGAAGCGGGTTCCAGAGATACCAGGGTTCGATGTCCGGCCTATTTGCCACAGGCGCGCTGTGCTTGACACGCGTCTGTGAGGACACGCCGGGTACCCGTTCTGGAGCAGCTCCCCCCTCTCCCAGCGCACGTTTATACACAAACAACGGGACGTCTACGTGAAAGCCGTGCATCTCGATGGTAAAACGGTTGTTACACTCAATCAGCTTGAGCTGGCCATCGCGGGGGTCGCGCTTAAACTCCGTGTAGGACAGCCCCCTCAGTCCGATACCGCGCAGGAATCGTAGCGCCACCTCGGCCACCTCGACCTCCCACGCCTGCAGTGAGTACGTAGCCAACCCAAATCCGGGAGGAAACTGACGCAGCTTCCGACTGGTGAAGTCAAACACGGGCTCGCCGCGGTCATCCAGATAACTGAAATACGCGACCAACTGATCGTCGTCACCCGGAATGATGTCGGTCAGCATCATGCGCATGCCCAATGCCTGTGTCCGCCGATGAGCGTCGTACAGCTCCGCACTGTCCTTCACGATAAGAGCCTTGACCCCAAAGTGGCGGGCAAAATGGTGCGATTCGATCGGCTTCATCGCACACGGAAATCGCATCTGCTCAGCGGCATTGTGGATGTCAGTGTCATCAGACAGCACGATGCTGGTAGGGAACGGAATACCAACATCTTGGGCCAACTCATATGTGTGAGCCTTGTCAAGCATCGCAAGCACCACACGATCGTCCACGTCAACGGCTCTGAGTCCGTTCTCACTCAGAAGCGCGCGGTGACGTGCGATGAGCTCCAGCCCGTCGTCCGCACAGGGCAGCAGCACGCTCCCACGAGGCGCGCTCCTCAGCAGCCAGCTCAGCCAGCGCTCCTGGACACCCTCGCCCGCGCCCAGATCGACGAACGTCTCACAATAGCGGGAGAACCGGGCCGCATCCGAGCGCGCGCCGAGCGCATACACGCTGATTCCCGCACGCCCGAGACTCCGTGCCACGGGCACCGCAGTGCCGCGTCCTCCCAGGATGATCGCTGGAGGACGGTCTTGCTCTGCTGTGGCTGTCGTGGCGGCGGTGGCAGTGGCAGTGGCAGTGAATACTCGGCGAATTAAAAGGAGCCTTCATGCCGAGGGCTCCAATTCGAGCGCATCGTGCCAACAGGCCTGGGAGATGCGCATAACGGCTTCGAGGATACCGGCCAGCGACGACGCCGGGCGATACCGGCTCGGTAGCGCCCGCCCTCGTCTCGATCATTCGTCCAACCTCGGCGCGACATCGAGAGTTGAGCGTCGACTTGCCGATCCATAGCAGACAACCGAGCGTGAGTCGCCTCGTCGCTCATGACAAAGGCAAACCCGGCGCGAGCCGGGGACGCAAAGCCAGGGATCTCTCCGAGACCGCCCAGCCGCCAAAGGAGCGTCAGATGTTGTGCAAGCGAATCCTCGCAGCGCGTTCCCCGTTGCCCTGCTCGCCGTCGTCGTGATGTGCAGCGTGAGCTTCGCCGGTACCGCCGGCGCCGACACAGCCGGGACCGTGCACTTCGTGCGCTTCTCCGAATCGTCCTTCGACCAGTATCTCGAAAACCCCTCGCCGAGCATGCAGTCATGGTTCAATACGCACATCTGGCGGATGGGGGCGTACGCACCCTACTTCAACGGCATGACGTCGTGGTATCCCAATGGCTGGATGTACAAGGACTCCTACGCGCTCTATACCGATGAAAGCATCGTCAGCCAGCACCCGGAATGGGTTCTCAGAGATGCCTCCGGTGCTCCTCTCTACATCCCATGGGGCTGCTCGAATGACACCTGCCCGCAGTATGCGGGCAACATCGCCAATCAAGCGTTCCGTCAGTGGTGGATCAGCAACGCGAAGACCGAACTGTCCCGCGGGCTATCGCGGCCTGTTCGTCGACGACGTAAACATGGAAATGCGTGTCGGCAACGGTCGCGAAGAAGCAGTTGCACCAATCGACCCGTCCACCGGCCAGCCGATGACCGCCACGGCCTGGCGCGCCTACATGGCCCAGTTCATGCAGGAAATCCGTGCCGCTCTTCCCAACACCGAAATCGTACACAACGCGATCTGGTACTCCGACGAAGACGCCGGAACCAGCGAAGCGAGCATCCGCAACGAGATCTCCGCCTCCAACTACGTCTACCTGGAGCGCGGCGTCAACGACTCGGGCCTAACCGGCGGCAACGGACAATGGTCGCTGAACGCTCTGCTCTCCTTCATAGACCAGGTCCACGCGCTCGGCAGGGGCGTAGTGCTGGACGGCACCGCCAGCGGCACCCCGGCCATGGAATACAACCTGGCCAGCTACTTCCTGGTCTCCACGGGCAACGACGCCGTCAGCGGGCCCGGGCAGACACCCGAAAACTGGTGGGCGGGCTGGAACGTCAACCTGGGCGAAGCCGCCGGTCCGCGCTACACCTGGAACAACCTGCTGCGACGCGACTTCACGGGCGGGACGGTGCTTGTGAACCCGCCAGACGAACCTACCCAGACAGTCACCCTTCCTACTCCGATGAAGACCGTCGGCGGCAACACGGTGACGTCCGTCACACTTCCCGCAGGTTCGGGTGCCATCCTCGTGGGCACCTCCCCATCGATAACGAGACCTCAGCCGACAACGCCGGCGCCCACGGAAACGACCGCGGAAACAAAACCGGTCGTCAGCAGCCCCAGCCCACCGAGCACCGGCGGAAGCTCTGGCATGGAAAATTCGAGCAGCAGTTCAAACCGCTCGAGCAACAGCAAGAGCTCCACATCGACGAGCTCGACCACGACCAGATGGACGCCCACGCAGTCAACGCCACCGAAGCACGAGATCCGGCAAGCACACCAGCCAGCCGCGTGCCCGGCTGGCGGTGAGGATCGCTCGTCGCGCGCGACGAGCGCATCATCACCACCACCACGCCGCGCCAGCCAGATCAAAGACGCGGAGCTGAAACCCGTCACGGTCCGATCACCGTCAGATCCAGCCCGTGCGCACCGAGTCTTGTGCGCGGGGACCGAGTGGCGATAGCGTAGCGTGGACGTGCCCCGCATTCTGCTCTGTCACCAGCCCATCGACGGAGGCGTAGGACGGCACGTCGAAGACCTGGCAATCGGCCTGCGTGAGCGAGGCTGTGAGGTCGTGCTCTGCGGGCCGGCGGTCCCCCAAGGCCTAGCCGAGAGCACAACCCACGTGCGCCTGGATCTCCACCGTGCGGTGACCGTCCGCTCCGATCTCGCCGCTGTCGCCAGCTTCAGCAGGATCGTCCACGATATACGCCCCGACATCGTCCATGCCCACAGCTCCAAGGCAGGCGCAGTCGCACGGCTCGCCAGGCTCTCGCATCCGCGCACGCCTGTGGTTTACACGCCGCACGGATACGCCTTCGCCGGTCACTTCTCGCGGTCGGCCGAGCGTCTCGCCTATCACGGCGTGGAGCGCACCCTGGCCCCCCTGGCCAGCCGGACGGTCTGCGTGTGCGAGGCGGAGGCCCGTCTAGCCCGCTCGATCGGCCCGAGCAGGAGGGTGAGGGTCATACACAACGGCATCGATCCTGTGCAAGATGGTCCTGTCGAGGAGCGCATCGCCGAGCTGTCGCGTCTGGGTACGGTGATCGGCGCGCTCACGCTGCTGCGTCCGGGAAAGGGTCTCGAGACATTGATCGATGCGTTTCCGCGGGTGCTCGTCCGACATCCAACCGCTCAGCTGGCAATCGTCGGCGACGGTCCAGATCTTCAAGAGCTGCGCGCGCAAACACAGCTGCGTGGCGTGGCTGACGCGGTGCACTTCCTCGGATCGAGCACGGAACCTCAGGCTGTGCTGCGGGGACTGGATGTGTTTGTCCATCCTTCCTGGGCCGAGGCGTTCCCCTATGTCATCCTTGAAGCCATGTCGTTGGGCAGGCCGATCGTCGCCAGCGACGTCGGCGGAATCAGCGAGGCCGTGGTGGACGGAGCAAGCGGGCGTCTCGTTCCCCCACGCGACGACGGCGCCCTCGCCGCCGCGCTGCTCGCGATGCTCGACGATCCGATCGGACGAGCGCGGATGGGCACAATGGCGCTCAACCGCGTCAGGGAGCGCTTCACAAGGGCAGCTATGCTCGGCCGCCTGATCGATGTGTACGATGAGCTCATGCGAACCCCGTCCGGCCCGGACGTCTTGGAAGGCCCTGGGTCTGGGGTTGCGTCATCGCCATCGTCGCGCGCGATGACGAGGCACCTCACGCTATGAGCTCCCCCGAGCGGCCGTCCTCGCCCCTGCCAACCGGTCTCGTCGACCAACCGGTGGACGCTCAGCGCTACCTCGATGCGCTGCGTCGCGGAATTTGGCTGATCGCCGCGATCGTGATCGTCGTGACCGTCGCGGTCCTCGCCATCTCGCTCGAGCTCCCGAAGACATATCGAGCCTCCGTCGATATCGTCTACAACCCGACAGCGACGCTGCTTCAGTCAAACGAAGCAACCTCCACGCAGCGCCAGATGGCAACGTTCGAAGCCCTGGTCCGAACCCCTCCGGTCACGACGACGGCCGCCCACAAGCTCTCGGAATCACCCAAAGCGGTCAAAGACGCGATCAGCGCTTCGGCCAACCCCAACGCCAATCTCCTGACGATCACGGCGAGCGCTGGTAAGGGATCCGTGGCCGCCGCTCGCGCCAACGCGGTAGCCGAGGCGTTTCTCTCCGAGGAGCAGTCGATGCAGAACCTCGGCCTCAGCAACGCCCGAACTCAGCTGCAGGAACAGATCGCCCAGCTGAAGGGAACGCCCGGCACCGCCACCCAGATCGCGGCCCTAGAAGCACGCATCAGCGCCCTGCAGATCAATGCCGCCGGCACTGCTTCCGAGCTGCAGATCGCCGAATCCGCCGTGCCTCCGAGCGGCGCGAGCTCTCCGCGACCGGCACTCAATGCGATCGTAGCGCTCTTTGCGTCACTGCTCATCGGCGTCTTGGTCGTCCTCGGGCGTGACCAACTCCGACCCAGGTTCACGACGCCGCGAGAGCTCGGGCAGACACTAAACCTCCCCGTCCTGGCAGGCGTCCCATACCGTCGAAGCTCCCTCAGAGAGCAGCGTAGACGAGGCCTGTCTGGACTCGAGCACGAGACCTATGACGCATTGCAGGCGACGATACGCCTGCTCGGACCCATGGGCGGCCAAAACGTGCTGCTCGTTACAAGCGCAACCCACGGCGAGGGCAAGACGACGGTCGCCGCGAGCCTCGCCCGCTCGCTGTCCCGCGCGGGGCAAAAGACGCTCGTGATCTCGGGAGACCTGCGCTCACCCACGCTGCACGAGCATTTCAGATTGCGGCCTCAGTCCGGACTTGCCGACCTGCTCGCGGCAATGGAGAGCGATACCGAGCATCCCGACGAGGCGCTACACACGGCCATCAGAGCCGCGCCTGGAGAGCTCAACTTGGACGTGCTCGACTCCGGGCAGATCTCCCCCGATCCAGCCTCTCTGCTGTCGAGCGCAGCGTTGGATCGCTTCTTCGAAGCGCTTCGAAAGACGGATTACAGCTACGTCTTGATCGACTCCCCTCCAATCCTGGGTCTGGGCGACGCGCAGTTCCTGGCCCGGCAGAGCGACGAAGTACTGGTGGTAGCGCGGCTTGACCGTGTGAGTCCGGTACAGGCCGAGGACCTGCGCGATCTGCTCAAGCGCCTGCGGCTGAACCCCATCGGCGTGGTGGTGGTAGGGGCGAGAGTGGAACTCTCCCCCTACTACCTGGCCGAGCGCACGCTAACGCAGACGGCCTCCTGACAGCATCTATGCTGGCTGCGGCACGGCGTGCGACCTCGCTGAGCGGGCGAGGATCTTTCGGCGCGTCGCTCCAGCCCAAATCAGGGCGGCGACAAGCCACAGATGACGCCAGTGCAGCGTGTCCACAAAGAAGCTGTTCGCCACGAGCCCACACCAGGCGGCAAGCAATGCCGCCGCGCTTATTCCATAGGTGTCGCTGCCATGAATCACGTTCAGGACTCCGAAGGCGATCGTTCCCACGACCAGCGCAATGATGACGAGCAGTCCGAGCATGCCCTGCTCAGACAGTGGGCGAACATAGAGACTAAAGCTGGCTTCGTGAGAGGGGGAGACGACTTCGACCTGCCCCGGGCCGATCCCGAACGGGTGTTCGAAGCCGGCCGAAATGCCACGGGCCTGGGCGCCAAAACGGCTTGCGTCATAGCTCTGAAGATGCGCGCGTTCCTTGAGAAATCCGAGCTCACCGGTGCCGAGCACCGCACCGACGATCGCCAGCCCACCGACGAGCACCACGAGCACCAACGAGATGGCGCGCCGATCCAGCCTACGCGCCACAACCACACCGATCAGCACGGTCAAAGCCACCGCAAGGTTCAGCCACGAGGCGCGTGAGAATGAGAACACCACCCCGACCGTCAGGGCGAAGAAGCACACGATCATCGATGAGCGACGCAGCCGCAGCAGACGCGGCTGGATGATCTCCTCGAGCAGGATCAGTGCGATCGGGATGAGGAAAGGTCCGTAGACGTTGGGATCCTTGAAGAGCGCCTTTACGCGCTGTCCGTCGCCGATCATCAACGTGTTGCCGGGAAAGTGGACGAACAATGCGGCGGACCCGAGCACCGCAGATAGAACGGCAGCGACCAGGTAAGCGCACACCAGCCAGCGAGCACGCCCCGGGCGGTCTATATAAGCGGCAAGCCAGAGGCTGAACGTGCTGAGATAAAGCGTAATCAGGAAGAATCGCCCTGCGGCCGACCAACTCAGGACATCCATCATGGAGATGATGTTGAGCACTATGAAAGAAACGACGAGCCAGGTCGCCATGCGCGGCACGCGCTTGAGGCCAAACCTCCCCGTCACCACGGCGACAGCCATCGCCAGCCCGAACACGACATCCGACGGCGCCGGTTCGATGACGACCACGGCGAGCAGCGCGAATCCGATGACAACCGCGAGGTCATAGCGGCTGACTACCAGCGCCGTTGCCAGCATCATCATCACCCCACCCCCGATTGCGATCGCCGGCGAGATGGGAGCACTGCCCAGCGCCATGGCCAGCACCGCTGCGAGCACCAGCAGTGACAGCCAGCCACAGGCGATCAGCGCAACCCTGAACAGGGATCTCTCATGACCAGCACGCATCCGCGTGCGCAACGTCATGGGATAGGCGTCTACGCTCATGCTCGAGAGCAGCGTACCGGCCTTGGTGGTCACACGAGTTGACTACATCACAGCCGCCAGCGACGGACAGACGCGCGCCGATCGGCGGCTCGACCGCCGGCTCAGGTTGTCCGGATGATCAGCACCGAGCAGGGCGCATGATGTGAGACCTTGTTCGGCACCGAGCCAAGCAGAAAGCGCTTGGCGCCGGTCATGCCCTTGTTGCCGACCACGATCAGGTCGGCCTCGCGCTCCTCGGCAACGTCGAGGATCGCGTCAGCTGGATCGCCCTGGCGCGGGTATACGTCGACATCCACGCCCGCCTCGCGTGCGACGCCGGCGGCCGCCTCCAGCGTCGCGTCGACATCCTCGCGCGGGCTGATCGCCCACTGCAGGTCCTCCGGCGCCTCTCTGTGTTCCTCACGCAGGCGTTGCGCGGGCACCGGCTCGTATGCACTCACGAGCTCTATCTTCGCCCCGACGGCCCGAGCCAGATCAACGGCCTGGCGCACCGCCTGGCCGGCCGTGTCCGAGCCATCCGTCCCAACCACGATCGATTTGAACATGCCTCTCCCTTTGCCCTATATCGAGATCGAACTCTGCATCGGTCTCGCGATCATATCCGCACCGACACGATGTCCGGATCAGCACGCGGCCGGTTCAAGGTCCCCTAACGTTCACGCGTGTGATCGACCTGCACTGCCACGTGCTTCCGGGCATCGACGACGGTCCCGAGACGATCGAGGATCTCCATCGCGCTCGCCCGCGCCGCCGCGGCGGCGGGCACCCGCACGCTCGTGGCCACGCCCCACGTGAGCTGGCGGTACCCCAACGATGCCGGACACGATCGCCCGGCTCGTCGACGAGCTGAGCGCGCGCCTGGCGGCCGAGGAAGTGACGATCGACATCCGCCCAGGCGCCGAGATCGCGATGACGCGCATCGTCGACCTCGATCCGGTGCAGCTGTGCGCGCTTGGGCCTCGGCGGCGGACCGTGGCTGCTGATCGAGCCTCCCTTCACCGCCGTGGCAACCGGCCTCGACATGATCGCCATGGACCTCATGCGCCGTGGCCACCATGTCCTGATCGCCCACCCGGAGCGCTGCCCCGCCTTCCACCGCGACCCGCCATGCTGGACGTCGCTCGTGCGCGCCGGCGCTCTCACATCAATCACAGCCGGCATCGCTCGTCGGGCGCTTCGGCGATGAGGTGCGCCGTTTTGCGCTCGAGCTGGTGCGAGCCGAGATGGTCCACAACGTAGCCTCCGACGCCCACGACCACGTCCGTCGTCCGCCGGGGATGGCCGCAGAGCTCGAGCAGGCCGGGCTCGGTCCGCTCGCCGACTGGCTCACGCAGGCAGGTGCCCGCCGCGATCCTCAGCGGCGAGGAGACGATCCCGCCACGACCGGCCGTCGCCCTCCCGGGCATCAGGACACCGCGACGCCGGTGGTGGCGGGCGGCAAGCCAGCTCAAACGAGCTTCGTGATCGCGACCACCATCCCGATCAGCACGAACACGACGATCGCGATCTGCATCCAGATCCAGGTTGGTGACACGACGCGACACACCCTACCGCGGTCGTCATCGCTGCAACCAGGGTCGCAGCTACGCTTCCGAGCCGGGGCCTGACTATCTTGTTAGCACGTGGCCGGACGCCTACCAGAGTCGGCAGGACGCCTTGAGAAGCCTCTCATCGCACTGGTGCTGGGGCTGTGCATGCTCGCATTCCTCGCGCCGTCCGGCGACGCCAAGCAGGCATCAGGCGCGCATGCCTCCTCCACACCGCCCCTGGGCGGCGTGAACATCATCGGCGTCGGCCCACGAAGAGCAGCTTCGAGAGGCCGACCGCGCGATCGCCGCAGGCACAGGCACTCCACGCCAAGGTCGTGCGCGCTCGAGTGCCTGGTCCGATGCTCGAGCCGCGCGGACCGAACCAGATCGAACCGCGCACGCTGGCCTTCGCCGACCGCCTGGTGAGCGACGCGGCGGCAGCCGGCATCCGGGTGATCATGATCGTCGACAGCACCCCCTGCTGGGCCTCCTCGGCACCGGCGTCGCTCCTGCGGCCAATGCGCGCCCGGGCCGCTCCAGCAAGGCGAACGCCTGGCCGCCCGCCAACCCGGTGACTTACGCGGCCTTCGTCGCCTATCTCGCGCAGCGCTACGGCACGCGCCTGGCCGCGATCGAAATCTGGAACGAGCCCGACCAGATCAACGAAGATTACTTCGCCGGACCGGAAAAGCCCCAGCGCTACGCGGCGATCCTGCGAGCGGCCTACCCCGCGATCAAGCAGGCGAACCCGAACGTGCCCGTGCATCGCCGGCTCGCTCGTCGGCTCCAACGGCGTCTTCCTGCGCGCCCTCTACGCCGCCGGCATCAAGGGCTACTACGACGGCCTGGCGGTGCACTTCTACAGCCTGACGCTCGCCTCGCTGCGCTCGTTCCGCGAAGTACAGCTCGCCAACGGCGACACCACGCCCCTGTGGCTGGACGAGTTCGGCTGGAGCAGCTGCTGGCCGCGATACAGGATCCAGCAGGAACAGGCGTGCGTGACCCCCAAGGTTCAGGCGGAGAACATCACCAACCTCTTTCGCTCGCTGGCGCGCACCCCATACATCGCGGCTGAGACGCTCTATCAGCTGGAAGGCTCCAGCAGCGAAGACTTCGGAGTGCTGAACGAAAAAGGCGCTCGCAAGCCTTCGTTTGCGGCGCTCTCCCGCGTCCTGGCCTCGCCCTTCGGCGCTCCCAGTCCCGTCACCCTCAGCCTGCGCCGGCGGGGCAGCCAGGTCGTGGCCAGCGGATCGGGACCCGTCGGCGACTTCATGAAGCTCGAAGCCTTCCAGGGGGGCGTGCTGCGCTTCAGGGCGCTGTTCACGCTCAACCGGTTCAACCGGTACTCGATCACGTTTCCCTCGGTGCTCGGCACGAGCGGCCTGCGGGTGCGTGTCTACCAGGAATGGATGGGACCGGGCCGGGCCACACAGAAGAGCATCTGACCCCACCCGTCCGTCCAAGCGGGCTTGGCCTTCCGATCACTCCGCGTTGCGGAACACCGCGGCCAGCGTGAGCACCAGGATCTTCACGTCCAGGCCCAGCGACCAGTGGGCGATGTAGTAGTTGTCCCACTCCACGCGCTCGGCCAGCGAGGTCTGCCCGCGCAGCCCGTGCACCTGCGCCCAGCCGGTGATCCCCGACTTGACGCGGTGGCGGTCGCCGTAGCGGGCGACATCGTGCCTGGAACAGCTCGACGAACTCGGGGCGCTCCGGACGAGGGCCGATGATGCTCATCTCCCCGCGCAGCACGTTCAGCAGCTGGGGCAGCTCATCGATCGACGTGCGCCGCAGAAAGCGACCGACGAGCGTGCGGCGATCCTCGCCCTCCACTCCCCCAGGCGCCGTGTCCCCGCCGAGCAGGAAGTCGATCGCGGTGTCGTCGTCGTCATTCAGCGACATGCTCTGCGCCGGTCCCATGCGCATCGAGCGGAACTTGTAGAGGTCGAAGGCCCGCCCGTCGCGGCCGACGCGCCGCTGACGGAACAGCGCCGGTCCGGGAGAGCTCAAGCGCACGGCCAGCGCGGCGCACAGGATCACGGGCGAGAGCGCCACCAGCAGCGTCAGCGCGAAAACGCGGTCGAAGACGTGCTTGAGCGTGAACTGCCAGCCCTTGGGATCGACAGTCGAGAACGTCAGCAGCGGCGTGCCTCCGACCGTGTCGTACCAGGCGCGATTGTTCATCGTGTCGAACATCCGCGGCACCACCGACACGTCGACGCCCAGCTCCTGGCAGCGCTGGATCAGGCGGCTGACGCGGGCGTCGGCGACCGAGGAGAACGCGACGATCAGTTTGCCCACCCCCGTGTCTGCGACGATCTCATCGACATCCTCGACCGTGCCCAGCACCGGCACATCGCGTCCGCCCACCTCCGCGACCGAGCGGGGATCGTCATCGACGAAGCCGACCGGGACCAGCCCGTACTCGGGATGTTTCTCCAGCAGCCGCGCCACCTGCGAGCCGACGACCCCGGCGCCGACGATCAGCACCGGCTTGCCCACCAGCCGGCGCCCGCGCGCCCAGCGCTGGGCGCCCGCCAGCGCGACGCTGCCGAGGCCCACGCCGATCAGCGCGAACAGCCACGCGCGCACGCCATCGGACTCGCTCGGCGGCTGGCCGTTGGCGAGCAGGCCGAGCGTCGCAACCCCCATCGCCGCGATCGACACCGCGCTGACGACCGGCACGACGCCGTCGAGCACGAGCGCGCGCAGGCGCGTGCGGTACAGCCCGCGCAGGTAGAGCAGCAGCATCGCCAACGGCGGCAGCGCCAGCAGCGGCGCCTGCACGGCAGAGACGTTCAAGGTCGCGTGCATGCCGCCCAACGCCACGATCACCGCCGTGCACAGCAGCACGAAGTCGACGGCCGGGCGCAGCACGCTCCAGCCCGATCCCTCCAGCGCCCACTGCAGGCGCCCTGCGAAGGTCCCGCCCAGCAGCGACTTCGGGCGCGGCGCGCCGCGCGCAAGCCCACCGGTGAGCGGCAGTGTGGTCGATGTCTGCTGGGTGATGCGCGGTTGGTCCATGATCTCCGAGGGCGTCCGTGGCCCTACTGGCTTACTCGGGTCCTACAACCCGTCCCTTTAGCGGTTGATGCCCTCCGGACCCTTTCGTCCGCGCCAGCTGCCTGGTGAGAACGCCCGTAAACGCCAATCCGGCGAGCGCCAGCAGGACGTACAGCAAGTCATCGCCGGACAGCCCCAACGTCTCTGGCGCCACCGCACTCGCCTCATCTGCCTTTCCGGCCGACGAAGCTGGATACGCGCTCGCGCCACCGCCGGATGCCCCACGAGCACCGCTCCGCGAGCTTGACGTCGGGCTGATGGCGCTTTTGCGCGCGGAACCGCCGCCCGCACCTTTCGCACCGGTCACCGAAGGCCCAGGCCCACCCGAGCGTTCGCCACCGAGGAACGAGCCCGATGAGCCGCCTGACCCGCCGCTTGTCGAACCGCCGCCTGGACCGGCACCCCCGCCGAGGAGCGTCGAGCCCAGGATCGCCTGGCTGCCCTGGCCCGGACCCCCGTATCCGCTAAGCAGCGGGCTGCCTGCCGCAAGCCCCGGGGTTCCCGCCGGCAAGGCAGCGACTACGAGCCCTGTCAAAACGATCCGGCGGTGACTTGTCATGCTTCCTTGCCTTTGGGTTCTCTTCTTTGGCTCGAGCAACGTCGAGGTTCGCTCTCCGTGCGTTGCGCCAGCGATGGCCTCCTCCCCAACGGTCAAGCACCCGGACATGACGACGCGCTCCGAGGGCGGCGAATCGACTAGATGTTCACACCACGCTAGCGAAGGTTCGGTTCCGTGTCGAGCGGGAAACCCATCATCGGCCCCGGATTGTCCACAGAATTACGCAAATTGCTGAGCTTTAACCAGGATCGCGCGATTCAGTTCGTCGATGTCCACCCGTTCGCCCCTGCGCACTATCAGCAGCGCCTCGCGCGTGAGCGGGTCGCGAGGGTTAAGGCGCGCAGCACGCTGCAGCAACATGAGTGCCTCCGCGCGGTTCCCCCGGGCCGAGGCGATCGCGCCGCGCTCGAGCGTCGCGTAGGCATCGTCGGGAGTGCGCTTCAGGGCCAGCGCGAACTCGTGGTCGGCGCGTGCGAGGTCGCCGAAGCGCAGGGCGATACTCCCGGCCAGGAGATACGGTTCGTCGCTGAGCGGATTCAGCCGCGCGGCGTCGTTCAGCCGGGCGTACGCCGTCGCCGGCGCTTTCGGCCAGATCCGCGCGGCGCTCTCGATCTCCAGCTGGCTCAGCCAGGGCGCCGCCAGCGATGCCGCGGCCGCCAGCGCCACGATCATGCCGGCGATGACGCCCGGGCGCCCGGTGCTCGAATCCGGTATGCGCAAAGCCGACGAGGGAGCGGACGCCAATCCGCCCGCGGCATACGCCGCCTCCGGCGCGACCCGGCGTGGCGCCAGGGCGCAGGCGAGGCCGAGCATCGCAAACGCGGGCGCGCCCAGGCCGGCGAACTCCCAGAACCAGTCGAACGAGCCATGCACCACCCAGTAGACGAACCCCGCCAGCGCCGCCGCGGCGACCACGCGCCCCAGTGGATCGGCTCCGCGCAGCCCTCGCCAGCCGGCGAGGAGCGCCGCCCCCAGGCCGGTGAGCGCCAGCAGCGCACCGACCAGGCCGGTCTCGGTCAGCGTGCGCAGCTCGACGCTGTGCGGATACTTGGGCGTCTCGCTGCTACGCCCGTGCACGAGGTACTGCTCCTGGAAGTTGTCCGCGCCGATCCCCACCAGCGGGTGCGCTAGGAATTCGTCCAGCGCCACCCGGTAGAAGTCGTAGCGGTTGCTCCCCAAGCCACTAATGAGGCGGTTGCCGCTGCCGTTGGCGGCGTAGCCGCTGCCGCTCTTGAATGTGTCCCAGGCGTGACGCGCGCGCGCGACCGGGTTGCCAGCGGCGACCCACCCGCCCGCGAGCACCGCCACGAGCGTGGCGATCGCGACCGCGCCGACGCCCCTGCGCACACGCCCGGCCGAGGTCTGCGAGAGCTTGCTCCTACGCTCGATCGCAGCGCCCGCACCCACGACCAGCCCCACCGCCAGGGCCGCGACGAACGTCGCCGTGGTGGCGGCGTGCACCGCGGCGGTGGCGTTCTGCCCATGTTCGAGTCGTTCCCCCACGCGCAGCACCGACGGCGCGGCCGCGCCGATCCCGGCCACGACCGGCACGAGCAGCGCGAACGTGCGCGCGCGGTGAGGCAGCAGCGCGAACACGAGCACGAGCATCACCGGCGTCGCATACAGCGAGCCCCGGCTCACGCTGAGCAGGGCGACCTCGGCCAGCAGCACCGCGCCGCCGGCCAGCAGTCCGCGCACGATCCAGTGCATACGAGGCTCGCGTGCGAGCAGCAGGGCCGGCCAGAACGCGATCAGCCATTGCGCCGCGCTGGCGTTGGCATAGCCCGCCGGATAGGTCAGGCGCCCTTCGGGGAGCAGGCCATCCAGGCGCGCAGGGTCATGCGCTGTGGCGTTGACGTGCAACGCGACGAATGCCGCCAGCCCGATCATCGCGAGCGTCCAGGCGCTGAGCAGCAGCACGGCGCTGCGCCCGTGCTGGGGCCAGAGCGCGAACAGCGCGAACACGAGCAGGTACAGCAGCGTCCGGTTCGCGCCTTCCCAGGCGTCGCCGGGAAGGTTCGCCCACAGGATCGAGGCGAAGCTGAGCGCGGTATACGCCGCCAGGCAGCCGAGCGCCACCTTCACCGGCGTCGGGACATCGGCGAGGCGCAGCCT
Organism: uncultured Solirubrobacterales bacterium; assembly: GCA_963799735.1. GTDB lineage: Bacteria > Actinomycetota > Thermoleophilia > Solirubrobacterales > Solirubrobacteraceae > Palsa-744. The sequence goes on along the minus strand of CAWCYP010000014.1, from coordinate 22,166 downwards.
CACGAACGCAAGCGCGATCCCGAGCAGCGCCATCACGATCAGCCCCCCCGGCGCCCAGTGCGTGAGCGGATAGCCAGACTGGTCGGTCGCCCAGACGAGAAACAGCGCCATCGCCGCCAGCGCCGGCAGCGTCGCGGGGGCTTCGCGCAGGCTCTCGATCAGCCGGGCGACCGTCGTGCTCGCGGGTCTGTTCGCGGCGGGCGTTGAGGACATCCACCGGCGAGGCTACCGAGACGGCCAGACCCCGATAATCCACCCGATGGACGACCCCGCCCAACTGATCCGCTTCTACGACGAGGCCTACACGCAACGGGACCCCGCCGAGGCAGAGCTGTACGCGCGCTGGCGCGCGCTCGGGGCGGTCGGCAAGGCCGACCACGTGCTCGCGCTGTGCGCCCGTGCGGGCCTGCGACCGACAAGCACCCTGGAGATCGGCTGCGGCGACGGAGCGTTGCTGTGCGAGCTGCACACGCGCGGCTTCGGTGGGCGGCTGACGGGCGTTGAGATCACGCAGGCGGCCGTGCACATAGCTCGCGCGCGATCTGAGATCGACTCGGTCGAGCTCTATGACGGCGCAACCCTGCCGGCCGGCGACGGCTCCCACGAGCTGGGCATCCTCTCGCACGTCCTGGAGCACGTGCCCGACCCGCCGACGCTCCTGGCCGAGGCCGCACGCGCGTGCGACGCCGTGGTGATGGAGGTGCCCCTGGAGGCCAACCTGTCCGCGCGGCGCGCATCCAAGCGAGAGCACGCCTCAGAGGTCGGCCACCTGCAACGGCTGTCCCGCGCCGGCGCACGGGAGATCGTCGCGCGCGCCGGGCTGCGCATCGCCGCCGAGCTCGACGATCCGCTGCCGCTCACCGTCCAGCTGTTCTTCGCGACCGGCCCCGCGGCCCGCGCGCGCGCCAGGGCGAAGTGGGCTGTGCGCTCCGGCCTTCACCGCCTCGCCCCCGGCCTCGCCAGGCGGTTGTTCACGGTGCACTACGCGTGCCTATGCGTCTCGCCGGCCGCGTGACCGCGGCGAACAGCAGCGACAGCACGCGGCCCATCAGCTCGTCCGGCACGGCGTCGGGGTCGGTGAGCTTCTGGCGGGCGATACCGTCGGCGAGGGCGTCGATCGCGAGTGCGAGGTGCTCGGCAGGGAGCTCGAGCTCAAGGTCGAACTCGCGCACCCCGTCGGCGATGAGCCGCGTCAGCAGCTCGCGCATCTGCGCAAACCGCGCCGCCACCTTCGGGCGCACGCTCGGGTCGCGCACGCCGTAGGCCCAGAACTCCATGAACAGCAAGAGCAGCTCCGGCTCGCGCTCGATCATTGTCATCCACTGCCGCGCACCGCCCGTAGCGCGCTCGGCGACCGAATGGCGGGCCTCCACGGCTTCGGAGATCTCGCGCGCGTGGGCGTCGATCTCGCGCTCCATCAACGCCAGGAACAGATCCTCCTTGCCGTCAAAATTCGAGTACAGCGCGCCCGTGGAGAACCCCGCCTCGGAAGCCACCTGCTCGACCGTCGCGCCATGATACCCGCCCCGCGCGAACACCGTCCGCGCCGCGTTCAGCAGCCGTTCGCGGGTGTTCGCCTTGCTCTGCTCGCGCGTCAGCCGTGCGCCCGTATGCGCCTCGGCACCAGCGCCCAAGGCCCGCCCCGGGGCGCCCTGCTCGCGTGTGATGATCGGAGCGGCATCCATCGCATACATCCTACTTGACAGAGCGCGCGCTATTGCGATAACGTTTATTATTCCGCTCGCGCCGCGATCGGCGTTCACTCCTACCTGGGAGCAGTCACATGGCCACAGCAGTGACAGGTACCACCCCAACGGCGGACTCCTCCTCGTCCTCCGACGCCTCCCACCCGGCGAGCCTGCCGACTGACGCGATCACCTACGCGGACCTCTATGCGCGCTGGGAGCGCGGCAACTGGAGCGCGATGGACCTCGACTTCACCGAGGACGCCCGCCAGTGGCGCGAGGACTTCACCGAGTTCGAGCGCACGGCGGCGCTGTGGAACTACTCGCTGTTCTTCTGGGGCGAGGACGTGGTCGCCGACGACCTGTCCCCCTACATCGACGCCGCCCCGCTGGAGGAGCAGAAGTACTTCCTGGCAACCCAGCAGGTCGACGAGGCGCGGCACGCGGTGTTCTTCAAGCGCTTTATGCACGAGGTGTGCGGGCTCGGCGACGGCTCGATGGCAAGCAGTCTGAACGCGATCAAGCCGCAGCTCACCCCGGGCCTGAGCAAGATCTTCGATCGCCTGGACCGGATGGCCGACGAACTGCGCGCCGACCGCTCGGTGGCAAAGCTCGCCGCCGCGGTGACCCTGTACCACATCGTCGTCGAGGCCACGCTCGCCCAGCCCGGACAGCACATGATCTGTACCTACCTGGAGGAACGCGACCGGCTGCCGGCGTTCCGCGAGGGCATGGCGAACATCACCGTCGACGAGCAGCGCCACATCGGCTTCGGCGTCAAGCTGATCTCCGACCTGCGCCGCCAGGATCCCGTTCGCGTCCCCAAGGCCGTGGCCGGAATCCTGCGCGAGATTACGCCCTACCTCGCCCAGGTTCTGATGCCGCCCGGCTGGGACGAGCGCTACCTGACCTGCTTTGGGTACTCGTTCGAGAAGATCGGCCCCGAGGGCGCGCAGTCGATGCAGAGCAAGCTGCGCTCCGCGGGACTGCCCATCGAGGAGCTGCCCGGTCCCGCGGTGATGCCCCCCGGGCTGACGCTCGAGGAGGTCTCGATGCGTGGCCGTACGCTCGCCCAGGCGAACATCATCGGCGTGCGCGAAGGCCCGTCCAAGCGCGATCCCGATACCGTGGCGCTGCTGTTCGACACGATCCGCCGCCAGGTCAACCCCAACCACGGCCTGCGTCGCCCCACCACCTTCCAGTGGGAGTTCACCGACCCTGACATCCCCACCTGGCACCTCAACGTCAACAACGGCTCGAGCGCCGTCGAGCAGGGCGAGGCGCCGCGCCCCGACCTGCGCCTGCGCGTCGCCTACCAGGACTGGGTCGACATCGTCGGTCAGCGCCTGGACCCCCTGCGCGCCATGGCCACCGGCAAGCTGCGCCCGCGTGGCAACCCGCTGGCGCTCAGGCACTTGGGCAAGGTCTTCCCGCGAGGCTGATGGCCTGACCCAGGCCACGGACGGGATCGCGCCCCGGCTCTACCCGGCGGCTCTACCCGGCCTACCCAAGTCCGAACTCGCGCGCAGCGGCGGACGAGCCGCCGCTGCCCCGTGCGCCAGCCCCACTCGAGGAACCACCGCCACCAGACGAGCTCGCGGCCGAGCCCGAGAACTCGCCGCCCGCGGCAGACCCCCCTCCGCCGGACGCCTGGCCGACCGAAGCGGCGCGGGCTGCATCCGAGACGCTGGGCTGCGCCGTAACCGCCGAGACCTGGCGAGCCGGCTGCTCGAGGCCGAACTCGCGGCTGGCCTTCGCGGCGGGCGTGAGCGCCGACGTTCCGGTGGCAGAGGCCGTCTTGGACGCGCCGGCTCGCGACGGGAATGGGACGCTCGAGGAGAACTGTGCGCCGACCTGCGCGAGGCTCAGCGCCTCATCGGCGACCGGGATGCGAGGGCCGGCGGCACGCGCGAGATGACGGCGATGGGTCCTCGCGTGCGACGGCACGATCGGACCGACGGTCAAGGCGACGCAACCAGCGCCGACGCTGACCGCGACCAGGCAGCCGACGACGAGCTTCGCGCCGAGACCTCCACCCGCCATCAGCCAGCCTCCACCGGCAGCGCCGCCCACACCCACCCCGGCGCCGGAGACCCCGGCTCCCGCACCGGCACCCACACCGACGCCGGTGCTCGTCACGCCCGCACCGGCTCCCGCTCCCGCGGCGACGCCCAGCGCCAACGGCAGCGGCAACGGCGGCAGCACCGACGCCAGGCCGCGCAGCGACTGGACGTGGGCGCGGCAGGCCGGGCACTCGCGCTGGTGGGCGACAGCGAGCGCGTAGCGCTCGCCGTCGGGGTCGAGGATGCCGAACGCGAAGCCGCGCATCAGCGAGGACTGCTCGGCGCAGTAGGAGCCCGCGCGGATGCTCGCCAACAGCTCGCCGACCTTGCCCGCCACGCCGGTCGAGCCCGCGCGGGAACCCTCCATCAGCTTGCGCATACGCGCCTGCGAGATGCCCATGCGCGCGGCGGCGTCCGCGCGGGAGAGGCCCTGCAGGTAGCACAGCGCGGCGGCCTGGCGCTCGCGCGGGCTCAACCTGCCGCGCAGGCCCTCCATGAGCTGGCGCAGCCGCGCGCGGTCATCCAGCTCGCCCGCGAGATCGCGCTCGGGGGCGCCAGCCTCGTGGCCGCCGTCGCGGGTGTCATATGCGTCGTATGCCCCGGGTGCGCGCAGGCGCGAGCGATGCTCGTCGATCGCGCGGCGATACGTCACGAGCGCCAGCCAGCCCTCCGGGTTGGCGACCTCGGTGTGGCCGTCAAGCATCGTCGTGTACAGCCCGTGCCAGGCCTGGGCGTAGCAGGCCTCCAGGTCGGCCGCGTCGAGGGTGACGCCAGCAGCTCGCAATCGCCCTCGCACGGTCGCCAGCACTCGCCCACGCATCGCCTCGAACTCCCGGCGCAGCAGTCGTTCGGCTCGGTAGCGACGCACGGGCAGCGGGCTCATGGCCCAAAGATTACGAGCTAACCGAACTCTTCGAGCTTGTAGACAATTGTCTTAGGGACTATCGCGATAAGTGCCCTGCAAATCCGCGAAATCGGCGATCTGAGCCAGGCCGACCGCGCGCATGTCCTCCCCTCGCCGGTGCGATTCGTGCCACGCGGCGACCCGCTCGAGCGCCTCGTCGATGTCCCAGCGAGGACACCAGCGCAGCAGACGTTCGGCGTCGGTGGAGTCGAGCTCCAGCCGGGTCGCCTCGGGCGGGTTGACCGCGCCGTCCAGCTCATAGCCGAGCGCGCCCTCGAACAGACCGTCGAGACGCTGCACGATCTCCAGCACCGTGCGCGCGTCGTGCGGGCGCGGACCAAAGTTGAACGCGCGCGCGGCGCCGTCCCCGTCCGCAGCGCACAGCGATTGGGCGAGCGCGAGATAGCCGCTGAGCGGGTTGAGCACGTGCTGCCACGGGCGGATCGCATCCGGGTTGCGCACCCGCACCGGACGGCCGGCGTCGTAGGCGCGCAGGATGTCGGGAACGAGCCGGTCTTCGCCGAAGTCTCCCCCGCCGATCACGTTGCCCCCGCGCGCGCTCGCCACGCGCGTCGCGCCGGGGCCGGACGCGAAGAACGACTCGCGATAAGCGGCGGTGACGAGCTCGGCGCAGGCCTTGGAGCTCGAGTAGGGGTCGTGGCCGCCGAGCGGATCGCCCTCCACGAAGCGATGCGGTCCACCAGCGGGGTCTGGGGCGACGTCGCCCGAGACCCCTGGCGAGGAGGAGGAGGAGGAGGAGGAGACGGCAGCGGCGGCGGCATAGCCGGAGGGGTTGGCGTAGCACTTGTCCGAGGTGACGACGACCACGGCCTGGACGGGGACGGACTCGCCGGCGAGACGAACGGCCTCGAGAACGTTGACAGTGCCGAGCACGTTGACCTCGAACGTCAGCACCGGCGCCCGCAGCGACAAGCGGACCATCGGCTGGGCCGCCAGATGCAGCACAACCTCGGGCCGCACCGAGCGGACGGCCTCCAGCACCGCGGACGCGTCGCGCACGTCGATCGCCAGCTCGTCCGCCATGTGATCGCCGACGCGCGCGAGCGCATACAGCGAAGGCTCCGTCGGCGGCGGGGCCAGGCCGGTGACACGGGCGCCCAGCGACTGCAGCCACAGCGACAGCCAGGCGCCCTTGAATCCGGTGTGGCCGGTGACCAGCACCGAGCGATCGGACCAGAAGTCGGGGTCGATGAGAGCCGCGGATGCCAAGGCCGTCGGTATCTTCACGGAATCGCACGTCCAGACGCATCCATCGTCCCAGCGCCGGCCGTGACGGCAGGCTCGGGTGCATCGACCTCCCCCACCGTCACGCTGCCCAAGCGCGCGGAGATCCTCGGCATCCCGCTGGCCGTCTCGGACTACGAGCAGGTGATGGACTGGATGGACGCGACGATCGCGGCGGGCGAGCGCGGGTACGTGACGGCGGCGGCCGTGAACCTCGTGATGAACGCCCAGGAGAACCCCGCGACGATGGAAGCGGTGATAGCCGCCTCGCTGGCGGTGCCGGACGGGCAGCCGCTGGTATGGGCGCTGCACGCGCTCGGGCATCCCGAGGCGACGCGGATCTACGGGCCGGACCTGATGGCCGCCTACTGCGCCCGCGCCGCGCGCAGCGACACGCTGATGTACCTGTACGGCGGTCGCGGAGACTCAGAGCGCGAGCTGCTGACAGACCGGCTGCGCGAGCGCTATCCGGGCGTGCAATTCGTGGGCGGCGCATCCCCTCCGTTCACACCCCTGACACTCGAGGAGGACGAGCGGCTGCTGGCGGACATCGACGCATCGGGGGCGCAGGTTGTGTGGGTTGGCACCGGCCAGCCCAAGCAGGAGCAGTGGATGCACCGGATGCGGCCACGCCTGCAGGCGCCTCTGCTGGTGGGGGTGGGCGCGGCGTTTGACTTTCACGCCGGACTCGTCAAGCAGGCGCCGCCGTGGATGCAGCGCAATGGCTTGGAGTGGTCATACCGGCTGATGCGCGAGCCCAGACGGCTGTGGCGGCGCTACGCCCGCTACAACCCGCGGTTCGTGGCCGGGTTCGCGCGCCAGTATGCACACCACCGTCGCGAGCGCGACCGATAGGGTGGCGCCCATGACGACCAAGCGATCGGCGCTGATAACAGGGGTCACCGGCCAGGACGGCTCGTATCTGGCGGAGCTGCTGCTGGAGAAGGGCTACGAGGTCCACGGGATGGTCAGACGCGCCTCGACGGAGAAGTTCGACCGGATCGAGCACCTGCGCGACCGCATCACCCTGCACCAGGGCGACCTGCTGGACCAGCGCTCGCTCGTGGACGCGCTGCGGGCCGCCCAGCCTGTCGAGATCTACAACCTCGCTGCAATGTCGTTCGTCGCTGTCTCCTGGATCCAGCCCACGCTGACGGCGGAGTTCACCGGCGTCGGCGTCACGCGCATGCTCGAGGCGATGCGCGAAGTCTGTCCGCAGGCGCGCTTCTACCAGGCCTCCTCCTCGGAGATGTTCGGCAAGGTGCTCGAGGTCCCGCAAACCGAGACCACCCCCTTCTACCCGCGCTCGCCGTATGGCGTCGCGAAGGTCTACGGCCACTTCATCACGGTCAACTACCGCGAGTCATATGACCTGCACGCGACCTCAGGCATCCTCTTCAACCACGAGTCCGAGCGCCGCGGGCTGGAGTTCGTGACGCGCAAGATCACCTGGCACGCCGCCGCGATCAAGCACGGGCTGGCGAAGGAGCTGCGCTTGGGCAACCTCGATGCCGAGCGCGACTGGGGTTATGCGAAGGATTACGTGGAGGCGATGTGGCTGATGCTGCAGCGCGATGAGCCCGAGGACTATGTGATCGCGACGGGTGAGTCGCACTCGGTGCGCGAGTGCTGCGAGGTCGCCTTCGACGAGGCCGGCCTGGACGGGTTCGAGCAGTATGTGACGATCGACCCGTCGTTCGCGAGGCCCGCGGAGGTAGATCACCTGATCGGCAATCCGGCGAAGGCGGAGCGGGATCTCGGCTGGAAGCCGAGGACGTCGTTTGAGGATCTGATTCGCCTGATGACTCGCGCGGATCTCGAGCTGCTGGCGCCGCGCTGAGCGCGATGGGGGTGGCGCTGTTTGACACCTCGACGCCGGTGCACGGCCTGCGCGAGGAGCTGCGCGCGGCGGTCGAGCGCGTGCTCGACTCCGAGCGCTACATCCTCGGGCCGGAGGTGAGCGCGTTCGAGCAGGAGCTCGCCGACTACTGTGGCGCGGCGCACGGCGTGGGCGTGGCGAACGGGACGGACGCGATCACGATCGCCCTGCGCGCGATGGGCGTCGGCCCGGGCGACGAGGTCATCGTCCCGTCCTTCACGTTCTACGCCTCCGCCGAGGCGATCCCGCCGACGGGTGCGACGCCGGTGTTCTGCGACATCGACCCCGAGACGTACTGCGTGACCGCGGATACGGTCCGCGCCGTGCTCACCCCACGCACGAAGGCCGTGATCGCCGTGCACCTGTTCGGCAACGTGGCTCATGTCGCGGAGATCGAGGCTCTAGGGGTCCCCGTGCTGGAGGACGCCGCCCAGGCCGCAGGCTCGAACAGTGCCGCTGGACGCCCGGGCGCGCTGGGTACTGCGGCGACCTTCTCCTTCTTCCCCTCCAAGAATCTCGGGTGCTTCGGGGACGGCGGCATGATCACCACCTCCGACCCCGAGATCGCCGAGCGCGCGCGCACGCTGCGATTCCACGGCTCCCGCGACAAGGTCACCTACGAGCAGGTCGGCTACAACTCGCGCCTGGATGAGCTCCAAGCCGCGATCCTACGCGTGCAGCTGCCCCACCTCGACGCCTGGGCTGACGGTCGCCGCCAGGCGGGCCGCCACTATGAGGACGCCGGGCTGGGCGAGCTGGTGACGCTCCCGCGCCCCGTCGATGGAGCCTCGCCCGCCTGGCATCTGTACGTAGTCGGCCATCCTCAGGTGGAGCGCCTCGAAGGCGCGCTCGCCGCCGCGGAGATCGGCCACAAGGCCTACTACCGCACACCCGTGCACCGCCAGGCCGCGATGCGCGAGTGGGGCGAGGGCGTCGAGCTGCCGGGCACCGACGAGGCGGCCCGTACGCACCTGGCGATTCCGATGAGCCCGGTGCTCACACGCGAGCAGGCGGACGCAGTCGTGGCGGCGGTGCGGGCTAGCGCCACCGGTTGAGCAGGTCCTCGTCCGGGACCTCACGCACGACGCGCGCAGGCACGCCCATGAGAACCGTCGCCTCACGTTTCGCCAGCGTCAGGAGCTGCTCTACGACAAGGGCCAGGCGAGCTACGAGGCCCGGCCGCTGCAAGCCGCGAGCCTCGATGACCTGGACCCATCACTCGCCGAGCAGTACGCCAATGCCGTCAGAGCCCCGGATGCCCTTCGACTTTTACAGGCTCGGGGCCTAGCCGACGATCGCACCCTGACCATCGCCGGCTGCCTGCTCTTCGCCGAGCACCCGCAGAGATTTCTCCCCGAGACGTTTGTTCGTGTTCTGAGATATAGAGGTCGAGAACGTGGGACGGGCGCGCGACAGCAACTACTCGAGGACATACATCTGGAAGGTCCGATTCCTCACCAGCTGTTCGAAGCACGAGAGGCCATCCAACGCCTTCAACCAGTTAGACGAGCGCTCGTTGGCGCGACGGGACGCTTCGGAGATGTCCCTCTGGTCCCAGAGGACGCCTGGCTCGAGGGATTGGTCAATGCGGTAGTTCATCGCTCCTATAGCGTCGCCGGCGACCATATCCGCATAGAGATCTTCGATGACCGGATCGAGGTTTGGAGCCCTGGGCGCTTTCCAGGACTCGTCGACTTGAGCGATCCGCTCGATGCGACGCGCTTTGCTCGGAATCCTCGGATTGCTCGCGTCTGCTCAGACCTGAGCTTTGGTCAGGAGTTGGGGGAGGGAATACGCCGAATGTTTGAGGAGATGCGCCAAGCAGGACTCGACGACCCGATCTACCGGCAGGCCTCAGGCGGCGTCCACCTGACTCTGCTGGCCGAGCCACGTGACCGCGAACTCGACGCCCGCCTCTCCGACCGAGCGCGAGCGATTATGGCCGCGTTGCGTGAGGGAGGTCGCCTGAGCACCGGCGAGGTGGCCGAGTCGCTGGACATCTCAAGGCCGGTCGCGCAACGGGAGCTCAGGGCACTAATGGAAGTCGGTGTGATCGAGTGGGTGGGGAAGTCGCCGCGCGACCCGCGCGCATTCTGGCGATTGCGCCCCGCCTAGCATCGACCGTCCGTTCGCCGCCCCCTTCAAGTCTTACTTGCAAGTAGTTGCAAGTAGATATCTCGAGGCTGTGGCGTCGTTGAACCGCTCTCCTCCGACCTAGTGCCAGCGCTCCAGCAGATCCTCGTCGCCCACCTCGCGCACGACTCGTGCGGGGACGCCCATGACGACCGCACGGGCGGGAACGTCGCGCGTGACCACGGCGCCCGCGGCGACGAACGCCTCCTCGCCGACCTCCACGCCCGGGGTCAGCACCGCCGCTCCCCCGACACGACAGGCACGACGCAGGATGGCGCCGCGCAGAACGTAGTCCGAGTCGTGGCGTCCCATCGTGTCGTCGTTGGTCGTACTCGCGCCGGGGCCGACGAACACGTCGTCCTCGACGACCGACCTCGCGGTCAGATACACGTTCGTCTGAACGCGCACGCGCGCGCCTATACACACGTCGTTGTCCACCACGCTGCCGCGGCCGACGACCGAGCCGGGCCCAACCGCGAGCGCTCGCGCACGAACGACTGGTCGCCGATGATCGCCCCGTCGCCGATGCTCGCGCCGGCGAACACGATCGCGCCGGCACAGACCGTGACGCGCTCGCCAAGCACGAGGCGCCCCACCTCGCCGCGCGCGGAGGAGCGCCCGGCCAGGCGCGGGCGCTTGCCGAGGATCGCGTGGTCCTCGACGATGCAGCCATCGCCGATGACCGTCCCGTCGTGAACGACCACGTGTGCCCCGAACGTGACGTCCTCCCCGACTCGTGACGTTCTCGCCGAGCATCAGCCCCGGCGCACGAGGATCGGGGCTCAGCACCGCTCCCCTTCTCTCTCTCATCCTGCTCCCCATACCCCATGGACCCGATACTCGATTTGGGCATAGGGACGCGATGGTCACAGTCGCACGACGTTGCCGGTCCCACTGAACGAGCGGGTGACGCCGCGCAGGTCGACGACCAGGCGGGCGCGGCGGGAGACGAGCTCGTGATCGACGCTCGGGTGGGCGGTGACGATCAGCGCGAGGTCGGCGTCGGCGAGAACCTCCTCCAGCGGGAGGCTGTGCAGGTCGAGCTCGGTCAGGGTGGGCACATGGGGGTCGTGGTAGCGGACCTCTGCGCCTGTGGCCCGCAGCAGCTCGATGATCTTCAGGGCAGGCGACTCGCGCACGTCGCCGACCCCCGGCTTGTAGCTGACGCCGAACACGGCGATGCGCGCGCCCTTGACGGGCAGGCCGGCGTCGTTGAGGGCTCGCTGGACCTTGGCGACGCAGTGGTAGGGCATCTGCTGGTTGACCTTGCCCGCGAGCTCGATGAACTCCGTGGACATGTCGAACTCGCGCGCGCGCCAGCTCAGGTAGAACGGGTCCACCGGCAGGCAGTGGCCGCCCATGCCCGGACCGGGCGAGAAGGGCATGAACCCGTACGGCTTCGTGGAGGCCGCCTCGACGACCTCCCAGATGTCGATGCCCATGCGGTCGGTCAACATCGCCAGCTCGTTGACGAGCGCGATATTCACCGAGCGAAAGATGTTCTCCAGCAGCTTGGTCAGCTCGGCCGCCTCCGGGCTCGATACGCGCACGAGGTGATCGCACACGAGCCCGTACACCGCTTCGGCGCGCTCGGCGCAGCCCTCGGTCAGCCCGCCGAGCACCTTCGGCGTGCTGCGCAGGGTGAAGTCCGTGCGTCCGGGATCGACACGCTCGGGCGAGAACGCGAGGTGGAAGTCCCGGCCCGCGGCGAGACCGGACTCCTCCAGCAGCGGCGCCACGCGCTCGCGCGTCGTGCCCGGGTAGGTGGTGGACTCGAGCACCACCAGCTGATCGCTCTGCAGCACCTCGGCCAGGGCTCGCGTCGCGTCGAGCAACGGGCCCAGTCGGGCTCGCGGTTGCGCGTCAGCGGGGTCGGCACGCAGATCAGCACCGCGTCGGCCTTGGCCAGGCGGGAGTAGCGCGTGGTGGCGTGGATGCGCTCGGCGACGCCACGCAACCGCTCGGAGCCGATGTCCTCGATGTAAGAGTCCCCCGCCTCGATCGCCTCGATCTTGCGCGGATCGACGTCCACCGCGATGACCTCGCAGCCCTCCTCGGCGAACGCCACCGCGAGCGGCAGACCGACATAGCCGAGTCCGATGACGCCGACGCGGTGCTCATGCGGCGGTCAGTCTAGAGGGTCTGTTCCAGCGCCAGCAGATCAGCCCGGACCATCCGCTCGACGAGCTGCTGGAAGTCCACCTGCGCCGTCCAGCCCAGGCGCTTGCGCGCCTTGCTCGGATCGCCGACGCTGGGGGTGAGCTCGGCGGGACGCACGAGCGCGGGGTCGACGCGCAGGTAGCGCTCGGCGTCGAGTCCGACACAGGCGAACGCGGCGTGCGCGAACTCCGCGACCGTGCGCGGCACGCCGCTCGCGAGGATGTAGTCGTCGGGATGCTCCTGCTGAAGCATCAGCCACGCGCCGTGGACGATGTCGCCCGCGAAAGACCAGTCGCGCACGGCTGACAGATCGCCGAGCGTCAGCTCGTCCTTGAGCCCGAGCGAGATCGCCGCGGCGGCGCGCGTGATCCTGCGCGTGACGAACCGCTCGGGGCGGCGCTCTGACTCGTGGTTGAACACGATGCCCGAGCTCGAGTGCAGCCCGTCGTGTGTACGCAGCACGCCGACGAGCTGATGCGCCGCGAGCCTCGCGACGGCGTACGGCGTGATCGGTCGGCAGACCGTGTCCTCGCGCTGAGGCTACTCGGGCGCATCGCCGAAGATCGTGCCCGACGCCGGCACGAACACGCGCGTGGACGGGTCGAGCTCCCGAACCGCCTCGAGAATTGCGGCGGCGGAGCCCGCGATCGCGTCGATCGTCTCCTCGGGGCGATCCCACGAGACGGGCACGAACGAGGGCGCGGCGAGGTGGTAGATCTCGTGCGGGCGCACACGCTCGATCGCGGTGCGCAGCGTGACCGGCTCGAGCAGGTCGCCGTGCACGAGCTCGACTTGGGCGCGCAGGTGCTCGGAGCAGCCGAGCGAGGCTCCCCGCGCCGGGTCCTCCGTGGGCTCGGCCGGCGCCGGACCGCGCACAACGCCCGTGACCGCGTAGCCCTTGTCCAGCAGGAGCTCGGCCAGGAACGACCCGTCCTGACCGGAGATGCCGGTGATCAGGGCGCGTCTGGACTCATTGGAGGCCGAGGCGGCGGACACGGCCGCAGCTTATGTCCCGGCGGCGGTCCCGGCAGCGCCGTCGCCGGCTGGCGCAGCCTCGCCAACGGCCCCGTCATACACGTCCGCCAGCCCGCGCGCCGACAACCTCGGGGGCACAGACCGCCCGGACCCGCTCCAGACCGCGCCGTGCGGCCGACGGGTCCACGAGCACACGAGCGATCGCCTCCGCCAGCGCAGGCGCATCGCCGGGCGGGACCAGACAGGAGTCCTCGAGCAGCTCCGGCAGCGCCCCGACGCGACTGGCGACGACGGGCAGCCCGCACGCCATCGCTTCGGCGGCGGCCATGCCGAACGTCTCGGCCGAGCGCGAGGGCACGAGCGCGATCGACGCGCCCGCGCGCAACCGGGCCAGCTCGGCGTCATCGACGCGCCCCACGAAGCGCACCTCACCGTCGCCCGCCAGCTCTCGCAGCGCCTGGAGCTCGGGACCGTCGCCGGCGACGACGAGCTGCAGCCCTGCGCGGCGGCAGGCGGCGATCGCGACGTCGACGCCCTTCTCGGGCGCGAGCCGGGAGACGACGAGCGCGTATGAGGGCGTGGACCGTGCGCCGGGGCGGTCTGAGAACGACCGCACGGGCGGGGACAGAACATGGACGCGCTCCCACGGCAGGGGCGCGCCGAGGGCGCGCAGACGCTCGCGGGCGAACGCACTGGGGACGATCAGCGCGTCGGCCTGCTCGAGGAGGCGTCGCTGCCACAGCGACAGCGCCGCTCCGTACGCCGCCGCCTCGGGCAGGCTACCGCGGCAGTTCAGCCGCACCCCGGGGAGCGTGTTGCGGCCGTGGCAGCGCGTGCACTCCGCCCCGCGCGTGTAACACACGCCGATCGCGCACACCAGGCGGTACTGATGTAGGTGCAGCACGACCCGCGCCCCGGCCGCGCGGGCCGCCGCCAGCGCACGCCAGCCGAGCGCGGGGTGCAGGTTGTGGGCGTGCACGACCCGAGCACCACTGAGACTGACGGCCCGCGCGACATCGGCGGGTTGTAGCCCGCCGCGCAGCAGTCCGACCGCCGCGTGAGCGCGACCGAGCGAGGCCGAGTCCCGTGCCAGCAGCTCGGCGGGCTCGCCCATATGTTCTCGGACGAGCCAGAGCAGGTCCTCGACCGTGCGCTCCTCGCCGCCGGTCGTGCGATAGCGGTTGTGCAGGAACAGGACCATGACGGCATCAAACCTAGACTCTCTGGACCCTATGCCCCAATCCAAGCCGATACCCGCCTCGATCGTGATCCCCACGCGTGCGCGCGCCTCATACCTGGAGGTGGCGCTTGCGTCGATCGCCCCGCAGGCGCGCGCGGCGGGCGCAGAGGTGCTGGTGATCGATGACGCGGGCCCGACGCCTGAGGGTCGGACTCAGGCCGAGCGGTTCGGCGCGCGCTATGAGCCGCACGCGCGACCGCGAGGACTGAACGTGGCGCGCAACACGGGCGTAGAGCACTCCGGCGGCGAGCTGGTGGTGTTCGTGGACGACGACATCGAAGCCATGCCGGGCTGGCTCGACGCGCTGCTCACGGCCGCGCGCGAGCACCCGGACGTGGACGTGTTCGCCGGGCCGATCAGGCCTCGCCTGGAGGATCGGAGTGGGTATGTTTCCCACTCCTGCGGTCGGGAGAAGGCGCCGATCACGACGCTCGAGCTCGGCCCGAGCGACACCGACACGCGGTATGCGTGGGGCGCGAACATGGCGATCAGACGCGCCGCGCTGGAGCGGACGGGCGCCTTCGACGAGTCGCTCGAGCACGGCGGCGACGAGCAGGAGTGGCAGGACCGGCTGCGCGCACGCGAGCCCGGCGCGCGCGTGCTGTACGTGGCGGGCGCAGCGGTCGATCACCGCCGGACGGGGCGCGACGCGCGTCTGCGCGGGCTCGCGCGAGCCCAGTACGCGCGTGGCAGGGCCGCGCGGCGGTTCGACGCGCGACGCGAAGTCACGCTCCGCGCTGCGGCCGCGAGCTGCGACGCTCGCGGGCTGCACATGGCACGTCGTGCGCAGAGCCTGTCCGCGGGGACTGACGATGGTCGCCCACAGCGCCGGGCGCGTGCGCGAAGCCCTGCGCGAGCGCGCCAGCTCCGGAGATGTCGCGTCATCGGGTGCGATGCCGGCGGGCGACGGCGCCGTGGTCACCGGCAGCGACGGCGCGAGCGGCGCAGACGACTTCCTGTCCGGCCAGAGCGGGACGGTTGGAGGTATAGACGGAGTCCTGCGCGGCCTGCGCGACCGCGCGACCGACGCATGGGAGCTCGCGACCGCCAGGCGCCTGCGCCTGGGTCTCGCGGCACGGCACGAGCCGCCGCTGCGCAGGGTGCTCGCGATCGGCGTGGTGCGCCCAGAGCACGCGTTGCTGGCCGAGCGGATCCGCGCGGAGCTGCTGCGCTCCCGGCACGAGGTCGAGCTGCGCACATGCCCGCCGGGAGGGCTCGGCAAGTTCGAGAACCTCAACCGGCTGCTGGCCGAGGGGGCGGGTGGGTCTCCAGTCCAGGAGCGCGACTGGCTGCTGGTCATCGACGACGACATCCAGCTGCCGCGGGGCTTCCTCGACAGGCTGCTGTTCCTGTGCGAGCGCTTCGAGCTGCAGCTTGCACAGCCCGCGCACCGCCTGAGCTCGCACGCGGCCTGGCAGGTGACCAGACGCCGGCCGGGAAGCGTCGTGCGCGAGACGGAGTTCGTGGAGATCGGTCCCGTGACCGCGTTCGCAAGCGCGACGTTCCGGACGCTGCTGCCGTTCCCCGAGCTGCGCATGGGCTGGGGACTGGACGCGCACTGGGCCGCGCTCGCACGCGAGCACGGATGGCGACGCGGCGTGATCGACGCCGTCGCGATCGGCCACCGCGTGGCGCCGGCGGCGGACGCCTACTCCCGCGAGACGCGCGATCGCCGAGGCACGCGAGTTCCTTGCGCGGCGGCCGTATCTGCGCGCAGCCGAGATGCAGCGAACCCTGACGACGCACCGGCACTGGTGAAGGTCGCGGTCGTAGCCGAGCTCTACCCGAGCCGCCGCGATCCGGTGCTCGGCGTGTGGGCCCACCGCCAGGCGCTGGCCGCGCGCGATGCGGGGGCTGAGGTGCAGGTGCTCGTGCTGCACCGCATCGTCCCCCCCGGGCAGCGCTCAGACAGGGCCCGAACGCAGTCGCGCACGAGCTGGGCGCACGCATCAAAGAGCCGCGCACGCAGACGCTCGACGGGCTGCCGGTCTCCTACGTGTCGTATGTATCCCCGCCGCGCCCGCGCACCTACGCGAGCTGGGGCGCATGGGCGGCGCCCGCGCTGGGACTGGCGCTGCGCAAACTGAGACGAACGTTTCCGTTCGAGCTCGTGCACGCCCACAACGCGGTGCCGGCCGGCGACGCCGTGCGCAGGGCCAGAGTCGACGTGCCGCTGATCGTGTCGGTGCACGGCGGGGACGTGCTCTACACGGCCGCGCCTGCGCCACTGGGAAGCGACGCGGGCGCCCAGGCGGTGGCGCGCGGACTGGGCGCGGCGCGGCTGACGCTGGCCAACAGCCAGGGCATCGCCGAGCTCTGCCGCGCGCACGGGGCGCGCGAGGTGCGGGTCGTGCACCTCGGCGCCGATCCACCCGACACTCCGCGCGCACCGCGGCGCGAAGGTCCGCCGACGCTCGTGACGGTGGGGCACCTCATCGCGCGCAAGCGTCACGTCGATGTGCTGCGCGCGCTGGCGGTGCTCGGGCGCAGATACCCGGCGCTGCGCTATGAGATCGTCGGCGACGGCCCCGAGCGAGTGGCGCTGGAAGGGCTCGCGGCGCGCCTGGGCGTGAGCGATCGAGTCGACCTGCTCGGGCAGCTGTCACCGTCACAGGCCGTAGAGCAGGCGCAGCGTGGAACTCTGTTCGTGATGCCCTCGACCGAGGAGGCGTTCGGCGTCGCCTACATCGAGGCGATGGCCGGCGGAGTGCCCGCGATCGGCTGCCGCGGCGAGCCGGGGCCGGAGGAGATCGCGGCGGCGGGCGACGGGTTCGTGCTCGTGCCGCCCGGCGACATCGAGCGGCTGACCCAGCGCATCGACGAGCTGCTCTCAGACCCGCACCGGCTGCGCGAGGCGGGACAGCGGGCGCGAGAGAGCGTCGCCGCCAACTTCACCTGGGAGCGCTGCGGGCAGCAGACGCTCGCCGCCTACGAGCACGCACTGCAAGCGGCTCGATGAAGCCCGTCCTGTTCGTCACCGGTCACGCGCCACCGGATCGGGTGGGCGCGTTTTCAAGGCTGCACGAGCGCGAGAACATCGAGGTGGCGCTGTTCGGAGGGCGCTCGAAGCACGGCGGGGGCGACCGATCGGAGGTCGACGGAATCTCCGATCGACCAGCTGGGGAGCTGCCGTTCCCGCACCGACACGTGCGACAGCGCGACACCGCGCGGCTGGCGGCGAGCGGTAACTACCGCGCGGTCGTGTGCTCCACCGGCGGGCGCATCGCATTGCCCGCGACCTGGGCGGGCGCGCGGCGCGGGCGCATGACGCTGATCCTGTGGACGTCGCTGTGGGCGCACCCGCGCAGCGTCGCGCACGCGTTCAGCTACCTGGCGCTGCGGCGGCTGTATCGCTCGGCCGACGCGGTCGTGACATACGGGCCGCACGTCAGCGCCTACGTGCGGGCGCGGGGCGCGCGCAACGTGCACATCGCGCCCCAGTCGGTCGACAACGCCTTCTGGCGTGCTCCCGTCACGAGCGCGCCACGAGACCCGGCTTGGCCGGTCAAGGCGCGGGTGAAGTTCATGTTTGCCGGGCGGCCCGACCGGGAAAAGGGAGTGGGAGCGCTGATGAAGGCCTGGCAAAAGTCAGGACTGCAGGCGCCGGTCGCCGCGCTCGTCCTCGTCGGCGTGGGATCCAGCCCCCCTTGGGTCCCCGCCGGCGGCGCGGCGGCCTCTGTTTTGCGGGACACGGCCCCGGGACAGCACGGCGGCGGGCGCGCCGGGAAGACGCCGCGGGCACGAGCAGGGCGTCGGCGGGCGTCCTTCGAGAGCGTCGGCAGGCGTGAGTTGCACAGACCAAGTCCCGCCCGAGCGTTGCGCGAGATGTATGCCGACGCCGACATCCTGGTGGTGCCCTCGATCCGGACCCGTACCTTCCGCGAGCCGTGGAGCCTGGTCGTCAACGAGGCGATGAACCGGGATCTGCCAGTGATCGCCAGTGACGCCGTCGGCGCGGTCGCGGGGGGATTGGTGCGCGACGGGCACAACGGCCTGGTCGTGCCGGCGGGCGACAGCGACGCACTTGCGAACGCGATGGTCCGCCTGGCCGGCGACCCCGAGTTGCGGGCGCGGCTCGGTGCGGCCGGAGCGCGAGACGTGAGCGCCTATACCCATGACGCCTGGGCCGAGGGGTTCTCGGATGCGCTGGCAACCGTCGGCCTCTCCCGGACGCATTGCTAGCTTTGGGTCCGCGCCGTGATACGTCGCGGGGCTCAGCCATGAGAATCGTCCGCCCAACACACACGCTCCTCCTGCCGGCCGTCATCGTGGCGTTGGCGTCGTCCGCCGCACCCGCACAGGCGAACATCGCCGAAAAGATCATCGATCGTTGCACCCACGGCGAATCGCTGAGCGGGTTCAGCCAGAAGGCATACAGCGAAGCGCTGAAAGAACTGAGCGCCGGAACCGAAGAGTATTCGAACTGCGCTCAACTGATCCGCCAGGCCCAGCTCGCGGCGGCCGGCTCCGGACGCGGAGGCGCAGGCAGCGGCGCCGTCACGCCCACCACCAGCGCGATCACGCCGACTCCGTCCGAGCAGAAGTCGATCGCGCACGCGCACACCGCCGGCTCGGCGCCGTTGCAGGTCGGCTCCCAGACGATCCATCCCGGCGTGGTGCCCGTCAACATCGCATCCGCCCTCAGCTCGCTGCCGACTCCGCTGCTCGCGACCGTCGCGTTCCTGCTGGTCTGCCTGCTGCTGGCGGTGGGCTCCGCTATCCGCAACCGCGTCCGGAATGTCCGCCGTCCCGACTGAGCAGCGACCCCCTCTGGGCGCCACGCCGCCGCTGGCGAGTGGCACCGCCGAGCGGCGCGTCCGGGGAGCGTCTGCTCGGAGAGGCACGGCGGCGGATGCTGCGCTCAGGCGCGCTGTGGTGGTCGACGCTGCTGACCGCGGGGATCGCGTGCTTGATCACGTTCCTGGCCAAAGGCGGCCTCAACCTCGAATCGATGACCACTACCGAGATCGTGCTGACGCTCGCCTCGGGACTGGCGGTGGCGGTGGCCGTCGTGCTCACGCCCGTCGCGCGATCGCTCGTGGAGGGGCCGAAGTACGGGCTGTGGCCGGTCGGGCTGCTGCTCGCGTTCGCCGCCCTGAGCGGGCTGTCGGTCGTGTGGTCGGTACAGCCCGACGTCAGCTGGCAGGACGCGGACAGGCTGCTCGCCTACGGCGCCGTGTTCGGCGCGGCGGTCGCGCTCGTGCGCCTCGCGCCCGATCGCTGGCCGGCGATCCTCGGCGGGCTGGCGCTGGCTGCGGTGGTCGTGTGCTGGGTACGCGCTGGCGACGAAGGTCTTTCCGGGCAGCTTCGCGCCGGCGAACACATACGCGCGCCTGGAGGAACCGTACGGCTACTGGAACGCGATCGGCCTGACCGCGGCGATGGGCGCGATCTGCTGCATGTGGCTGGGCTCGCGCCGCGCCGGGCACGCGTTGCTGAACGCGCTCGCCTACCCGGCGATGGGCATCTTGCTGATAACGCTGATGCTCGCCTACTCGCGCGGCGCGCTGATCGCGCTGGCGATCGGGCTAACGCTGTGGTTCTGCATCGTGCCGCTGCGCCTGCGTGGGGCAGCGGTGCTCCTCATCGGCGGCCTCGGCGCGGGCGCGGTCGTCGGCTGGGACTTCTCCCGGCGCGTCCTCACGACCGACAACATCCCGCTGGGCGAACGCACCACAGCCGGCCACCAACTGGGGGTGCTGCTCCTCGCGATGGTGCTCGTGCTCACGCTTACGGGAATCGCGATCGGCTTCGTCACCGGCCGGCGAGCGCCCTCGCGTGTGACGCGCACCCGCGCCGGCGCGGTCCTGCTGGCCCTGATCGTGATCGCGCTGGTCGGGTTCGCGGGCGCGCTCGCGCACAGCCATCGCGGCTTCGACCGGCAGCATCTCCCACGCGGTCGACACGCTGACCAATCCCAACGCCAAGCCGCCGCCCAACACGCCCGGGCGCCTGACGGCCGTGGCGAGCGTGCGTGCGCGCTACTGGAATCAGGCGCTGCAGGTGTTTGACGCCAACCCCGTCCTCGGGGCGGGCGCGGACGGGTATGAAACGGCGAGCCTGCGCTATCGCACCGCGCCGCTGGAAGTCAAACACGCACACGGATTCGTCGTGCAGACGCTCGCCGACCTCGGCGCGATCGGGCTCGCGCTGGCGCTCGCGCTGCTGCTCACGTGGATGGCCGCGGCCGGACGCGCGACGCATCCGTTCAACCGCCGCTGGACGAGCTGGCGCGTGTGGCTAGACGTCCGCGCGGGCTCCCACCCAGGATGGCACAGCCTGGACAAGCACGATCTCGCCCAGCGCGATCTCGCCCGCTACACACCCGAGCGCATCGGCATGCTCAGCATGCTCTGCCTGGTGGTCGTGTTCGGAGTGCACTCGTTCGTGGACTGGACCTGGTACGTGCCCGGCGACGCGTGCGTGGCGCTGCTGTGCGCCGGCTGGCTAGCGGGTCGCGGGTCGCTGAGCGCTCCGGCCACCGGGACGGCACCCGCGGGAGCGCCTGCACCAGGCGAACTGCGCACCGGGTCTGGGGTGCGGGTTCCGCGATCGCTGCGCGATGTCGGCCCGATGCGCGTAGGTGTGGCCGTCGCCGTCATGATCGCCGCGCTGCTCACGGCCTGGTCGCAGTGGCAGCCCCAACGCTCGGTCGACGCATCCCAGCAAGCGCTCGCCGCACTCTCGACCAACCCCCGGGCGGCGCTGGCCAAGGCGCAGACTGCCGTCTCGCGCGATCCGCTGTCCGCACAGGCGCTCATCACGCTGGCGACGGTCCAGCAGGACGCGGGCGAGCCCGCGCTGGCCAAGGCGACGCTACAGCGCGCGGTGCGCCTGCAACCCTCCAACCCGCAGACGTGGCTCGCGCTCGCTCGATATGACCTCTCGAGCGAACCCGCGGTCGCGCTGAAGGAGCTGCAGGCCGCGATCTATCTGAACCCGGAGCTGATCGCACCCGAAGCGATCGCCCCCCCGTATCCCAATCCCGAATCGGTCGAAATCTACAACGACTACGTCCAGGCGTTGCGCGCGTCCGGTAGCGCAAGCGCAGCCGGCGCCACTCGCACGGGCAGGCACGTCGCGGCATCCGGCACGGAAAGCGTGCCGGGGAAATCGCGTGTCGGCGCGGGCGCCTCCGCGGGCGCGTCTACCAGCGCGATCGCACGGCCCGGGCCAGCAACAGCCGCCGCGCGCCGGGCGGCCCTGCGGCGGCGCGCACCGACTACGTCGCGAAATCCGAGCTCACCGAGCAGCCGGCTGAGGCCGGCGCGCGTGTAGAAACGCAGGTGATCGGCGCGCGGGTCGAAGTGCGCGTCGAACGCGCGCCGCGACAGCGCCAGCCACAGCACGCGCAACCGCCCGTGGTCGGGCGTGCTCAGCAGCAGGCGCCCGCCGGGGCGCAGCACGCGCCGGATTCTCCGACAGCCAGCCGGCCGTGTCGGCGACGTGCTCGATCGTCTCGCCCGCCCAGACCACGTCGAAGCTCGCGTCATCCAGTGGCCACGGTCCATCGGCCTCGACTACTCGCAAATCGAGCCCCGATCCCGCTCGCGGGCGCGACGCAACGGCTCCTCGGCGACGTCGATCCCCACGACCGACGCCCCCGCACGGGCGAGCTCGCTCGCGAAGCAGCCCTCGCCGCAGCCCACGTCCAGCACACGCTCTCCCGCGGCGACATGCTCCAGCAGAAACCGGCTGCGCAGGGCGTACTCGGGCGGCTGGCGCCCGGCGGGCACGCCCTCCCAGAGCGCCTCGTGGTAGGAGCGCGACGGCATTTGCCTGCAAGGCTAACTGCGACCGAAGCCGGGAGACACTCGCCTTACCGAAGCGGGGAGACACTCGCTCACGCTCGCATCCCCCGTTTGGCCAGCATCCCGTTTCG
>CAWCYP010000013.1:0-10802 GCA_963799735.1 uncultured Solirubrobacterales bacterium | reverse complement strand
GCAGGAGGCGGCGCAGTCAAGCACCCCGGGCGGCACGTCGTCGCGCATCGCGGTGCTCGACCGCGACAGCGGGTTCATTCAGGTTCTCTCAAAGCGCCTGGATCGTCTTGGCTGGGAGCACCGCGTACTCGCGAGCCCGGTGCCGGCTGACGCGGTCGCCTCCATGCGCCTGAGTGCGATGGTCGTCGACTTGGCCGTGCTCGGCCCGCAGGCGTGGGAGTGGCTCGAGCGGCTCTCCGGCGCGCTGCCCGAGCTGGGCATCGTGGTTTGCACCGGTCCCTCGACGGTCGCCCAGCGCGTGCGCGGGCTACGGCTGGGCGCCGATGACTGGATCACCAAGCCGTGCCATCCCGAGGAGGTCATCGCCCGCGTGCAGGGCGTCGCGCGCCGGCGGCGGCGTTCAACCAGCCGCGCCGAGGCCAAGCCGCTGCTGGCGGGCGAGGTCGAGATCAGGACCAACCGCTTCCAGGCGTTCGTGAGCGGACGCAGCCTCGACCTGACCCGGCGCGAGTTCGAGCTGATCGAGCTGCTGGCCGCCACCGAGGGCAGGGTGCTCGAGCGCGAGGAGATCTACTCGCGCCTGTGGGGCTACGCGATGGTGCGTGGCGATCGGTCGGTCGACGTGTTCGTGCGCAAGCTGCGCCAGAAGCTGGAGAAGGCCTCGCCGCGCTGGCGCTACATCCACACCCACTTCGGCATCGGCTACCGCTTCGCGGCGGAGCCGCTGGACGCGGTCCGCGCCGGCGCGAGCGGCGTGAACGGCGAGCTCGATACGCCGGCGTCAGTCCCGGTCGATTGGGACGCCGGCGATCAGCGCAAGCTCGCGGGGACGCATCAGGACCACGAGCTCGCCGCCAGCGCCCTCTAGCCTGACAACCGCCAGGCCGCCCTTCTTCAGGTCGATCCGGGCGCCTGTAAGCCCGCCGGCGATGAGCGACAGGTCGGGCTCGTGCCCCACCAGCAGCAGGCGGCCGTCCTGCGCCGGAACACCGGCCAGCGCGTCGAGCGCCTGCGGTGCGTCGAACCCGCCCGCCAGCGGCGGGTGCTCGCGCAGCAGCGCGCGCTGCTGCTCGCTCCAGCCCTCGGCCGCAAGCTCGGCCGTCCTCGAGGCGCGCACCTTGGGGCTGAACAGCACCTGGTCGAACGCGACCGCCATGTGCTCGATCGCGATGCCGGCGGCGCGCGCCTGGTGCTCCCCGCGCCGGGTCAGCCGCCGCTCCGAGTCGAGCCGCGTTCCGTGCGGCTCGGCATCGGCGTGACGTAGTAGCCAGAGTTGGCGCGCCATCCCCATCCTGAGACTAGCGTGATCTTCGCCCTGCCGTTGGCGTCAACGGTGTAGCGTGACCACAACGATGTTCGACGATCACCAAGACCAGAAGCTGGACGACCCCGCGCTGTACATCAACCGCGAGCTGTCCTGGCTTGACTTCAACGACCGCGTGCTGCAGCTCGCCGAGGACGAGCGCGCGCCGCTGCTCGAGCGGGTCAAGTTCTGCGCGATCTACACGACCAACCTCGACGAGTACTACATGGTCCGGGTCGCCGGCCTGCATGATCAGATCGACGCGGGCGTCGAGAACCCCGGACAGGACGGGCGCACGCCCTCGCAGACGATCGCCCTGATCCGCGAGCGCGCGCTGGGATTGGGGCGGCGGCTGAGCGACTGCTTCGAAAGCCGGCTGCGCCCCGCGCTGGCCGAGCACGGGATCGCCGTGGTCGACGTTGACGACCTGGACGACGATCAGCGCGCGGAGCTCTCCAAGCACTTCCGCAGCGTGATCTTCCCGGCGCTCACCCCCCTGGCGGTCGCCCCGGGCCGGCCGTTCCCCTACATCTCCAACCTGTCCCTCAGCCTGGCCGTGCTCGTGCGCGACCCCGCGACCGACGAGACGGTGTTCGCGCGCGTGAAGGTCCCCACCGAGATCCTGCCCCGCTTCGTCGCACTCGAGGGGTCAGGTCCCGGTCAGGTCACGCTGGTGGCGCTGGAGGACGTCATCGCTCATAACCTCGACGCGCTGTTCGCGGGCATGGAGATCGTCGACTGCGACGTCTTCCGAGTCACCCGCGACGCTGACCTCGAGGTCTCCGACGACGCGGCCGATCTGCTGCAGGCCGTCGAGGACGAGCTGCGCCGCCGGCGCTTCGGCGAGGTCGTGCGCGTGGAGGTCGGCACGCGCTGCTCCGAGCGCCTGCGCGAGGAGCTGATCGAGCTGCTGGGCGTCGCCGAGGACGAGGTCTATCCGGTTGACGGGCTGCTCGACATGAGCGCGCTCTGGCAGATCGTCAAGCTGGGAGGCTACTCAGAGCTGCGCGAGGAGCCGTTGCTCGGCAGCACCCATCCGCGCCTGCTGCGCCATGAGGGCGAGCGCCCGGACGTGCTCGGCGCGATGCGCGAAGGCGATCTGCTCGTGCATCACCCCTACGACTCGTTTGCGACCTCGGTGGAGCGCTTCGTCCAGCAGGCGGTCGCCGATCCCAACGTGCTCGCGATCAAGCAGACCGTCTACCGCACGAGCGACGACTCCCCGCTGGTGCCGGCCCTGATCGACGCGACCGAGCGCGGCAAGCAGGCGGTCGCGCTGGTCGAGCTGCAGGCGCGCTTTGACGAGCGCATGAACATCCACTGGGCCAAGGCCCTGGAGGAGGCCGGCGTGCATGTCGTCTACGGCCAGCCGGCACTGAAGACGCACGCCAAGTGCGTCCTGGTCGTGCGCCGCGAGGGCGACGGGGTGCGCAACTACGTGCACATCGGCACCGGCAACTACCACTCGGCGACCGCCCGCCTGTACACCGACTTCGGGCTGTTCACGACCGACGAGCAGATCGGCTCCGACGTGGCCGACATGTTCAACTACCTCACCGGCTTCGGCCGCCCGCTGCACTATCGCAAGGTCCTGATCGCGCCCAACCAGCTGCGCGACGGCATCCTCTCGCAGATCGAGCTGACGATCGACTCGCATTCCCCGCAGACCCCGAGCAGGATCGCCATGAAGATGAACGCGCTCGTGGACGGGCGCTGCATCAGGGCGCTGTACGAAGCGTCCCAGGCGGGCGTCCAGGTTGACCTGAACGTGCGCGGCATCTGCTGCCTGCGGCCCGGCATCCCGGGGATCTCGGAGAACATCAGGGTCGTCTCGATCGTCGGGCGGCTGCTCGAGCACTCGCGCGTATTCGCGTTCGAGCGGGGCGGCGAGCACACGATCTACATCGGCTCGGCCGATCTGATGCCGCGCAACCTCGACCACCGCGTCGAGCTGGCCACCCCGATCGAGTCCCCGGCGCTGCGCGTCGAGCTGCTCGACACGCTGGAGCGCGCCTTCGCCGACAACCAGAGCTCGTGGGAGCTCGACGCCCACGGTGCCTGGAGCAGGCGCTCACCCGGACCGGGTGAGCGGCCGCGCAGCCTGCAGCTCGAGCTCGCCGAGCTGCACTCCAGGCGTGCCACCGAGGAGCGGGTGGCGTCAGGCGCCCAGCCGGTAGGCGCCGAGCCGGCGCCGATCAGCTGAGCGCGCCGAGCGCCGCTTTGAGGTCGTCCACTGACTGACAGTCGAGCCGCGAATTCCTCGGCGCGGTCGCGATACGAGCAGAACTGCTTGGTGCACACCATCGTGTTGTCGCCGGTACGCAGGGGTAGGACAGAGTGCTGGCCACGGAAATCCGAGTGCTTGAGCAGGAGACAGCTACGTCCCGATCAGTTGCTACCAATGCGATGGTTGCAATCGTTGCAGCCAGCTGCTACCGTGGAGATCATGGCAACCTCACCAACGATTCCCCGCACAGATCTGCAGCGGGTGCTCCCAACTTTCCGTAAGGCCGCCGCACTCATCGATGTGCATCCTTCGTTCATCACTCGCGCCGTGCGCGATCTTGGGATCACGCCAGTCGAGTGGGGCCGGCGCGAGCGCTACCTACAGATCCCGGATGTACTGCTGATCGCGACTCATGCCCAGCGCAACGCCGTCGAGGAGGTCGCGGGAGGTTTGGTCGAGCTGGCCGAGCAGCACGCACCGGAGCTTGCAGGATGGGTCACCACCGAAGCAGAGCAATTCCTCGCCGCGCTTCCCGCGCCCGAGCCCCAGGAGAGCGACACCTTCATTGCAGAGTTGCGCAGCGAGCTGCCCGGGAAATGGGCCGATCGCGCAGAGGCGATCTACCGCCGCCATCTCAAATGACTAGACGGGGTGGCGCCGTTCGCGGTATCCCCGGTCAGCCCAGCCGCCGTTGGGCTCGCCAACACCGGGCGTGAACCCGAACGCGTCGAGCTCCTCGGACGTGAGAACGATCCCCGAGTCCTCGAGCACACCGACGCGGCGGTGTGCGACGGTCACCGTGTCGATCGCCGACACGACGAGCGTCAGCAAGAGAGCAGCGGTCATGTACTCGCCGCGGAGTCGGCCCTCGACGTCCTCGCGGACCACACGGACGTGATCAGATGCGGGCGGCGGCGCCCGGCCTTCGCTCGCGGCGGCTTGATGTCGGGGTCCTCGAAGTGCCAGGACAGGAAGGCCGCCACGCGGTTCGAGTTGCGCACGTTGACCGCGAGCAGCCGGCGCCCCTTCGCCGCGTCGGCACGGTGCCACTCAGACCGAGCCGGCTCAGGGCTCGGGACACCGATCAGCCTGTGCCGCGCCGTATACAGACGCCAGCGCACAGCGCTCCCAGGGCCACCGACGGACGGCAGGTAGTGGTCGAGACGCACCCGGGTCTGCGGATCACCGGACCGGCGAGCGTCCGAGACGACCAGCGCTGCCGCCAGCCGTTTGATGAGTTCATCACGGTCAAGCACGACCGTACATTCGAGAGGATGCTCCGGACGCTATAGCGCCAGGCCGACGCAGGCTCAGTTGACCAGAAGGCCCGCCTCGTAAGCGTCGGCCCCTCAAGCACCCCACACGACGGCATCGACACCGCCCGTCCCAACGATCGGAGGCAACGCCCCCGATCGCGACGAACCCGCGCCCTAGCTTGCCGCCGGGCTCCCGAGTGTCTCTAGCGCCGCCTTCAGGTCATCGACCGACTGATAGTCCAGACCCAGGAGATGATCGTGGCGATGGCGGACGATCCCCTCCTCGTCGATCGCGATCACAGCCCGCTTGATAGACCCCACACCTGGGGTGATCGCGCTATACGCCTTCGCCACGGCCTTATCGACATCCGCCAGCAGCGGGACCGTAAGCCCGTTCTTCTCGATGAAGCCCTTGTGGGAGTCCGCATCCTGCGAAGAGATGCCGACCACCGTCGCATCCAGCGCCGCGAAGTCATCCGCGCGATCGCGATACGAACAGAACTGCTTCGTGCACACCATCGTGTTGTCGCCGGGATAGAACAGCAGCACCACCCGCTCGCCACGATGATCCGACAGCTTGAACGGCCCGTCCGTGCCGGGCAACTCGAAGTCCGGTGCCTGCTCTCCGACCTGCGGGGTCTTGGCCATACACCCGAGCATACCTGGCGGGAACAGGCGGGCGACGGTGGAGGGCGGCTGGCGCGGTGGGCGACGGTGGACGGGCGGCTGGCGCGCCGGGGTGCCCGCGAGACCTGGCGGGGCTGAGGAGGCTCCAATGCGGTAGACATTCAGCATGGGTGCGTCACGTCTCACGATGAACGCGACGACGATGCGCCTTGCGCTCGCAATGGCCGCGTGCACGCTGATCGCCGCCTGCGGCAGCAGCTCGGGCAGCCCCGCGGACAGCTCCTCCACGCCGACAGCCGGCGCCGGCGCGATCCCCAGCCCCACCGCGCGTGTGGCGGCCGCACCCCTGCTCGACTGGCCCGAGTTCGGCCTGAACCCGCAGCGCAGCGACGCGACCGAGCTCGCCACCGGAATCACGAGCGCCAACGTCGCCCACCTGCGCCACATCACCGTCTCGCTGCCGGGGACCGTCGACTCCTCGCCGATCTACCTGCACGAAGTGTCAGTGGACGGGGCGGTACACGACGTGATCGTCGTCATGACCACGTACGGCAAGACCATGGCGATCGACGCCGGCAGCGGCAAGATCCTGTGGACGTTCACGCCGCCGGGCTACAGCCGGTGGGCGGGCAGCGCGCAGATAACCGTCGCCAGCCCGCTCGCCGACCCGGATCGGCAGTACGTGTACGCCACCTCGCCGAACGGCCTAATCCACAAGCTCTCGCTCGCCGACGGCTCGGAGGACACGAGCGGGCGCCTGGCCCGTGAAGGTCACCCTCGAACCGGTCCACGAGAAGCTCGGCGCGGCGCTCAACATCGACGGTCCCGACCTCCTCGTCGCCACATCCGGCTACTT
The DNA here is from genome assembly GCA_963799735.1 of uncultured Solirubrobacterales bacterium. Classification (GTDB taxonomy): domain Bacteria; phylum Actinomycetota; class Thermoleophilia; order Solirubrobacterales; family Solirubrobacteraceae; genus Palsa-744. The sequence goes on along the minus strand of CAWCYP010000013.1, from coordinate 4,533 downwards.
CGGCGACGCCCCTCCCTACCAGGGCCACGTCATCGCTGATCGAACGCTCCAGCGGGCGGCCGCTGAGCGTCTTCAACACGCTCTGCTCGAGCCGCCGCTCCCTGATCACGCCCAGCACCTGCCAGGCCAGCGACTCGGCGATCCTCTCGCGCTCCGGCCCGGTCGTCGAGCCCGGCGGCCGGCGCATCCTGATCGACACCGGCAACGGCCCCTGGAACGGCGCCACGAACTTCGGCGACAGCGTGCTCGAGCTCGACATTCCCGGCACTCGACCTGCGCCAGTCCTTCACGCCCGTCAACCAAGAACAGCTCAACACCACCGACACCGACCTCGGCTCCTCCGCCCCCGCCCTGCTCGGCGGCAACCGCGTCGTGCTGGCGGGCAAGGACGGGATCTTCCGCGTGCTCGATCTCTCGCGCCTGAACGGGCGCTCGCCCGTCATCGCACACCCTGCTGGGAGGAGAACTGCAACAACTGCCCATCCCGGGCGGCGGCGAGCTGTTCACCGCCCCGGCCGTGTGGCGCCACGATGGGCACACGACGATGTTCGTGGGCGACGAACACGCGACCGCCGCCTACGTCCTTCGCCGGGGACGGCTCTACCTCGCCTGGCAGAACAGCACCCCCGGCACGAGCCCCGTGATGGCCGGCGGGCTGCTCTACGTGTACGACCCCTCGGCGGGCGGCATCTACGTCTACCGTCCCGGCTCGCCCCGCCCGATCGCAAAGCTGGCCGGGGAACCCGGCCACTGGAACAGCCCGATCGTCGTCGACGGCCACATCGTCGAGCCCGAGGGCGACGCCAACGCCCACGAAACCTCGGGGACGCTCGAGATCTTCTCGGCGGGCTGAGTCCTCACAGCCCGTACGCTTCGAGCAGGTTCAGCCACAGCTCGCTGCGTGTCGGAAAACACGGCACCGCGTGCCAGAGCCGGTCCAGGGGCACCTCGCCGATCACCGCGATCGTGGCGGCATGCAGCGACTCGGCCACCTCGACGCCGGTGAAGGTGGCGCCGACAATCACGCGGCGGTCCTCGTCGACGACGATCCGCGCAGTCCCAGGCGCGTCATGCCCGACGAAGCTGCCACCCGCGCTCCCCTCGGTGGGCGTCTCCACGGCACGCACGTTCAGACCCGCGTCTTTGGCGCTTGCAAGCGTGTGGCCGACGGCCGCGACCTGCGGCTCGGTGAAGATCACACGCGGCGCGAGCCGCCCATCGGAGCGCGGGACTGAGACCCCACCCGCCCGGCCGAGGATGTGGTCGGCGGCGAGGCGCGCCTGGTACTTGCCCATGTGCGTCAGCAGCGCGCGGCCGTTCGCGTCACCGACCACATACAGCCACTCGTGGCCGGGCACGCGCATCTCCTCGTCGACCTCGACGGGCTTGCCCGCCTCCAGGCCGAGCTCCTCCAGTCCGAGCGCGTCGGTGTGGGGACGGCGCCCGACGGCGACCAGCAGCTCATCTCCGGTGAACGACCGGCCGTCCTCGAGCTCGAGCGTGACCGGACCCCGGCCCTGATCGCGTGTTACCGCGGTGGCCTTCACCCCAAGGGCTACCTCCACCCCCAGCGCTTGCAGAGCATCCCTGACCTGCTCGGAGGCGAGCTCCTCCTCGCCGGCGATCAGCCGCGGCAACGCCTCGACGACCGTCACGCGGGCGCCCAGCGACACGTATGCCATGGCCATCTCCACGCCGACCACGCCCCCTCCGAGGATCAGCAGCGAAGCTGGAACCGCGCGGGCAGTCGTGACCTCACGGTTGGTCCACGGCTTGGCACTCGCGCAGACCGGGGATCGGTGGGATCGCGGCGCTGGAACCCGTGGCGAGCACGACCGCGCGCCGCCCACGCAGCGTCTGATCACCGACACGCACCTCCCCCTCGCCCGCGAGCGTCGCGTGGCCGCGCACGAGTGCGATCCCGCGTTCGGCAAGCCACGGCAGCTGGGCATCGTCGTGCAAATCGTGCACCACCTCATCGCGGCGACGCAGCGCGGCGGCGACATCCAGCTCCCCCACAACCGCCTCGGCGGCGCCGGGCACACGCCGCGCCTCGGCCAGCACCTGGCCGGGACGCAGCAGCGCCTTGGACGGCATGCACGCGTAGTAGGAGCATTCGCCCCCCACCAGCTCGCGCTCGACGACCGCGACGCTGAGACCGCCGGCGGCCAGCCGCCCCGCGCACACCTCTCCCGCGGGCCCCGCGCCGATCACGATCACGTCGAGCTCTCGTTTGCTCACGCCTGTCCCTTTTTTGTCGCGCTAGCCTCAATGACATCATGGACGAATCGCTCAGCGGCCAGCTTCTGCTCGCCTCGCCGGCGCTTCACGATCCGAACTTCGAGCGTGCGGTGATCCTGGTCGGGGTGCACAGCGACGAGGGCGCAATGGGCGTTGTGCTGAACCGCCCCTCGACCGTGACGGTCGGCGAGGCCGTGCCGCAGCTCGAGCAGGTGGTCGCCGAGGAGGAGCCGGTGTATGTCGGTGGTCCCGTCCAACCGAGCTCGATCGTGTGCCTGGCGGAGTTCCTCGATCCGGAGCCGGCGGGGCTGCTCGTGCTGGGACGCATCGGCTTTCCCGCCCCCGACGCCGAGGTCGAGGAGCTGACCGAGGCGACTGCGCGCAGGCGGGTGTTCGCGGGCTATACCGGCTGGAGCGAGGGACAGCTCGATGAGGAGGTCGCTGGCGGCGATTGGATCGCCCACCCGGCGGTGCCAGACGACGTGTTCACCGACATGCCGCAGGACCTGTGGAGCGCCGTCCTGAAGCGCATGGGCGGAGCCTATGCGCTGCTGGCGCGCATGCCGTCCGATCCGAGCGTGAACTGACGGCCACGATCGCGGAGGGACTCGCGCGGGACGGCTACCCTTCCTGGAGTCCCTGACCTTCGCCGTCCCACCCGATCTCCTCTGGAGGGCACCGCCATGCTGAAGCTCGCCCGCTGGACGACAACCCATCGCAAGTACGTGCTGCATCGGCTGGGTCGCGCTGCTGCTGATCGTGAACGCGTTTGCGCAGTCGGCGGGGACGAGCTACTCGAACAACTTCACGCTGCCCAACTCCGACGCCCAGCGCGCTGCCGACCTCTTGGAACGCAGCTTCCCGGCGCAGGCGGGCGACCGCGACACGATCGTCTACAAGGTCTCCTCCGGCACGGTCTCAGACCCCGCGGTACGCGCGCGGATGAGCGCGATGTTCGCGCAGGTGTCGCGACTCCCGCACGTCACGGCCGTCGTCAGCCCCTATGCGGCCGTGTCGGCCGGCAAGGCGATCTCAGCCAACGGTCAGATCGCGTTCGCGACGGTGGTATTTGACCAGAAAGCCAACATCCTGCCCAAGAGCGCCCCCGAACGCGTTGTCCAGGTCGCCCGTGCCGCCGAGCCGCCCGGCCTGCAGGTCGAGCTGGGCGGACAGGCGATCGAGGCCACCGAGCAGGCGGGCTTCGGCGTTTCGCTGCGGTGGGGCTGCTGGCGGCAATCGTCGTGCTGCTGCTGACGTTCGGCTCGGTTGTCGCGATGGGTCTGCCGATCGTCACCGCGCTCTTCGGCCTCGGCACGGGCCTCGGCGCGATCGCGCTGTTCACTCACGTCGTCGACACGCCGAACTTCTCCTCCGAGCTCGCCGCGATGATCGGGCTCGGCGTGGGGATCGACTACGCCCTGTTCATCCTCACGCGCTTCCGAGAGGCCCACGCAACGCCCGGACCGACGTTCGGCAATATGCGGGAGTCGGTAGTGCGGGCGATGGACACAGCCGGGCGCGCCGTCCTCTTCGCCGGACGTACCGTCGTTATCGCGCTGCTGGGCATGATGCTGCTCGGGTGTCGAATTCCTGTACGGACTCGCGATCTCCGCGTCGATCGCGGTGCTGCTGGTGATGCTGGCCTCGCTGACGCTGTTGCCAGCGCTCCTCACCGTTGCAGGTGCCCGGGTCGCCAGGCCGGGCCGCAAAGCGCGCGCCCGTGCGAAGCCCGCGCCGGCCGATCAGTAGCGCATGAGGGCGTCGCGGCGGTGTCAACGGCCTCCGCCAACCAGGGCGGCGCTGCCGCGATCGTGTGGCCGGCCCCGCCCCCAGCGCCGGCGGCGTGTGGTTGCGCTGGAGCGCGTTCGTGCAGCGGCGGCCGTGGCCGATCGCGGTCTGCGCCACGCTCGTGATGCTGCTGATCGCCGCACCCCGCCGTGGCGCTGCGCCTTGGCTCGAGCGACGCGTCAAACGATCCGGCAAGCCAGACGACCCATCGTGCATACGAGCTGCTGGCGGGGGTCCGGCGAGGGTTCAACGGCCCGCTGCTGATCGTCGCGAAGGTCCCGCGACGCGCGCGAATGTCCGCACCCCCGGTGCGCTGCGTGGGGAGTCGCGCCGATCGCCGCCACACCGGGCGTCGTGTCGGTCGCGCCGGCGAGGGTCAACCCCGCAGGCGAAGTGGCCACGATCACCGTCTATCCGCACTCCTCTCCGCAGGCGTACGCGACCACGCAGCTCGTCTCGCGCCTGCGCGAACACGTGATCCGCCATCGAGGCTCGCACGGGCAT
>CAWCYP010000012.1:0-96630 GCA_963799735.1 uncultured Solirubrobacterales bacterium | reverse complement strand
GAGCCGTCCGGAATCTCCTCGATGTATTGCCGGGCGCGCTGCTCGGCCCAGTCGAGCACGCCCGCGATGCCGGCCTCGACGCGGTCGAACCCGTACCGGTCGACCAGCTGCTGCATGCGCCGCTCCGCCGTCGCGACGCACGCCAGCAGCGCCTTGAGGTCGCCCCAGTTCTGGGTCGGGATCCGGCAGTTGTCGAGCAGGAGGCGCAGGATCGCCTCGTTGAGCACGCCGCGTTCGTAGAGCTTGACCGGGCGCAGGCGGAAGCCCTCTTGAAAGATGTCGTAGCAGGTCGGCGAGATGCTGCCGGGGACCTTCCCTCCGACGTCCGAGCTGTGGACGAAGCAGCTCGCGAAGCACAACAGGCGGCCGTCGGCGAAGATCGGCGGCGACGAGGTACAGATCGGCGAGGTGCGTTGCGAGCCCGCCGGTCGTGTACGGATCGTTCGTCAGCACGACGTCGCCGGGCGCCCAGTCCGAAAACGCCTCGATGACGACGCGGTGCGGTTTGCCGGGATTGTTCGTCGTCCCGATCGTCAGCGGCGCCGCGAACACCTCGCCGCCGCGCGTCGCGAGCGACGCGCTGAAGTCGGCCGGTCTCCTTGACGAACACCGTGAAGCCGGTGCGGAGCACGACCGAGCCCATCTCCTCGGCGACCGCCTGCAGCCGGTTGTGGAGAATCTCGAGGAAGACGCGGTCCCCCGAGGATGCGTGCGTCATGAGGGCACCGGCGCCGCGACCGCGGCGAGGGCGTCCGGCGCCGGGCAGTCCCCCTGGCCGGCGCGCGCGTCGACCTCGCGCATCGTCCGCTGCTTGAGGTAGTTGCGCAGCGACAGCGGAGACGTCATGAGACTGCGGTTCAGGGTAAATGTGCCCCCGATATCCACGCCCAGCCGATCACGTCCCACCATCCGGCCTGCCCCCTAGCGCGCCGACCCACCATGCGGCTTCGATTCTTTTCGTCCAACTGACTTGGTCTGGCCGACTGGGGCCTCAAGGGTACGCTCCAGCAGGCGAGCGTCTCCCAGACGCTCCGACCACCTCGCGAATGCGGCAGTGGGCCCGCGCCACCGAAGCTCGTCCTCGTCGTCGAAAAGGTGCGCATCGGTTCTGAGCGTTGCCAGACCTTTGAACAGCAGCGCCAGGTCGCGCCGATCTCCATCCAAGGCGGCAGGTGGAAAATTTTCAATGGTTCCGTACCGGTTGAGCAGCCGCGCCGCTCCGACCGGACCGATTCTTGCTATCCCTGGATATCCGTCCGCGGTGTCACCGACAAGGGCGAGGAAGTCGGGGATCAGCGCGGGTACTACGCCGAACTTGGCGCGCACTCCTTCCGCGTCGAGGGTCTTCTGCCCCCTGCGGTCGACCTGCACGATCCTGTCGCCGCGCACGCACTGCGCCAGATCTTTGTCAGGAGACCAGATGCAGATCTTCTCCACGCCACGGTTCCGGCACGCGATGTGCGCGGCGGAAGCGAGGCCGTCGTCGGCCTCGAGCTCGGTCATCGGCCACACGGCGACACCCATGGCCGCGAGCGCTTCTTCGAGCGGATGAAACTGCGAGAGGAGAGCGGGTTCGACGCCTTCCCCGGTCTTGTAGCCAGGCCACAGATCATTGCGGAAGGACTCAATGACGTGGTCGGTCGCAACACCGAGGTGGGTTGCTCCCGTCTCGATCATCTGCAACACCGTATGGAGTACGCCGTTCACGGCGCCGAGGGGTGGATCACCGCTCTGGTGGAATCGGCGAAGACCGTAAAAGTGGCGAAACAACTCGTAGGTGCCGTCTACGAGGTGAACAATCATGGCGCGGTGAAGTGGCGAGGCGCCTTGCGCGACAAAGCGATTGACCTTACCTCCGAACCGCAGGCGCAGCGCCGAATCTCTCGGCGGTGCGAGCCTTCGCCCTCGCGGCCTCCACTTGTCGATTCTTTGCCGGCGCGGTGGTTTCGAGCGAACGGAGAAACCGAGTCGAGGCAGCGGCGATGTCATCCACCGCAGCCAGGAACGCGCCTTCGTTGATCCTTGACGGTTTGGTAAATCCGCTGATTTTTCTCACGAACTGAAGTGACGCGTCTCGGATCTCCTCGACAGTGGCAGGGGGATCGTAATTGAAGAGGGTTCTGATGTTCCGGCACATTCGACAAGCCCTCAACGGTGAGACATGCTCACATGGCATGAGCGGCGCTGTGTTGCTTCGGGCAATTCTCGTCTGCATTCCTACTTTCCTCGGCAGGTGCCGAGCACGCCAACGCACCGTGAAACTGCGGAAGAATTCGCGTCTTGGCTTTTGCCTCTAGGTCCCTCATCCACACTCATCGTCACGGGTTCCGTTCGTGGCTGAGTTTCCGCAAGGCGATCCTATCGATGTGCGTACGCTCGCTCAGGTTCACGACCAAGAGCTCCGTGAACGCGCCCGCGAGCATCACGACCGCATTCCGCACTTGCGTTGGAAAATCGGTGCGTTGCTGGGATTCGGCGTCCGCACCGATTACTTCGACCGTGTGAACATGTTTGTCGCCGCCCCGCAGCTCCAGCAGCTCTTCCACCTCGGTCCGGCCCAGATCGGCCTGTTCGGGCCGAGCACAGCTCCGCGCCTACGAGCGGCGGCCGGCCCACCTTCGCGGCGCGCCGAAGCGTCAGCGTCGTGTCGTTCGAGAACGCGGCGATGCACGCAGGGCGTAATGACTTGATGACGAACACCCCATTCGACTTGACACCGATCACAGGCGGACAGCCCACATTCGGAGTGCCCGCCGGGCACAGGAGGCTACCGTGGCTTTACAAATTTTCTTGCAGATCCCCGGCATAAAAGGAGAGAGTACCGTAGCAGGGCATGAACAGTGGATTGAGCTGAACAGCGTCTCGTTCGGCGTCAGCACCGCGGTTGCAGCATCCACAGGACAGCTCGGCAAGCCACAGTTCGATGCAGTGACTGCAACGAAACCCTTGGACAGCACGTCGTTTCCCCTATACAACTATGCTCTCACGGCCAAGGGCATCGACGGGGCACTGATTGAGATCGTAGGGCAGGCAGGCGACGTCCAAAGGGTGTTGTACCGGGTCGACCTAACAAAAGGCAATATCGTCGCGGTGTCGTCTCAGATTCAGAACGCGCAAGCCCAGGGACAGGAGACGCTTCAGTTCTGGTGCAGCCAGATGCAGTGGTCGACGAACAGCGTCAGCGCAAGTGGAGCACCCGTCGTGGCTTTTCAAACCGGATGGGACGTGGTCAACAATAAAACGATCTGAGCGAACGGCTACGCTGGCGTGTGTGCGCGCCCCGTAGGATGCGGCCGGACGCGATCTGCTCCCGTTTTCCGAAACCCTGGCGCCCTTGAAGGTTTTCTCACCCGCGCGACAGGTTCAGGCCGACCATTACACTCGGAAATCGCCACGCCTCCCCCGTCCTAAAGCGGTATCTGCCCGGGCCAGCGGACCGTAGAGTCCGGGCCGCCGGCTGGCGAAATAGTCAAACAGTCCCCGGCTTTGCGCGATCAGGGACAGGTCCAAATCGCCGACAAGCAGCGTTTCGTCTGCCCCGGCTCGACACACCACACGGCCGAGGGGGTCGCAGATCCCGCTTCCGCCGAAGAACTGGACATTCTCTTCCGTTCCCACCCGGTTGGTAAGCACCACGAACGCGTGATTCTCCAGCGCTCGCGCTTTGAGATACGCCTCCTGGTAGGATTCGAACGGCGACATGTTCGCCGACGACACGAGCAGGATCTGGGCACCTTGCAGCGCAGCGATGCGAGCCGACTCGGGAAATTCGATGTCGAAGCAAATCATCAGCCCGACCCGGCAACCAGCGATAGTAACCACCACATGCTCGCTGCCGGCGGAGAAATACCGATGTTCCTCACCGTAGAGATGGATCTTGCGGTAGCAAGCCTCGAACTCCCCGGTGGCCGAAATCAGGCAGACCGCGTTGTAGACGGTATCGCGCGCCCGATCGGCCTCGGGGAATCCCATGACGACGGCGATCCGATGGGCGCGCGCGTGCGCGGCCAAGATCTTCAGTGGCGGCCCGTCGACGTGCTCGGCAATCTCGCGGGTGTGTTCGCGCGTAAAATACCCGGTCAAGAAGAGTTCAGGAAACACCAGCAGGTCCGCCCGCGCCGCGGCAGCGTCTGCGATGACGCGCGCCGCGGTCGCCAAGTTCGCGGGCTTGTCCCCCAGGACCGGGCGAAGTTGCGCGAGTGCGACTCTCATCTGCGTCATGTCCTCCCGTTGGCGGCGATGTCGCAGTTGCGCTATTCAACGCGATATCGCTTCCGCCCCGTCGAGGCGTGTTGCCCATCGGGTCGGTGGCGTGAGCCGATGTCATGGTACGGCAACACAATCACATGGCGATCACCAGCGTACCAGCGGGTGGCGCGGGCGCGGAGACCCAGACGCCACCCGCTGCACGGCTATAGCCAAGTGACGACTGGCACACCGGTCGGCACGACGCTCCCACCCGCCGGCTCAATCGTGACTTCGATGGCATTCGGCAGTGTTTCAAACGCCGACCCTTCCGCGATGACACGTCCCTCGCCCTGCGCATCGATTCGGACCACCCCGAGTGATGTCCACACAGCGCCGTGTCGGACCCAGGCTTGATAGCTCCGTCCCTGCGGGGCGGATGACAGGTAGGAAACGGTCAGGATTGCCATCGGCACTCCGGCCCGGCCGCGATAATATCCATGCGCCGCCCGCGGCGCGTTGGGCGTCGGCGCGAGCCGGATCACTTTGGTTTCGCTGGTCGTGGCGAGCGTCAGCGCCCGTTCGTCGAGGTTGCGCGTCGCGACCTCGCCGTGGTAAAGCACTCCGGCGGCGCCGAGGATGGCGACGAGCGCGCCCCCAATGGCGAGGGGCGCCAGTTTGTCTCGCAACCGCTGTAACCCGCCGCGGATTCGCGTCTTGGCCGTCCCGAGCGGAAGGCGCAGTTCCTCGGCGACCTGTTCGTGGGTTTGGTCTTCAAAGAATGCGAGTTTGAGGGCCTCGCGTTGCGCCGCGGGCAGCTCGTCGAAGGCCGACCGGACCGTCGACCGAACGCTGTCCCGCCACGCGATCTCATCCGGCTCGAGACCCGAGTCCGGGACGCTCGCGAGCGTGAATCCATCGGGATCGTTGACCGCCTGAGGTCGCCGGCTGCGTCCGCGAAGCTCGTTCAGGACCCGATAGTGCGCGATCTGAAGCAACCACGGGCGAAACGCACCCCGCGTGGGATCGAAGACCGAGGCCTTCCGCCAGACTGTCAGAAACACGTCTTGCACGACTTCCTCGGCGGCTGCCCGGTCGAGCGAGTGACTCGCGACCGCAAAGACCACGCGCGCGTAACGGCTGTAGAGCGGCCCGAGCGCCTCCTGGCGTCCCGCGGCCAACTCGCTCATCAACCGCTCGTCGGTTTGTTCCTGACGGGGTGATATCTTTCTGAACATGCTGCCCTCCACGCTACAGTTGTCGGCCATCATTCATCTTCCTTCACCGCGCGTCAGCGGACGATGACCGTCGCCTGCATAAACGGATGCACCGTGCAATTGTAGAGGTAGGTCCCGGCCTTCGTGAACGTGACGCTGACGCTGGTCCCCGGCTGCAGCTGCCCCGTATCCCAGGCTTTCGCCGCATCCGTGGCGGTATGTGGGACCGGGTCATCGTTCACCCACGTCACCTGCTGGCCGGGATCGACGGTCACGGTCGCCGGGCCGAACGTGAAGCTCCTAATGTGGATAAGGACCCCTTGAGTCGCGGCCGCCTGCGGTGACTGGGCGAGCTCGCCGGCTGGTCCGGTGGCGGTTGCCGTCCCTCCGTGACCTGAACCGGTCTCCCCGATGCCGATCACGTGGCTGCGAGGGACACCGCTGTCGAGGCCGGGTGCCGCCGTCGCCGTCAGAAGAGGATGCAGCTGCGAGAGCCCGACGAACGCCACCGTCACCAGGCTCGCCAGCGTCGGCAGGACCGGCCGCGTGCCCCGCCGTCCCGCGCCCGTCGCCGGTTCACGTATGAGTCTACGAAGAACGCCACCAACGAGTGTCGTCATGATCGATCGTCCCCTCATCGTGTTGATTGCAACGGCTTGGCGCGGCGCCGGACGGACACCAGACAGAGGGCGCGTCCTACCGCGGACCATACCGCAGCGGCACGTCTACGGCGTCGCCAGCGCTCGGATATCGGCGGTAAGATCGTCGGGGTCCAGGTTGCCCGGGAGGAACAGCACGAGCTTGCCGGTCCGGTCGATCACGTACACGATCGCGGTATGGCCCACTTCCGAGGTCGTGGGCGTCGCCGCGGCCACCGCCTCGGGATTGACGGCCTTGGCGTCACTCCCGACGTAGTAATGCGCCCAGACCGGGCGAAGCTGCGCGAACGTCCCGCGCAGGTACGTCAGCTCGTTCCGCACGTGGTGGACCGCGAGGAATTTCCGCACGGCTTCCCGGCTGTCGCCGGTTGGGTCCACGCTGACCGCCACGAACGCCACGCGGCTTGCCGCCGGCCCCAACCGGCCGTGCACCGTATGCATCGCGTCGGCAATCAGCGGACACACGTCTGGACAGTGCGTGTAGAGGAACGTCAACACCACGACCTTGCCGCGGAGATCGGCGAGCGACACGACGCGATCGTCCTGGTCCGGCAACCGGAACTCGTAGGCATTCACGGGCGGATTCAAGAGGGCGCCCGCGAGCGCCGGTGCCTCATGGGCCCGGATTGTGGCCGCAGTCGCGGCGACTGCCGCGGCAACAACCAGCGCGAGCGCGAGGCTCAGCCACCGCGCACGGGCGCCGGTCGGCGGCTCGTCGAATCGGGGCCCGGCAGCGTCGTCTGCACGATGAGACGTCATCGACATTCTCCTCTCGGTTCGAGCCGTGCCCGCCGACACACACACGTCCCGGTGGGGGCACGGCGCAGGTCGGACGCGGGTGAGCCCCAACACCACAGGGCCCACCGGCGCCCGCGGACCGTCACGGCGTCACGATCACCTTCGCTTGCATGAACGGGTGGTCGTTGCAGCTGTATGCATAGGTCCCCGGCTTCGTCATGGTGACGGTGAAGCTTCCGCCGGGCACGACTTGATTGGTGTTCCACTGCGCACCCTGAGCCGTCGCGCTGTGAGGCACGGCATCGTCGTCGATCCACGTGACCGTATGCCCCGCCGCGACGGTCACCGTCGCCGGGCCGAACGCGAAGTTTCGCATGCGGATCTGCACATCTCCGGCCATCGGCGCGGGCGCGGGGCGAGGCGCCTCCGCGGCGAACCCGGCCGCTGCCCCGGCGGCGGTGGGCGGCACGTAGTCGCCCAGCGCACCGTCACCCCGCTGCAGTGAGATCTTGCGGGGCTCGTTGCCGGTGGGGAGCACCGCCACGACCTGCGCCTTGGCCATGTCGACGACCGAGACGGTGTCGTCGCCTTCGTTCGTCACGAAGGCGAGCGCGCCGTCCGAGGTGACGCTGACCCAGTGGGGAAAGTGACCGACCGCCACGTCCTTCACGACTTGCTGCGACGCGGCATCGACGATGGCGAGCTGCCCGGTCCCCTGCACCGTGACCAGCGCGTACTTGTGATCTGGGGTAAACGCGATCTGGTGTGGGATCGGGCCTACGGGAATCTGGGCAATGATGGCGTGGCTCGCCGTGTCGAGGATTTGAACCATTGCACTGTTCGCCGTGGTGAAGTAGAGAAGGCTGCCGTCGGGACTGGCGGTCAGCCCGCGTGGCGCCTGATCGACCGGCACGCGCGCCGCAACACGTCCCGCTGGAACGTCCAGGACGATGATCGCGTCATCGTTCGGCTGGTCCTGCTGCCCCACGTACGCCGTGTGTCCATCCGGCGAATACGCGACGCCGTGCGGCTTGGCGACCGGAAACTGTGCCATGACCCGGAACGTCGAGGTATCGAGGGCGTCGACTTTGTTCTCGTCGAAGATCGCAACGAGCAGCGTCTTGGTATCGGGGGACAGGGCGATTCCTTCCGGCCCGCGCCCGAGCGTCAGCGTCTTGATCACCGTGTCGGTCGCGGTGTCGATCACGCTGAGCTGAGCCGCGTCTTCGCTCGTCACATACACGCGCTGCCCGTTGGGCGTCACGAGCACGGCTTCCGGTCCGGCCGGAACCTTGATCCGCCGGAGCATTTGTCCCGTCGAGGTATCGACCACACCGACTGCGTTCTCGGCATACAGGCCGACGTACGCCTTGGGTGCCCTCGTCTGAGCCGCCGTCGTCCGCGGCTGGGCCGCCAGACCCCACACGCCCGCCAGGGCCAACACCATTCCGGCCGCGAGCAGCCGCAGACCGTGTGGGCGCGTGCGAAGGACGATGCGCTTGCAACACACCAACCTGTCGATCATGAGTAGTTCTCCTCTCGTCAGAGACTGGAGCGGGCGAACGGACGCGGTCCCGGGCCCACGTTCCATCCACCCTCCCCCGCTGATACACCACGTGTAGCGTTTTGGATTGAACCGACGGCGACGGGCCGTCCCATCCGTGACCTTGGTCGTGTGCCGTCCGAGGATCCGTGGACGCCTGCGGCACCCGAAGATCCGGCCCCGGCACGGGCGCTGCCCGGACCCCGGGGTCCGGGCAGCCCGTCTCGGGCACCGGCTACTGCGCCTGCGTATTGGACGCAAACGGCGTCGCCTGCTGGTCGACCGTGTACGGCGAGGTCTGGTCGCTCTGGCCCACAGCCGGCTGATCGGTGCCCATATTGTCCTGAGCGAAGGCCGCGGACGCGCTCACGATGAGCGCGCCGCCCATCAGCATGATCGCGAGAAACTTTCGCACGGGGATCACCTCCTTTCATCGCAGAGTAGAGGCACGAGGTCTCGGTCTCTTACGTGCTGAGATAAACCGATCCAGCGGAGACGGATTTCGGATAGGGCGAAGCGTGACCGTGTCGTTACCGCGCGCGCGATGCCGCACGGCGTCGACGGCTGGCCGTTGCTTGAGGTTCTAGCGATGCGCCCGGTGGCTCAAAGGCCAGGCGATGCTGTTCAAATCGCTGCGTTGCTACAGTCGCTGCAACCCGTGAGGTGACCGCGTCCGCCGCATCTCAATGCCCCAGGACACGCGCCGACCGTAACAACATGGTGAACAATCCGTGGTGACGGGATCTCCGCGACGCGGCGCGGCCTACCCATGATGCGCGCGCGACGGTTCGTCCCATACCGGGCGCACGGGCAGAAGGAGAAATCAATTATGCGACAGCTATTCGCGGCAATGCTGCTGGGCGGCGCACTGCTGGTAGTCACCACGGCCCGCGCCGCGGCCGCGGACGGTGATCCGTGGGAACCTCCGCAGGTGATCGTGCCGCCGCCCATCGGGCAGATCCAGATCGCACCGCTGGTCCCATTCGACGGCCGCAGCGACACATTGCGAAAATCGAAAGTCTAGCACGGCTCGGCATCGCTCGCGGCCTGACTGCACGCATTCTACCCGTGCAGAGCCCCGGCAGGATGGCGGCCGGACGCCGCCATCCCGCGGCGTTGCTTCGGCTCACATCCCAGGGACCCAGAAGGCAAGACACGGCCCGACGGGCCTCACCGAACCGGAATGAACGTGTGCGCTACGACCCCGACCAACATCGTTAGGCGAACGTCACCGTTTGAGCCTGCGTGGCTGTGCGGGCCGCGCCGTTGCGATCCAGGCTGGCAATGAGGGTGATCACGTAAGCGCCAGCCTGGGTCGCGACGATGGTCCGGCTGCCGCTCAATGGAAGGCCCGAGGCCGCCGGCACGCTGCCCGTTGGCGGGCGAACCTCAAGGCTGACCGCGGTCCCCGGCGGATTGCCGGCGCAGTTCCACGCCACGGTGCAGGAATGAGTCGATGACGACGGCGGGCTCGTGACAGCAAAGGAGGAAATCACCGGCTGAACGATCTCGAGCCCGGTGCGGCGCGTGAAGTCGCTGCTAAATCCGTCCAATCGGCCGTTGTCCGTCAGCCGCGCGAGGACGGATCGCCATTGCTGCAGCGGGCCGGTCGGGTTGCCCGGCGTGTCACCAAACCGAGACTCGAGGTCGGCCTGGGTGCTTTCATTCTGCTGCCCCCAGTGCAGAATACCTTTGATCGTAGGGTCGAGCGCGAGCTTGATCGCATAGTCGACGAACTGGCTGCTGCCCAGCTCATCCGCGAGACCTGCACACTCGATCGCACAGGTCCGCGGGAAGGCTTCCTGCGCGATGGTGGCGCGTGACTGCCCGCAGAAACGCAGCGAAATGTATCCGGCAACCGAGAGGCCGGAGTCGACCTCCTGCTCGATCTCGAACTGCAGCAGGCGGTTGACGAAGGCAAGCAAGTTGGGGTCCGCGGCATCGAAGAACACTTCCATCGATCGCACATTCACGTCGCAACTCATGTCGGCGTAGTCGTGGCCGTCCATGACCGCGTAGCTGATGGCGGAGAAGGTCTGCGGCGACTGCTGGAATTGGAAGACCTGGGCGGCGATCGCCCTCCACAAGATGAGTCCGGCGGCCCGCTCCAACCGATTCGAGGATCCCAGAAGCATGGTGCGCAGGGTGTTCAGCGCCTGACCGACGGTGGATCCGTCGCGTCTCAAGGAATTGAGGAACGCGGTCAGGAGTCCCCGGATCCCATGCAAAAACGCCGAGAGCAACCCGAGGCCGAGGCGTTCGGAGATCGCACCCAGAGACCCGCCGGTTGGAACATTCTTGTGGCTCAGGAAGTCGTCAATCTCCGTATAGACGCCGTTGACGATCCCGTCCATGAAGTTGGCATCGGCGCACGCGGCGTCAAAGACGTTGAACGAGGTGATGCCAGCGTCATTTGGCGAGAAGGCGACACCATTGCCGGCGGCCGAAAACCGCGGGGCGTTCAGCAGGGGGTCGCTCGCCATAAGGATGTTGCCGACCCGCTCGGGCCGCCCCGCGGGATTCCCCGAACCGGGCCAGGTGACGGGGGGCCGACGACGGCACCGCCAACAGCGGCACCGTCCAATGCCGCGTGATGCCACAGACGTGCGTGGAGCCGTTCGTGCTCGGAATCGGATTCACCGCGATCTGCAGAAAACGTTGAGAAATCGATCCGCCAAACGGCTTCACAAACAGCGCGGAATTCGGGTCGGCGATCAGGTGCTGCACGTTCTCCCACTCGTCGAGCAGGAGTTCCTGACGCAACCCGTACTGCGGCGTGACCTGGAGGACGGCGGAATAGATGATGCCGAAGCGTCCGACCTGGACCATGGCCGCGCGCAAGAGGTCATCATCATAGATGACGCCGAAGTTGCCGGGGCCACCGTACCTGGCGGCGCCGTAGAACGCGCGCAGTTTCCCCTCATCGGTCAAGGGCGCCCGATTGACATGGCCCTGTTCGATCCAATAGTGCTGGCCGCCGTCGACGACCAGGTGCAGGGCGACGAGCGCATCCGCGAGCGGAGGGCGATCGAAATCGCCGCCGTGGGTTCCGGTGGAGAGCGCGCCTACGACGGTCTGGCCCCCGGCACCGCCGAGGGTGGAAAATCCCCACGATCCTTCAAAGGAGTCGGCCATGCTGCACGAGAGCAGCGCCACACAGCATGAAAATTGAGGCAATGATAGAAGCAATGAGCTGCGGCGGGGGAAGAGAGGTCGCGTTCTTCTTGGTGCCGAGAGCCCGTACGAGAGTCTGACCCCGGCGATCCGGAGCACCACAGATTGTTGCCGCCTTCGAGCGAGCACGCGGAGGAGAGTCCCCTTATAACGGATCGCCGTGAACCGCTGCAGGGAGGATCGGGATGGCCGGCTTGTAGGTCGTGTACGAGCGGTGCGCAGGATGTGATGTGCACAAGAAGACCGTGGTGGTGCACGTAGTGGTCCCAGGACACAGCGAAGCGCGGACCTTTGGCACGGCGACCCGGGCCTTGCTGACGCTGCTCGACTGGTTGAATGCGTTGCAGATCACGCACGTCGCGCGTGAGCGACATTTTGGGCACGTCGGGCCGCGCGATGTTGGAAGCCCTGGCGGCTGGACAGGGCGGGCCGGGGGACATCGCGGCGCTGGCGCACAGCCGGCTGCGGGCCACCCGCGAAGAACTGGTCGACGCGTTGCATGGGCGGCTGACTCCCGACCAGCACCTGATGTTGCGGCTGCAGTTGGATCACGTACGCTACCTGGACAAGCAAATCGAGGCCCTGGAAGCTGAGGTGGCGTAGCGACTGGCCCCTTTTGCCGTCCGGATGACCCAGTTGGACACGATCCCGGGGATCAGTGAACGGGTGGCGGAAGTGGTGGTGGCCGAAGTGGGCACCGACATGACCCGCTTTCAGAGCGCGGCGCATCGTACCTCCTGGGGCGGGATGTGCCCGGGGAGCAACGAAAGCGCCGGGAAACGACGGACGGCGCGTACCCGTAAGGGGAGTCCCACGCTGCGCAGAACGCTGACGGAAGCCGGGCAAGCCGCGGGGCGGAGCAAGAACACGTACCTCGGGACGGTCTACCGCCGCATCGCTACCCGCCGGGGGCGCAAGAAGGCCGCGATCGCCGCTGGCCGCCGCATCCTGGAAATCGCCTATTATGTCTTGCGCGACGGCGTCGCGTATCAAGAGTTGGGCGCCAACTACTACGACGAGCACAAGAAGGATGCGGTAGTGCGGAATGCGGTCAAACGCCTGCCCTCCCCTGCCTGCCCTGCGACACGGCGGCGCCGGCGGGCGAGTGCGCGAACGATGACTCCGGCCGCGCTCAATGCGACGCCGATGAGCGAGATGACGGCGGGTTCCATCGGTGCGAACTCTACCTCGCGGCTGGACGCTCAGCTACACACGAAGTCCGCGATACTCGTGCGCCGGGTCATTTTGCGTCTAGGGGCTGGCCTGTGCTTGGTGGGCCTTTGGTGTTATGGGCTTTCCTAAACATGAAGCTCCTCCTGGTTTTAGCTTGTGCCGGGTAGGCGTTTGGCGAGGAGGAGGTCGGCGAGTCCTTGGAGGGTGCAGCGGAGGATGTTGTGGTGCTCGGTTGGTTGGGGGGTGGTGTCGAGCTGGCGTCGGCGGTGGACGATGAGGCCGATGATGGTTGGGCAGCCGTGGGTGAGCTCGGGGTTGCGCTGGAGCAGGCGGATCTGGCTGCGCATTTTGGTGAGCTGGTCGTCGTTGCGGTCGGCGTTCTTGGCGTCGAGGATCCATACGACGCTCTTCTGGCGGTCGTGGACGATCATGTCGAGGTCGAGTTTGACGCCGGGTGGCTTCCAGCGCTCGGCGGTGATCGTGAGCTGCTCGTGTCGGGTCGCGAGGTGAGCGACGCGCTCGATCAGGATGCGCTCCCAGGCGATCCCGGCCGCGGCCTTCCATGCGGCCTTGGTTGGTTGCTCGCGCGGGGGGTGGCGGTCGAGTGTCTCGATCGCGAACTGCTCGTCGGCGGGTTGGATGTCGGCCTGTACGGTTTGGGGTAGTTCGGCCCGGAGCTTTTCGAGCTCTCGGCGGAGCATCGACGCGATGACTTGGGGGGTGAGCTTGGGGGCGGGTGGCCGGCGTCGCAGACGGGCGATGCGGAGCTTGTCGAGGAGACGTCCGATCGCCGTGTGCTGGTTGGTCGCATGCAGGCTCTGATGGACTGGTGGGGCGTCGCGGTCCAGGCACGCCGCGGGGTCTGAGTGGATGACGGCGTGGTCCTCGTCTGAGATGAGCGACAGGACGGGTGGCTGATCGGCGAGTCGGTGTGGTGGTGAAGTCGAAGTGCCAATCGCGTGGGAGGTGCTCGGCCTTTGCTGGGCAGAGCACGATCTCGATATCGCGTTCGGCGGCGTTCTCGAGGGTTTGCTCTATCCAGGTCGGGACGTACCGCAGGTCCGGCGCGCAGAGCACGAGCCGCTCTCGGGCAGCGTCGGCTGCGTCGGAGACCCGCTGGCGCAGGTCGCCTCGGGTGTGGCTCGAGCTGCTCCCACTGGCCTTGCGGCCGGTCAGCTGGGTGAGGTGGCTGGGTGGCGTGTAGGGGGAGGTGGAGCTTGCTGTCGCCGGACGAGCTCGAGAGGTCTTTGGCGTAGTTGGTCTGCGCCCACGCGGTGAGCTGCGGCTCGTGCACGCCGTGCTGGGTGACCGCGAATTCCCAGGGGTGGGCGTCTGCTTGGCCGGAGCGGATCACGAGCTGGGTGTCGGGTAGTCGCAGGACGTGCGGGAGCGACGGGTCGCGGATATCGGCGCGCACGTCTGAGACCTCGAGGACCTCGACGTAGCCTTCGAGTCCGAGGTCCCAGGAGAGCCCTGCCTGCAGCCCCATGCTGGTGAGGCCGTCCTTCGAGAGTGGCGGTTCGAGCTGGAAGGTGTGCGGTCCGCCCCTGATGGGCTTCACCGCGACTCCGGTGAGCGCGGTGTGCGGCAGGATGCGGCCGCGGGCGTTGTCGACCCAGAGGACGAATTCCCGTTCGACGGGCTCGCCGCCATGCTCCAGTGGCCGATCAGGCGCTTCACGTAGGAGATCGCGAGGCCGAGGACCTCGGCGATCTCTTCGGGGCTCTCGCCCCAGTAGTCCATGAGCCGCAAGGTGGCGGTGTGCACCGGTCCGCCGGTCGCGAGGCATTTCGCCGTCACGCGGATGCGGTGTACGGGGATCTGGACCGGGATCGAGCAGAGAACGGTCATCGCGCGCCCCTGCCCGGAGCATTGGGCTTCGGTTGTGGTGGCCGTTGGATCTGGTAGGCGGGGTCGCCCTGTTTGACCTGCTCGTCGATGAACCTGGTGACGTTCCCGAGCGGTTTGCCGATGCGGTTGTTCATCGCCTGGTGCAGCGCGGTCGTGATGATCAGCAGGTCCTGGGCGCGGCTGACCGCGACGTTGATCCGGTTCGGGGTCTTCAGGAAGCCTGCTTCCGTCCCGGCGATCGAGAGGATGACCACCTGGTCCTCGTCGCCCTGGAAGCTGTCGACGATCCCGACCCGCACGGCGAGGTCGGGGTAGTTCGTGAGGTCGATGTGTCTGCGGAGCTCTTTGGCCTGCGCGGTGTAGGGGGTGATGAGGGCGACACCCAGACGCTCCGGGCCGTCCGGCGGCGGCGGGGTGTGTTCTGCGTGGTGCTGGAGTGCCTTCAGCTCGCGGCGGATGTATTGCACCTCTCCGCTGCGCTGCTTGCTCTTGCCTTCCGGTCCCTTTTCCTCCTCGCCGGGGATGTCGATCAGCTTCACGCGGATCTCGCCGGCGTATGCCTGGACACGCGGGTCGATCGGTGTCTGGCGGCCGTGTTTCAGGCCGCCGATGTCGCCGTAGAAGACCTCGGAGACGAGCTGGCCGATCGGCGGGAGCATCCGGTACTGCGTGTTCAGCGTCACCTCGTGCTCGGTGCCGTGGAGGTGTTCGGCGAAGTGACCGAACAGCGTCTCCTCATCGGCGGCTTGACGCTCGTGCGGGCTCGCGCCGAGCTGTTCGATCGCGCGGCGCATCTCCGCGGCCTTGTCCTCGAGGTGCGGGTTCTCAGTCGTGAGCTTCTCCGGGTCGTAGAGCACGGTTTGCATGGCGTCCCAGATGTGCGGTGGCAGCTGGCGGGTATCGCCGACGAAGATCGTCTTGTGCGAGCGCAGCGCGACCATCAGCGCCTCTGGCGGGGTGGCCTTGCCGGCCTCCTCGAGGATCGCCACCGCGAACGTCATCGCCCTGACGTGGGGTTGTTCTGCACGCTCGCGCAGGTGCCCGCGATCACGCTCGCGCGGGCGAGGCGCTCATTGGGCAGTGAGCTGCGGGCCGATCGACGCGAGGTAGTCCGCCTGCACGTCGAGCACCCCGTTCATGACCTGGTCGAGGGACATGTCACCCGCGCCGGCCTTGGCGTGCACCAGCTGGCGGTAGGAGTCAGCGCGACGCTGCGTCGGCGGGAACCACGGTTCGGCGCTGTCGATCCAGTAGCGCTTGCGGATCTGCTCGTTCGCGCGCTCGATCGTGTACTTGCTGCCGAGCCTTACGATCGGCAGATCCGGGCTCGCTTCAGTCAACCGCAAGAGCACGTTGTCCACGGCCTGATGGGTCTGCGCGGCGAGCAGGATCTTGGCGTGGGGATCCTTATCGAGGTGCTGCAGAACGATCTCGCAGATCGCCGTCGTCTTACCGGTACCGGGTGGCCCCTGCACCGCGAGGATCTCATTCGCGGCG
This sequence comes from uncultured Solirubrobacterales bacterium, assembly GCA_963799735.1. GTDB lineage: Bacteria > Actinomycetota > Thermoleophilia > Solirubrobacterales > Solirubrobacteraceae > Palsa-744. The sequence continues at coordinate 80,593 of CAWCYP010000012.1, read as the reverse complement.
AGCGCCGCGTGGACGACGTGTCGCTGTCCCGGGTCGAGCTCCGGGTTGAACCACGGAGCGAGCCCGCGGTCCGGTGTGGATGTCGCGAACGAAGGGTCGCCGATCAGCAGACGAAGCCGGTCGGCGCTCTCGGCGGCGCGCAACGTCCTGCGTTCGGAGGAGATCTTCCGGTCCGTTTCGTCCGTGTCGAGCGTCAACCGCAGCGGCCGGTCTTTCTCAGCGCGCAGGTACTGCTCGACCCGGACCAGGTCTTCGTCGCCGCAGCTGATGATCAGCTCGTGTTCGCCGACGTCCTCGACGAGCAGTGGCACGTCGAGGTTCGGCAGGCGATACACGAATTCCCTCGCGGCTGACGCGGTGGCGGCCGGCCCCTGGGTGAGGAGGGCCAGCTGGCCTTCGGCGAAGCGCTCGGGGTCCCATGCCTGCTCGGCCAGGCGGACGATCGATCCCTGCTCGTGCGCGACGAACGAACGGATCTCGTTCAGCTTCTTCCAATGCCCGATCGGCCCCGTGAACGTGGCGGCGCGTCGCTGGTGCGCGTGATCCCAACGCTCGGTCAGCAGCGCAAGCGTCGCATCGTCGAGTGGGTCGTGACTCTGGGTGAACGTCTCGTCGTGGCGGGGGAGGCGCAGCACGTCCTCGTCGCTCTCATCCCACGCCTTGCGCGCCCTCGCGCCGACGATCAACAGGACGCCGGGATCATCACCGGGTGTGAGGTGTTCTTCCTGGCAGACGCAGGGATCGCGGCGGCAGACGCACAACCCCGGTGGCAGCACGTAGTCGTTCAGCTGCGCGGTGTAGGTGTAGCGCCGTCCGATGATCTGCAGACGCGACGGGTCCTTCGCGAGCCTGTCCGTCGCACACAACGTCCAACCCGAGGAGAGATCAGCACAGACCGCGGCGTAGTCGTGGTCGATCCCGCTGAGCGCTTTGGTAGCGGTATTCGTGATGGCCGCCCCGATGATCACGGGACATCAACGCGCCAGCTCAACCCGTCGTAGTCGGCCAGCCCCGCTTGCGCGGCGACAGCGGCCGCGTCAACGTCGCCCGCGTCGACGAGCAGCCGAAATTGAAGCACCGTGACTTGGTCGGGAGGCGGTGAGACTTGGTAGGCCTGGCCGCCATGCGCCCGCGCGATCTCATCCAGATCAGCGGCCACGCGGGAGAGCGCCGCGTCCCACGCCATCCCGCCAAAAAGCTTCTGATACTCCACGGTGCTGTTCTCATCAAAGACGACCCTCACGGTCCCTGCCGGCTGCCGCAAGCGGGCACGCAACGCCTCATGACGCGCCAGAGAGCGCTCATCGCCGAGCTGCGTCACGGGATCGCGCTGCACACGCGAAGCCGCGACACCGGCGAGCGAGCAGACGACCGCGGTAGCACAGACCCTCGATCACCCCGGTCGTATCGGGCCCCGCATCCACGCCGGGCTGCCAAGTGCAGTCCACCGCGCACCCACCGAGGCGCACGAGCGTCCGGATCGGCCTGCCGTTGTCGTTCCAAGTCGTATCGCGATCGAGCTCACCCGCGGGTTCGCCAAGGGAAACCTCGACACGCGCCAGGAGATGCTCGCCCGCGAGCGCGAGAACCGCCGCTCCGAGGCGCCCCTGCACGTCCTCGCCCACCAAATCGCCCGCCGCGAGCGACGAGAGCTCAGCCAAGCCGGCCGGCAAACGCTTTGACCAGCCCGCGGACTCGTCGAGCGCGAGACGCGCGGAGGAGCAGGCCCGAGGTCAGCTCGGCGTTCTCGGCAACGGTCTCGGCGTGCTTCGCTTCCAGCGCGTCCACATAGTCGCGCCGAACGCCGAAGAGTGCCCACCGCCGCCGGGGCTGAGCGTCCTCTTCAGCCATACTCGAATTATCCCGGTGGGGGGTGGGGAGGTCAAGGCGGGAGGAGCTGGACGGTGCGCGATTCCAGCGCGCATCCAGGGCTTAGATCTGCCTGCCGGGCTGGGCCATCGACGTGCGACCCGCGGAGTCGAAGCGACGGCGACGATTGATCACAGGTTCGTTACTGGATTGACCCGATGGACTGAGAACGTGCAGACGCGGGACGCCAAGAATTATGGCGACTAGCCAGGCGACCAAGGACGACCCATATGTAGATCTATGGCAGTGAGCCACAGCATCGGACCCAAATGACAGCGAAACCGTATCAGATCGCCCAGAAATGTCGCTCAGCGGCGTCGAGGTGTCGCGACGCTGAGCGGAGCTCGGCTCCTGTGGTTGGCGTCTCAGCAAGGCTTCTCGTCGCGCATAAGTCCCGGAGATGCATGGGATGAGCAAGGGTAGAAAGGGGCCCAAAAGCAAGCGAGAACGTCGTAGGAGCGAGCAGAAGCACGGGAAGAAGACAGCCATGGATGGTTCGAGCAAGCACGAATCCCAGCGAAACCCCGACCGGAGCACGATCGAAGAAGGCCGTAGCTTGGCGCGACATCTCGTAATTCCGATTCTCTCCCTCGTAAGCCTTGTGCTGGTCATAAAGCTGTTCGTGAACACGCCAATCGGCGAGCGATTCGTCGCGGTGACCGCAGGGTTGGCGGTGATCTACGACGTCTTCGATTGGGTCAACTGGAAGCGAGTTTTGCTGCTCCGGGAGAAGCGTTTGTGGCGGTTGCTTGGTGTCTACGTGTTGTCGTTTTTGGTGATGGTGGCGGTCGCAGTGGTGGGCTTCATCGTCAGCCCGGGCTCTTGGCAGGGCCTGCTGGTAGTCGTCGCGTTTCTGCTGGTGGCATTCGGGCGTGCACATGTTGAAGACGACATTTGCGATCACGATGAGTTGGGCATGGGCCTTGCGGAGCCGATTTGGGGGAAGAAGTTCGCGGCGTGGGTTGACATGCAAATCGGCATGTATGCGGATCGCACCGTCGATAACACCACACCTTTCCTGGACGTCGCCAAGCGCGAATTCGCTAGGTTGATCCGTAAGCTGCCAATCAGCCCTCACCACGACGGGCGTCGCGCGGTCGCGGGTCTTTGTTATCGCGGCAGCCTTGCTGTTCGGAGGCTGGGTTGGTGTGGTCTGGGCTAAGCGGAACGCTCGGGAGGTCGCTCACGACGTCAAAGTAGCGCTGGAGGTGATTAGCCCGTTTGGGTCGTCGGGTAAGAAGAAGCCGGACACCTCGGGGATCGCTGCGAAAAGCGCCGCCGAAGCTGCGCGATCTGCTGGCAATGCTGCTCCGGTGGCGCCTGAAGTCGTCACGAGCCCAGGATTGATGAATGAATGCCCAACGCCGCTGGTAACTGGGGGCCCGCGCTGGATACGGGAAGACCTAACGGCGCTCTATCTCGGGGGCGCTGAAGGAGCGGCGGCTGAAGCACCTGGCACCTCGATCGCCGGGTGTCCCGGCGAACTGCACCTGATGCATACCTCCGCGGGCCTGTTCGCCTACACGCTGGGAAGGAGCAGCGCGAGTAACCAAACGCTCAGCATCGCTGTCGATTCCTCATATGGTCGGGGGTTGTTCCTTGCACCAGCGGTGACGCCCGTTTTGTACCTGGTTCATGAGTTGGGAGCGGTGGGTGGTATGCGTAGATTCTCGGTCGCGGGAGGCGACTTTTACCCGGTGGTCACCCGGCAAGGGACGTACATCTTGATCCGGCGTGAAATCGGGACTGAACAGGTTGCGGAGCCGTATCTAGTGATGCCGCCGGTTGTGGCGCAAGCTTGGGCATTGGCTATGGCAAAGTCGCAGATGTTCTTGTGGCCGGTGCCACGACGCGAAAACGGCGAGACGATCTACGACTTCGACAGCAACTCGACGCCGTCACGCGTGGTCTATACCTTTCCCTATCGCCCCTCAAATACAATCGAGCCGGAACTCAGCGAAGGTGAACTAGAAGCGGATGCGAAGCTCGCCGGGTAGAAGTAGTTGACATTGCCGGGAGGTCACGCCGCGAGGCGTGAGCGGGGGTGGTCGCCGATGCTCGCGAACGGGTCCATCTCGAACCAGCGGGTGAGGCGGATCAGCTCGTGCTCGGCGCCGCGCAGCAGGAGAGCCTGGCCCTGTTGCAGTTGGGCGATGTCGGCGGCAGTGACGAGCCGCTGGCGCTGTGTCTGGTAGTTGAAGGATTGATTGCTGCCGGTCGCGCTGAGCCACTCCTCGCTTTCGCTCTGGCCGGTGGAGGAGGAGACGACCTGGCGGTCGTAGTCGCCGATCACCGCGGAGACCGCGTCGAGGGTCTTGACGTCGTTGATACCGGGGAACAGCAACTTGGTCTGGAACATGCTGAGGAATGCTTCGGCGACGTGCTGGCCGTAGCGGGTGGCGACCTGGACGAGGTCCTGGATCACGATCACGAGGTCCAGTCCCTGGCCGCCGGCCTGTGAGGCGAGCTCGAGGATGTTCGGCAGCTTGATGACGTTCCCGAACTCGTCCAGCTCGAAGACCATGCGGCGGAGGCCCGGGGTGCCGAGCGCCGCGTGGTGGTAGACGCGGTGGCGAATCTGCTCGACGAGGCCGACGACCAGCGGCTCGCAGGCTCGCTGCTTGTGGTCGGGCGCGGTGACGTAGATCGTGTCTGAGGAGCGCACGAACTCGTCGGGGTCGAAGTTCGGGTCCGCGGCGGTCTGCCTTGCGCCCTTGCTCTTGTAGGCGCTCAACACGCCGGCGGCGGTCGAGAAGATGCTGGAGCGCTCGCGACTGTCGGTCCGCTGAATCCCGATCAGTGAGTCGGCCGCGATCGGGTCCTCGCTCGAGGCGAGCACCTCGAGGCTCGGCCCGAGGTCGTGATGGTGCGTCCAGCGCATCACGTCCTCGATCGAGCCCTCCATCAGATGAGCGGCGTACAGGAGCGGGCTGAGGAGCGTTTCGGCGCGCTCGGTCCAGTGACTCTCGTTCGTCGTCCCGGCTCCGGTTCGGGTGCACTCGGTCATCGCATGGGCCGTCAGCAGCGCGTCATCCCAGGTCGTCGAGGCCGCGATCGGCGACCAGTGCAGGCGGCGCACACCCTCGGGCATCTGCGTGACCTCGCCGGCGGGGTCAAACCACCACAGCTGACCGATCTCGCCACGGGCGCGCATCGTCGATTCCATCACCTCGGGCTTGGTCGCGGTGCTGAGCAGCGGCCCCGAGGCGCCGAGGATCGTCGGGATGATCACCGCGGTCGTCTTCCCCCGCCGGGGCGGCCCGATCACCATCGTGCCGCTTTCGGGCTCCGCCGTCGCCCACTCGCCGTCCTCGTAGACGCCGAAGTAGGCGCCACCGCCGAGGGCCTCGATCGCGTAGCGGGCGTCCGCGGCGGTCGGGACGTACGGCTCGGGTTCCAGGCGCTCGCGCCTGTAGGCGGCGGCGCTCGGCGGACTCGACGAGGCGCAGGGGCGCGTGCCGCGCGAAGAAGATCGCGACGCCCCAACGGATCTCGAAAGCGAGGCGCACGAGCCAGCGGACGGGGATGCGGCCCTCCTGGACGCCACGGTAGACCGATTTGCCGGCCCAGCCGAAGATCAGCAGCTGCAAGCTCCACCCGAACGCGTCAGGCCCGTTCGGGTCGATCCATCCGTGCAGAAAGATCGCGAAGAGGAACCAGCCCACGACCCGCCAGAACCCGGAGCGGCGCGGCCGTTCCCAGGGCGGCTCCAGCTGCTGATCGCGGGGGCCGAAGGCCCGGTCCTCTGCTCGATTCGATATTGCCCTTGACATGACACCCATTCCTTTGTAGAGTTCAGTAGTATACATAGAGCTAAGAGACTCTATATAGAGTAATGTAGAACCTAATCTAGGAAATGTCAAGGTCAGTCAACGAAAGGTCGCGAAGTGTCTGGTAGCCACGAGGAGGAGACGGAGAACCCGCTCGACGCGGCGCGCCAACTCCTCATGCAGGAGCTGGACAAAGTCCGCGAGGACAAGAAGACCTACCCCGAGCTGGCCGATCGGGAGAAGCGGGTATCGACCGCGCTGGCCGCGCTCGACGGCGGCAAGGGCATCAAGAAGCGCTTGGGATGGGTCCAGGTAGCCGAGTACGTCGCCGAGCACCCGGGCGCCAAGCCAGCCGAGATCGCCGCCGCGCTGGAAGCCCCGCTACAGAACGTCTACGCACACCTGGCGCGTCGCGAGGGCAAAGTGTTCAAGCGCGCCGGCGAGGGCTGGGACGTGATCAAGGGCTGGGAGAAGTACCGCAGAGACACGGAGGCGGAGTAGACGAGGCACGGGGCCGGACGGAACCGGACCCCAGACGCGCGAATAGGTTCGCGCTGAAGCACAGGACAGAAGGGAAGGACGATGAGCACACAGCAGATGACAGGACCGGAGGCAAACGAGGCAGGACGACGCGCTGGGTGACGGGCTGCGAATACATGATCGCGGAGGAACTCGCGCGGCGATTGCGCGTCACCACGGCCTGGGTCTACAACGAGACGACGGGCCGGGCGCATCCCGCACCTCAAGCTGCGTCGCTACGTGCGCTACCGACGCTCGACGATTGCGGCCTGGGAGCGCGAGCAGGAAAGGTGCGCGTGATGGCTGAGCTGATCAGACCCGGCGAAGTGGCGAAGGATCTCGCCGTCTCGCGCACGTGGGTGTACGACGCGGCGAACTCCGGGCGGATCCCCTCGATCCGGATCGGCGGGGAGGAGGGCCCGCTGCGGTTCGTCGCGGAGGACCTCGATCGCTGGATCGACGAAGCGCGGAAGGCGTGGCGGCCCGGGGGGCCGAGTGTGGCGACGCGGAATCCGGGTGCGGATGGTTCCTAAGCTTTATGCGGCGAGCTCGGTGAGGCGATCGATCTCGTCCTCGGTGGCGGCGGCGCCGGCGGCGAGCACGTTGCGCTCGAGGTGGCCGTAGTAGCGCTGGGTGGTGGTGATGCTCGCGTGGCCGAGTTGCTGTTGCACATAGGCCAGCGTTTGCCCGCTTGCCAGCCAAGCCGCGGCGGCGCTGTGACGCAGGGCATGGAGCGGCATGTCGCGCAAGGCGGCTTCGATGAGCGCCGCCTTATGCCAGTCGCGGCTAACGGTGTTCCGGTCCATCGGCCCCCAGGCGCCAGCGCCCTCCCAGCGTCCGTTTGATCGCTTGGTCGTCCGTCTTGGCATGACGAAGACGAGCGCCTTTGGCGCATCACCGCCGGGCTGGGTGGCTCGATGAGCCAGGTGCGCGCGCAGCATCGTCGACTGGCGGGGGCCGACCTCGACGCGGCGGAACTTGTCGGACTTGGTGGATCCGACAACCGTCTTGCGCTTGCCCGAGCTCTTGTGCTTCGCTGCGCGCTTGTGCGAGCGGTACACGACGATCGCACCGCCGTTGTCGTCGAGTTCGAGATCCTCTCTCTGAAGCGCGATCGCTTCCGATATCCGCAGACCGTCACGCAGAAGCACCTCAGCCAGAGGCCTGTACAGATCCGAGCAGCACTCCAGATAGCGCGGGATCTCGAGCATGCGCAGGTAGTCACGCTCGACATGATCGAGCGGGAAACGCTCGATCTCCAGAGCGGGGTTGCGGGGGATAAGTTTTTCCTTGACGGCTGCGTTGAGACAGACAACGAGCGTGCCGAGTGCATTGTTTGCGGTCTTCGGCCCCAGTTCCTCGGCATCGATCTCTTCGGCCAGGACGTCCACGAGCTCGTGGAGCGGCCCCTCGTCGAGCCGTTCCAGCCGGCTTGCTTCGAGAACGGGGAGCAGGCGTTTGCGGCCGTGCACCTCGTAGTTGTCCCAGGACCCGGGCTCGAGGTAAGGCTTGCGGCTCGGCAACCACTCCTGCCACCAAGAGCCGAAGGTGCGCTTGGTGTGGCGCAGCTCGCCGCGCTCGACCTTCTCGGTGAGCCGACGCTTGGCGTCCCGCGCCGCACGTGGGCTCGTGAAGCCACGCTTGCTCGTGGGGGAGCCGTCGGAGCGTCTAGCGACGTAGCGCCAGCGTGTGCCGTCCTTGGTCTCATAGGGATACACGCCGCCTTGGGATCCGTAGTCGGCCTTGGAGTCGCTCCGCTCATCGGGGTCAACGCCACCGACCGCGTCATCGAATGCGACGGCAAGCTGCTCGTCGTCGAAGCGACGTGAGCGTTGCTTTCCAGTGGCGTCCCGCCACCGGACCTCCCACTTCCCCTTCGCAAAGCTGTAGCTCATCGTGCCTCCTTGGCGGTCCGAACATCAAGACCCTGAATGTTCGGAAAAGTGTTCGGAGTTGCCATTGACAACAATCCGAACATTAGCGCAGAGGGAGGCGAAGATCAAGCAAAACGAGGGAAACCCCACGTTATGGGCGTTTTCCTCATGCGCCCGGGGGGACTCGAACCTCCACGGACCTAGCGGTCCACAAGGCCCTCAACCTTGCGCGTCTACCAATTCCGCCATCGGCGCAGAGGGGGCAAGTATACCCGCGCCCTCGCCAACACTTGCATCTGTCCACCGGGCGCGCTATGGTGCGAACACATGTTCGTCGAAGTCCCCAATCAACCCGACCACCAGGGAGCGGAACAGGCATGGATCTGACCAAGCGCCAGCAGGAGATATTCGACTTCATACGCAAGCATTCGGCCAAGTACGGTTACCCGCCGACGGTGCGCGACATCGGCAAAGCGGTCGGCCTGGCCTCGTCCTCGACGGTGCACGCCCACCTGGCCAATCTGGAGAAGATCGGCCTGCTGCGCCGTGACCCCTCCAAGCCGCGCGCGATCGAGCTGCTCGACCGGGCGGCCGGCGCGGCGGTGGACAGCGTGCGCGGGATCGTGCGCCCGAACACCCTGCCGCTGCTCGGCTCGGTGGCCGCCGGTCAGCCGGTGCTCGCCGAGGAGAACGTGGAGGAGTACGTGTCGGTGCCCGAGCTTGCGGGCGGCGGGGACGGCCAGTACCTGCTCCAGATTCGGGGCGACTCGATGAAGGACGCCGGCATCCTCGACGGCGACTACGTGGTGGTGCGCTCGCAGGACACCGCTCAGGACGGCGACATCGTGGTCGCGCTGCTCGGCGAGGAGGCGACCGTCAAGCGCTACTTCGGAGAGTCCGACCACGTCCGCCTGCAACCCGAGAACGAGACGATGGAGCCGATCCGCAGCGCCGACGTGCAGGTGCTCGGGCGCATCGTGGGTCTGCTCAGGAGCGTTTGAGCGCGGGGCGCAATGCCCGAGTCGCGGTTAGTCGGGTTGCATCGCCTTTACACCGCACCCTCGGCGCGCTACCGTGAAGGTGCAGGTCAGGCAGCCGCGGGGGCCGAGAGGCCTTCGAGGAAAATCCGGACATCACAGGGCAAGGTGGTCGAGCGATCGACCCGGGGAAACCCGCGGGAAAGTGCCACAGAAACAAACCGCCTACGTCCGCCGTCCCACGTGAACGGCGGGCCGGCAAGGGTGAAATGGTGCGGTAAGGGCGCACCAGCGTCGCGGTGACGCGGCGGCTGGGCAAACCCCACCCGATGCAAGGCCAAAGTGGACCGTTCGCAGGCTGCTCGCCAAGGTCCAGGTAGGCCGCACAGATGGATGGCTGCTCAACGACAGAATCCGGTTTATCGACCTGCTAAGGAAAGGCCCCGCTAACGCGGGGTTTTTCTATGGGGTCAGCAGCTGGAGACTCGACACGCTAAGAGCAGAAAAAACGATAATCAAGGGCGATTTCTATGGGATCGCTCGGCGTGGCAGCAGGCGCGGTGTGCAACCGCTCAGGAGGCCTTGACCGCGGAAATGTTCACGAGGATCTTGACCTTGTCGCTGACCACGACGTTGCCCGACCCCAGCGCTGCGTTGAAGCGGATGTCGAAGTCGGAGCGGTTGATCTGCGTGCTCGCGGATAGGCCGACGCGGTCGTTGCCCTGCATGTCGGTCTCGGTGCCCTCGATCTCCGCCTTCAGCGTGATCGGCCTGGTGACCCCGTGGATCGTAAGGGCGCCCTCGATCTCGAGCTCGTCCTCGCCGACTGTCCTGATCGTGGTCGAGCGAAAGGCGATCTCCGGGTAGGTGTCGACCTCGAAGAAGTCCGCGGAGCGCAGGTGCTCGTCGCGCTGGGGCTCGCGGGTGTTGACGCTGGCGGTCTTGACGGTCCCGTGGGCAACTGCTCCCTCGGGGCCGACCTCGAGCGTGCCCTCGAACTCGGCGAACTGGCCTTTGACAGTGGCGATACCCAGGTGCTTGACCTGGAACTCGACGCTCGAATGGACCGGATCGACCTTCCACGTGCCCGTGGGGAGGATCGTCTCGGTAGGGGTTGCTACAGCTGACTCAGCAGACATTTCGGCTCCTTTTCGTGGCCCGGAGAAAGAGGTTCTGGGGCCCAAGGTAGTTGTCTATGCAACTATAGCGCAGATGGATCCCGATTCTGGTGGGGTAGGGGAGAGAGAAAGAGAACCGTCCCGGCCTTGTTCAGCGCGGCTGGACTACGAGCGTCTGATGTGCGCGCCCGACCGGCCCGTGCAGGTCGTGCAGCACGCTTTCCGCGCTCCCGGCGCCGCCGTCCATCAGCACGGTCTTGGCGTCCAGTCCGATCCACTCGCCGTGCGGGGGGCGCCACAGGTGGAGCGTGAGGTCGGCGTTGATGAACAGGTAGGAGTCGAACTCGAGCTCGCGGCTGACGCCGTTGGCGAAGTCGGCGGTCGCGACCAGCGCCACCAGCGGGGAGGCCTGCTCACCCGGCACGATCGGCTCGCGTGGGCGCATCCAGACTTTGCCGGGCCCCAGCGAGGAGGGGTCGGTGAGCCAGCTCATCTCCATACCCGTAGTCGCCAGGCTCGTCGTCGCGAGGTCGTTCAGCGCGAAGCGCACGACGTTGCCCTGCTCCGGTCCCGGCAGCGCCTCGATCGGCGCCGGGCCGGGTTGCGCGAGACGTCCTTCGGGGTCGGGCAGTCCCGCGGGCACCGCCTGGATGCGGAGCGCGCTCGCCCGCCCGATCAGCTCATCGCCTGCCCGCCACCCCCAGGATCCGCTGCCAGCTCCTGCACGCGCCTGCCGGGGCGCACGATCTCGGTGCTGACGGTCAGCTCGGCGAACGGGATCGGTCGCAGAAACTCGAACTCCAGCCGCGCGATCGGCAGCTCCTCGCCGGGCGTCGTCCGCTCGAACGCTCGCGCGATCAGCGCCGCCGCCGCGCCTCCGTGCAGCGCCCGCGGGTCCCACGGGCCGCGCGCGTGCTCGGTCGGCGTGTACAGCAGCCCGTCGGCGGACGGGATGAACAGTCCATCGCTCATGGTCTTCAGTCGGGCAGCTGCGCCACGAACCGCGCGAGCTTGTCCGGATCGCGCAGCGGGGCGCCGTGACCGAAGCACGCCAGCGCCGGGCGCAGCTCGGCCAGCCTGCGCGCCGAGGCGCGGTTGCGCGCCGGGTCCGGCGTGAACATGTCCGGGGGCAGGTGTAAGCCAGGCATGCCGGTGATGAAGTGCATGTTGCCGAGCACGTCGCCGACGATCAGCACGCGGTCTGACTCGCGCCAGAAGGAGACGTGCCCGGCGGAGTGGCCGGGGGTCTCCAGGACGGTGAAGCCGGCGACCGTATCGCCCTCGTGCAGCGCGCGCGCGACGGGGTGGGGGGGCCCGGTCCAGAAGTGTTCCCGTGCCCAGTTGAGCCAGACGGGGGCTTTCGGGTTTTTGATCGCCCCGGGGGTCTCCATCGCGGGAATGTCGTCCTGCCCGCACCACAGCGGGATACCGAGTCGCTCGCAGATCACGTGGCTGGATCCCTGATGGTCGGGATGGGCGTGGGTCAGCGCGTGCGCGCTGACCGGCCGGTCGCTGATCTGGCGCACGATCCGGCGCTCCGCCTGTCGCGTCGCCGCGTCGATCAGCACGTCCCCGACGAGGTACACGTTGATCGCGTTCTTCGGCCAGCCCTTCAGTTGATACACGTTCTCGGCCAGCTGCTTCATACGCCACAGCCTATCCGCGCCGCTGCTCCCACGTGAATCCCCGTATCGCCAGCCAGGTTCCGAACACGCCCCACAGCGCGATCACGGCGAGCGCGTCGAGATTGCTGTGCAGGCCCGAGCCGCTGACCATCGCCCCGTACAGCCCGTCGATCAGCGGCTTCAGCGGCAGCGCGTCGGCGACGTTGCGCAGGAATTCCGGCGCGGATGCGGTGTCGAACGCGTAGAAGGAGACGAACACGACCGGCAGGAAGACGGCGTTGACGTAGGCGGCGGTGGACTCGAAGTTGGGGATGACGTGCGCGAACGCCACGCCCAGCGCGGCCAGGCACACGACGCCGGCCAGGACGAACACGATCAGCTCCGCCCAGTCTCGCGGCCAGCCGATCCCGAACACGACCCGTCCGGCGATCACGATGATGGCGATCTGCAGCGCTGTGTTCGTGACGGCGTTGCAGGCCACGCCGCCGAAGTAGGAGCCGCTCGGCAGCGGCGTGCCGCGGATGCGCTTCAGCACGCCGCGCTCGCGCAGAAACACGATGTTGTAGGCCAGCGCGGTGAACGTGGTCGACATCACGCTCATCCCGGCGATCGCCGGCACGAGCTTGTCGAGCTGGTGCTGGTTTCCGTGCAAGATCGCGCCTCCGCCGATCAGGAACAGCAAGGGCAGGACGAAGTTGAAGAACGCCGCGCTGGGATTGCGCCAGAACATGCGCCGCTCGAGGCGGTATTGACGCCAGGTCAACACCATCGCGTCACCCATCGGCCGTCAGCTCCAGGTAGACGTCCTCGAGCGTCGGGCGGCCCACGCTCAGCTCCCGTACCTGCTCGCCTCGCGCCAGGGCTTCGCTAGTCAGCTCGTTCAGCAGCCTGGTCGGATCGTCGGTCTGGCGCGCCACCAGCTCGCCGTCACCATCGCGCCAGGCGACCCGGTACTGAGCGGCGCCGGTGCCGAGCTCGCGTGGCGGCCCGATCGCCAGCACGCGCCCGTCCTTGACGATCGCCACGCGGTCGGCCAGCTCCTGGGCCTCGTCCAGGTAGTGGGTCGTCAGCAGCACGGTCTTGCCGAGGTCGCGCAGGCTGCGCACCGTCTCCCACGCGCCGCGCCGCGCCTCGGGGTCAAACCCGGTGGTCGGCTCGTCCAGGAACATCAGCTCGGGGTCGCCCACCAATGCGAGCGCCAGGTCCAGCCGTCGCAACTGCCCGCCGGAGAGCTTGCGGCTGCGCACGTCCGCCTGGGCCGTCAGTCCGGACAGCGCCAGCACCTCCTCGACGTCGCGCGGCCGCGGGTAGAACCTCGCCCAGTGCCCGAGCGCCTCGCGCGGGGTTATGTGGCTGTAGATGCCGCCGGATTGCAGCACTATTCCGATGCGCCGCCTCAGCTCGATCTGCCTGCGCGCCGGGTCATGCCCGAGCACCGACACCTCACCGCTCGTGCGCGTGCGATAGCCCTCGAGGATCTCGACGGTGGTCGTCTTGCCCGCGCCATTCGGCCCCAGCAGGCCGAACACCTCTCCGCGCCGCACCGTTATGTCTATCCCGCGCACCGCCTCGTGCTCGCCGTAGCGCTTGTGCAGGCCGCGCACCTCGATCGCGTTCTGTCCGCCGCCGGCTGCCGGTGCACCTCTCCGCGCGCGGCCGGCTGCGGGTGCGCCGCCCTGTCCAGGGCCGGCTACCAGTGCACGCCCCGCGTCAATGTCGCCATCGCGATCTGCTCGAACGAGGCTCGCTCCTCGACGTCGCGCTGTCCCTTTGATGCCGCCGAGTCTCCGAACACGCGGTAGGCGAGGTGCAGGATCTGGTCCACGGCCGTCGGCGACAGCGCGTAGGCGACTTCGCCGAACGTCCCCAGGCGCGTGCCGATGTGCTTGGGGCGGGACCTGAGCGCCTCGCAGATCATGTCCGCCGCCTCGTCCGGGGTGATCGCGGGGAACGCGTCATACATCTTCGTCGGGGCGATCATCGGCGTGCGCACTAGCGGCATGTGGATCGTGGTGAACGTCACCCCATCGCCGATCACCTCGCTGGAGACCACGCGGGTGAATGCGTCGAGCGCTGCCTTCGAGGCCACGTACGCCGAGAACCGGGGCGGGTTTGTCTGCACGCCGATCGAGGAGATGTTCACGATGTGGCCCGACCCCCGCTCGCGCATGTGCGGCAAGAGCCCGATGATCAGCTTGACGGCGCCGAAGTAGTTGAGCTGCATCGTGCGTTCGAAGTCGTGAAAGCGGTCGTAGCTGAGCGAGATCGAGCGCCTGATCGAGCGGCCCGCGTTGTTTACGAGCATGTCCACGTTGCGATGGTCGGCCAGCACCCGCTCGAGGAGCCGATCGACGGAGTCCATGTCGGACAGGTCCGCCGCGTACACGTACGCCGTGCCGCCCGCCGCGACGATCTCTGCGCGCGTCTGCTCGAGCTTCTCGACGTTGCGCGCCACCAGCAGCGGCACCCCGCCCGCGGCCGCCACCTTCAACGCGCTCGCGCGCCCGATCCCCGAGGAGGCGCCCGTGATCATCACGTGCTTGGTCTCCAGCGCCTCCTTCAGCGTGCGCCCGCGCGCCATGCCCTGGTCCATCTCGCGCTCCCAGTAGTCCCACAGGCGCGCGGCGTAGTCGTGCAGCGGCGGGGGCTCTGCAAGCGGCGAGCCCGCCAGCGCCCTGCCGGCTTCGCGCGTGTCGAAGCGGGGCACGAGCTCCATGTGCTCCAGCACCTCCTCCGGGATCCCCAGCTCGCGCAGCGCCAGGCTCTTCGCCTGCCGCCACGGCGGCAGCGCCAGCGCGAGTGCAAGTGGCCACCGCGGCAGCGGATCGGTCAGCCGTTTGTCGATGCTCACCGCCACCCGTCGGCGCGTGCGCCGCCGTGGCGAGCTCGTTGATCAGCTCATCGACGCGCTGGCGGCGCGGGTCGGTCAGGTGAAACGCCTTCCCGTCGAGATCGGGCTCGTGCGCTATGTGCTCCAGCGCGCTGGCCACCCAGTCGACTGGCACGACGTTCGTGTTGCCCAGGTCCAGGCCGACGAGCGGCGTCCACTCAGGCAGCAGCTGGCGCATCCGCTGGATCGCCTTGAAGAAGTAGTAAGGCCCGTCGATCTTGTCCATCTCGCCCGTCCGCGAATCCCCCACGACGATCCCCGGCCGGTAGATACGCCACGGCACGTAGGGCTGCTCGCGCACGATCCGCTCGGACTCGAACTTCGTGCGGTGATAGGGCGAGGGCAGTCGCTGGCCCTCGTCGAACATGCTCTCCTCGAACGTCCCCTTGTACGTGCCGGCGACGGCGATCGAGGAGACGTGGTGCAGGCGTCCCGCGTCCAGCGCGCGCGCCAGTTCGACTGCGTGGGTGCTGCCGCCGACGTTCACGGCGGTGTTCTGCTCCGCCGGCGCGGTCATGTCGTAGATCGCGGCGAGGTGGAAGAAGTGGTCGATCTTCCCGCGCAACTCCTCGACGCGCTCGGACTCGAGCCCGAGCAGCGGCCGGCGCAGGTCTCCGATCACCGGCTGCACGCGCTTGGCGGCGCTCCCGCCCGTCACCGCCTCCCAGCGCTCGATCAGGTCGTCGAGCCTGCCCGTAGAGCTCTCGCGTACGAGTACGTATACCTTGCCCTGGCGATTCTCGAGCAGCTGTTCGACGAGCCTGCGGCCGATGAACCCGGTCGCGCCTGTTACGAGATACGCCATCGCCTTGCGAGCATATCCCTATACCCCGGCTCCGGCGCCTCCGCGGCCCTCGCCCGCGGCAAACCGGGCGGCGCCCTGTGCGCCTTCCGCGAACACCTCCGGCCCCGTCTGCGCCTCCAGCGCCAACCCGTCCGCGAGCGGCATTCCCAGTCCATCGATCGCCGCGCGCCGGTCGGCGAGCATCGTCCGCTGCGGAAACCTCGCCAGCCCCTGCGCCAGCGCGAGCGCTCGCTCCAGGTGCGCGCCCGCCGGCACGACCTCGCTCAGCAGCCCCATCGCCAGCGCCTCGCGCGCGTCGATCATGCGTCCCGTCAGGATCAGGTCGAGCGCGCGCCCCAGCCCGACGATGCGCGGCAGTCGCTGCGTCCCGCCGTCGATCAGCGGCACGCCCCAGCGCCGCTCCGGATAGCCGAGCGTCGAGCCCTCCGTGGCTATGCGCAGGTCACACCACAACGCGAGCTCGAGCCCTCCCGCCAGGCAGAACCCCGAGATCGCCGCGATCGTCGGCTTGCACGGCGTCAGCCGCGTGAACCCCATCGGCCCCTCCGCCGACAGTCAGCCTGCTTCGCCATCGTCTCCGTCGCCTTCAGATCCGCGCCCGCGCAGAACGACACCCCGCCCGCGCCGGTCAGCACGAGCACGCGCGCCTCCTCGTCAGCCTCGAACCGCAGATACGCCTAGTGCAGCCTCGCGGCCGTCTCGCCATCGACCGCGTTGCGCCGAGCCTGGCGGTCGATCGTCACCACCGCCGCCGCGCCCTCGCGCTCGTAGCGGACGGCGCCGGGTTCGCTCACGGACGACCTACCACCCGCCGTGCCACTCGGCCGCGCCGAGCTGCTTCTTGGCGGCCTTGCTCGCTTCCTTGCGCTTCTCCAGGCGCCGCTGGATCATGCTCATGACGAACACGAACGTCGGGAAGAAGATGATCAGGATGAACCCGGCGTCGGTCACGACCCTGTCGTTCGTCGCGCCGTAGAACCCGCGCCCGTCGTTTTCGGCCAGCGCCGCCGGCGCAAGCGTGAGCAGCAACAGGACGGACGTGGCTACGGACGTGATCAGGGCGGTCGTCAGGCGACGCATTGCGCGGCGGATGCTAGCGCAGCATGCGGCCGGCGCGCTGACCCGGCGAGTGCCCCGCCCGCCGGCCACCCGGTGCCGCTCGCGGCTTGCCCACCTACCCGCTTGGCGCTCTCAGGTCGCCCCGGCTCAGCCCCTACCATCAGCAGCCGATGGCTCTACTGATCGCATCCGACCTGCACATCGACATGGCCGGGCAGCCGCTTCTGCGCGGCGTCTCGTTCAAGCTGGAGCGCCGCGAACGGATGACGATCGCGGGCCGCAACGGGGCGGGTAAGACGACGCTGCTGCGGATGCTGGCGGGGGAGGCCTCGGCCGACCGCGGCGAGTTGAGCGTTCCTCGGGGCGTGCGGATCGTCCTGCACGACCAGCGCCCTCCGCGGGAGCGCGGCGTGCCATTGCGCGAGTACATCCTGTCGGGCTGCGCCGAGGAGCTGCGGATCGAGGCCGAGCTCACCGAGCTCGAGGGGCGCATGGCGGCGGGCACGGCGGATGAGCCCACGCTCGACCGTTACGCCCGCGCGCAGGCACGGCTGGAGGCGCGCGGGGGCTACCTGTGGCGCGACCGCGCGACGACGATGGCGCACGGCCTCGGGTTCGCCGACGACGATCTCGACCGGACGCTGGACACGTTCTCCGGAGGTCAGCTCACGCGCGCCTCGCTGGCCCGCGCGCTGGCCACCTCGGCGGACGTGCTGCTGCTGGACGAGCCCACCAACCATCTCGACATCGAGTCGCTGGAGTGGCTCGAGCAGACCCTTGTCGGGCTCGACGCGGCCGTCGTCCTGGTCGCGCACGACCGCTGGTTCCTGGAGGCCGTCGGCACGTCCGTGCTCGAGCTGGAGGGCGGCCGTGCCCGGTTCTTCGCCGGCAGCTGGCATGCCTGGCGCCGCGAGCAGGCCGCGCGCGAGATGGCGCTGGGCAAGGCGATCGACAAGCAGCAGGCGGAGATCGCGCGCATGGAACGGTTCATCGAGCGGTTCCGCTACAAGGCGACCAAGGCGCGCCAGGCGCAGTCGCGCGTAAAGAAGCTCTCGAAGATCGAGCGCATCGAGCGTGACCCGCGCGACGGGCAGTCGCTCGAGTTCTCCTTCGCGGCGCCGGCCCGCTCGGGGCGGGTCGTGTTCGAGCTGACCGACGCGCGCGTCGAGGTGGGTGATCCGCCGCTGACCCTGATCGAGCACGCCGAGCTGTGGTTGGAGCGCGGCGAGCACGTCTCGCTTGTCGGTCCCAACGGGTCCGGCAAGACGACCCTGATCGAGACGCTGGCCGGGCGCCGTTCGCTCGCGAAGGGCAAGCTCAGCACCGGGCACAACGTTCAGGTCGGCTATCTCTCCCAGCACGCGGACGAGCTCGGCGCGGGCGGACATGCCTGGGCCAGAGCGTGCTCGACGCCACTCAGCGTGCCACGGGTCTTACTCCGAACAAGGCGCGCGCGTTGCTGGGGCGGTTTCTGTTCTCCGGCGAGGAGGCCGAAAAACCCCTCGACGGACTCTCCGGCGGCGAGCGCCGGCGTTTGTCGCTGGCGGTGCTGGTCAGCTCCGGCGCCAACGTGTTGATCCTCGACGAGCCCACCAACCATCTCGATATCGAGTCCCGCGAGGCTCTGGAGGACGCGTTGCGCGGGTTTACGGGCGCGATCCTGCTCGTCTCTCACGACCGTGCGCTGCTGGACGCGGTCGGCACCCGTACGATCGCGGTCGAGGACCGCTCGTTGCGCAGCTATGTGGGCGGCTGGCCCGAGTATGTGCGGGTTCGTGACGAGGCCAAGGACCGCCGTCCACATGCTCTTGTAAAGCTAGGGCACGAGCTGCATGCGGCTCGTGCGCCAGGGCCACACGCGGCCCTGGCAGGGGGCGCGCATGCGCGCCCCCTCGGGGCGGCACATGTGCCGCCCCGCCCTCCGGCGCATGCGCCGGAGGGAACCGCATCTTCATCCGCCGGGAACGGGTCCAAGTCCAAGTCGACCGGGCCTTCAAAGAACCGCCTCACCGCCCAGGCCACCGCCGAGCTCGCGGTCGAGGAGGCCGAGGCGGCGATGCGCGAGCTGGAGGACCAGCTCGCCGATCCGGCCGCCTGGGCCACGCAATACGAGTCGGCCAAGTCAGAGGCACGTCACACCGCCGCGCGCCGCGCGGTCGAGGAGGCCTATGCGCGGCTGGAGGCGTTGGTCGACTGACCTAGAATCCGTCTGATGGACCGTCTCAAGACCACGCGCAACGTCGCCATCGTGGTGCTGATCGCCGCGGCGATCTACCTGCTCCCGTCGGGTGGGCAGGCGGCGAACACGTTCGAAGCCCTGCTCTACATCGGGTTCGGCGTCGCGATCGGCTATCTCGGGCTGCGTTTCTACCGCGAAAACCGCGTCGCCCTGAATGGTCTCGGCGACCGTTACCGCGGGCTGCTGTACGGAGCGATCGCCGGCGGCGTGCTCGTGTGGATGTCGCGCGTGCGCATGTGGCGGACGGGCGTCGGCGAGCTGCTGTGGTTCGTGCTGGTCGGCGGGATCGTCTACGCGCTGATCGTGGTCGTCCGCCGCTGGCGGGCTTACTGACGCCATCATTGCGCTCGCATCCGCTGGGTGGCGCCTATCCTCGAATCGATGGCCACCCAGGCTGCTGACCCCACCGACCCGCCTGCGAGCAGTCTCGCCGCGCAACGGCGCGCGCTGCCCGACCAACCCGGCGTGTATCTGTTCCGGGACGACCGCCAGCGGGTCATCTACGTCGGCAAGGCCGTGTCGATTCGCAAGCGTGTCGCCTCGCACTTCTCCCGGGCGCAGGTTCCGAGCAGCCCCGGGCACGCCGAGATGGTCGCGAGCGTCGCGCACGTCGAGTGCGTGGTCGTCGCCTCGGAGTCGGAGGCGCTGCTGGCCGAGCATGGGTTCATCAAGCAGTATCGGCCGCGGTTCAACATCCGGCTGCGCGACGACAAGTCCTATCCGTTCATCGCGATCTCACTCGACGAGGACTATCCGCGCGTGTACTTCACCCGCGAGCGCCACCGGCCGGGGCGCGCCTATTTCGGCCCGTACTCGAACGCCAAGCGCGTGCGCGCCACGCTGGAGGTGCTGGCGAAGGTGTTCATGTTCCGCTCCTGCACCGGCCCCGAGCCCGGCCGGCGCAGCGGCAGCCCGTGCCTGGACTACTACATCAAGCGCTGCGCCGCGCCATGTGTCGGCTACATCTCCAAGCGCGACTACCGCGCGAGCATCGACCAGGTCAGCGATTTCCTGTCCGGGCGGTTCGTCGCGATCGAGCACGATCTCGAGGCCCGCATGCGCGTGGCCGCGTCGGCCGAAGAGTTCGAGCAGGCGACGCTCGAGCGCAACCGTCTGCGCGCGGTGCACTCGCTGCTGGAGCGTCGCCGTGTTGCCAACGCGTCGGCGGGCACGTTCGACGCGGTCGCCGTCGCCATCGACGGCCGGGACGCCAATGCGCAGGTGTTCCAGGTTCGTGACGGCGTGCTGACCGATCGGCAGTCGTTCTATCTGTCCAACGAGACCGAGCGGGGGGTCGCGGATGTGGCCGAGGAGTTCATGTTGCAGTACTACGCCGGTCACCTGTCGATCCCGGCGCTGATCGTCGTCCAGCGCGAGCTGGCATCGGACGTGGAGGTCGAGCCTCTCGCCGGCGCCCTGTCGAGCCGTCGCGACGGTCCCGTCGAGATTCGCGCCGCCGAGCGCGGAGAGAAGCGCCGGATGCTGGAGCTGGCCGAGCGCAACGCGCTGCTGGCGCTCGACCAGGAGCGCCTGCGCGCCGAGCGCCGTCGCCAGGGTCGCGTCGACGCGCTCGAGGGTCTGCAGCAGGCACTCGGGCTGGACGCGCCGCCGATCCGGATCGAGTGCTACGACATCTCTCATCTCGGCGGCGAGAACACGGTTGCCTCGATGGTCGTGTTCGAGGGCGGCGCGCCCAAGAAGTCGGACTATCGCCGCTTTCGCATCCGCTCGCTTCCGGCCGGCGTATCCGACGACTACGCCGCGATGGCCGAGATCCTGCAGCGCCGGTATGCCCAGTGGGAGACCCAGGCGGACATCTCCCCGCACGACTCCGCGCATGACGCGAGCTTCGCCTCGTTGCCCAGCCTCGTCGTGATCGACGGGGGCCGCGGTCAGCTGGCGGCCGGTCTCGGGCCACTGCGCGGCTGGCGCGAGCGCGGGGTCGCTGTCGTCTCGCTGGCCAAGCGCATCGAGGAGGTGTTCCTGCCCGGGCGGGGTTCGCCGCTCGTGCTCGACCACTCCACCCCGGAGCTGCAGTTGCTTCAGCGCGTGCGCGACGAGGCTCACCGCTTCGCCGTGACCCACCACCGCATCCGCCGCGACCGCGCGATGACGGGTTCATTGCTCGACGATCTGCCCGGAATCGGTCCCGCGCGCAAGCGGGCGCTGCTCGCGCACTTCGGCTCACCCGAGGCCGTCGCGACCGCTTCCAGCGAGGAGCTGCAGGCGGTCCCGGGCCTGCCGGCGAAGGTCGCACGAGAGTTGCACGCAAGCCTCCATCGCGCTGGATGACAGCGACACATGTCCAGAAAGTGACACGAATGTCCGCTGAGCACGGCACAATCAAGGGGATGGCCGTCATCAGGCCCCTCCGCCCACTGCGCGCGGCGAGCAAGCCGGTCGTGGAGTCGCGCCTGCAGGATCTCGTCGTGATCACCGGCTTCTCCGGCGCGGGCAAGTCCACGGCGATGAACGTGTTCGAGGACGCTGGCTACTTCTGCGTCGACAACCTCCCGCCCGAGATGATCCGCTCGCTGGTCGAGCTGTTCGTGCACGGCGGCTCCAAGGTCGAGCGCGCGGCCGTCGTGTCCGATGTGCGCGGCGGCGTCTACTTCGAGGCGCTGCGCGCCGTCGTCGACGATCTCGACGCGCTCGGGCTCAGCCACCACGTGCTGTTTCTCGAGGCCGCCGAGCAGACGCTGGTCACCCGCTACAAGGAGACCCGCCGCCGCCACCCGCTGGCGCCCGAGGGCAGCGTCGCCGCCGGGGTCGCGTCCGAGCGCGCGCTGCTGGAGCCGCTGCGCAGCCGCGCCGATCTCGTGATCGACACGACCGGCATGTCCACCGCCATGCTGCGCGGGCGCATCGCCGACGAGCTTCTGCCCCGCCAGACCGCCGGCAGGCTCGCGGTCACGTTCATGAGCTTCGGCTTCAAGCACGGTCCTCCCCGTGAGGAGGACCTCGCGTTCGACGTGCGCTTTCTGCCCAACCCTCACTACGAGCCGGAGCTGCGCGAGCTCACCGGTCACGACGAGCGCGTGATCGAGTACGTCGCGCGCGACGGGCGCTTGGACGAGCTGTACGTGCGCATGCACGCGCTGCTCGACTTCCTGCTGGGAGAGTACGTCGCCGAGGGCAAGTCCCATCTCGTGATCGCGATCGGCTGCACCGGCGGGCGCCATCGCTCGGTCGCGATCGCCGAGCACCTCGCCGAGCGCTATCGCGACCACGACGATCTCGATGTGGCGGTGGCCCACCGCGACATCGACAAGGCCTCGCGGCGCTCCTGACGGGTTCGGCGAGCGATGTCCGCCACGCCGCGCTGGCAGGTGTGGAAGTACGTGTGGCGCCCAGGCAGGCGGGCGGAAAACCGCTCGCTGATAGCCTTCGCCGGGTACGCCGGGCGACGGAGCTGAGCTTTCCGAGACCCGGCCTCGTTCATTTTCGCGCGACTAGGAGGCCGTGCACTATGTCGGTACGGGTTGGAATCAACGGGTTTGGCCGGATCGGCCGGAACGTGTTCCGCGCAGCCCAAGCCAGGGACGACGCCGGCGAGATCGAGTGGGTCGCGGTCAACGACCTGACCGACTCGGCGACGTTGGCGCACCTGTTGAAGTACGACTCGATCCTCGGTCCCTACCCGGGCGAGGTCGAGGTCCGGGGCGAGAGCGCGATCGAGGTCGACGGCCACGAGCTGAGAGTCCTCGCCGAGCGCGACCCCGCCGCGCTGCCCTGGGGCAAGCTGGGCGTCGATGTCGTGATCGAGTCGACTGGGCTGTTCACCGACCGTGCGAGCGCCGCCAAGCACCTGGCGCAGGGCGCCAAGAAGGTGGTCATCTCCGCCCCGGCCACCGACCCCGACGCGACCGTCGTGCTCGGGGTCAACTTCGACGAGGTGTATGACCGCGCGCGGCATGACGTCATCTCCAACGCGTCCTGCACGACCAACTGCCTGGCGCCGGTGGCCAAGGTGGTAAACGACACGGTCGGCATCGCGCACGGCCTGATGACGACGATCCACGCCTACACGGCCGACCAGCGCCTGCAGGACCTGCCCCACAAAGACCTGCGCCGCGCGCGTGCGGCGGCGATCAACCTGATCCCTGCATCCACCGGCGCGGCCAAGGCGATCGGCCTGGTCATCCCCGAGCTGCAAGGCAAGCTGCACGGGTTCGCCGTGCGCGCGCCCGTGCCGACCGGCTCGGTCGTCGACTTGACCGTGGAGTGCGCGCGCTCGACGAGCGTGGAGGAGGTCAACGGCGCGCTGAAGGCCGCCTCGGAGTCCGGTCCGCTGGCCGGACTGATGGCCTACACATCCGATCCGATCGTCTCCAGCGACATCGTCACCTCGCCGTTCTCCTCGATCGTCGATTCGTCGCTCACGGCCGTGATCGATGGGACGATGCTGAAGGTGGTCGCCTGGTATGACAACGAGTGGGGCTACTCCAACCGCCTTGTCGATCTCGTGCAGAGGGTGCTGTGAGCCGATGGAATCCCCGCCCGCCCGGGCATACGGGCGGTCCGCCAGGGGATATCGTGACGGAGCGCGACAGATGAGAGGAAGTCGATGAGGAGCATTGACGACTTGGACGTGCACGGCAGGAGGGTGCTGGTGCGGGTCGACTTCAACGTGCCCCTGAGCACGGACGCGGACGGCGGGACGGTGCTGAGCGACGACACGCGGATCGCGGCGGCGCTTCAGAGCATCGAAGAGCTGCGCGGGCGGGGGGCGAGGCTGGTCCTGGTCTCCCATCTCGGCAGGCCGCACGGGCAGGTCGTGCCGGAGCTGTCGATGGCGCCGGTGGCGCAGCGCCTGCGCGAGCTGACGGGCGCGCCGGTCACGCTGGCGCCGGGAGTGGTGGGCGAGGAGGTGAAGGCGCTCGCCGAGCAGCTGGGCGACGGCGAGATGCTGCTACTGGAGAACGTGCGCTTCGAGCCGGGCGAGACGAGCAACGACCCGGCGTTCGCGCGCGCCCTGGCGGACCTGGCGGATGTGTATGTCAACGACGCGTTCGGCGTGGCCCACCGCGCGCACGCGAGCACCGAGGGCGTCGCGCACCTGCTGCCGAGTGCGGCGGGCCGGCTGCTGGAACGCGAGGTCAAGACGCTGACGGGGATCCTCGAGAGCCCGACCCGGCCGCTGACGGTGATCGTCGGCGGGTCCAAGGTGGCCGACAAGATCGGCGTGATCGACCGCTTCCTGGAGGTGGCGGACGTGCTGATGATCGGCGGGGCGATGTGCTTCCCGTTCCTGTGCGCGCAGGGCCACAAGGTGGGGAACTCGCTGTGTGAGGACGAGGACACCGAGCACGCCCGTGCGTTGCTGGCGCAAGCGGTCAGGCCGGGGCGGGCGTCGGTGATGACGCCGGATGACCTGGTGATCGGCGACAGGCTGGCTGACGACGCCGAGAACCGCGTCCTGCACGGGGTGGAGGTGCCGCAGGGCTGGATGGGACTGGACATCGGTCCGGCCACGGCGAAGCGCTACTGCGGCGAGATCGCGCGCGCGGGGACGGTCTTCTGGAACGGCCCGATGGGCGCGTTCGAGCTGGCCCCGTTCGCGGCGGGAACGCGGGCGGTGGCGGAGGCGGTCGCGCGAGCGAAGGGTCTGACGGTGGTGGGCGGCGGCGACTCGGCGTCGGCGCTGGCGCACTTCGGGCTCGAGCACGCGGTCGACCACCTGTCGACGGGCGGCGGCGCGACGCTGGAGCTGGTCGAGGGCCGCGTCCTGCCGGGAGTGCAGGCGCTGCAGGGCGCTGGCGCGGGGGTGTCCTGTTGAGCGCCCGCACTCCGCTGATCGCGGGCAACTGGAAGATGTACAAGACGGAGGCGCAGGCCGAGCAGTACATCCAGGCGCTGCTCCCGCGCGTGTCTGCGGTGGACGGCGTCGAGGTGGCGATCTGCGTGCCGTTCACCGACCTGCGCGCGATGGTCGATTCCGCGCGCGGCTCGCGCGTGGAGGTATACGCGCAGAACATGCACTCCGAGCCCGAGGGCGCCTATACGGGCGAGATCTCCGCGCCGATGCTCTGCGAGCTGGACGTCCACGGCGTCGTGCTCGGTCACTCCGAGCGCCGCGAGCTGTTCGGCGAGACCGACCGCGCGCTGGCGGGTAAGGTTCCCGCGGCGCTCGCCGCCGGTCTGGCGCCGATCCTGTGCGTGGGCGAGACCGAGTCCGAGCGCGACGCCGGCGACACCGAGCGCAAGCTGCGCCAGCAGGTCCGCGACGACCTCGCCTCCGTGCCCGACGAGCGCCTCTCAGACGTCGTCATCGCTTATGAGCCGATCTGGGCGATCGGCACCGGCCGCGTCGCCACGGCCGAGCAGGCCCAGGAGGCGATCGCGTTCATCCGCGCGCTCGTCGGCGATCGCGATGCGGCTGCGGCCGCGCGTGTGCGGGTTCTGTATGGGGGGTCGGTCAAGCCCGAGAACGCCGCCGAGCTGCTCGCGCTGCCCGACGTGGATGGCGCGCTCGTCGGCGGCGCCTCGCTGGAGGCTGAGTCGTTCGCGGCGATTGTGGACGCTGCCCTGTGACCAGCGTCTGCCTGGTCGTGCTCGACGGCTGGGGTCTGGCCGAGCCCGGTCCCGGCAACGCCGTCTCGCTGGCGCGTACGCCTGTGTTCGATGAGCTGTGGCGCGATTACCCGCACACGACCCTCCAAGCGTGCGGCCGGGCGGTGGGTCTGCCGGACGGGCAGATGGGCAACAGCGAGGTCGGCCACCTGAACCTGGGTGCGGGCGCCATCGTGCGCCAGGACCTCGTTCGCATCGACGACGCGATCGCCGATGGCTCGTTCGCCGCCAACCCCGTCCTGCGCTCAGCGCTGTCCGATGCCGATCGGGTGCACCTAATCGGGCTCGTCTCCGACGGCGGGGTGCACTCCTCGCTGGAGCATCTGCTTGCGCTCATCGCCTGCGCGCGTACGCACGCCGGTGTCGAGGATCGTCCCGGGGCCGGCAATAGGCACAAAGACGTGATCGTGCACGCGTTCACCGACGGGCGCGACACGCTACCCCACGCGGGCGCCGGTTTCCTGGCCGAGCTCGACGCGACCAAGGGTGCGCGCGTGGGCTCGGTCGTCGGACGCTACTGGGCGATGGACCGCGACCGGCGCTGGGATCGCACCCAGCGGGCGTACGACCTGCTCGTCCACGCTCGCGCTCCGCACAGCGCGTCCAGCGGCGAGGAGGCCGTGCGGGCCGCATATGAGCGGGGGGAGACCGACGAGTTCATCGAGCCCACGGTCGTCGGCGCGGACACGGCGATCGAGCCGGGCGACAGCGTGATCGCGTTTAACTTCCGGCCCGATCGCATGCGCCAGATCACCCGTGCCCTCGCCGAGCCCGGCTTTGCGGAGATCGATCGTGGCGGCGCCGAGGTCGTGGTGCGCTACACGACGCTGACCGAGTACGAGGAAGGCTGGCCCTACCCGGTGGCGTTCGTGCCCGAGCGCCCGGCGACCACGCTTGCCGCGACGATCGCGCAGACCGGCGTGCGCCAGCTGCACGTCGCCGAGACCGAGAAGTACGCGCACGTGACCTACTTCTTCAACGGCGGCGTCGAGGCGCCCCAGCCGGGGGAGCGCCGGGAGCTCGCGCCCTCGCCGCGGGATGTGCCCACGTACGATCACGCCCCCGAGATGAGCGCCGCGGCGGCCGCCGAGCTGTTCGTGCGCGCCTGGCGTGAGGATGGGGCGGGCGGGTTTCGATTTGGGCTTATCAACTTCGCCAACGCCGATATGGTCGGGCACACCGGTGTCATCCCCGCGGCGGTGCGCGCCGTCGAGACGGTCGACACCTGCCTGGGCCAGGTCGTCGCCGCGGTGCGCGAGTCCGGGGGGGTATGTTTGATCACCGCCGATCACGGCAACGCCGACCACATGCTCGAGTCAGACGGCAGCCCCAACACGGCGCATTCTCTCAACCCGGTCCCCCTGATCGTGACCGCCGCCCCCGGCGAGGTCTCGCTGCGCGCCGACGGGGGCGTCCTCGCCGACGTCGCGCCGACCGTGCTCGAGTTACTCGGCATCGACCAGCCCGCGGCGATGACCGGGCACTCGCTGATCGAGGATCGGGGCTGATAGAGATATGGCTCGGGTGAGTCGCTCACGCACACTGCTCAGCGGGTTTTTCATCGCCGGCGGGGTCAACCACTTCGTCATGCCCCGCACGTACGAGTCGATCGTGCCGCCGAGCATGCGCGAGGACGCCGGGCGGCTGGTTGCGATCAGTGGCGTCGCCGAGATCGCTGGCGGCGTCGGAGTGCTGCTGCCACACACCCGGCGGCTGGCCGGCCTCGGCCTGATCGCGCTGCTGGCGGCGGTGTTCCCGGCCAACCTGCACATGGCCCGCAACCCCCATCAGTTCCGTCGCATCCCGCGTTGGGCGCTGTATGCGCGATTGCCGCTGCAGCCGCTGATGATGCGCTGGGCCTGGCGCGCGACGCGACGATGACGCGCCCACGTCGCAGAGACCCCGAGACCGCTCCTGACGCTGCTATGTTCGGTTAAGCAGGGTTTTCGTACCGATTGCCACCATGTCGACCGTGACCGCAGTCAAGATTCCACCAGGGGAGCAGGAGTCTCTCAGCGAAGGCGAGCGCCGTGCGTGGCGCGGGCTGCTGCGAGCGCACGCCTGCCTGGCCAAGCGCCTGGACGCCGAGCTCGAGCGCGAGCACGGCCTGCCTATGACCTCCTATGAGGTGCTCCACCACCTCGACGACGCCGGGGTGGGGCGGATGCGCATGTGCGACCTCGCCGAGCAGGCCCAGCTCTCGCGCAGCGGCCTGACCCGGCTGGTCGACCGCTTGGAGCGCGACGGTCTGCTGGAGCGCTGCTCCTGCGAACACGACGCGCGCGGCTCCTACGCCTGTCTGACCGACCTCGGTCGCGAACGCCTGGCCCAGGCGCGCACAACACACCTGGCGGTCGTGCGCGAGCACTTCTTCTCGCGCTTCTCCGAGCCCGAGCTCGGCACGCTCGCGGACCTGTGGGACCGCATCGCGCCGTGCGGCAACGGCAACGGGCACGCGAACGGCAACGGTCACAGCTGCTGAGCGCGCGCTCAGGGGCGCTTGACGTCACCTGACGGCGCGGGCGTCTCGATGCTGGGCGGCGTCCCGGCGCTCCGCCCCGGCTCGGTGGGGTGCTTTTTCAGCGTCTCGTGCATCGTGCGCTGATGGTGCTTGTAGGCGACTCGCGCGCCGACGCCGGCGAGCAATACGGCAACGAGTCCGTAAATGCCAAATGCCTCGATTGCGCTGCTTGCGGCGGTGCCGAGGAAGTAGGAGATCAATCCGATGCCCGTCGCCCAGCAGATACCTCCGAGCGCGTTCCACAACGCGAACGAGCGCCAGTGCATGCGCGTCGCGCCCGCCAGCCACGAGGCCCAGACGCGTAGGCCGAGCAGAAACCGGCCGAAGAACACCGCCTTGGGTCCGTGCCTCTGAAAGAATGGCTCACCCAGTTCGAGTGCCTGAAGGCGCTGGCGCCGAAAGCGCCCGGGCCGTTCGAGCAGCCAGCGTCCGCCCTTGCGACCGATCAGATAGCCGATGTTGTCGCCCACGATCGCTCCCGCGGCGGCGATAGCTATGACCAGCTCGATCTGCAGTTTTCCCCGCGATGCGAGTACGGCCGCGGTGATCAGGCCTGTCTCGCCCGGCACCGGCACGCCGCTTGACTCGGCCGCCACCGCGAGGAACAGCAGTGGGTAGCCGAACGTTTCGACGAGGTGACTGACGTTGACGATCGCGGCGAGCATGGTGTTGGTGAGCCTGAGCGGCGGAACGCGACTGGCGCTGGGGAGATCCTCTCAGCGGGGTCGCGTACGCGGTCGTCTCATGCTCTTAGGATGCCGCACCGGTGCCTGCTTTCACGATCACCGCCCGCGACGCGTCCTCGCGCGCTCGCGCGGGTGTGCTGAGCACTGCGCACGGCGATGTTCGCACACCCGCGTTCACGCCCCTGGCGACGAAGGCGACCGTCAAGGGGCTGCTGCCCGAGGAGGTCGCCTCGCTGGGGTATGACATGGTGCTCGGCAACACCTTCCACCTGCTGCTCAACCCCGGTCCGGAGCTGATCGGGCGCTTCGGCGGCCTCGGCGCGTTCATGGGCTGGCCCGGGCCGACGATCACCGACTCGGGCGGGTTTCAGGTGTTCTCGATGGGCCACGGCGCTGTCGCCGAGGAGATCAAGGGCCGCGCGCGCGGCCGTCCCGGCGAGCGCGAGGGGGCGATCCTCGAGATCGGTGAGCCCGGGGTGCGCTTCCGCTCCTATGTGGACGGCCGCACCCGATTTCTCTCCCCGGAGGACTCGATGGCCACGCAGGCCGCGCTGCGCTCGGACATCGCGCTCTCCTTCGACGAGTGCACTCCTTTTCACGTCGATCGCGCCTACACCCAGCGCTCGACCGAGCGCACCCACCGATGGCTGCAGCGCTGCCTGGGCTGGCACTCCGAGCACGGCCCTGACGAGCAGCTCATCTACGGAATCGTGCAGGGCGGCGTCTACGAGGACCTGCGCCGCGAGTCTGCGGGCGTTGTCGCCGCGAGCGGGTGCGACGGCGTGGCGATCGGCGGGTCGCTCGGCGCCGAGAAGGCGCAGATGTATGAGGTCGTCTCCTGGGCGATCTCCGAGCTCGGCGGCGAGCACGAGCCGAGGCCTCGCCACCTGCTCGGCATCGGTGAGGTCGATGACCTGATCGCGGGTGTAGAGCTGGGCATCGACACGTTCGACTGCGCGATGCCCACCCGCCTCGGCCGCCACGGCACGGCCCTCGTTCCGGAGCCGACCGCGCGTTGGCGACTGGACCTGACCAAGGCCGGCCAGCGCGAGTCCGAGGCGCCGCTGCTCGATGGCTGTCCCTGTCCGGCCTGTGCCAAAGGGTTCTCGCGCGCCTATCTCAGCTACCTCGCCCGTGCCGGTGAGCTGACCGGAACGCGCCTGATCACGATGCACAACCTCGCTTTTCTCGCCCGCCTGATGGGAGATCTGCGCCAGGGGATCCTCGACGGGGACTTGGAAAACGTGGCACGCGCTTGGCGCACCGGACACTGCTGAGCTTGCAGACAACGAGTGACGGTCCCCAAACGAGGGCCCGCACGGGCCAGCCTTTCGTCTACCCAGGGGTGGGGCGCTGTAAGCTATTTCGTGTTTTTGCCGACGAGCTGCTCGAGCGCTTCGGCGGATTCGTGGACGTCTTCGTAGACGACGTTGCGTAACGTGATCTTCGTCGGCGCAGGCGCGGTGATCACGACGATCGCCGCGATCACACCCCCCAGCGCGAGCAGCCCCAGCAGGGCGAGAGCCAACCGTCTCGGACCACTGCCCTTGGGCTTCGCCGCGCCGGCAGCGCCGGCAGACTGCCCGACCGGCGCTCCCGAGCTCCTGACCGGTCCCGGGCGGGGCTGGCGGGGAGCGATGGCGGCCTTCGTCTGCGGGGTGCCAGATCTGCCCCGCGAACCGCCGCTGCTCAGCACGCTCGTGGCCTGACCGATCGGAGATCGGCCAGCCTGCTCACCATGCCGGCCCGCCGAGTGGCCGCCGACAGGCAACTCCACCGGCGAGATCCCGTCCGCCCCGTCACTGATCGCGCGGCCCATCTCCCGTGCGGTCTGGTAGCGCTCGCGCGGGTCCAGGGCGAGCGCGAGCGCGATCGCCTCTGCCAGCTCGGGGCCGACGGCCGCGACGAGCGTGTCGAGCATCGGTGGCTCCTCGCGCTGCTGCTTGAGCGCTAGCTCGGTCAGCGACGTCGCCTCATACGGCAGCCGTCCGGAGATCAGCTGGTAGGCGACGACCCCCAGCGCATACAGGTCCGCCCGCGGCCCCGCCTCCTCGCCCCGCGCCTGCTCGGGCGCCAGGTACGCGGCGGTGCCCAGCACCGAGCCGACCTGGGTGATGCTCGACTGCTCGGTCGCCTTGGCGATGCCGAAGTCCGCCAGCTTGACCTCGCCCTCGCGCGAACGCAGCAGGTTGCCGGGCTTGACGTCGCGGTGCACCACGCCGTGGCGGTGGGCGTAGTGCAGGCCCTCGCACGCCTGTTCGATAATCGCGATGGCCTCGTCCACCTGCACCCAGCCGTCGTCGCGCAGAATTTCCGCGCAGGAGTGTCCCTCGATGTACTCCATCACGATGAAGTGCCTACCCGAGTGCTCGTCCAGGCCGGAGTCGAAGATCTGCACGATGTTCGGGTGCACCAGCCGCGCGGCAGCCTGCGCCTCGCGCTGAAATCGCGACACGAACGTCGGGTCGTCCGCGAGATGCTCGGCCAGCAGCTTCACCGCGACGCGCCGTTCCAAGCGCATGTCGAAAGCTAGGTGCACCGTCGACATGCCGCCGAAGCCGAGCCTGCCCTCCAGGCGGTAGCGCTCCGCGATGATGTCGCCCTCGCTCACTGGCCGTTCCCCTTGCCGTTGCCTGATCCCTGGCCGCCGCCCCCGGCGCTGCCCGCTTCCCCCGCTTCCCCGGCCCCGGTGCCGCCTCCCGGGCCGACGCCGGGCGGGCTTTCGCTCCCGGGTGCAACCGTACCGCCCCCGCTGTTCGGCGCCGGCGTAGTCGGCGTGGTTGGCGTAGTCGGCGTGGTCTGGGTGCTCGTCGTCTGCGTCGTCGGCGCCGGCGGCTGGGTCTCGGTTTTTGTGGTCGTGGTTGTGCGCGGCGAGCTCGTGGTCGTCGTCTGCGCGAGCGGTTGCGTGCACAGGGCGAGCGCGCGTTCGCGCAGGTTGGAGATGCCCTTCCTGAGCGTTTGGCGCAGCCCCGCGTCGATCGTCGCGGGCAGCGCGGCGAAGTCCTGCTCGGTCTTGTTGATCGCTTCGGTGGTCGCCGTGCAGTTGCCGTCCCCGCTCTGAGCGGCCCGGGCGACCGCTTCGAAGTCGCTCTGCAGCGGCCCGGCGTTGGCGAGCGGGATCAGGCCCTTGCCGGAGCTTCCGCACGACACGAGCACGCGGCGGCGCACCCAGCAGGCAGGCGCGGCAGCCGGATGAGCCGGAACAGCGCCGGCCGCCACGATCGTCCATCGCCGACGGGAGTAGGCCTCTCGCTCCGATCGGGGTATGTGGATGTCGCGATGTGCGATGCATGCTCACTGACCGTACTCCAGGCGCTCGGCGAGCGAGTCCGGCAGGCGCGCTGCGCGTATCGCAGCGGCCGCGCCAGCGACGTCGTAGTCGGTGCGCTGAAACGACGCGGTCAGGCCGTCGAGGTCGAGCAGCAGCCATGACGCACGCGGGTCGCCGTCGCGGGGCTGGCCGACGCTGCCGGGGTTCAAAAGCCATTCGCCCTCGGAGATGTCCAGCTGTGCGCCCGCCCGTCGCGGTTCGCCGCTGGCCAGCTCGCCCTCGTGGCGCACGAACGACAGAGCGACATGCGAATGACCGATCAGGCAGACGCGGCTGGGCTGCTTGTCCAGGCACAGCTCCGCCAGCAGGGCCGAGAGCACGTACTCCCAGATGGGGTCTCGCGGGCTGGCGTGATACAGGCCGATCGGACCCTCCTGGCCCTGCGGCCGCAGTCCGGTGAGGAAGTCCAGGTGCTCGGAGGCGATCACCTCCTGGGTCCACTGCGCCGCGAGGCTGGCGCCGCGGGAGAGCTCCTCGAAGGAGATCTCGCCCGTGACGGCAAGGTCGTGGTTGCCGGCCAGGCATACGGCGGCGTGCTCGCTGGCGAGCGCCACGCACGCGTCCGGCTCGGCTCCGTAGCCGACCAGGTCGCCCAGGCACCACAGCTCCGCGGCGTCGCTTGAGGCGACAGCGTCGAGCACCGCCTCGAAGGCGTGCCGGTTGCCGTGGATGTCGGAGATGACCGCGACCTTCATAGTCGTCCGCCGCACGCTCGCCGACGGCGCGCGGCCGCGGCCCCTATCGCCCTATTCCTCCGCTTCCCCTGCCTCGGCGCCGCCGTACTCGGGCAGGTTTTTTATGCCCTCGCGGGCGTTCCACTTGGAGTAGTTGTCCTCCATCGCGTCGATCAGCTCGCGCATGAACCTCGGGGAGAGGTTCACTCGCGAGACGACCACGCCGGGTACCTCCTCGGCCTCGACCTCGTGGTCGACGCGCGCGAATGTGACCGTGAACTCGTAGTCGGAGTGGCTTACGTTCGCGAAGTTTGCGTATACCCCCCCCATGATCTCGGGGGAGAGATGGATGTTTATGTGGCGCTCGGCGCCTGGGTCTTGGTCGTTCACGTAGTTAGTATCCCAATCTGTGAGCCAGATGCATGCGACGGGTGCGAGCACACCGGTGGACGACCTGCGCGAGGAGGTTCTGAACGCCGCCGCCGAGCTCGCCGGCGCTGGCGGCGGCTCACCGCTCGGCAGGCCCGACGCGATCACGCTCGAACGCCCGCCCACAGCCGGCTTCGGCGACTACGCGACCAACGCCGCGCTGCTGCTCGCGCCGTCGCTGGGGGTACCGCCACGCGACGTGGCCGAGCGCCTCGGGGCGGAGCTCCAGCGCCGGCTCGGTGAGCGCCTGGAGCGCTTCGAGGTTGCGGGGCCGGGCTTTCTGAACTTGTTCCTGGCCGGTTCGTGGCTGCGCGACGCGCTGGCGCGTGCGATCGCCACGGATGACGCGTTCGGTGCGAGCGGAACGCCGCGGCCCGAACGTATCCTCGTCGAGTTCGTCTCGGCCAACCCGACCGGGCCGATGCACGTCGGCCACGCCCGCAACGCCGCCTACGGCGACTCGCTGGCGCGCGTGCTCGCATTCCACGGGCACGAGGTAGAACGCGAGTTCTACGTCAACGACACCGGCTCGCAGGTGCGCGCTCTCGGCGAGTCGATTCGCGCGCTGGCGCGGGGAGATGAGGTTCCCGAGCACGGCTATCGCGGCGACTATGTCAAGGAGTTGGTGGCAGAACTGGATGGCGCGTCGTCGCTGGACCCCGCCGAGCTCGGGCGCGCCGCCGTCGGCGTGATGGTCGGGCGGATACAGGCCTCGCTGCATGCGTTCGCAGTCAAGGGCTTTGACCACTGGCAGTTCGAGAGCGCGCTGCACTCGGGCGATCCGAGTCCGGTGGCGCAGACCCTGGCGATCCTCGAACAGCACGGGCACACCTACCGCAGCGAGGGTGCGCTGTGGCTGCGCACCACCGACTACGGCGATGACAAGGACCGCGTGCTCGTGCGCTCATCGGGTGAGCACACCTACTTCGCCTCGGACATCGCCTATCACCAGGACAAGCGCGAGCGCGGCTTCGAGCGCCAGATCGACGTCTGGGGCGCCGACCACCACGGCTACCTGGCGCGGATGAGGGCTGCCTACGCCGCCCTAGGCGGTGACCCTGAGCATCTAGAGATGCTGACGATGCAGCTTGTCCATCTCGTGCGTCGGGGCGAGCGTGCGCAGATGTCCAAGCGCTCCGGCGAGTTCGTCACGCTCGAGGATCTCGCGTCCGAGGTAGGCGTCGACGCCGCCCGCTGGTTTCTGCTGTCGCGCTCGCACGACACGACGATCGATCTCGACCTCGACCTCGCGCGCGAGCAGTCCAGCGAGAACCCCGTCTACTACGTGCAGTACGCGCACGCGCGCATCGTCTCCGTGCTAGCCAAGGCGGGATGTGGAGCGCGTTACGGCCGCACTGGAGGACGTGGCGGGCGCGGGCGAGGGCGACGATGCGCTGCACCCGGCCGAGCGCGCGCTGATCAAGCGGTTGCTCGCGTTTCCCGGCGAGATTGCCGAGGCGGCGCAGCGGCGCGCGCCACACCGGATCGCGGCCTACGCGCTCGAGCTGGCCCAGGACTTCACGGCCTTCTACCGCGACTGCCGCGTTGTCGGTGCCGAGCCCGAGAGCACCGAATCCCTGCGGTTGGCGCTGTCCG
Source organism: uncultured Solirubrobacterales bacterium (assembly GCA_963799735.1). Taxonomy (GTDB): domain Bacteria; phylum Actinomycetota; class Thermoleophilia; order Solirubrobacterales; family Solirubrobacteraceae; genus Palsa-744. The sequence continues at coordinate 46,038 of CAWCYP010000012.1, read as the reverse complement.
TCGCAGCCCAGCGCACGATCGCCCGCTGTCTTGATCTGCTGGGAGTTGGCGCGCCGCGGGAGATGTGAGGGCGGCGCGGTTACTTGGGCGCCGTGAAGTCCCTGCGCTCCGTTTTGACACGAGCGCGAGCTCAGGTGCAACCCGAACAACTGCCACTCAGGCGTGGAGCTCTTCCGATGTCTACCGGTCGAAGCGCGCGAGGTCGGCGTCCAGGCGCGCCGTCTCGGTGGCGCTGAGCGCCGAGGTCGCCGCCTGGTCGGTCTGGGCATGCGCTCGCCGGCGCCAGCGGGGCAGCAGCAGCGCGAGTGTACCCGCCAGCGCGAGCACCGCCGCGAGCGGCACCAGGTATGCCGCCAGGTCAAACCCGTGCGTGCTCGGCAGCCCGAGCGCCGCCGGGCCGTACTGGTCGACCATCGCGCGTTCGATCTGCGCCTCGCTCTCGCCTTCGGCGATCAGGCCCCTGATGAACGCCCGCTCGCGGTCGGCCTGTGGGGACTCGGCGACGATCAGCGGGATTTTGCAGGTCACGCACATAACCCTGCGTTCGATCGTCGGCAGCGAGGCATGGGGCGTCGTCGTGGCGAGGCTCGCCGAGGGGAGATGACCCCGATCACGCCCGTTGCGAGGAGCGTGGCCAGCGTTCCCAGCCGCGCGCGTGGGCTCACGAGCTGCTTTCCGCGAGCCCGATCGCTTTGGTCAGGAACGCCTGGTCGATCTCGCCCCTGGAGATGGCGACAATACCCCCGTCGCGGTCGATCACGAAGCTCTCCGGCAGCTGATCGGTGCCATATGCGTGTGCGAATTCGCCGGTCGTGTCGCGCAGGTTCGGGTAGGTGATGTGGTGTTCGCGCACGAACCCGTGCGAGTCGGTCGAGGCGTCGAGGTAGGTCACGCCGAGCACGGTCCCGTTGTGCGCCGCCAGACGGCTCTGGGCGCGCTCCAGCAGCGGCGCCTCGGTCTGGCACGGCACGCACCACGACGCCCAGAAGTTCAACACGACGACTTTGCCTCGGTACGCTGCGAGCGAGTCGCCGCTCGCGCTCACCCCGCCGGACAGCACGGGCAGCTTGCGCGTGGCCTGCGGCGCCACCGGACGCTGGCCCTGTGCGACCGCCTCGTCGAGCGTGCGGTTCGGTGACTGCGCCGTCACGCCGTACACCAGCAGCCCGATCAGGCAGGCTCCCGCCAGCGAGGTGAGGATCGGGGCGATGCGGCGTCGCACGGCTTCAGGATAGATGGCTCACGGCGTAAGATTCGCGGTCGCGCGGTGGTAGCTCAGTTGGTAGAGCGCGAGCTTCCCAAGCTCGAGGTCGCGGGTTCGAGGCCCGTCCGCCGCTCTTGTCGTCTTCGACGGCGGGACCACTCCGCCGCCGAATACGTGAGAATCACCTCGATGCACGTCACCGCCAAGGCCGACTATGCCGTGCGCGCGGTCGTCGAGCTCGCCTCCGGCAGCCGGGACTCGCCGCGCAAGGTCGACGAGCTTGCGCAGGCTCAGGGGATTCCGGTGTCGTTCCTGGAGAACATCCTCACGCAGCTTCGCTCCTCCGGGATCGTGCGCAGCCAGCGCGGCCCCGAGGGCGGCTACTGGCTCGCCAAGCCGCCCGAGGAGGTCAACCTCGCGCAGGTCATCCGCGCTGTCGAGGGTCCGCTCGTCGGCGTCCGCGGGCTGCGTCCCGAGGAGGTCGCCTATAAGGGCTCGGCCGAGTCGTTGCAGCAGGTCTGGCTCGCACTACGGGCGAACCTGCGCAAAGTCCTGGAGCACGTCACGCTCGCGGACGTCGCCTCGGGCAAGCTGCCGCCTGAGATCGTCGCCCTGACTAAGCAAGAGGAAGCCTGGACCACGCGCTAGGCGAACACGCGCGGGGGTGGCAGGCGCACGGCGAGGATCTGGCCCTCCCGCAGCTCGAGCTCCTCGGCGCTCTCGCGGGTCACTTGAGCCCAGATGTCGCGGCCGTCGCTCAGCTTCAGCTCGACCCGCACCTCGAACTCGAGGTGAACGATCCTCTCGATCAGCGCCTCCGTGCCTTCGCCCTCGACGGACGGCAGGATCTGGATGTCATGCGGACGCAGGAACGACGCGTCGCCGAGCCGGTTGACCGGGCCGATGAACGACATCACGATCCTGCAAGCCGGCAAGGCCGGCAGACCGTAAGGGCCGACCCTGAAAGGCGTGCAGGGCGCTCAGGCGCGCAGCGCGCGGCTGGGACGAGGCGCGCCCACGGAGGCCAGCACGTCGGCGATGCAGGCCTCTTGTACCTGTCGTGGGTCGATCGCAAACGGCTTGGGGACACCACCCGCGCCAGCGCGCACACCCGTGCGCACGCGCGCCAGATGCATAGCGCCGAGCGTCTGCGTGTATAGGTAGTTGGCCGCGAAATCAGGATCCTCGACCGTGAACACCCCCTGCTCGGCGCCCTGTCTGAGGATGCGTGAGAGCCTGCCCAGGCAGCCTGCCATGCTCTGGGCCAGGCGGATCCAGACGCCTTCGGAGATCGTCTCGCGCAGCTCCTCGGCGGGGCCGTGCATCAGCGACAGAGCGCAATCCAGGAACGCGGGGTGCTCCAGGCAGAAGCCCGTGTAGCGGCGCCATCCCTCCTCCAACAGCTCCACCGGATCGAGTGTCGCCGGCGCCTCGTCGAGGCGCGCGGCGAGGTCTTCCAGATAGCCGGTGAGGGTCAGCACGAACAGCTCCTCCTTGGAGGAGAAGCAGCGGTAGATCAGCGCCTTGTTGATGCCCACCGCGCGCGCGATGTCCTCGATCGGCGCGTCTTGCATGCCGCGTTCGTCGAACAGCAGCCGCGTGGCCGCCAGGATCTCGCGCTCGCGCTCGCGGCGGATGGCGGCGCGGCGGGAGGCCAGTGGGGAGCGTGCGTGTGCGGTTACCATTCCCAGCCACTATAGGGATGCTGTAAACAAAGTTCAATCTTGTATTTGACAGTCGTTTACACTTTGGCTAAACTTCCTGGAAGCCCGTAGGTGCTTCCAGGTCCCTGATCTTCGGGCTTCGTCGTTCCGCTCACGCACCCTCTCACGCACCCTCATCCCGACCAAGGAGCCCCGCCCCAATGCCAACCACTGCCACCGACCTCAGCACCGAGGCCGCCGAGGCCGCCGTGCAGGCGATCGCGAGCTCGGCCAACCAGGAGGCGCCCTTCTCGATGGCGCTGACCCAGGATCAGAAGGACATCCGCGACTGGGTCCACGGGTTCGCCGCCGACGTGATGCGCCCCGCCGCGCACGAGTGGGACGAGAAGGAGCAGACTCCGTGGCCGATCATCGAGGAGGCCGCCAAGATCGGGCTGTACGGGTTTGAAGGGCTGGCGCAGTTCTTCGCCGACCCGACCGGTCTGACGCTGCCGATCGTCAACGAAGAGCTGTTCTGGGGCGACGCTGGTATCGGCATGTCGATCATGGGCACCGCTCTGGCCGTGGCCGCGATCTTTGGCCAGGGCTCAGGCGAGCAGATCGGCGAGTGGATCCCGCGCTGCTTCGGCACGCCCGAGGACCTCAAGGTCGCCGCCTTCTGCGCCTCGGAGCCGAACGCCGGCTCGGACATCTCCGGGGTGCGCACGCGCGCGAAGTTCGACGAGGCCGCTGGCGAGTGGGTGATCAACGGCCAGAAGGCGTGGGCGACCAACGGGGGCATCTCCGACGTGCACGTCGTGATCGCCACCGTAGATCCCGAGCTCGGCTCGAAAGGGCACGCAGCGTTTGTGGTGCCGATGAGCGAGGCCAAGGGGATCTCGCAAGGATCGAAGGTCTCCAAGCACGGGTTGCGCGCCTCGCATACGGCTGATGTGTTCCTCGACGACTGCCGCGTCCCCGCGGGGTATGTGCTCGGCGGCAAGGACAAGCTCGACGAGCGTATCGCCCGCGTACGCGAGGGCAAGAAAAACAAGTCCCAGGCCGCGATGCAGACGTTCGAGGCCTCGCGCCCGACGGTCGGCTCCCAGGCTCTCGGCATCGCCCGCGCGGCGTATGAGTACGCGCTTGGAGTACGCCAAGGAGCGCGAGCAGTTCGGCAGGAAGATCGTCGAGAACCAAGCGATCGCGTTCACGCTGGCGCGTATGAAGCTGGAGATCGACGCGACTCGTCTGCTCGTGTGGCGCGCATCGTGGATGGGACGCAACCAGGTCCCGTTTGAGAACGCCGAGGGCTCGATGTCAAGCTAAAGTCGGGCGAGGTCGCAGTGTGGGTGACCGAGCGGGCGATCCAGATCCTCGGTGGCGAACGGCTACGCGCGCGAGTTCCCCGTCGAGCGTTGGCACCGCGACGCGAAGATCTACGACATCTTCGAGGGCACCGCCGAGATCCAGCAGCTCGTGATCGCTCGCGCGATCAGCGGGATGCACATCCAGTAGGCAGGTATCTGCCGGCAGGCCAGTGGTTGTAGGCCCGCTCTACCAGGCCTGGCCGGCGCCACAGTGCGGGCAGGCGACGGTGGTTGAGACTGACGCGGCGAACACGAAGCCGCAGGCGCAGGTGTAGGAAGCATTGTCGATCGGGCCGCCGGCGTTGCGCACGCGAGCGATTGTCGAGTCGTGCTCGGGGGCCGCGGCCGCGTGGATCTCCGCCGCATGGTCCGCGGCCACGCGCTTGCGCCTGTTGTGCCGGCGCGAGCGCCGTTGCCAAGGCTCGGTCGGGTGTCGGCGGGGTGGGGGAGACGTTGCAGCAGCGCGGTGGCTCTCATGACGATCTACTCGATAAGACTCTGCGCACGTCCAAAGGTTTCGCTCTGAGCGCACAATTTCCTGGGCGCCCGGCCACGACCGGATCTGTCGTTGCGCCCGTCGAGTCAGGTCGAGGAGCGACGCCGAGGAGCACGGCGCATGGAATACTTGACCGCGATGAACCCCGCGCGCAAGCGAACGGTGCGGCTGACGGTGGCCCTGAGCGCGGCCGTGGTACTGGCCGGAGCGCTGATCTATACGAGCTTCAGCGCCGCCTCGCCTGCTCTCACGCCGAGTCAGCTCGTCCATCAGGCCCAGCCTGGGCGCAGCTATCAGCTGACGGGCACCGTCGTCGGCGGCTCGGTCCACCGCGACGGCGCCACGCTGGACTTCAGCGTGGAGGACCGCGCGGGGGGGACTGCTGTTCCTGTCACCTACACGGGCACGGTTCCCGACCCGTTTCGCGAAGGGCGCGAGGTGATCGTGACCGTCGCAGAAGCCAGGGCGGCTCCTATGTCGGCGAACGGGACTCGCTGATCACCAAGTGCCCGTCCAAGTACACGGTCGCGCCGCCCAGCGGCCAGAAGCAGAGCTACTGAGTGGCTTGCTCCGTGGTCTGGTGGTCCCCCCTTCCGTCGCACATCCTCATGTCTGCCCGGCGCCCGGGTGCGGCGCGCGCGGGCGCTAGCCGCTGATGGCCACGCTCGGCAGCGCCTGTCTGCTGCTCGCGCTCGCCGTCTGCGTGTACGGGATCGGCGCGTCGCTGTATGGGGTGCGACGCGGACAGGTGGAGTGGTCGGACTCGGGGCGGCGCGCGGTGTATGCGCTGGCGGGCGTCCTGACGGTCGCGTTCGCGGTGCTGGAGATCGCGTTCTTGCGCAACGACTTCTCGTTCAACACGGTGGCAGACACCTCCAGCATGACCACGCCGACGTTCTACAAGGCCGCCGCGGTGTGGTCCTCGCAGGAAGGCTCGCTGCTGTTGTGGGCGTGGCTGCTGTCGATGTGGTCGAGCCTCGTGCTGTTTTTGACGCGCACTCGGATGCGCGACGTGGCGGCGTACGCGACCGCGATATTGCTCGGGTTCGGCGGGTTCTTCGTGTCGCTGATGATCTTCTACGCGAACCCGTTCGGCACCACCCACCCGGCGCCGGTCGAAGGCGCCGGACTGGACCCGCTGCTGCGCTTCCCGACGATGATGATCCACCCGCCGATGCTCTACTCGGGCTACACGCTGTGCACGATCCCGCTCGCGTTCGGCATGGGGGCGCTGCTCGCCCGGCGCGTGGACGCCGAGTGGATCCGTGCGATCCGCCGGTTCGCGTTCGCCGCCTGGTTCTTCTTGGGGATCGGCATCCTGCTCGGCGCGCGCTGGTCCTACTCGGAGCTTGGCTGGGGCGGCTACTGGGGCTGGGACGCGGTCGAGAACGCCTCGCTGATGCCGTGGCTGACGGGCACGGCGTTCCTGCACTCGCTGATGATCCAGGAGAAGCGCGGCATGCTGAAGGTGTGGAACGCCTCGCTCGTGCTCGCCACCGGCACTCTGGCGATCATGGGCACGTTCCTGGTGCGCAGCGGCGTGCTGAACTCGATCCACGCGTTCGGCGGGCAGACGCTGGGCGTGCCGTTCGTCGTGCTGATCGGCGTACTCATCGCCGGCTCGATCTATCTGGTGGTCACGCGCCGGGACATGCTGCGCTCCGAGCATCGCATCGACGCGCTGCTCTCGCGCGAGTCGGCGTTCCTCGCCAACAACGTCGTGCTCGTGGGACTGTGCTTCGTGATCTTCTGGGGCACCTACTTCCCGCTCATCTCCGAAGCGCTGACCGGCAAAGCCGCGTCGGTGGGGCCGCCCTGGTTTGACCGCTACACGGTACCGCTGGCGCTGATCCTCGTCCTGCTGAGCGGCATCGGGCCGGTGATCGCCTGGCGGCGGGCGACGCTGGCCAACGCGCGGCGCAACTTCCTGGCGCCGGTCGGCATCGCGCTGGCGACGCTGGTCGTGCTGCTGGAGGCCGGAATCACCGGCAAGCCGTTCGCGCTGGCGATGTTCTGCTGCGCGGCGTTCGTGTTCGGCTGCGTCGGGCAGGAGTTCTTCCGCGGAGTGCGCGCGCGGCGAGCGATGGCTGCAGAGACGGCCCCGGTGGCGCTGATCGCGCTCGTGCGGCGCAACCGCAGGCGCTACGGCGGCTACATCGTGCACATCGGCATCGCCGTCCTGTTCGTCGGCGTAGCGGCGTCCTCTTCCTTCCAGCACACGGTCGAGCCGACGCTGTCGGTCGGCCAGTTGAGCAAGGTTGGCGCCTACACCGTCCGTTACGTGCGCCCCACGGCGACGGTCTCGCCGAGCAACGACGCCGCCCACACGGGATCGACGCTGAGCCTGGGGGCGGTGCTGGACGTGAGCAAGCACGGACGGCATGTCGCCACGCTGTACCCGAGCGAGGGCTACTACGCCTCCGACGAACCCTCTCAGGGCTCGGTCGGCAGCTTGATCGGCGGTCAGCCTGTCAGCCACGTGGCGATGGACGCGGGGATCACGCGCGACGTGTGGAGCGCGATCGCGCCGGACATCGAAACGCCCCAGCTGAAGCGGATCATCGAAATCGGCAACCGCACGATCCCGTTCGTGCGTCCCGAAGACGCGTTGATCGCGGTCGCGTTTCTCGCACGCTCCTACCTGCAACACCCCCCGCCGGCGCAGTTTCACTTCATCGTCTCTCCGCTGGTCATGTGGATCTGGATCGGGGGCCTGATCGTGTTCGGCGGCGGCCTGATCGCGATCTGGCCGGCTCCGAGCGCGATGCGCCGGCGCGTGGCGGTGCTCGCGCGCGACCGTCGTGCCCGCGCCGCGCAGGGCCTGGCGCGCGCCTGACGCAGTGGACATCCTTGCCGCGATCCTGACGCTTGCGCTGCTTGGCGTCGTGATCCTGCTCGTCAGCGCGCCGTTGCGCGCCGCCCGCCGTCCGCCCGAGCCGGAATCCACCGCGGATCGCGCCGATCTGGAGGCCGCGCGCGAGGCGAAGTACCGCGAGATCCGTGACGCCGAGCTCGACTACCGCACCGGCAAGCTCTCTCGGGAGGACTACGCCCTGGTCGACGGAACGCTGCGTGCCGAAGCCGTCGAGATCCTCGATCGGCTGGCCGCGCTCGGAGATGAAGCGCTCGAGGGCTCTCAGCCCGGTTAGCTCAAGCCCACGGCCGCTTGAGCAACACGATCGCGTTCAGTGCGAACAGGATCGCGAAGAAGATCGTCCAGCGGTTGAGGTTGCGCTCGACCATCGAGCCGCCCCCGAGCGGGCCCTGGCCGCTGCCGACCCCGAAGGCGCCGGACAGGCCGGAGTCCTTGCCGGAGTGCATCAGCACGAGGAAGATCAGGATCACGCAGATCGCGACCTGCAGGACGGAGAAGATCGTTTCCACGGACTCAGATTATCGCGTCGAGGCCCCCGGGGGTCGGTCTATCGGGCTAGGGGCAGACCGCCGGCGGAGGCGCCCGCGGTGGAGCCGTCGGCGAACGTGAAGCTTGCGGCAAACGGAAACCCCCCGGCGGGGCAGCTGCGCGGCACGAGGATGGCCCCGGCGGCGGCGTGCGCTCGGGGTCCGCGCCCGACTCCGCCGACCGTCAGCGACAGGGAGACGAACGACGCGTTCGGCTCGAGCACGAGCGTCGGGATCGGAGGAATCGAGACCGTCAGCTTCGAGCCGTACCGCGCGCTGTCCGGTTCGAGCACCGCCGTGCTAATCGAGCTTTGGTCGAGCGGGGTTTCGCCCTGGCCGAAGATCTCAAGCGTCGGTCGGGCGCCCCGGTTGGGGCCGCGAAAGATCGTGACGGTGGCTTCCTCGGGGACCGCCAGCGAGCCGGCGTGCACGCTCATCAGCGCGTGGCCGCGTCCCACGAGCGATCCCGCCGGGCAGCCAGCCGCGCCCCTGCGTCGCAGACGCGACTTCGCACAGGTTTCGGTCCCGCGCAGATCGATCTTCAGTCCGGAGGGCAGGCGCACGACCATCCCACTCAGGGGCGCCGGTACGCCTTCATCCCCGCCGGAGAACTTGAACGCGAGCGTGAGCGCGGTGCTCGCGCCGAGCCGGTTGGGCAGCAGCGAGGGGCGCATGCTCGCGCCAGTCGCCGTCTGAGCCGCCGGGGCGAGGGCCGGCGCGGCGGCGCAGAAGCAGCATACCGCCAGCACTCCTAGGGCCGGTCGCCGGCTCACTTCTTCGGGCAGGGGATCTTGACCGTGCTTTTGACGGTCGAGCCGTCCTCGAAGCTGAATTCCGAGGCGCCCGGCCAGCCGCCGCGCGGACAGGTCTTGGGGGTGATGATGCCCTTGACGTGGAACAGCTTGCGCTTGCCGTGGATCGTCTTGTAGTAGGCGACGTTTTTGGCGCCCGCCGTGAAGAAGGCGCTGATCGCCGAGGCGTCGGAGGCTTCGGGCAGGACTTTGATCAGCGGCACTTCGAGGCTGAAGCCGAGCCCGTATGGCTTGGGAAACTGGATCACCGGCGCTTTGAACACGAGCTGGATCGAGACCGGGCTGGAGCCCTCGAGGTAGATCAGCAGTTCGACGTGACCCGGCCTGTTGTCGGCGAGGAAGAAGTCGACCGTGTATTCCTCGTGGATCACTTCTTTGGCGATTTCATACGCGCCCACTCCGCCGCCGAATCCGGCCTTGGAGTCAGCGGGACAAGCCTGGGGACCGGTGTTTTCGAGCGCCGCCGCGCTGCAAGTACCCGTGCCTTCGAGGTTCAGGGTCAGCCCCGCCGGGCCCATCACGTTGATGTGGGTGATCGGCGAGGGGACGGGCAGGTTCGTCGAGCCAATGTCCGCGCTGCCGAACACGTTGGTCGGAACCCCGAGCGCGTCGGGCGAGAAGCCGGCCTTGGTGATGGTTACGGTCTCTTCGGCCTGCGCTGTGCTCACGGCGACGCCGAGCAGAAGCGCGCAGCCGGCCAACATAGTGGCGATGGCCCGAACTCTGGGCATCTTAGGCATCATCTACCCCTCTCCCGTGTGTATCGACCCGCCGGACCGATCGCCGACTCTCCTGAGCAGTAAACCTTCGGGCCGAAGAATAGAGCGGTTTGCGGCAATATGCGGCAGGAAGACGCGCGATCCGCGCGAAGAGACGGGTCGCATGCCCGCTTCTTCCGGCGCCACGCAAGCGCTTATGCAGATCCTCGATCGTCCGTGGGGCGAGGCTCGAGCGCTCATTCTGGGCCGATCCGCGACATTCCGCCTGCGAGGTCGGTACGGTCAGCCGCTCTGCACGTGAGGGGACTCCGAACAACACGGGCCGGACGGAGGCCGGCCAGGCGTGATTACGAATCCTTTACGGGTTCTTGCTTCTCTGCCGATATGACTCTCGGTGGCGTGCCCCGCGATCGTGGGTCAGCGGCGCCGACCGACGATCTACGATGAACACAAGGGACCGCACGATGACCAGCCTCATGGAAGGCCGCCGATGAGTGGCTTGCGCGGCATGGGTCCGCGCCGTGGCATTGCTTCGCGAGTGACCTGGCGCGCGATGCTGTCCGCGCTGGCAGGCGGCGGGCTCACCGTGGCCGGCCTCGGCGGACCGCTGGCCGGTGGCGCCCTCGGCGCGGAAACACTCACCGGCTCGACTACCACCGGGGAAGGCGCCGAGCCGCCGGTCACCTCCACGACGCCGGAAACCGGCACATCCACGACGGGTTCGGGCCAGTCCACGACGAGCACGTCAACCACGCCAGCGAGCATCCCCTCGAGCGCTCCCTCCTCTACGTCCACGTCTGCCACCACGACGACCGGGCCATCGATCCCGGCCCCGAGCAGCGCTCCCGCACCTGCCGCCGGAGAAGCTCCCGCGGTGCTCGTGCGACACAAGCAGCAGACGACCCCGAGCAGGCCGGCGAGCCGTAGCAACCTCACCCAGACGAAAGCCAAGCCCACCGGTGGTGGAGCGAGCAAGAGCGGCAACACCTCGGCCTCGGGCGGCGCGAACGCGACGGCCGGCGCCCCCAACAACGTGGCTCCCCCGCCGCAGGTGGTGGCTGGTCAGGCGGAAGCGCTGGCGGCGATGCTGGGCGGCTCGGTCGCATCAGTACAGGCGCTCGACTTCTACCGCATCCCGCTGTTCCTGCTGCCGATCTACCGCGCCGCCGCGATCCAGTACGACGTGCCCTGGCCGATCCTCGCCGCGATCAACGAAATCGAGACCGACTACGGAACCGACCTGTCCGTCTCCAGCGCCGGCGCGGTGGGATGGATGCAGTTCGAGCCCGCCACCTGGCTGCAGTACGGGGTAGACGCGCTGAACGCCGGCTACGCCGACCCCTACAACCCGGTAGACGCGATCTTCGCCGCCGCGCGCTACCTGAACGCGGCGGGCGCAGCGCACAACCTGAGCGCGGCGATCCTCGCCTACAACCACTCCGCGGAATATGTCGAATCGGTGCTGCTGCGCGCGAAGCTGATCGCCGCCTATCCCGATCAGGTGATCGCCACGCTCACGGGCCTCGTCGACGGCCGCCCGCCCGTGACCGGCAAGCACATCGGCTGGGACGCGCCTGCCTCGGCCGCCAGCACCGCGCCGCTGCCCTCACCGTCCAGCGCAACCGCGGGTGCGAGCGCCGTCTCGCCATCGGCGAGCGGGACGGCTGCCACTACGCCCGGTTCCTCCGCCGACGCGACACCCGGGTCTTCGGCCGCTGCGCCGGGCTCCTCGGTTGCGCCCACTCCGTCGAGCGCCGCGAGCAGCGCGTCCACGAAGGGGGCGGCGCTTCAGTTCGTGGATGTCACGAGCGAACCAAACGCACACGCGGTGGCCGTGCAGAACGGGCGGATCGTCAAGCTGGGCGGCTCGCGCAAGCTCGGTAGGTACGTGGTCCTGCAGGATGTCTACGGTGACGTGTTCACCTACGCCGGGCTCGGCAGTATCGCTCGCAGCTACACGCCTGCGGAGTCGCAGTCCGCGGCAAACACCTCGGCGCAGGCCGCGAGCGCCTCGACGCAGACCAGCACCGCGTCGGGCGACGCGCTCACTGTCGAATCCACGCACGCGGGCACGGGCAAGGTGCGCGTGTTCGCGCATCCAGGCAACCCGGACGCCCGCGCGGCCATCCGCCTGCGAGGCGGCACCGAGAGGGTGGCCGCCAACGGGCGCCTGCCGCTGCGCAGCGGCTCGATCGTCACCGAGGGCACGGTACTCGGCCACGTTGCCACGCCCGCTGGCGCCAGGGACGGCCACCTGCGTTTCGCCATCCGCCCGGCGGGCGACACGAGCACGATCGATCCCCGGGCGATCCTCTCCAACTGGACCCAGCTCGATGCGGCGCTGCACCCGCAGGGCGCAAAAGGCAATCCGAACCTGCTCGGCGCGACCGCGAGCGACGTGTTCCTGCTGTCCAAGGGAGCGCTCGAGCGTGAGGTCCTGTCCGATCCGAGTATCGGGCTGTCGGCATGCTCCCGCCACGAAGTCGCCTCCGGGGCGATCGACAAGCGCGCGCTGGCGGTGCTCGCGTTCCTGTCGCGCAGCGGCCTGAAGCCGACCGTCGGCACGCTGCGCTGCGGGGCATATGACGCCTCCGGTTATGTGGCCCCCGGCCACGCCGGCGACGCGGTCGCGATCGTCGCGATCAACGGCGTCCCGATCGCCGGTCATCAGGGTGCGGGGTCGATCACCGACACGACGATCCGCACGCTGCTGACGCTGCAGGGCCAGTTCGTGCCCACTCGAATCGTCAGCCTGATGCACTACCCGGGCGCCCCGACCACGCTCGCGCGGGCCGACCACGGCGACTACGTGGAGATCGTGTTCGCGCCCGCGCCGGCCCACCCGCGGGCCCTGAGGTCCTCCACCGCGAGGACCGCCGCCGCCCATTCGGCCGGCGCCGGCAAGACCCCACCTGCGCCTGTGGCGGTCGTCGGCGAGCTGAGCCCGGTGCAATGGGAACAGCTGATCGCGCGCATCGGCGCGCTGCCCGCGCCGACCGTGGCGGTCAAGCCGAGCTCCGCCGCGATTCCCGACCGCCCGGCGTCCGCGAGTTCATCCCCGGCCGCGCAGGGGCAACGTCGGCCGGGGACAGCTTCTTCCTCCGGCGGTTAGCCGGAGGATCCTCCACTGGGAGCTGCGCTGCCGGGGCGGCGGAACGCGCTCGTGAGCTCGCCGCGGCACTTGGACTCGGCCATGCGGAACTGCGAGCTGGCCGTGTTCGAGGCCTTTCGTGTCGAAGATCGGACCGCTGCCCGAGGTGTTCGGCGCCGGCACGTTCACGCCGTTTTCGCGCATGCACGCGGCGAACTTCGTCAGCGCCGCTTTGTAGGCGGGGCTGTTGAAGCGTGCGCCGCGGCCGGCGAAGCTGCCACCCCCGCACTTCTTGATCGCGGCTTCGTACTGCGCGCGCGTCACGCCCTTAGGGAGTTGCAGGCCCGCCCGCCCCAGCGGCGCCTCCGCCGAGAAATCCGCCTGCACCGCCAGGGCCGCCGGGGCGTCGCTGGCCGGGAGTCCGTTGCGGCAGCGTGATCCCGTTTTTCTGCAGGCATTCGCGCAGCGCCGAGAAGCGTCCCGCGATCGGTCCTTTGGCGCCTGTGGTCGCCGGCGGTCGTGGTTGCGGCGGACGCGTTGGTGCTCGTGGACGAGCTTTTCGAGGAACTGCCGCAGGCCGCCAGGACGAGACAGGCGAGCAGGAGTACGAGCACCGCGACGGTCCTGCGCCGCGGGTTTGCGTCTGTTGCTGTCGATGTGAGACATGAAGCTCCTTTTTCGATGATCGTGCTGTCGGACGCACACCCCGCCTGGTGGCGATCGCCGGTCCGCAAGATAGTGAGTCGTGTCCTTGCCAGTCGTCCTCGCGTCGTCAGCCGCCGCTGCCGAACAGGGGCGGTTCGCTGCTGTTTTTGCTGCTGCTCCCGCTGCGGCTCGAGCCTGTGCCCGAGCCGCCGAACAGCGCCGCGAGACCGCCGCCGCTCGAGCCGACGCTGATCGATTCGGCGCTGACCGCGCCACTCGAGCCGGTGGCGCCGGTGATGGTGACCGTTTCGCCCGGATGGATGCCTGTCAGCGTTGATTTGACGGTCTTGGTCACGGTCGTGCCCGCCGAGGTCGTGACCTTGACGGTGTTGCCTTCGGAGTTGGTCACGTACAGCGTGCTGCCGTCGAGGTACGCCACGGTCCGGCGGTCGGCCGGGCGAAGCCGGTGCTCGAGCTCGACGATCCGCTTGTGGAGGTGGAGCTCGTGCCGCCGCGAAGCGCCGCAAAGCGCGAGGCGAGGCCGGCGTCGCGCTCCGGAGGAGGAGCTCGAGATGGTCTGGCCCTTCTCGATGAGCACGCCGCCGATGAACCCGCAGGCGGCCAGCAGCACGCCGAGCAGCGCGAGCGGGATGGGATTCCCGCAGCCGCCGCCGAGCAGCCGGTGCGGCGCTCCTCGGGTTCCTCGAGGCAGTCGTCCCTCCGCGGTGCTCCTCTGCGATCGACTCATGACCGGCGGCTCGTACGCAGGCATCTGCTGTGCCTGGACGGCGGTGTCCTGAGCAGGGGCATCGTGGATGGCGGGCTCCTCGGGGATGGCGGGCTCTTCGTGGGGCATTGCGGGCTCCTGGTGGGGGGAAGGTGGCTCACTCAAAGCGCAGCGCTTCGATCGGTCGCAGGCGGGCGGCGCGAGCGGCCGGGTAGGTGCCGAAGAACAGGCCGGAGGCCAGCGCGGCGCCGAAGGCGAGGAAGATCGAGTAGGTGGCGATTTCCGGGTGCACTCCGGCGATTTCGAACTGGCTGCCGATCACGCCGACGGCCACGCCGGTGAGTCCGCCGAAGATCGATACGAGCACTGCCTCGGTCAGGAACTGGGTGAGGATGTCCGAGCGCCGGGCGCCGATCGCCTTGCGGATGCCGATCTCGCGCGTGCGCTCGGTGACGGACACGAGCATGATGTTCATCACGCCGATCCCGCCGACCAGCAGCGAGATCGCGGCCACCTCTCCGAGCAGCGTCGTGAAGACGCTGCTGGTGGAGCTGGACGTTTCCAGCAGCGAGCCCTGGTTGAGCACGCTGAAGCCCGGTTCGGAGGTGTTCTTGATCTTGTGGCGTTCCTCGAGGATCGTGGTGACCTCCGCTTCCGCGGCGTTGAGCGAGGATTCGGAGGAGGCCTGAACCGTGATCGAGTCGATCGGCCCTACGCCGGTGAGCGAGGCCTGCACGGTGGTGATCGGAGCCATCACAACGTCATCCTCGTTGGTGGCGCCGTTGGTTCCCTTTTTGGCGAGGACGCCGACCACTTCGTAGTTGCTGCCGTTGACCTTCATGTTCTGGCCGACGGCGCTGACCCCGGCGAACAGTTCCTGCACGACTTCCTGGCCGATCACCGCGACGCGCTTGTGTTCGGAGACGTCGGCTTCGCGTGAACGAGGCGCCTTCGGCGATCTTGTAGCTGTGGGCCGTCAGATACGAGGGCGTCGTGCCGACGAACGAAGACGGTTCGAAGCTCGAGCTGCCGTACACGAGTTTCACGCCGGTGGCGTTGACGACGGGAGAGGCGCTCTTGACGTCAGGGGCCAGGCCTGGGTTCTGCAGCGCTTCGGCGTCGGCCTTGGTCAGCGAGACGCTCGTCGTGCTGCTGCTCGCCCGGGCGCCGCCGCGGAAGCCGCCGCCGCTGGCCTGCACGATCAGCACGTTGGTGCCGAGGCTCTGGATGCGTGACGCCACGGCCTTGGAGGAGCCGTTGCCGACGGCGATCAACACGATCACCGAGGCGACGCCGATCGTCATGCCGAGGATCGTCAGGCCCGAGCGGAGCTTGTTCGCGGTGATCCCGCTCCAGGCGATGCGCAGCGTCTCCGGGCCGATCACGGCTGGGTCTCCACGGCGCCGGCTCCGACTGGGCGATGGTGCGCCGACTTCTGGTCGTGGACCGCGGGCGGGGCGTCGTGCACGCCCGCCAAGCGGCGATCCTCGACGACTTCGCCGTCACTGAGCCGGATCACGCGCTTGGTCTGCTCCGCGACGTCGGGCTCGTGGGTGATCAGGACCACGGTCCGGCCTTCTTCGTTCAGGCGCGCGAAGATCCGCAGAACCTCCTCGGTGGAGTGGGAGTCCAGGTTTCCGGTCGGCTCGTCGGCGAGGATCAGCGAGGGGTTGGTCACGAGCGCCCGCGCGACCGCGACCCGCTGCTGCTGGCCGCCGGAGAGCTCCGAGGGCTGGTGGTGCATGCGGTTGGCCATCCCGACCGAGCGCAGCGCCCGTTCGGCGCGGCGCCTGCGCTCGGCGCCCCTCAGGCCGGCGTAGGCGAGCGGCAGCTCGACGTTGACGAGCGCGCTCGTGCGCGCGACGAGGTTGAAGCTCTGGAAGACGAAGCCGATCTTGCGGTTGCGCAGGTCGGCGAGATCGTCCTCGTCCATCTGGCTGACGTCCACGCCGTCGATCAGATAGCGACCGCTCGTGGGTATGTCCAGGCAGCCGAGGATGTTCATCAGCGTGGTCTTGCCGCTGCCCGAGCTGCCCATGATCGCCACGAGATCGCCGGTGTCGATCCGCAACGAGACGTTGCGCAGCGCACGCACTCTGATCTGTCCCAGCTCGAAGATCTTGCGTGACCTCGTGCACCTGAATGACCGGGTGCCGCGGACGACGCACCGTCGCGGCCTCGTGGAGCGTCGCCGGCAGCCGCGCGCCGCACCAGCGGCCGGCTGCGAGGGACGCGTGCGAGGGGCTTGGCATGCGCGAGCGCAGAGGGCGCGCGCATCAGCCGCCGCCTCTGAAGAAGGACGCCGCCGCCTCCGCCTCCAAGGCCTCCGCCGCCCAGGCCGCCGCCCAGGCCGCCGGCGCCAAAGGCCCCGCTGCGGCCGGTTGACGAGGTGCGGCTGCTGGTCGTCGTGGTCGCGGTCGGCAGCACGATCGTTTCTCCGGC
The DNA here is from genome assembly GCA_963799735.1 of uncultured Solirubrobacterales bacterium. Classification (GTDB taxonomy): domain Bacteria; phylum Actinomycetota; class Thermoleophilia; order Solirubrobacterales; family Solirubrobacteraceae; genus Palsa-744. The sequence goes on along the minus strand of CAWCYP010000012.1, from coordinate 29,487 downwards.
CTTCAGGCCGCTGAGGATGATCGTCGAGCTGTTGCCCGCCAGCCCCGTGACGACGCGCCGGCGTTCGTGCTTGCCGTCGCGCACCACGGTCACGCGTGTCGGCGGTGATCGCGCTGGTCGGCACGTTGACGCCTTCGGCCTGCTTGACGACGACTTCGGCGGTTGCGCTCATGCCGGGTTTCAGGCCGGGTTCCACCTGGTCGAGATGGAAGGTGACGTCGTAGCTCACGACCCCGCTGCTGCTGGTCGAGAGAACCGGCAGGCTCACCACTTCAGCCGCGAACTTGCGGCCTTCAAGCGCTTCGACGGTCACGGTGGCGATCTGTCCGACGTGCACGTCGGCGATTTCAGACTCGCTCAGTGGCACCACCAGCTGATAGCCGTGCAGGTCAACCAGTTCGATGAACGAACTGCTGGAAGTGCTGGAGCTGCTTTCGCTGCTCGTGCTGGCGCTGCCGGTGGCGGAGCTGGCGCCGCTCGTGCCGGCGCCGCTGGCGCTCGGGTCAGCGATGTCGTGATAGCTGCCGCCACTGCTGCTCGTGTCGGAGATGTCGTGAAAGCTGCCGCCACCGCTGTCGCTGGTGCTCGCCCCGCCGCCGGCAGCGCCGCTGGTTTCGCTCGTGCCGCCGCCGGTCCCGCTGCGGTCGCTGGTCCCGGCGCCGCTGGACCCGGTCCGCTGCCGGCCCGCTGCTGCCGGTCCGCTGCTGCTGCCGGTGCCGCTGCTGCTGCTGGCGCCGCTGGTTGCGGCGCTGCCGCCGGCTCCGCCTCTGCCCGTTGCGCTCGTACCGCTGCCGCCGGTCCCGCTGGTCGCGGCGCCGCTGCCGGTTCCGCTGGTACCGGCGCCGCTGGCGCCGCTGCTGCCGCTGCTGCCGGTGGCGCTGGTCCCGCCCGAGCTGCCGTTGCTGGATGACCCTTCTGTGCCTGTCCCCGAGACGCTTTCGCCGACCGTGTTTTTGATCGATGCGACCACGCCTTCGGTGGGTGCGTACAGCTTGGTCTCCGAGAGCGTCTGGCGTGCTTTTTCGACCGTCACCTGCGCGCTCTTGACGTTGTTCTCGGCGCTCACCACGGTCGACGTCTTCGGCGGCGCCGCTTTGACCTCATCGGAGGCGAGCGTGGATTGCAGCGAGAGTTCCTGGCTCGCGAGGCTGGTCTGAGCCTGTGCGATCGTCTGCTCGCTGCGGAGCTTGGTGGATGCCTTGGTCTTCTTCGCGTCAGCTACGGTGTTGCGAACGTTGGCGATCGACTGCTGGACCTTGATGGTCTCCGCGGCCTGATTGTTCTGCGCGGTCAAGATCGTATAGCCGTCCTGGGTCACCTTCGCTTCGTCGGACTTGAGCGTGGATTCGGTCGAGGCGACCTTTGATTCGGCTGAGCTGATCTTTTGTTCGTCGGGGGGCGACTTGTCCTTTTCGGTGGCGAGCAGGGACTTCGCTTCTTCAAGGAGAGACCTGGCTTCGGCGACCGCTTTTTCATCGGTGCCGCGCTGGCTTATGTCCTGGTTGACCGCGTCCTGCTGACTCCTGGCTTCGACGGCAACCGACTGTTCGGTGCTCTTCAGCGAAGCTTCGTCCTGCGCGATGGTCGCGCCGGCGGACGCTTCTTCTGACTTTGCCGTCTGCCGGTCCTGTCGAAGCGACTGCTTCGCAGAGGAGACCGACGCTCGTGACTCCTCAGCGCCGATTTCAGCCAGGCGCTGTTCCGCTGGGGTGAGTCCCTCGACGGCGTCCTGATAGGAGGCTTCAGCGGTGGTCTCCTCGATTTCCGCCGAGCGCAGGCTCGACTCCGCGTTGCTCGGATTGATTTCGGCCAGCAGCTCGCCGGGTGTGACGTGGTCGCCGACGCTCACGAACAGTCCCGTGAGCGTTCCGCTCGTAGCGAAGTTGACGCCGACTTTCGTCGCGGGCTCGAGCGTTCCGCTGCCCGACACCGTCGACTGCACGACCCCTTGCGCGACCGTCGCCGTGCGGGTCACTGTCGTCTGGCTGCCGGACGCCGGTCCCACGACGAGGACGGCCGCGACGATCGCCCCGGTGCAGAGAGCCCCCAGTACGTAGACGAGCCAGGATGCTCTGGTGCGCGTGGTCATGTCGCTCGACTCAGATGCTGGTCCAAGCCTGTAAGAGAGTACGAAGAAACGCTGCAAGCGTGGCTAAATTCGCCTAAATGTTGCGGCCGTCCTTCTTTATGCGCGATGATGCGCGCAATGCCCCTCTACGGCGGGATCGATCTCGGCGGCACGAAGATCCAGGCGGTGATTGTCGATGACGACCACAAGGTGCTCGGCTCCGCGCGCCATCCGACGCCGACGAGCGGCGGCCCGCAGGACGTCGCGTCAGAGATGGAGGTCGCGCTGCTCGACGCGGCCAAGGCGGCCGAGATCGAGCCGGCGCAGCTGGGCGGGATCGGGGTCGGCTCGCCTGGGACGATCGAGGACGGAAACGTCACCAGCGCGCGCAACCTGCCTGACTGGGAAGGCGCGTTCGCGCTCGCTGCGACCCTCAAGGACGCGCTCGGCCCGGACGTGTGGGTCGGCAACGACGTGCAGGTCGCCACTGACGCGGAGCTCAAGCTCGGAGCCGGGCGGCTGTACAGCTCGCTGCTTGGCGTCTTCTGGGGAACGGGCGTCGGGGGCGGGCTGATCCTGGACGGCAAGCCCTGGACCGGGCGCGGGGGCGCCGGGGAGATCGGGCACATGGTCGTCGAGATCGACGGCGCGCGCTGCACGTGCGGGCGGCGCGGCTGCATGGAGGCATACGCCGGGCGCGCGGCGATGGAGGCGCACGCGCGCAGGCTGCACGAGGAGAAGGGGCGCAAGACCGACCTGTTCAAGCTGATGCACGAGCGCGAACGCGAGCGGTTGACGAGCGGGATCTGGACGCGTGCGCTCGAGCACCACGACAAGCTCGCCACGGAGATCATCGACCGCGCCGTGCGCGCGCTCGGGGCGGGGATCGCCTCGGCCGTGAACCTGCTCGACGTCGAGGGTGTGATCATCGGCGGCGGCCTCGGCATCCGGCTCGGGCATCCCTACGCCAAGCGCATCGCCGCAGGCGATGCAGCCGCACCTGTTCGCCGACTCGCGACCCCCGCACGTCCACGTCGCGGCGCTCGGTGACCTCGGCGGCGCGATCGGGGCGGCGCTGCTGGCCGAGCCCGACGGAGTCCGCACGACGGCGTAACGTATAACCGCCTTGGCCCAGCCGGTTGAGCACCTATCGAGCTTTCTGCGCAGTCCGCTGCTTGACCGGGCGGGTGAGCGGCTCGGTCGCGTCGAAGACCTGATCGTGCGACTGGCCGACGGCGGCTACCCGCCCGTGACGGGGGTCAAGGCGCGGATCGGTGGGCGCGAGCTGTTCGTGCCCGTGGACCGCATCGCCGTCCTGCAGCCGGGCGCGGTGCGCCTCGCGGGCGAGAAGCTGAGCCTGGGACGGTTCGAGCGGCGCGCCGGGGAGGTGCTACTCGGCCAAGACGTCCTCGGCCGCAAGCTCGTCAACGTCGAGGCCGATCCGCCGCGCCTGGTGACCGCGCACGAGATCGAGCTGTCCTGCATCGAGGGCTGGTGGCGGGTGGTGGGCGTCGACCCCAGCACGCGGGCGCAGCTGCGCCGGATGCTGCCGCGCCGTCTGCGCGGGCTGATCGGCGACCGTCCGTTCCTGGACTGGACGGACATGGAGCCGTTCGTTGGTCACGTGCCCAGTGCGCGGCTGCGCTTCTCCCACCGCAAGCTCGCCAACCTGCACCCCGCGGAGATCGCCGACCTCGTCGAGGCGGCTTCTCACGAGGAGGGCGAGGAGATTATCGAGGCGGTCGGTCAGGACCGCGAGCTCGAGGCCGATGTCTTCGAGGAGCTCGACGAGCATCACCAGCTCGAGTTCATCCGCGAGCGCCCCGACACCCAGGTCGCGGCCGTGATCGCGCGCATGGCCGCCGACGACGCGGCCGATCTGATCGTTGAGATTGACCAGGAGCGGCGTGCCCGTGTGCTCGCTCTGCTGCCGGCGGCGCAGCGTCGCCAGATCGAAGCGCTGCTCGGCTACAACCCTTCCACCGCCGGCGGCCTGATGAGCCCGGACTTCATCCTGCTCGGCGAGACCGACTCGGTCGCGCGGGCGATCGAGCGGGTGCGAGCCAGCGACCTCGCGCCCATCGCGCTGAGCACCGTCTACCTGTGCGACGCCGAGGGCCGGCTGTCGGGCAGCGTGCCCGTGGTCGCGTTGCTGCGTGCCGCCCCCGAGTCCGGCCTGCATGACATCGCGGAGCGCGAGCCGGAGTCGGTCGGCACGGGCGCCGATCTGCCCGAGGTCGCCCGCGCGATGACCGATTACAACCTCGTGATGCTCGCGGTCGTGGACGAGGACGAGCGGATGGTCGGTGCGATCACCGTCGATGACGTGCTCGAGCAGACGCTGCCCGCTGGCTGGCGGCGGCGCTTCGGGGTCGTGCGCGACTGAATCGAGCCCGGCGAGCGGCGCATCCGGGCGCCGGCGAGTCGACCGGTGGATCAGCTGCCCCGGCTCTGTGCCCGACTGGCCCGCAAGCCGGTGCATTGCTACGCTGGTCCCTGGTTTTGAGCCCAGATAACACGCGTTGGGAGGAGGTCGGCATGGACCGAGAACAGCCACGAAGTACCCAGCCGGCCGCACGCGTGTCGGGCGACGTTCCGTTCCCCCTGGCCTAGACGCCTCATCCGGGACTCGTTCGCGTCGGCGTGCGCCGAGACGTGACGTGACGACGTGCGATCCCGCGTGCGACTGTCCAGAAAGGAGGTGACGGAGACCATGACCGACGAGACGACACTGACCCCCGGCGAGCACCAGCCCGATGGGTGGCCGCCCGCGTCCTCCCCGCCCGAGAACGCGTCACCGCCCACCTCCACCCCGCCACACCCCGAGGGCGTGCCGCCCGTCTTGGACGAGGCGCACATCGGCGACATCCGCGGCGCGCTGGGAACGATCAGGATGCACGACAGCGGCGAGCGCCACGGCTGGCGCTCGCGAACGATGGCGCTGCTGGCGATCATGGGGCCGGGCCTGATCGTGATGGTCGGCGACAACGACGCGGGCGGCGTGTCCACCTACGCGCAGGCGGGCCAGAACTACGGCACGAGCCTGCTGTGGGTGCTGCTGCTGCTGATCCCGGTGCTGATCGTCAATCAGGAGATGGTCATCCGCCTCGGGGCGGTCACGGGCGTCGGGCATGCGCGACTGATCTTCGAGCGCTTCGGCAAGTTCTGGGGCGCGTTCTCGGTCGGCGACCTGTTCCTTTTGAACTTCCTGACGATCGTGACCGAGTTCATCGGGGTGAGTCTGGCGCTCGGCTACTTCGGGGTCAGCAGGTACCTGGCTGTGCCGATCGCGGCGGCGGCGCTGGTGGTGATCACCTCGACGGGGAGCTTTCGCAGCTGGGAGCGGTTCATGTATGTGTTCGTGGTGGCCAACTTCCTGGTCATCCCGCTGCTGATCCTCGCCCATCCGCACGTGGGCGATGTCGCCCATCACACCTTCGTCCCGAGCATCGAGGGTGGCGCCAACTCGACGGCGGTGCTGCTGATCATCGCGATCGTCGGCACGACGGTGGCGCCGTGGCAATTGTTCTTTCAGCAGTCGAACATCATCGACAAGCGGATCACGCCACGCTGGATCAACTACGAGCGCACGGATACGGTCATCGGCGCGTTCGTCGTCGTGATCGGCGCCGGTGCGCTGATCGCCGTCACCGCGTTCGCGTTCGCCGGAACGCCGTACTTTGGCCAGTTCTCCGACGCGGGCACGGTCGCGGCGGAGCTGGGTCGCGAGCTCGGCTCGAGTGCCGGTACGTTCTTTGCGATCGTACTGCTGAACGCCTCGCTGATCGGCGCGGCGGCGGTGACGCTCGCCACCTCGTATGCCTTCGGCGATGTGTTCGGGGCCAAGCACTCCCTCAACCGCGGACCGCTGGACGCGAAGCTCTTCTACGCAAGCTTCGCGCTGATGGTCGCCGCGGCTGCGGGCATCGTATTGATACCCGGTGCCCCGCTCGGCCTGATCACGACCTCGGTGCAGGCGCTCGCGGGCGTGCTGTTGCCCAGCGCGACCGTGTTTTTGCTGCTGCTGTGTAACGACCGCGAGGTGCTCGGCCCGTGGTCGAACGCCCCGTGGCTGAACGCGATCGCCAGCGTGATCGTCGGCGTGCTGGTCGAGCTGTCGCTGATCCTGATGGCGAGCACGATGTTCCCGAAGGTGAACGTGACGCATCTGTTCGTGTACCTCTCGCTCGTCTTCCTCGCGGGTCTCGTCGCGATGGCGATCTACGCTGCTCGCAACCGTCCGGGAGCCGCGGCGCGTATCGAGGCGGCCGAGCGGATCACCGAGGAGAAGCAGCGTCGCCAGACGTGGACGATGCCGCCGCTGGCGCTGCTGGAGCGCCCGGTGTGGTCGCCGGGCCGCAAGGCGGGGATGCTGGTGCTGCGCGGCTACCTGGTCGTGGCCGTGCTGCTGCTGATCGTAAAGACGGTCCAGCTCGGGCATTGACTGCGTTCGTGCCGCCGACCGCCGCGGCGCGCCTGACGCTCAGTCTCCCGCCAAGCTCGTCGGGATCGGCTGGCCGGGGGTGGGGGGTCGTCGAGCATCAGCCGGGGGATCGTCACCGGGTGCAGGCCGCGCTTGCGCAGACCTTCGATGATCGCCGGCAACGCTGCGATCGTCTCCGAGCGGTCCCCGCCGGCGTCGTGCATGAGGATGATCGCGCCCGGATGGGCGCCGGCGAGCGCGCTCTGCTCGATCGCCGCCACGCCCGGCAGGGTGTAGTCGGAGGTGTCGGTCGACCACAGCACCATCAGCAGGCGCAGCTTGCGCAGCTGCGCGAACGTGGTCGCGTCGAACGAGCCGTACGGGGGACGGAACAGGCGCGGCCGCGGACCGCCGAGCAGTTCGATGCGAGCGATCTGTTCGAACAGCTCTTCGTACTGTTCGTGGCCGGACATGAGCGCCATCATCGGGTGCGTCTCGGTGTGGTCGCCGACGACGTCGCCCGAGCGCAGCTCAAGCTGCGTGCCGGCCGAGAACCAGCGCTCCTCCTCACCGATCGCGAAGAACGTCGCGTGCACGTGGTAGCGGTTGAGCACGCCCACCAGCTGCTGGGTGTAGGGGCCGGGGCCGTCGTCGAAGGTGAGCGCGACCTCGTTGCCGTGCGAGCCCCCGGAGGTGATCGCCGGGGCGTAGGACAGGACGTGGTCGATCGCGCCTTCTTCGGCCGTTTTCGTCAGCGCCTGTTCTTCGGCGGGCGTCCGCTTCGTGACCGCCCGGGCGTGCGTGGCGGACTTCGCGGCCCTCGACGATCCGCCTCCGCCTCCGTGTGAGCTCAGGGCCGCCACGACGAGCGCGAGACACGCTACGCCCACGATCGCCGCGCCTGCGCGCCGGCGGCGGTAGACGCGATTACGCCGATTCGCGGGCTCTCGCTCGGGCGCGATCATTCGCGCAGAGTTTAGGTGCCGGGGCTGGCTCGCTCGACCGGCACCTGACGGGACGCGCGTGCCACATACGCGGGTACCCATGGATGCAAGAGCCCTATGTTGACGAAACGATGATTCCGTTCTCGATCTCGATCGCGGTCCTGTCGCTCGCCCAGGGCGCCACGGTGGCCGTTCCCCGCGCGTGGGACGCCGGCAGGCTGGTCCGCCTGCGCAGCCGCCGCTGGGCGCTGGTCCCGCCCGCTTCGGTGATCGGGTTCGTGCTGATCGCGAGCCTCGCCGAACGGGCGAGCGCCGACGGGCTGACCTACCTGGCGCTGGTCGCCGTGCCCATCCTCGCGGCACTCGCGCTGGGCTGGCTCGCCTGGGACGTTAACGCCTCCTCGTCCATCGCGCGCGCTGCTGGTCATCCCCCTGTTCGCCCTCGCCTGGGCCGATCGCGGCGCCCTGCCCGGAGAGGCGGCCGCGCTCGTGCTCACGGCGCTCAGTTGTGCGGCGCTCGGGGCGATGCTCGCGGCGGTCACGCCCCCGCGCTGGCTGGCAGCGGGGATCGTCGCGATGGCGATGGCGGACACCGTACTCGTCGTGTTCGACCTGCTGCAGAAGCCGAACAACGCGCTGAACGCGGCCCATCCCGCCGCGGGGCTGCCACGGCTGCAGTCGGCGGCGTTCGGCTCAGCCGTGATGGGCTACGGCGACCTGTTCGTCGCCGGTGTCCTCGGTGCGCTCTTGGCCACGACGATGGGCCGGCGCCTGCAGCTGCGCGGGGCGGCAATCACAGCCCTGCTCGCGCTCGGGTTCGATTTGCTGTTCTTCTTCGTAGACGAGCTGCCGGCGACGGTGCCGGTCGCGCTCACGCTGCTCGCTCTGATGGCTCGCCAGCAGGATCTGACTCAGACCTGGGTGCGGCGACCCGCACTGGCCGATGAGGCGCGGGTGGAGACCCCTCCGCCGAGAGCTCCTCCGCCGCGGGCTCCAGCCGCGCGGTGACGGGGCGCGCCACCGTCTCGATCGGCGCCGGCGTGTCCACCTGGCGCTCGGAGGCGACGCCGGCCTGCTCGATACTGCGGATCTGCGGGATCAGCTTGTGGTCGAAGGAGCCGACTGCCCGGTTGTAGGCGCCCACGGCCGAGTCGAGCTGGCGGCCGAGCCTGGAGAGGTGCTCGGCGAACGGGCCGAGCCGGCGGTGCAGCTCGCGCGCGGACTCGGCGATCTCGCGTGCGGAGTCGGCGATCTGCTCCTGGCTCCAGCCGTAGTGCACGGCCCGTAGGAGGCCGATCAGGGTCGTGGGGGTGGCCATCAGGACCTGCTGGGAGACGCCGTACTCGATCAGGGCGGGGTCCTCGGCGAGCGCGGCCTGGTAGATGCCGTCGGAGGGCACGAACATGACGACGAGCTCGGGCGTGGAGTCGAACTGGCGCTGGTAGCCCTTGGAGGCGAGCTTGGTTATGTGGTCGCGCGTCTGGCGGGCGTGGCGTGCCAGCTGCAGCTCGCGCTGAGGCCGATCCTCCTCGCCGGTCTCGATTGCGGCGAGGTAGGCGTCGAGCGGGACCTTGGAGTCGACGACGATCACCTTGCCCCCGGGCAGGCGCACGAGCACGTCGGGCCGCAGCAGCCCGTCGCTGGTTTGGATCGTGGACTGCTCGACGAAGTCGCAGTGGGCGACCATGCCAGCGAGTTCGACGACGCGGCGCAGCTGGATCTCGCCCCAGGATCCGCGCGTCTCCGGGCGCTTGAGCGCTGAGACGAGCTCGCCGGTCTCGCGGCGCAGCGTGTCGGTGCCGGCGGAGAGCGTGCGGACCATCTCCGCGAGCTGCACCTGGGAGTCGCGGCGCTCGCGCTCCAGGCGCGAGAGCTCTGACTCGACGCGGCCGAGCTTCTCGTGCACGGGCGCTACGAGTCCCCGGATCTCCTCTGCGCGGCGCGCCATCTCCCCGGACGCGCGCTCCTCCTCGGCGCGGCGCGCCTCGCTCAGGCGTTGCGCGAGCGAGTCGCCGGTCTGCTGGAGCACGTCGAGCGAGATCGCCTTCAGCTCATTGCGCATCCGCTCGCGCTGCTGCTCCTCAGGCGCGTGGCCACCACGGCGCTCAAGCGCCAGAGTGCACGCGGCACCGAGCAGGAGTCCGGCGATCAGCAACACAATTGCCACGCGGTCACGATGACAGCCGCCGCGGACACGTTGCGGGCTGATTGGGTGGGTGAGACTGAACCAATCCTTCATTCGGTTCTGGCGGCTGGTGTTGGCGAGTGTCTGCGTGCGGGGTTGAGGGGGGCGTTTTGGGGCATCGAGCGGCTCCTCAGGCCGCCGAGCGCCTGCCGCGTTCCTCGTACTCCGAGGCGACCTGTTCGAGTACGCTCAGCATCGCCGGTGCCGCCGGCAGCAGGCGCGTCCCGGCGGGGGCCGCGGCGATCACCTGCCGCACGGGTGGGGCGGGGGAGAGCGCGCGGATGACGATGTCCTCGCGCACGACCGACAGCGCGAGCTCGGGGATGAGGGCCACACCGACGCCCGCCGCCACGAGACCCTGGACCGTCTGGTAGTCGTCGCTTTCGAAGGACACGCTAGGCTCGAACCCGGCTTCGTGGCAGCTGCGCACGACGTGCATGGCGCATGGGCTCGAGCCGGAGGTCTGCACCCAGGCCTGCGCCCGCAGATCCCGCAGACGCAGCTTGCCCTCGTGCGCGAGCGGGTGGTCGCTGGGCAGCGCGAGGTACAGCGGGTCTTCCAGCAGCTCTACGCGCGTCATGTCCTGCTCGGTGAGGATTTCGCCGGAGAACTCGAACAGCAGGGCGAGGTCGAGCTCGCCCGCCCGCAGCCGCGGAACGATCTCCTGGGGCTCACCCTCGGCGAGCGTCAGCTTGACGTCGGGGTAGGAGGAGCGGAAGGTGGCGATCGCCAACGGCATCAGCGTCCCTCCGGCAGTCGGGAAGGAGGCCATGCGCAGGCGCCGGCCGCGCAGGCCGGCGATCTCCGCCAGCGCGGCCTCCGTTGCCTCCAGCCGCGCGAGGATACCCTCGGCGTGCCCGACGAGCGTCTGGCCGGCCGCGGTCAGGCTGACACCGCGCGGATGGCGCTCCAGCAGCGTCATACCGGTTTCTGCCTCGAGCGTGGCGATCTGCTGGGAGACAGCCGATTGGGTATAGGACAGCGCGTCGGCCGCGGCCGAGAACGAGCCGCGATAGGCGACTTCCTTCAAGATCTTCAGCCGGCCTACATTAAGCATAAGTTTTGCTTATAGCAGAAATCAAAACAATTACTGGAACTGATGGCAGGATCGTGCCAGCATCGAAGGAACCACCTTCTGAATCTTAATGTCGGCCGAGCGTCACGCGCGGCCGACACAACATAAGGAGAAGCCATCATGCCCACCAAGATCATCGTTTCCTACGACGGAACCGCCAACGAGGACGACGCGGTCGCGCTCGGCCGGCTCTTCGCCGGCGCCGGCGCCGAGGTCTCCCTCGCCTACGTTCGCCATGCTTCTGAGCCCGACAGCGCGCGCGAGGATATCGCCCAGCACGAGGCACAGGCACTGCTCGAGCGCGGCGTCGAGCTGCTCGGCAACCCGGCCGCCGCCAAGCACGTTGTCACCGATCGCTCCACCCCCGAGGGCCTGGCGGCGTTGGCCGAGCGCGAGGGGACGCAGGTAATCGTCTTTTGCTCGGACTCGCATACCGCGAAAGGCCACATCGCGGTCGGCAACTCCGCCGAGCGCCTGCTCGAAGGCGGCACGACCGCAGTCGCGATCGCGCCGGTCGACCTGGCCGAGGACGACGGCGCCACGATCAGCCAGATCGTGACCGTGGGCGACGCCGATGGCGGTGCGCGCGAGACCGCCGAGGCGCTCGCCGCGGCGCTCGGTGCGACCGTGGCTCCGGTCGCCAACGAGCAGGCCGACCTGCTCGTGATCGACTCGCGACCGGAGGTAGAGCAGGGCCGCGTCGGGATCAGCTCCTCGGCGGCGCACCTGATCGAGATCGCCACTTGCCCGGTGCTCGTCACGCCGCGTGGCGTGACGCTCCAGTTCGGCGGGGCTCCGGCGGCGGCTGCCGCCTGAACGCTGCCGCCTAACGCACGGTCCGGCCGCTCGCTCGGGCGAGCAGGTAGTGCCCGAGCGCGTGGCCGAAGTCCAGGCCCCCGCCGAGCAGGTGGCCGAACGGGCCGGTCCACAGCCACGTCTCGACGCGCCTGCCCAGGCTTGTGGCGCGGGCGCCGGCGGCGTCGTGGCGCGCCAGACGGTGGGCACGGGGCTCCGACTGGGATGGGCGAAGTGCACTGGATGGACGGACCGTCGTCATCGGGCGGCACGGTATCGTGGCTGGGGTGGGTGAGCCTGTCCAGACGACCGTCACCGAGCTGGCGGACTCGCGCGTGCGGGTGGACGTGCAGGTGGCGCCCGAGGAGATCGAGGCGCGCGTGCAGCGCGCCGCGCGCCGGCTCGGACGCGAGCTGAAGCTGCCGGGGTTTCGCAAGGGCAAGGTGCCCGCGCCGCTGGTCCTGCAGCGCGTGGGTCGCGAGGCGGTGCTGGACGAGGCGGTGCGCGACAGCCTCGGAAGCTGGTATGCCGAGGCGATCCGCGCGTCGCAGATCGTACCGGTCGGGGACCCCGCCATCGACCTCGGCGAGCTGCCCGGGCAGGGGGCCGGGCTCGAGTTCTCGATCAAGATTGGCGTGCTGCCGGCGGCCGAGCTGGGGGAGTACAGCGGGCTTGAAATTGGACGGCGCGAGCCAGAGGTGGCCGAGGAGCAGATCCAGCAGGAGATCGAGACGATGCGCGAGCGGTTGGCGCGCCTCGAGACCGTGGAGCGTTCCGCGGACGAAGGCGATTATGTGGTCGTCGACTACGTCGGGCGCCTGCAGAGCGTCGACGGGGTGTCGGGCGAGAGGACGCTCGTCCCGTTCGAGGGAGGCGAGGGTCGCGACCAGCTGATCGAGCTCGGCGGGGGCAACCTGATACCCGGCTTCGAGGAGGGCCTGCTCGGCGCCTGCGCGGGGGAGACCCGCGACATCGATCTGAGCTTCCCTGCGGACTACGACAACCAGGAGCTGGCGGGCAGGGAAGCGTCGTTTGAGATGACCGTCAAGGAGGTCAAGGCGAAGCAGCTACCGGACGTGGACGAGGACTTCGCCGTCGATGCGGGCTTCGACGACGTGGGCGAACTGCGCGAGGACATCAGCCGGCATCTGCTGGAGGCACAGGAAGTACACGTGCGGGAGGAGTTCCGCGAGGCGGCGCTCGACGCGGCGGTGGCCGGCGCCAGGGTGCCCGTCACCGAGGAGCTCGCGCGCGCGCGCGCCGGAGAGATGTGGGAGCGGATGCTGCACTCGCTCTCCCACCGCGGCATCTCGCGCGAGGCCTACCTGCAGATAGCCGGGCGCACCGAGGAGGAGATCCTCGCCGAGATGGTCCCCGAGGGCGAGCGGGCGTTGCGCCGCGAGGCGGTGCTCACGGCGATGGTCGCGGCGGAGGGGATCGAACCCTCCGAGCAGGATCTGCTGGAGGCCCTGACGCCGACTGCCGAGCGCGAGGGGATCGAGCCGGAGCGGGTGCTCGAGCAGCTGCGCACCGCGGGGCGGCTGGATGAGCTGCGCGAGGATCTCGCCGCGCGTCAGGCGATCGAGCTGATCGTAGAGCGCGCCGTGCCGATCCCGCTCGAGCAGGCGATCGCGCGCGAGAAGCTGTGGACGCCGAAGCGGGAGGGCGCGGGCGCGGGGGCCGGTGTGGGCACGGGCGAGGCGGGATCGCCCGGTGGACTATGGACGCCAGACCGCTAGCCTGAAGGAATCGAGCCGGCGATGAGAAACTGAAGCGAGGACGATGAGCCCACTAGTGCCAATGGTCGTCGAGCAGACCTCGCGTGGCGAGCGCGCGTTCGACATCTACAGCCGGCTGCTCAACGAGCGGATCATCTTCCTCGGCACGCCCGTGGACGATCAGATCGCCAACCTGATCGTCGCCCAGCTGCTGCACCTGGAGTCAGAGGATCCCGAGAAGGACGTCTCGCTGTACATCAACTCGCCCGGCGGCTCGGTCTACGCGGGGCTGGCGATCTACGACACGATGCAGTTCATCAAGCCCGACGTGCAGACGATCTGCGTGGGCATCGCGATGTCGATGGGCGCGCTGCTGCTGGCGGGCGGCGCAGAGGGCAAGCGCATGGCGCTGCCCAACGCCAAGATCCTGATCCACCAGGTCTCGTCGAGCTTTCAGGGACAGGCGACGGACATCGAGATCCACGCCAAGGAGATCATCGACGTGCGCCAGCGCCTGGATGAGATCATCGCCAAGCACACGCACAAGGACCTCGAGCAAGTCCGCAAGGACACTGACCGCGACTACTTCATGAGCTCACAGGAGGCCACCGAGTACGGCATCATCGACCGGGTAATCACGGAGCACTCGAGATGGCCACGCCCGACAGACTCCAACGAGCAGCTGCTGTGCAGCTTCTGCGGCAAGTCCCAGCGACAGGTCAAGAAGCTGATCGCAGGTCCCGGCGTGTACATCTGTGACGAGTGCATCGACCTGTGCAACGAGATCATCGACGAGGAGCTCTCCGCTCCGCCGGCGTTCGACCTGGAGAACCTGCCCAAGCCGCGCGAGATCTACGAGGTTCTGGACGAGTACGTCGTCGGCCAGGAGGCCTCCAAGCGCACGCTTTCGGTGGCCGTCTACAACCACTACAAGCGCGTGCAGATGATGAGCACCGATGAGGACGAGATCGAGCTGCAGAAGTCCAACATCCTGCTGCTCGGGCCCACCGGCTGCGGCAAGACGCTGCTCGCGCAGACGCTCGCCCGGATCCTCAACGTGCCGTTCGCGATCGCCGACGCCACCGCGCTGACCGAGGCGGGCTATGTCGGCGAGGACGTCGAGAACATCCTGCTCAAGCTGATCCAGGCCGCCGACTACGACGTCAAGAAGGCCGAGACGGGGATCATCTACATCGACGAGGTCGACAAGATCGCGCGCAAGGCCGACAACCCGTCGATCACTCGTGACGTCTCCGGCGAGGGCGTCCAGCAGGCGCTGTTGAAGATCCTGGAGGGCACCCAGGCCTCGGTGCCGCCCCAGGGCGGGCGTAAGCACCCCCACCAAGAGTTCCTGACGATCGACACCACCAACGTGCTGTTCATCTGCGGCGGCGCGTTCGCCAACCTCGACGCGGTGATCGAGCGGCGGATCGGCAACAACGGGATCGGGTTCGCCGCCGCGATCGAGTCAAAGGCAGAGCGCGACACCGGCGAAGTGTTCGAGCAGTGTCTGCCCGAGGACCTGATCGAGTACGGGCTGATCCCCGAGTTCATCGGCCGTCTGCCGGTGATGAGCGCGGTACACCAGCTCACGCGCGACGACCTCGTCTCGATCCTGACCGAGCCGCGCAACGCGCTGGTCAAGCAGTTTCAGCGCTTCTTCTCATTCGACGGGATCGAGCTGGTGTTCTCCGAGGATTCGCTCACCGCCGTCGCCGAGCGCGGCCTGGAGCGCGAAACCGGCGCGCGCGGGCTGCGCTCGATCATCGAGGAGATCCTGCTCGAGGTGCAGTTCGAGCTGCCCTCCCGTCGGGACGTCAAGAAGTGCGTCGTCACCAAGGAGACGGTCGAGCGGGGCCTGACTCCGACGCTCGTGACCGAAGCCGCGCCCGAGGACTCGGCGGAGGCGGGTGCGCAGCTGCGCGAGGAGTCGGCGTAGGATTCGGCTGGACGCCGATCGCCGCCCGATCGCTACCATCGCGCTGTGACTCGCGCTTTGATCAAGCCCAGCAAGTCCTCGGCCAAGTCCGACTCCAAGCTGGGGCGCACCGTCAAGGCGGTGCCGTGGACCACCCTGCTGCAGGGTACGGTGATCGTCGGCAGGCGCTGGGCGGCGCTGTCGAGGAAGGAGCGCGCGCGGTTGAGCGAGCTCGTGCGCAAGTCGCGCGGGCGCGTCGGCAACCTCAGCGTGAAGCAGCGTTTGGAGCTGCGCAAGCTGGCGCGTAAGCTCGACGTCAAGGGTATGGGCCGCGAGCTGATCGCGCTGGGGCGCGGCGGACGCGGCGCAGGCGCCGCTGAGCACCGCAATGACTGAGGATGCCCTCGACCAGCTCTCGACGCGTGAGCTTCACGACCGCGCCGTGCGCCGAGCCGAGCGGCACATGGACATGAAGTTCTTCTGGTCGCTCTTGAAAATGATCCCAGCCGCCGAGCTGGTCAGCGGCGATGAGGGCGAGGCCGAGTACGACCTGGAGTCCTCCAAAGGCCTGATCTACGACGCGCTGCACAGCGGCGACGGCGAGCTGGGCGAGGCGCTGAGGCCGGTGTTCCTCGACTACCTGCGCAAGCACCCGGACGCATAGCTCGCGGGCGGCTCACATGACGCCCTGGACGAAGGCTCAGGCCGAGCGCCATCTGCACTCACTGGAGATGTTCGGGATGCGCTTCGGGCTGGACCGGATGCGGCGGATGATGACCGCGCTCGATTCTCCGCAGCGGCGGTTCGATGCGATCCATGTGTTGGGTACCAACGGCAAGACCTCGACCACGCGCATGACTGCGGCGATCCTCGAGCGTCACGGGCTGCGGACGGGCGCGTATCTCTCTCCGCACCTCCTCTCCTACTGCGAACGGGTGCAGATCGGCGAGCTAGACCTCCAGCCGGATGCGTTCGCGGCGGCTGTCGCACGGGCGGCCAGGGCCGAGGGACGCGTCAATCGCACGCTGGCCGAGGACGATCACGTGACCCAGTTCGAACTGCTCACGGCCGCGGCGCTGTCGGAGATGGCTGCGCGGGAGGTCGACGTCGCCGTCGTGGAGGCCGGTCTCGGCGGTCGCTATGACGCCACCAGTGTGATCGACGCGCCGATCACGGTGCTCACGAACGTCGGCCTGGAGCACACCCGCTGGCTGGGGCCGACGCTGAGCGACATCGCCGGGGAGAAGCTCGCCGTCGTGTGTCCGGGGGAGACGCTCGTGCTCGGGTCCTGGCTGGCCGGCGAGGCGCTGGCGGTCGCCGAGCGGGTGGCCGGGCGAGCGCGAGGCTCAGATCGTGCGAGTGCGCGCGGACGACGGCGAGTCCCCGGCTGTCACGCCGGCGGCGAAAGGCGCGTTTCAGCGTCGCAACTTCGCGCTCGCTCGGGCCGCTGCAGAGGCGTACCTGCGCGGTGTGGGGATCGAGCTCGACGAACAGGCCGTAGGCGCGGCCGCCGCAATCGAGGTGCCGGGTCGGCTGCAGGTCGTGGACGAGCGCCCGCTGACGGTGTTCGACGGCGCGCACAATCCCGACGCCGTAGCGGCGCTGGTGCAGTCGCTGCCGGAGGTTCTCGGCGGCCGTGCGATCGGACTCGTGATGGGGGTGCTCGAGGACAAGGACGCCGCGAGCATGCTCGGGGCTCTGCTGGGCGTGTGCGAACGCGCCTGGTTCACCGCGCCGCCGAGTCCCCGCGCCCTCTCGCCGGCCGCGCTGCAGTCGCTTGCGCGCCAGCTCTCCTTCGACGCGGTCACGTGCGAGCCTCAGCCGCAGCGGGCGCTCGAGCAGGCGCGCCGCTGGGCCGGGGAGGGCGTGGGCGGGGATGCGGACGGCAGGGCGGTGCTCGCCACAGGCTCGGTCTATCTGGTCGGTGACCTGCTGCGCCGCCTGGACGGCTCCGATACGCTGCCCTCACGGCAGGCTGCTCCGCGAGGCTGAACTCAGAGATGAACGACGACGGCCCATCCGTGCTCACCATGATCGGCGCCGTCGCGCTGATCGTGGCTCTCGTGATACTTGTGTTCTTCGCCGCCGGCTATGGATTCGGCCGGTTGTTTCTCTAAACTCAGCCGGCCCGATGCCTCCGCTCGCATACTTCGGGATCGAAAGCAGTGGTCTGAACCTGGCCATCGACCTGCTGATCCTGTTTGTCGTCGTCCTTTACTTCTCTTTGATCTACTGGACCTACGCGGACGCGCGGCGGCGCATCCTCGATCCAATGCTGGTCGGCTGCGCCACCGCGGCGTCACTGTTCCCGTTCGTCGGCACGGTCATCTACGTGATCCTGCGCCCGCCCGAGTACCTGGAGGACGCGCGCGAGCGCGAACTGGAGATGCAGGCCGCCGAGGCGCGCCTGCACGAGCTCGACAGCTCGCTGTGCCCACACTGCGACTACCGGATCGAGCGCGACTTCGTTCGCTGCCCCAGCTGCCTGCGCAAGCTCAAGGAGCGCTGCGTCAACTGCCAGCGCCCGCTCGATCAGGCGTGGACGATCTGTCCATACTGCGAGACCGAGGTCCCCGGCGCGATCGCGCCCGCGCGACGCAAACGCCGGCGGCGCACGACCACCGAGGAGGACCGATCGGAGATCGTCCAGCAGTCGCTCGAGAGTGAGCCCTTGGCGCCGGGCTCATGAGCCGAACGCTGATCCTTGTAAAGCCCGACGCCTTCGCGCGGGGACTGACCGGCGAGATAATCGCCCGCTTCGAGCGCAAGGGCCTGCGCCTGGTGGCTTTGCGGCACATGACGGTGACGAGGGAGATGGCCGAGCGCCACTACGCCGAGCACGCCGAGCGCCCGTTCTTCGGCGAGCTGGTCGACTTCATCACCTCGGGCCCGATCGTGGCGATGGTGCTGGAGGGAACCGACGCAGTCAGAGCGGCACGGCAGGTGATCGGCGCGACCGATCCCCTGGAGGCCGCGACCGGCTCGATCCGCGGCGACTACGCGATTGAGATGGGTCAGAACATGGTCCACGGCTCGGACTCGCCCGAGTCAGCGGCGCGCGAGGCGGCGCTGTTCTTTCCTTCGTCCTAGCTTCCAGTTCGCCCCAGCGGCGGGCGATCCTCGAGCGGCTGGGAGTGCCGTTTACGGTGCGAGCCACGGATGTGCCGGAGCTGAGCGAAGGGGATCCGGCGCAGGTCGCGCGCGAGAACGCCCTGCGCAAGGCCCGCGCGGCTCGGATTCCGGGCATCGAGGAGATGGTGCTCGGATGCGACACGCTGGTGGCGCTCGACGGCGCGATCTACGGCAAGCCCGCCGATGAGAACGCCGCGCGTAGGATGCTGCTTGCGCTGGGAGGCGGCTACGCATGAGGTTGTCAGTGGACTGGCGCTGCTCGGGTCCGACGGCGAGGAGGAGCGCGTGGCGATCGCCCGCACGGCGGTCATCTTCCGCGCGATCGACGATACGTTGCTCGACTGGTACATCGCGACGGGCGAGTGGCGGGGACGGGCCGGCGGCTATGCGATCCAGGGCGCCGGCGCGGCGCTCGTGCGGGCGATCGAGGGCGATTACGAGAACGTCGTCGGGCTGCCGGTGGCGACCCTGCTGGACATCTGCCCCGAGCTGCTGCGGGATCGTTGAGCCGCGGGGTGATGCAAATCCGCTGGCAATTGTGGAGGCCGGCGAGAGCGGTCCGCTAGACTGCCGCGAGCAACGTCGGCCGCCGGAAACGCTCGAATCGAAGGGGCGCAGCCGAGCTCCAGCGCGTGTGCGCGTGAGCCGACGGACGCACTGCACCTGACCGATGAGCATCTTCACCTACCTGACAGGCTTCGGCGGCCGCGACATGGCGGTCGATCTGGGTACGGCAAACACGCTCGTGTACGTGCGCGGGCGCGGGATCGTGCTGTCCGAGCCGAGCGTGGTGGCGATCGACTCGCGCACCGGCGAAGTGCACGCGGTCGGCATCGAGGCCAAGCGCATGCTCGGGCGCACGCCGGGGACGATCCAGGCGATCAGACCGCTCAAGGACGGCGTGATCGCCGACTTCGACGTGACCGAGCAGATGCTCAGGCACTTCATCCAGAAGGTCCACCAGAACCGCTGGGCGCACCCGCGCGTGGTGGTGTGCGTGCCCTCGGGGGTGACCGGCGTGGAGAAGCGCGCGGTCGAGGAGGCGTGCCTGTCCGCGGGCGCGCGCACGGCGTATCTGATCGAGGAGCCGATGGCCGCGGCGATCGGAGCGGGGCTGCCGGTCGGCGAGCCGACGGGCTCGATGGTCGTCGACATCGGCGGGGGCACCTCCGAGGTGGCCGTCATCTCCCTCGGCGGGATCGTCGTCTCGCAGTCGATCCGCGTCGGCGGCGATGAGATGGACGAGGCGATCATCAACTACGCCAAGCGCGAGTACAAGCTGCTGATCGGCCAGCAGACCGCCGAGGAGCTCAAGCTCGAGATCGGCTCGGCGTGTGCGATGTCAGAGGAGCTGCAGGCGGAGATTCGCGGGCGCGACATGGTCTCCGGGCTGCCGAAGACGGTCGTGCTCACCAGCGAGGAGATCCGCACGGCGCTCGCGGAACCGCTGAACCAGATCGTCGACGCGGTCAAGGAGACGCTCGACCGCACTCCCCCCGAGCTGGCCTCGGACATCATGGACCGCGGGATCATGCTTGCGGGCGGAGGATCCCTGCTGCAGGGCTTGGACGAGCGGCTGCGCGAGGAGACGCAGATGCCCGCGCACCTGGCCGAGTCGCCGCTGACGTGCGTGGCGGTCGGCTCGGGCCGATCGCTGGAGGAGTTCGAGGCGATCCACCGCTCCAACCGCAGCTCGCGCAACCGGCGACGCCGTTGAGGCGTGAGGCGTCGATCGTCAGCGGCGCGTACCCTTTGCAATAAACGCTTTCGGAAGGCCCTGACTCGTGTATGACAAGACGGTCCGGCGTCGGCGGACGGTGCTCGCGCTGCTCGTCGTACTCGCTCTGATACTCCTGACTGCCTATTTCGGCGAGTCTCGCGGCGGCGCGCTGCACTCGGTGCAGCGCGGCTTTCTGACGGTCGTCGCCCCGATCCAGGACGGCGCCAACAAGGCGCTGAAGCCGGTGCGCGACCTGTTCAGCTCGATTCGACGACGTGCTGCACGCCAAAAGCCAGAACGCCGAACTGCGCAAGCAGGTCGACAAACTGCGCCGCGAAGTCGTCGCCGAGCGGATCGATCAGCAGTCATACGGCGAGCTGCTGGGCATGTTCCACCTCGACAACCAGCTGAGCATCTCCGACTACCGGCCGGTCACGGCGACGGTCGTCAGTCAGACGCCGAACATCTGGTACTCGACGGTGCTGATTGACAAGGGAACCTCGGCGGGGGTGCAGGTCGAAGACCCCGTGATCAACGACGAAGGCCTCGTCGGCAAGGTCACCGAGGTCGTCTCCGACGGCGCCCAGGTCAGCCTCATCACCGACAGCACGATGGGCGTGAGCGCGCGCCTGGGCTCGAGCACGGCGACGGGCATAGTGCAGCCGAAGGTGGGCGATCCGAATGATCTGCTGCTCCAGTACCTGCCAGCCAACACGCCGGCCCTCAAGGGCGAATACGTGTTCACCTCGGGCACCGTGGCCCCGCCCGACGATTCGCTCTACCCGCGCGGCATCCCGATCGGGCAGGTGACCTCGGAAGAGGAAGAATCAGGCTACAAGGCGGTCAACGTGCATCCGCTTGCAGACTTGCGCAACCTCGACGTGGTCCAGGTCCTGACCGCGGCGCCGGGCAGCAAGCCTTCGCGAGTGAGCAACGTGGTGTCGAGCCTGCCCTCGGGCGGGCAGTCGAGCGGGGAAGCCGGCACCGCTGGTCAACTCGCCTCGACGGGGGCGGGATGAGCGGCCAGGGCGTCTCAGGCGGGCTGATCGCGCGGATCGCGGCGCTCGCGATCGCGGTCGTGTTCTTCCAGATCGGCGTCGTCTCGGAGGTTCCGGTGTTCGGCGTGACGATCGACCTGTCGATCCTGCTGGTCGCGTTCACGGGCCTCTTGTGCGGTTCGATGGTCGGGGCGATCAGCGGCTTCGCCATCGGCCTGCTCGTCGATCTCGCGCTCGTGCAGACGCTCGGGCTGACCTCGCTGGTGTTCACGCTGATCGGCTACTGGTCTGGGCGACTGCGTGAATTGCGCGACCCCCAGGCGGCGCTGACACCGCTGCTCGTGGGGGCCGCCGCCACGACCGCCGCGCTCGTGGGCTACTCGCTGATGGAGTTCATGCTCGGCGTCGACGCGCCCGTGAGCCTCGAGCTGCTGCGCCAGATCGTGCTCGGGATCGTGGTCAACACGATCGTCGCGCTGCCGATGTGGGTGCTCGTGCGCCGCTGCCTGATCGGCGGACTGCCCCAGGATCCCCGCCGGCGCCGGCGCCGCGCATATACGACCGGCGGGCTGAGCCCGCTGTCGAGAACCTAGCCGATCCAGATGAGCGCGATCGAACGTTTCCGCCCCGGCGATGCCCCGGACGGGGGGTCCTCCGGCTCGAGCGCCCGCATGCCGCCGGTCTCCCCGCAGATGGCTCTGCGCGTGGCGATCCTCGGCGGGATCGCGCTCGTGATGTTCGGGGTGATCTTCTTCCGGCTGTGGTACCTGCAGGTGCTGACCGGCGAACAGTACGTCCAGGAGGCGGCGGCCAACGCCGTGCGCGACCTGCCGATCGCCGCCCCGCGCGGGCAGATCCTCGATCGCGAAGGCCAGCCGATTGTCGAAAGCACGGTCACCAACGCGGTGCAGATCGTGCCCTCCGCGCTGCCGCCTGCCGGCCGGCCGAGGCTCGAGCTCTACCGGCGGTTGGGGGCGCTGCTGGGCATGAGCGCGGCGCACATCGAGGCGCTCGTGATCAAGGGCCGTACATCGCTGCACTACGCCCCCGTCACGATCAAGACCGACGCCGGGCGCGGCGTGCTGACCGAGCTCGCCGAGCGCCAGAACCGCTTCCCCGGCGTCGTTCAGGAACAGGTCTCGATCCGCTCCTACCCCTACGGAGAGATGGCCGCGAGCGTCCTCGGCCATGTCGGCCAGGTCTTGGAAAAGGAGCTCGAACAGCGCGCGTTCAAGGGCGTCAAACAGGGGACGGTCGTCGGTCAGGAAGGCCTGGAGTACTACTACGACCGCTACCTGCGCGGCCGCGATGGCGAGCGGCGCGTCCAGGTCAACTCCGCGGGCTATCCGGTGCCCACCCGCCTGCAGCCGACGCCGCCCACCGCCGGCTACAGCCTGAAGACCACGCTCGACCTTCCTCTGCAGCGCGAGGGGGAAAGGGCGCTGCTGCAGGGGATCGAAAATGCGCGTGCGGGCGGCAAACCGGCCCCTGCGGGGGGGTTCGTGGCGATGAACCCGCTCAACGGCGAAGTGCTCGCGATCGGCTCCTACCCCAGTTTCGACCCGAACAAGTTCGCCAAACCGCTGACCGAACACGAATACCACGAACTCGAGGGCGTGACGGGTTCCGGCGGGAGCGAAGAAGTCCCCTCGCGACTGGTCGACCGGGCGGTCAACGGCGCCTATCCGACCGGCTCGGCGTTCAAGCCGATCACCGCGATGGCCGCGCTGGAAGGGGGCGTCATCAACCCAACCGAGGGCTTGGGCGCGGGCCAGTGCATCGACGTCGGCGGCGAGCAGTTCTGCAACGCCGGCCACGCCGACTACGGGGCGGTGGGACTCGTCGAAGCGCTGAAGGTCTCTTCGGACACCTACTTCTTCACGGTCGGCGATCTGGCCAACAGCCACGGCAACGTGATCCAGAACAAGGCCCACGAACTCGGAATCGGTGAGCAGACGGGGATCGATCTGCCGAGCCAGACGACCGGCACCGTGCCCAGCCGCCAGTGGTTGGTCAAACAGAACGAAGCCGAATACCAGTGCCAGCGCGAACACCACGGCCATCCGTGCCACATCGTGGCCGAACCGGGCGAGCCGTGGACCGTCGGATACAACATGGACCTGGCGGTCGGCCAGGGCAGCCTGCAGACCAATCCGCTGCAGATGGCGGTGGCGTACTCGACTCTCGCCAACGCCTATCTGCACGGCGGCTACGGCGAGGTTGTGCGCCCGCACCTGGGGTTGCAGATCGACGAATCCTCGACCGACGGCCTGGTGCAGGCGCTGAGCTTCCCGCCCGTGCGCCCTGTGCACCTGAACTACGAAGACCTCAGCCTCGTGATGGAAGGCATCCACGAGGCCGCCAGCCGGCCTGGCGGCACCTCCGCGGACGTGTGGGCGGGCTGGAACCAGGAACAGCACCCGGTCTACGGCAAGACCGGCACAGCCGAACGTCCTCCGCACCTGGAACAGTCGTGGTACATGTGCTTCATCAACGACCCCACTCGCCCGATCGTGATCGCGGTTACCGTCGAAGAAGGCGGATTCGGCGCGGAAACCGCCGCGCCGATCGCGCGGTTGATCGCCTCCAAGTGGTTCGGTCGGCCCGAGAAGTTCGTCGCGGGAACCTCGAAAACCTTCTGATAGCCCATGCCCGCGCCCCTGAACAGCCCGATCAAAGCCCCCGAGCGCATCGAGCAGCAGCCCGCGCACCAAGCCGGCTCACGCAAACGCATGGGACTGCCGCTCGACCCGCTGTTGACGCTCGCCGTGATCGGCCTGGGGATCGCCTCGGTGATGACGCTCGGCGTAGGCACCCGTGAAGCGATACCCGGCGATCCGGGCTACTACGTCAACCGCCAGGCCGTCTACCTGGTGATCGGCGGACTGCTGATGGGGGTGCTCGCGCGCGTCGACTACGCGCGATTGCGGCAGCTGAAGAACGCGATCTATGCGCTGCTGATCCTCAGCATCCTGGCGGTGCTGGCGGCGGGTCACTCCGCCAACGGCGCCCAGCGCGCGATCAGCCTGCCGTTCTTCTCGTTTCAGTCCTCGGAGATCGGCAAGGTGCTGCTGATCCTGGCGCTGTCGGCGTTCGTGGTCGATCGCGCGCGCCGGTTGCGCGAGCGCGACACGACCGCGCGGGTGATGTTGGCGGCGCTGGTACCGGCGATGCTCGTGATCGCCCAGCCGGACCTCGGCTCGGGAATCGTGTACATGGTGATCGCGTTCGTCATGCTGCTCGTGGCGGGGACGCCGTGGCAGCAACTGGGCGGACTGGTGGCGCTGGTGTGCGTGTCTGCTGCGGTCGTGCTGGTGGCGGCGCCCGCGGTCGGCGTGCACGTGCTCAAGCCGTATCAGACCGAACGGCTGACGGCATTCCTGCACCCCTCCTCGAACTTCGAGGAAATCAAGGAAAAGGAATCCAAGACCGGCGAACCCGATCCCGCCTATCAGCTCGCCGAGTCGAAGATCGCGATCGGCTCCGGCCAGAAGACCGGCCGGGGATCCGACTCCACCCAGCTCACGGGCAACTACCTGCCGGAGGCCGACACCGACTTTGTGTTCGCCGCGGTCGCGGAGCAGTACGGGTTCCTCGGGGCGGGGCTGGTGCTGTGCCTGTATGCGCTGTTGATCTGGCGCACGCTGAGCATCGTGATGCTGTCCAAGGATCTGTTCGGCTCGCTGATCGCCGCCGGGGTAGCGGCTATGCTGATGTTCCAAGTGTTCGTGAACGTGGGAGTGACCATTGGGATCATGCCCATCACCGGCGTCACGCTGCCCCTGATGAGCTATGGCGGCTCGTCGGTGATCACCACTTTTCTGGCCGTAGGTCTGCTGCAGTCAATCTACGTCCGGGGGCGCGCTTCGGCTGCGCTGAAGGGCCGCGTGCCACTTTTTTAGACATGACAATTATCAGACTGGATCGAAAAATTGAAAAAGCAAGTGCTCGTGAGCGTCGACCGCGCGGAGACGCGCGTCGCGCTGCTGGAGGCGACCGGGACACCGGGCGCCGCGAAGTCCTCCTCGACCCGCGGCCGGCGCGGCAAAGGCGGCGACGGCAAGCCCGGAGCCGGCTACCGGATAGCTGAGCTGTACATCGAGCGTCGCGGCGGGCGCTCGATCGTGGGCAACATCTACAAGGGCAAGGTCGACAACGTCCTGCCCGGGTTGGAGGCGGCGTTCGTCGACATCGGCCTCGAGAAGAACGGGTTTCTGCACGTCGATGAGATCGTGCTCCCCGGAGTCGAGATTGCACGGCGCGGTCGCGGCGGCTCCCAGCACAAGATCTCAGAGCTGCTCAAGCCGGGCCAGGAGATCGTCGTGCAGGTGATCAAGGACCCGCTGAAGACCAAGGGCGCGCGCCTGTCGATGGAGCTGACGATCGCCGGCCGCTACATGGTCTATGCGCCCACCGGCGAGGGCATCGGCGTCTCCCGCCGCCTGGAGGACAAAGAGCGCGAGCGTCTGCGCAAGCAGACCGCCAAGCTCGATCTCGGTGAGGGCGGCGCGATCGTCAGGACCGCCGCGCACGGGGCCAAGCGCGAGGACTTCGAACGCGAGCTCAAGTACCTGCACAAGCTGCACGAGGTGCTCGTCAAGCGCGTGCAGGAAACCACCGCGCCGGACCTCGTCTTCCAGGAGGCCGACCTGTCGGTTCGCGTGGTGCGCGACATCTTCTCTGCGCACTTCGAGCGCGCGATCGTCGACGACGAGCAGCAGTACCGCCGACTGGTGTCCTTCTTTACGCGCACCGCGCCTGAGCTGGTCGAGCGGGTCGAGCTGTGGGAGCAGAAGGAGCCGCTGTTCGAGGCCTACGGCGTCGAGGCAGGCGATCGAGGGCGTGATGTCACGCGCCGTGTCGATCTGCCCAGCGGGGGCTATCTGATCATCGACTACGCCGAGGCGCTGACCGTGATCGACGTCAACTCCGGCAGCTTCATCGGCCGCGGCAAAGGGGCCGCGCTGGAGGACACGATCACGAAAACGAACCTCGAGGCGGCCGAGGAGGTCGTCAACCAGCTGCGCTTGCGAGACATCGGCGGGATCATCGTGATCGACTTCATCGACATGGCTCGCGCGCGCAACCGCGACGCCGTCATGAAGACGCTGCGCAAAGCGCTCGATGAAGACCGCACGAAGACGTTCACCGCCGAGATCTCCAAGCTCGGCCTGGTCGAGATGACCCGCCAGAACGTGACCGAGGGCGTGCGCGAGATCATGAGCAGACCGTGCCCCACGTGCGAGGGCGAGGGCGTGATCAAGAGCGAGGAGACGATCGCGATCGAGTTCGAGCGCAGACTGCGCGACGTCGCCGTCGAGCACCCGGAGGCACAGGCGCTGCTCGTGCAGATGAACCCGCGCGTGAGCACCCAGTTCACCGGCCACGGCTCGCGCGTGCTGCATGCGCTGGAGGCGCAGACGGGTAAGTCGTTCCTGTTCGAGGGCTCCGAGGGTCTCGCGCTCGACCACTTCGCGATCACGTTCGCGGGCACCCGCGAGGAGGTCGAGGAGCGCGCGCTGCCGTTCCGCCAGGGCGACGAGGTGCTGGTCGAGATCGTCGAGCCGCACATGTACGACGTCGACGACGCGGTCGCGAAAATCGACGGCTACATAATCTCGATCGCCGGCGCGGCCGCCCATGTCGGAGAGAAGCGGATGGTGCGCATCGACCAGGTGGGGCGCACCGCCGCGAGCGCTCTGCTGCTGGACGAGTCGGGCGAGGTGCTCACACCCGCGCTGCGCGCTCCGGCGCCGGCCAAACGCAGGCCCGGAAGACGACCGCCTGCACCCAAGCCCGGCGCCGACACGCCGGCGCCCGAGTCGGTCCAGGCGCCGGACGGCGCTTCACCCATGAACGAGACCGGGTCGGCCGAGAGAACGGATGCGAGCGAGGATGGCCTACAATCCCAGCCTCGGCGTCGTGGCCGCAGGGGCGGACGGCGCCGTTCGGCTGCAAAGGCCAGGGCGGGAGCGGCCGATGCGGGCACGGAGTCATAGAAAGGCATCGGCTGAATATCGTCATGTACGCGATCGTGAAGACAGGTGGCAAGCAGTACCGCGTGGAGCGCGGCCAGCGGCTGCTGGTCGAGCGGCTCTCCGCCGCCGAGGGCGAGAGTGTGGCGCTCGAGCCGATCCTGTACCGCTCCGAGGAGGCCGTGTTCGACGAGGCGGGTCTGCAGAAGGTGAAGGTCACCGCGAAGGTGATCGCGCACGAGCGCGGCGAGAAGCTGCGTGTGTTCAAGTTCAAGCCCAAGCGCGGCTACAAGCGCCGCACCGGTCACCGCCAGGAGCTGACTCGGATCGAGGTCACCGAGCTCGGGCTGGGCGGGGGCACAGGCGCGAAAGCCAACGAGGCCGATCCGGCGAGCGTGTCCGGGACGAAAGCCAAAGGCACGGGCACGAAGGCGCCGGCTAAAGCTCCGTCGACAGGTGCGACGAAAACGAAAGCTGCGCCGAAGGCGAAAGCTTCCGTCAAAGACAAAGATCTGGTAGCGGGCGAGGCGCAGTCGAAGCCGGCCAAAGCCGCGGCGCCCGCCAAAGCGGCCAAACCCAAAGCAACGAAAGCGACTAAAGCCGCTCCGAAGGAGGAGAAGCCCGATGGCGCATAAGAAGGGACTCGGATCGAGCCGGAATGGACGCGACTCAAACGCGCAGCGCCTGGGCGTGAAGACGTTCGCCGGACAGACGGTGAGCGGCGGTGAGATCATCGTGCGCCAGCGCGGCACCAAATTCAAGCCGGGCGCTGGCGTTGGCATCGGCAAGGACGACACGCTGTACGCGCGCGCGGCGGGAACCGTGCGGTTCACCACCGGCCGGCGCGGGCGCGTGGTCAGCGTGCTGTCCGACGCCGGGTCTTAGACGACGAGCGGCGTAGCCTGCCCCGGCTCACGAGCGGCGTCGCCGCTCGGCTTCGGAGGAGAGCGACCCCGCGCCCGATAGCGTCCTTACCCCTGCTGGGCGGTGGGCCGAATGAGGATCTCGTTGACGTCGACGTGTGGGGGCTGTGAGACCGCATACATCACCGCGCGGGCGATGTCGTCATCCCGCAACGCGTCGGTCGGGCGGTCCTCGAAGAAGGGCGTGTCGGTCATGCCGGGCTCGATCAGGGTCACCCGCACGCCAGATCCGTTCAGATCCTGACGGGCGGCCTCGCCCATCGCGGTCACGGCGTGCTTGGTGCACGAGTACATCGAGCCGGGCAGGACGCGCCGTCCGGCGACGCTCGAGGTCAGCAGCAGGTGTCCGCGCGAGTCGGTGAGCGCGGGGATCGTGGCGCGCAGCGTCAGCGCGGCGCCGTAGACGTTGGTCAGCACCATCTCGCGCCAGTGCTCGGGCGTGTCCTTCAGAAAGCCGCGGGGTCCGCCGAAGCCGGCGTTCGCGAACACCGCGTCGATCCGGCCGAACGCCGATAGGGTTGCGTCCACCATGCGCTGCTGATCCTCCCACTCGGTGACATCGCAGCGGACCGCGAGCGCGCACTCGGAACCGCCCAGCTCTTCGGCCACGGCGTTCAGGCGCTCGTGCGAGCGTGCCGCCAGCACCACACGCCATCCCTCTGCGCACGCGTGGCGTGCGGTCGCGGCGCCGATGCCGGAGGAGGCGCCGGTGATCAGGAATACGCGATCCGAAGATGGGGTGTCGTCATTGCTCGTCATGGGTATGCTCCTTTGTGCGTTGTCGGGCCTGTCAGGATGCCAGCATGCTCGACGACCGCGCGAGAATCCATGTCCGGGCAGGGGCAGGGGGGGATGGCTGCATGAGCTTTCGTCGCGAAGCGAAGGTCCCGCGCGGCGGGCCAGACGGCGGTGACGGCGGGCGCGGAGGAGAGGTGGTGCTCGTGTGCGACTCCTCGCTGCGCGATCTGCACGGATTCAGGCGCAGATCCCAGTACCACGCCGGACGAGGAGGGCACGGCGAAGGCTCGCTGAAGCACGGTGCGGATGGGGAGACGCTGACGATCAGGGTGCCGCCCGGAACGGAAGCCAGGGGGGAGGGCATGGAGGAGTCAGACGATCTGAAAGGCCGTCGCTGGGAGCTGCTGGCGCATGGTCAGCGCGCCACGATCGCGCGCGGCGGCCCCGGGGGGCGGGGCAACAAGCGATTTGCCACTCCCACGCGCCAGGCGCCGCGGTTCGCCGAGCGTGGGTTGCCCGGCGAGGAGGGCTGGATCGAGCTGCGGCTGAGACTGCTCGCCGACGTCGGCCTCGTCGGGATGCCCAATGCGGGCAAGTCATCGCTGCTATCGCGCCTCACACGTGCCGCCCCGAAGATCGCCAGCTATCCGTTTACCACGCTGTCACCCGTGCTGGGCGTGCTCGAAGACGAGCTCGAGCGCCGCCAGCTCGTGGTAGCGGACATTCCCGGACTGATCGAAGGCGCCAGCGATGGAGCCGGTCTCGGGCACGATTTCCTCGCTCACGTCGAGCGCACCCGGTTGCTCGTGCACGTGCTCGACATCGCACCCGAGCTGTCTTCCGATCAGGATCCTACCCACCCCGCCGACGCGGTC
>CAWCYP010000011.1:0-98667 GCA_963799735.1 uncultured Solirubrobacterales bacterium | reverse complement strand
GAGGAGGAGCTGCTCAGCGATGCTCACGATGAGCCAGCAGATCGGCGTCCGCACGGCGGATGAGGTCCTCCGGTGAGTCGTTGTCGTCGAGCTCTGCGAAGCCGACCGTGATCGAGCCTCCGGCGGGCCCCACCGCCAGCGCCTTGGATACTTCGGTAAAGCGTCCGCGAACCTTCTTGACGTCGGCGTGCGGCAGCACACACACGAACTCGTCGCCGCCGAAGCGCATGATCAGGTCGTAGGAGCGCAAGCACGCTCGCAGGGAGTCGGCGACGGCGACGAGCAGTGCATCTCCGGCAAGGTGGCCCTCGGTGTCGTTGACTCGCTTGAGCCCATCGACGT
Organism: uncultured Solirubrobacterales bacterium; assembly: GCA_963799735.1. Taxonomy (GTDB): domain Bacteria; phylum Actinomycetota; class Thermoleophilia; order Solirubrobacterales; family Solirubrobacteraceae; genus Palsa-744. Next base: position 98,325 of record CAWCYP010000011.1, on the reverse strand, counting down.
CGACGAAAGCGACCACCAGCTCTTCTGGAGCGCGACGCGCGCGGTCCATCTCCCGCTGCAGCTGCTGCATCCCGGCGCCCCGCCGCCGGACGTGGGTCAGCTCGTCGATCTCTGACGCCTCACGGTCCAGCGCCGCCTGGGCGCGATCGCGTGCCGCCATGATGCGGTCGCGGGCGGACCGAGCGCGTTCTTCGGTCGCTCTGGTGCGATCGGCGGCGGCTCTCGCTGCGATCGGCCGCGGCTCTCGAGCGATCGGTCGCTGCTCTGGTGCGATCGGCCGCCGCCCGCTGACGGTCGTGCGCTCCGCGGGGAGCCGGCTCCTCTTCGTCCACCGACCCGCGTGACTCTGTCGTCTGGGCTTGCTCCTTGGCGGCGCCCTCGCGCGTCTGCGCGCTCCGATCGCGCGCGGATGCCGTCCGAGCACGCTCGTCCGCGATGACGTCTCGCGTCACTGCTGTTCGCAGACGAGTCTGAGACTGCTCATGCCGGATATGTGTCGCATGCTCACGATGCACAGTGCTCAGATCACGAACCTGTTGATCGGCCCCCTCGGCTGATTCCCGATCGCTTGCGGCCTGATCCTCGTCGGAGGCCGTCTGGTCGGTGTCGGAGGTCGTCTGGTCGGTGTCCGATGCGGTCTGATCCGTGTCCGAGGCCGTCTGGTCGGCGTCTGAAGCGCATTGGCCGCTGTCTGGGGTCGTCTGAGGCGAGTCAACCCGAGCCGACCCAACCGAGTTGTCAATGGCGCCCTGTCGCTCGGTGGCGGGGGACCGATCCTCTGGTGGATCAGCATGTCGCCGGCTTGTCGTCCGCGCTGCGCAAGAGCCTACCTCGCATAGACATGCTAGCAAATAATACAAGGTGCCGCAATCCGAATTGTGGCTCAATCCGAACTGTAGCTACCAGTCGATTCGTCACCGACCCTCGGAAATGTCACCGACCCCTCGGAATGGGACGGCGCGCTGATCCTCGCTGTCGTCGGGTAGCTTTCCTGACCTGATGATGAGGCGAGCGATTCGCTGATGGACGTTCGCCGTGACCGGCCCCGGGCTGGCTCCTCCGGCGCCGCCGGGCGCCGAGGCCGCGGGCGAGGATCGGGCCGGACGGCATGACGAGCGGGATGCCGGTGCGCCGAGCCCCGACGCACGCTGGCGAGGCTCGACGAGCGCCAGCTCGACGTCCTGCGTCGCGTGGGGCGCGAGTGGGGCCGGGTCTGCGGCGATCCCGAGGTGTGGCGGCGCGCGCTGCCGGTGGACCCCAACCTCGGCAGCTTCCCCGATCCCACGGACATCCGGCCGACCCGCTTCGGGCGTTTCGTGCCCGTCGCAGAGCGGACGGCTGCCCGCGCTGCGAGGCGACGAGCGAGGCCGGCGAGGCGCCGCCGTCGCTGCGCTGGACGCATCGGCCACGACCTGCGGCGCGTGCTGCTCGGACCCCCTCTGCGGAGCACGGCGATCGCGCGCGAGCGGATGCGCAAGCTGGTGGCGCTGCCGGTGCTCTCGGCCGACGCGCTCTCCTCGGTCGCCTACGGCCCGGAAGCGATGCTCGCGATCCTCGTCCTCGGCGGCACGCGCGGGGCTGAGCTACTCGCTGCCGATCGCCGCCACGATCGCCTTCCTGATGCTCGCCGTCGGCGTGTCCTATCGCCAGACGATCCGCGCGTATCCCCACGGCGGCGGCTCCTACATCGTCGCCAGCGACAACCTCGGCCGCGTGCCCGGGCTGGTCGCCGCCGCGGGCCTGATGACCGACTACATCCTGACGGTCGCCGTGTCGGTCGCCTCCGGAATCGCAGCGATCACCTCGGCGATCCCGTCGCTGGCCTCCGACACCGTCGCCGATCGGGGTGGGCGTGATCGCGGTGCTGCTCGCCGGCAACCTGCGCGGCGTGCGCCAGGCCGGCGCGCTGTTCGCCGCGCCGACATATCGTGTTCATCGTCGCGATGTTCGTGCTCGTCGCCGTCGGCCTGATCGACGCCGCCGGCCGCGGCTTTCACCCCACGCCCAGGCCGCCGCTGACCGCGACCGAGGGCGTCGGCGTGCTGCTGGTCCTGCGCGCCTTCGCCTCCGGGTCGACGGCGATGACGGGGATCGAGGCGATCTCCAACGCGGTGCCGGTGTTCAAGCCCGTCGAGTGGCGCAACGCCCGCACGACGCTGACGTGGATGGTCGGCCTGCTGATCGCGCTGTTCGCGGGCACGATCGCGATGGTCCAGCTCGACGGAGTCGTGCCCAACGCCCACGAAACCGTGCTCTCGCAGCTCGCCCACCGCAGCTTCGGCTCGGGCTTCATGTATCCCGTCACGCAGGCGGCGACGGCGGCGATCCTGCTGCTCGCGGCGAACACCGCCTACAACGACTTCCCGCGCGTGCTGTTCCTGCTGGCGCGCGACTTCCAGGCGCCCCGGCTGTTCCTGCGGATGGGCGACCGCCTCGCCTTCAGCAACGGCATCATCGCTGCTCTCGCTCGCCGCGACGGTCGATCTACGTCGCGTTCGGCGGCAAGACCGAGCCCCTGATCCCGCTGTACGCCGTCGGCGTGTTCCTGGCCTTCACCCTGTCCCAGGCGGGGATGGTCGTGCACTGGTGGCGCCTGCGCGACCCCCACTGGCGGCGGAGCCTGGCCTTCAACGCCACCGGCGGCGTGCTCTCGGCGATCGTGTTCATCACCGCCGGGATCACGAAGTTCACCGCGGGCGCCTGGGTCTCCCTGCTGGCGGTCGGCCTGTTCATCCTGCTCGCGACCAGCATCCGCCGCCACTACGACCTGGTCGCCAAGGCGATCGCGCTGCATCCCCACGCGATCGAGGTGCCCAAGCGCCGCGATCGCGCCGAGCGTCCGCGCCGGCGCCGGCGCGAGACCGAGCCCGACTGCGAGCGGGGCGACGTCGCCGAGGCAGGCGCGCGCGGCCAGGAGGAGACCGAGGAGACCCCCGAGGAGATCCACCACCTGATGCATCGTGCCGGTCGCCTCGCTGGACCTCGCCAGCATGCGCGCGCTCGCCTACGCGGCCTCGCTGCAACAGCCGGTGCTCGCGCTGCACGTCAGCCCCACCGAGGAGGAGGCCGAGCGCTTTCGCGACTACTGGCGCACGTGGGGCGATCACCTGCCGCTCGAGGTCGTCGTCTCCCCCTACCGCGCGATCGTCGCGCCGATGGTCAACTACATCGAGTCGCTGCATCGCCTGCGCCCCGACCTGACGCTGACCGTGATCCTGCCGGAGATCGTCGTCCGGCACTGGTGGCAGCGCATCCTGCACAACCGCACCGCGCCCCGACTGCGGCGCGCCCTGCGGCCGCTGCCCAAGATCGTGGTCACGACCGTCCCCTTCCATCTGCCGAGCTGAGAACTGAGAGAGGCGCCGATCTTGCCCTGCGCTCAGCGCAGTGAGGACAGCAGCTCCAGCTCCTCCATCAGCAGGCGCGGCAGCAGGAAGTGCTCGCGCACGTGCTCGCGCCCTGAGCGGCCGAGCTGCTCGGCCAGCTCGCGGTCTGTAAGCAGCCTCAGCATCGCGGCGGCGCACTCCTGCACCGAGTCGACCAGCACGCCGCCGACGCCCTCGGGCATCTGCATCGGGATGCCGCCGGCGCGACCGGCGACGACCGGCGTGCCCTTCCACAGCGACTCCGAGACGACCAGGCCGAAGCCCTCGCGGATCGACTTCTGCACGACCACGTCGGACAGGCGCTGGAACGCGTTGACCTCGACGTTCGACGCGCCCGTCAGGTTGGTGTAGATGTGGATCAGCGGATCGTGTTCGGCGTGCTCCGAGAGCTGGCTGTACACCTCCCAGCCCTCGGGGTCGTCGAGCGCCATCGAGCCGACCAGCGCGAGCTGCAGGTCTGGAATCTCCTCGCGCACGAGCCGGTAGGCGGCGATCACCCCGAACGGGTCCTTCCAGCGATCGAAGCGCGAGACCTGCGTGACCAGCCGCCCGGGCTGCTCGATGCCGATCCAGTCGAGGATCTGGCTGGCCGTGCGCTGCGAGATGTCGAGGTTCTTCGGGCTGAGCGGGTCGATCGCCGGGGCGATCGTGCGCACGCGCGCGACCGGCAGGTCGGGCGGGACGAACTCTCCCATCGTGAACACCGCCGCGTCGAAGTCGGCGATGAACGGGCGCAGAAATCGCCACGCGTCGGGATTGGGCTCGGAGGTGTCGATGTGACAGCGCCACACCCAGCGCGCGTCGCCCCGGCCGTGAACGCTCAGCAGCGCGGCCGGCTGGGGATCGTGGACGACGACGAAGTCGTAGGCGCCGTCGAGCTGCGGCGCGTTTTCGCGGGCGCAGTCCAGATAGGCCGCCCGCTCGGCCTCGCTCAACGTCTCCGGGGAGCCCTGCAGCGCGTTGTGCAGCGCCTTGGTGGCGCGGAAGAAGTCCTGACTGCCGCCGATCACCTTCCAGTCGACGGTCAGGCCGAGGTCGCGCAGCAGCGGCACCGAGGAGCGCAGCAGCTCCGAGACCCCGCCTCCGTAGGCGGTCGCGTTGACGTGCAGGATGCGAGCGCCGTCAAGCGCCCGCGCCTGCTCGCGTAGCCCTTCGAGGATCGGCTCGGGGACGATGTCCTTGTAGGCGTCCAAGGACCACCGTCCGACCGAGACGTGCTGGAGCACGGCGCTACACCCCCGCCAGGTCGCGCCGGCGAAACACCCCGAGCGCGGCGAGCGCGCAGGCGAGGCCGATCGCGAGCATCACGATCGCGGCCCCGGCACGGAACGGCTGCGCGGGCACCAGTCCGACGTGCTCGAACGGCGTCACGTCGACGAGCCATTTCGGCGCGCCGAGCAGGGCGCCGACCAGATCCCACAGGAACGCGACCGCGACGAGCCCGTATGCGATCCCGGCGCTCGCTCGGGGCACGATCGCGTAGGCGAGCGCGGCGATGCCGAGGAACAGGAGCGCGACCGGCAGGCAGTTCGCGCCGGCCTCGAGCATCCGCGGAAGCGAGATGCCGACCCCCTGCGAGGCGGCGCCCGCCCAGGTGAGCAGTCCGGCTACCAGCGAGATCGCCGCGGCGGCGCACGTCGCCAGCAGCAGGCGTCCGCCGAGCCAGCTGCGGCGGCTGACCGGCAGGGCGAGCAGCGTCTCGAGCTGCTCATCCGCTTCCTCGTGCCTGGCGGCGCCGATCTGCGCGCACGCGAACAGGCTGACGGCGAGGATGAAGAAGATGAACACGAAGGCCGAGATACCCGGCAGGCGTGAGGATCGAGCCCGAGCCGAGCTTGGCGATCTCTCGCTGCATGGCCTTGGAGATTCCGGCGGAGGAGATGCTCGTGGAGATCATGCCGAGGATGAACGCGAACGCGCCCGTGCCGATCAGCCACACGATCAGGCTGGGGCGCTCCGAGCGCAGCGCCTGCGCCGTCGGCGAGGAGAGCAGCCGCAGGCGCGGGGCGGCGCGCTGTCGCGCGCGGGGAGCACCCCGGTGCCGATGTCGCGGTGAGCGGCGATCCGCGCGGCGGCCACGAGCAGCAGCACGCTCGCCGCGACCGGGAGCACCAGCACGAGCGGGCGGGCGCCGGCGAACGGACGCAGCTCCTCCGCCCACCCGAGCGGCGTCGCCCAGCGCAGCCAGCCGGCGCCGCTGGAGGTGTCGGCGATCACCCGCAACAGGAACAGCAGCCCCACGACCGCGCCCCCGAGCTCGAGCGCCATACGGCGCGTGGGCGCGAGCTGGCTCGCGACCGCGCCGATGCCCACGCACACCGGCACGACGGACGCCGTCGCCAGGGCAAGGTAGGCTGACCCGCCCACCGGGAGACCCCCCGCGACGAAGCCGGCGAGCTCCGCGAACCACAGGATCGAGATGCCCGCCGCGATCGCGGCCATCGCCGAGAGATACGCCGCGCGCCGCCCGACGCTCCCAGCCAGGACGAGCTCCATCCGGCCCGCGTCCTCCTCGGTCCGCAGCGCTCGTACGGCGGCCAGCAGTCCGAAGACCGCGGCGAGGATCGCCAGCGTCCCGCCGACGCGCCAGGCGGCGTAGCCGCTCACGCTCAGCAGGTCGTGTGGCTCGCCGTAGAACAGGCGGATCGCCTTGTCCTCGGCGAAGCTGCGGGCGAACCCGAGACGGTCGGAGACCGTCGGGTAGGCGTGGCGGTAGCCGACCGGCTGGATGTAGGCAGTAGATGCGCGAACAGGTATCCGAACGCGATCGTGCGGACGCGCGCGTCACGGAACGCCCGCCGTGCCAGGGCGCGCGCGGGCCCGAGGCCCACGCCGGCGGTCGCCCTGAGCGCGCTCGGCGCCGACACCGTGCCACTGACTGAAAAAGAGGGGCTCGGCTCGCCGGCCTCCGGCCGACTGCGCCACCCTCTAGGCGCCGGCATGGCCGCCGGAGCCGTCGTAGTGGTGCAGGAAGACTTCCTCGAGCGAGGGCTCGCGGCTGGTCAGCGTCGACGCACCGGATGCTCCGGCGAGCGCGGCGATCAGCGGGCCGACGCTCCCGGAGACCTCGAACCGCAGCGCGTTCGCGCCGGCGCTCTGCACCTGCACGCCCGGCAGCTGCGGCAGCCGCGGCGCCGGGCCCGTGAACGTGACCTCGACCGTCTGCGCGGCGAGGTGGCGCAGCTGCTGCAGGGTTCCCTCGTCGACGAGCCTTCCCTCTCTGAGGATCCCGACGCGGTTGCAGAGCGCCTCGACCTCGCTGAGGATGTGGGAGGAGAGGAAGACCGTCTGTTCGCGCTCGGCAGGCCTCCTTGACACAGTCTCGGAACGCCATCTCCATCAGCGGGTCCAGGCCGCTCGTCGGCTCGTCGAGCAGCAGCAGGTCCGCACGCGTGGCGAGCGCCGCGATCAGCTGCACCTTCTGGCGGTTGCCCTTCGAGAGCGCCCGGATCTTCTTGTGCGCGTCGAGCTGGAAGCGCTCCACGAGCGCGTCGCGATAGGCGACGTCGGCGCCTCCGTGCACGCGCGCGAGGAACTCGAACGTCTCCGCGCTCGTCAGAGCCGGCCACAGAAACGGCTCCCCCGCCACGTAGGCGACCCGCCGGTGAGCGGCGACCGGATCGCGCCAGGCGTCGATGCCGAACAGCTGCGCCCGCCCCCCGCTCGGCCGGTGCAGCCCGAGCAGCAGCCGGATCGTGGTGGTCTTGCCGGACCCGTTCGGGCCCAGGTATCCATAGACCTCACCCTCTCCCACCGCCAGGTCGAGTCCATCGAGCGCGAGGGTCCCACCGTAGCGCTTGGACAGACCCTCGGTATGAATCACGGGCTGCATGCGCCACATCTTCGAGCATCCACCGGTCTGGTGGTCATGGCGCATGCTCGGGAGTCGATCTGATTGGGTGGCGGGGCCGCGTGCGGCCCCGCCCGAACGGCGCATGCGCCGTTCGGAATGACGCGCCGCATGCGGCGCGTCACGGGAGCGCGCATGCGCGCTCCCGCCTGGCGGCGCATGCGCCGCCAAGAACATCATCAGCTTCTTTTCAAGCATGCGCCGCCCAGAAGTCATGATCGGGCACAACTGGGATCATCCACAGATGTCCGAGACGCGCGAGCTCAATGGCAAGCAGTACGAGAAGGAGCTGCTGCGTCTGCAGACCGAGCTCGTGTACATGCAGGAGTGGATCGTCGCGGGCGGACGGCGGCTCGTGGTGTTGTTCGAGGGTCGCGACACCGCCGGCAAGGACGGCGTGATCAAGCGCGTCATCGCGTTTCTGAACCCGCGTACGTGCCGAGTCGTGGCGGTGCCCACGCCGAGCGAGCGCGAGCGCACGCAGTGGTACTTCCAGCGCTACGTGGCGCATCTGCCGGCGGCCGGGGAGATCGTGCTGTTCGACCGCAGCTGGTACAACCGCGCGGGGGTGGAGCGCGTGATGGGGTTCTGCAGCGAGGACGAGTACGAAGAGTTCCTGCGCTTCTGCCCGGCATTCGAGCAGGCGCTGCAGAACGAAGGGATCGTGCTCGTCAAGTACTGGCTGTCGGTCAGCGACGAGGAGCAGGAGCGGCGCTTCGAGAAACGGCTGTCGGACCCGCGCAAGCGCTGGAAGTTCAGCCCGATCGACCTGCAGGCCCGCGCTCGCTGGGTGGACTACGCCGAGGCCAAGGACCGGATGTTCGCCTACACCGACACCGAGTCAAGCCCCTGGTACGTGGTCGAGGCCGACGACAAGCGTGCCGCGCGGTTGAACCTGATCAGCCACCTGCTCTCGCTCGTCGCATACGAGCACCTCGACGACGGCAAGTCGCCGAAGCTCCCGCCGCGCCAGGATCGCAAGTACCTGCGCCCGCCGAAGCGGACCGAGCACCTGGTGCCGAGCGCGCTACACGGTCGCCTCGGGCTGAGCCGCGATGGGCACGTCGGACAGCGCTCTCTCGCCGGCGCCGCGCGTGGCCATCTTCGCGCCCCATCCGCTGCTCACGGTCACGCTCGAGCGGGAGGGGCAGGATCGTGAGCAGGTCCACTTCCACCCGGGCGGGCAGGGGGTGTGGGTGGCGCGCATGGCCGCAAGCCTCGGCGCCGAGCCGGTGCTGTGCGGGTTCATCGGCGGCGAGAGCGGCGAGCTGCTGGACGGCCTGCTGACGCGCTTGGACGGGGAGCTGCGACTGGTCGGGACCGCGTCTGCGAGCGGCTGCTATGTGACCGACCGGCGCTCGGGCGAGCGCGAGCTGCTCGCGTGCACGCTCAGCGACCCGCCTTCACGCCACGAGCTCGACGAGCTGTTCTCGCTCACCTGCGCCGAGGCGATCGCCGACGGCTGGCTCGTCGTAACCAACCCGATGCCCGCCGACGCGCTGGGGCTGGAGATCTACGGCGACCTGGTCGCCGACGCCCGCGCGGGCGGGTGTCGTGTGCTCGTCGATCTCTCTTCCCCGCGCCTCGACAGCGCGCTGCGCGGCGAGCCCGACCTGGTGAAACTGAACGATTGGGAGCTCGCCCAGTTCGTGTCCGGGCCGGTGTCCGAGCCGCGAGCAGCTGCGCGCCGCGGCCCGGCGGCTGCGCGAAGCTGGCGCCGGGGCCGTGATCGTGACCCGCGGCGAGCAGCCGGCGCTGGCGCTCGCGGATGAGCGCGCGTGGTGGCTGACGCCGCCGCGCCTGCAGCATGGCTTTCGCGAGGGCTGCGGCGATGCGATGCTGGGCGCGCTCGCCGCCGCGTGGGCGCGGGGTGAGGACTTCGAGCGGGCGCTCGTCGTGGGCGCCGCCGCGGGCGCGGCCAACTTCCTGCGTCACGGGCTGGGCAGCGCCTCCCGCGAGGTCGTCGAGCGGCTCCAGGACAGCGTGGTCCTGGAGCCGATCACGCCGGCGGGGGACTGAGCGTCTGGTCTGCGCGCACGATCGCCTGCGGCGCCTGCTCGGCCGACCATGCGATCTGCTCTGTGGTGCGAACGCTTGCCAGGCGCGCGAATCCCGCCGCCAGCCGTACGGGCCGGCCCGCGTGGGAGGAGTGGGCGTCGCTGCAGAGCAGGTGCACCAGGCCCTCCCGCGCCAGCTCCAGCACGAACCCCCCGGGCTCGGCCTCGGCGACGAACTCGGCCGTCCACTGGATCAGGCAGCCGGCGCCCGCCAGTCGCCGCAGGCGCTCGGAGAAGTCGGCGCCGGCGTGGCGCTCGGGATGGGCGATGACGGTCCTGAGCCCTCGCTGCGCGAGCCGCCCCACCACCTCGTCCAGACCATCGCCCAGCGGCCCCGGGGCCGGCTCCAGCAGGATCCATCCCCCGGCCCCGCCGAGCGCCACCGAGCGCAACTGAGCATCGCTCAGGCGGTCGGCCTCGGTCTGCGCGAGCTCCCCGCCGGGGAGGATCTGAACACCGATCCCATGAGCGTCGAGGTGGGCTTGCAGCGAGTCCACGCGCGAGGCTATCTCCTCGATACGCACGTTGTGGTCGTGGCGGATGTGCGGCGTCGCGCACACCGCCGCGATCCCGTCCTGGAGCGCCTGGCGGGCCATCTGAAGGCTGTCGTCGAGGTCGAGCGCGCCATCGTCGAGCCCCGGCAGGATGTGGCAGTGCAGATCGATCACCTCTACGTTCCCGACAGGGCTTTCAGCGGCGTCATGCGCGTGACCCGCCAGGCGGGGTAGATGCCGCCGAGCACACCGATCGCGACGCCGACGAGCAGCGCGCGTCCGAGTCCCCAGGCGGTGACCGAGGGCGACACGTAGACGCTCACGCCGAGCGCGTGGACGAGCAGACCGCCGCCGATGACCCCGAGCAGCAGGCCGGCGGCGGCGCCCAGCATGCTGAGCACGATCCCTTCGCCGAAGATCAGCGACGCGACGCGCCCCGGTGACCATCCGACGGTGCTCAGCAGCGCGAGCTCGCCCTGGCGCTCCATGATCGACATGGCCATCGTGTTGGCGACGCTGATCGCCCCGACGATCAGTGCGATCACCACGATCACGAGGATCGCGTTGGAGATGAGCGTGCCGTCGGCGCCGGCCCGCAGGGCCTGCTGGGGGTCGCTGATCACCTGGGTGCCCGGCAGGGCGTGTTCGATGGCGCTGCCCGCAGCCGACGCGCGCGCGCCCGCCGTGAGTTGCACGACCACGTCGGTCTCCTCCCCGGAGCGGCCGCTCAGCGCCTGGGCCTGGGCGATCGCCAGCACCGCGCCGGAGTCCTCGAACAGCACGCCCGAGTGATAGACCCCAGCGACCCGATAGGCCCGCCCCTTGACCAGGAGCGCGCCGCCCCGAGCCACGTGCAGCTGTTCGGCGAGGCGATCTCCGATCAGGATTTCGCGCGCGCCCGCGCGTGGGCGGCCGCCGGCGACGATGACCAGGTTGTGCGTGAAGAAGCCGTTCGGATCGGCGCCGAACACGACCGCGCTGGGAGCGGACTTGACCGTTTCGACCATCAGCAACAGCGGCGTGGCAGCGGCGACGTCGGGCTGGGCGGCTATGCGCCCCACGGCCTGAGCGGGCAGGATCGAGGCGGTCGGGTCCGACACGTTCGCCTGGAAGATCCCGAGCTCCGAGCCGCCGAGATGGATGAATTCGTCTGCCGTATCTCTCAACCCCTGGGTGAAGGACAGCAATGCGACGATCGTGGCCACACCGACGGCGATGCCTCCGGCGGTGAACACGGTGCGAGCCCGGCTGCGCAGCAGGTTCGTCGTGATGATCGCGAGCATCGGCGTCCTCGCGTTCTAGGGAGTGGAGAGAGCGGTTTCGGTCGACGCGCGGATCTGCCCGTCGACGAGGGTGACGGTGCGATCGGCGCGCGCCCCGACGGCACGGTCGTAGCTGACGACGAGCATCGTCATGCCGAGACCGTCGCGCAGGCGGAACAGCAGATCGAGCACGCGTTCGGAGGTGCTGCGAGTCGAGCGCCCCGGTCGGCTCGTCGGCCAGCAGCAGGCGTGGCTGGTTCGCGAGCGCGCGCGCCACGGCGACGCGCTGGCGCTCTCCACCGGAGAGCTCGGAGGGAAGATGATCGGCGCGGTCGGCGAGTCCGACCTCCTCCAGCAGCTCGAGCGCGCGACGGTGTCGCTCGGCCCGGCGCACACCCGCGCCGATCAGCGGGACCTCCACGTTCGCTCGCGCCGAGAGCGTGCTCAGCAGCAGGTGGCGCTGGAAGATGAAGCCGACGATCTCGCGGCGGGCGCGAGCGGGATGGGGTTCCTTCCCAGATCGGCTGCCCGTCGATCAGCACCTCCTCCGCAGTCGGGCTGCTCGAGGCCACCGATCAGGCTCAGCAACGTGCTCTTGCCCGACCCGGAGCGCCCGGCGATGGCGACCGCCTCGCCGGGATCGACCTTCAGCGAGAGCTCACGCAGCGCGCTGACCTTGCCAAAGCTCTTGCTGGCCTGATCGACGATCACCGTCGCGCCCGCCGGCTGGGTTCATGCAATGACCTGCACCGGGTAGTCCAGGTCGATCGTCGCCCCTTCCGCAGACGATCACCGCGCGGAACGTCAGCGGGTAGCCGACGGCCGAGGATCGGCCACCTGAAGATGTCCGCGAAATGCCCGGTGAACGTGTAGTGCGATCGGTGCGCCACCACCTGACCCGCGAACAGGTACTCGTAGCTCACGCTCGCCTTCGCCGGGCGCCCCGTCTTCGAGACCGTGAAGCGGATCGGCCAGGCCCGGTTGACCTTCGGATGATGGGTGCCCGCGTGCAGCGTCGCCGTGACCTCGCCCGAGGTGCCCGTCACGAGGCCGACCGCGGTGGGCGTCGCCGGGGCGGAGGGCTGTGAGGTGGAGACGGGGGCGGTGGTCTGCCGGGCGGCCGTGGCGGTGGAGGCCTGGGTGGACTTGGTTTTGGAGGACGAGCCGCAGCCTGCCACGAGGAGCAGGCCGGCCGCCGATCCGCACAGCAGGAGATGTAGGGAACCTCGCCGGGGGGTGCTCATGATGCATGCTCCTCCTTTGCTTTTGCGGTTACCGTATCGGCTCGGAGACATGCTCGGGTCCATGACGAAACGTCGCATCCGAACGCCCTACTGAAGCGACTCCGGGGTTTCCCCACGTAGTTCTCCGCAGCGGCTGGCCGGGAATCGACCGATGGCGCTCGGCTTCAGGGGCGGTACGTTCGCTGGTGCTATGTACAGTGCCAATCCCGCATCGAGGCCATGGCTGCTCTCGGCATAGCCTTGGTCGTCATGGCCGTGGTGTTGCTGCTGGCCGAGGCGCATCTGTCGACCGGTGGGCTGATCGGGGCGTGCGCGAGCGTCGCCGCCATCGGTGGTGTGGTGCTGCTGTTGCTCGCGGCCGGCGCTGGCGCGGTGGTCGTGCTGGCAGTCGCTCTGTGCGCTGCGGCGGTGTCCATGTCGGCGCTGCTGCTCGCCAGGCGCCGGATCCTGCGCCCGCTGCGGGTGCGTCCGCGCACCGGCAGGGAGGCGCTCGTCGGCCATGTCGGCGTCGTGCGCGCCGGTGACGGTCCCGAGGCGCAGGTCTTCCTCGACGGGTCGCTGTGGCGCGCCGAGCCGAGCCCGATCCACCAAGAGGCCGAGTTGCACGACGGCGAGCGCGTCGTCGTCGAACGTGTCAACGGTTTGACCTTGTGCGTGCGCAAGGCCGAGGAATGGGAGCTGCAGTCCATGATCGTCACGATCCTCATCGTCGTCCTGGCCGTTTTGCTGCTGCTCGGCTTGATCCTCGCCTCGGCGTCGGTGCGCATCCTGCGCGAGTACGAGCGCGGCGTCGTGTTCCGCCTCGGGCGCCTGCTCGACCAGCAGGGACCCGGCGTCGTGCTGCTGATCCCGTTCATCGACCGGATGGTGCGCGTCAGCCTGCGCACGGTCACGCAGCAGATCCCGCCCCAGGAGGTGATCACCCGCGACAACGTGCCGGCCCGCGTCACCGCGGTCACCTACTTCCACGTCGTCGATCCCAACCGTTCCGTCGTCGAGGTTCAAGACGTCCTCGCGGCGACCTCGCAGATCGCCCAGACGACGCTGCGCTCGGTGCTCGGCAAGGCCGAGCTCGACACGCTGCTGGCAGAGCGCGAGCGGCTGAACGAGGATCTGCAGAAAATCATCGACGACCAGACCGAGCCGTGGGGCATCAAGGTGACGGCGGTGGAGATCAAGGACGTGGAGATTCCGCCGGACATGCAGCACGCGATCGCGCGCCAGGCCGAGGCCGAGCGCGAGCGCCGCGCGAAGATCATCAACGCCGCAGGGCGAGGCCCAGGCCGCCGCCAAGCTCGGCGAGGCGGCCGACGTGATCAGCCGCAACCCGGTCACGATCCAGCTGCGCTACCTGCAGACGCTGCTCGAGATCGGCAGCGAGCAGAACTCGACAGTCGTCTTCCCGCTACCGATCGATCTGATCGGACCGCTCATGCAGGCTGTCCGCGACCAGCAGTAGTCCTCACGTACTCGCGTGGCGATGGAGGAACACGATGCCGAGCCCGTCCACGGCCCAGATCGATCCCGGCCGGGAGCGCCACGGCGATCCCGACCTGTTGCGGGCGCTCGCCGCGCCAGCAATGTATCGCGGTCACCCCGAGGTGTCCGTGCACGAGACCCATGCGTCGTGGGTGTTCGTCGCCGGCGATCGCGCGTACAAGGTCAAGAAGCCCGTATCGCTGGGCTTCCTGGACTACGGCACGCTGGCGCGCCGGCATAGCGCCTGCCGTGAGGAGGTGCGCGTCAACCGGGAGCTCGCCCCCGGCCTGTATCTCGGCGTGCGGGCGATCGTGCGAGGAGGCCCGGCCGGATTTCGCCTCGCCCGCGATGGCGCCCCGGAGCGCGGTCGAGTACGCCGTGGAGATGCGCAGCTTTCGCGAGCAGGACACGTTCGCGGGCCTGATCGCGTCGGGCTCTCTCACCCGCGCGCATGTCGCCGCCGTGGCGCGCCTGCTGGCGGACTTCCATCGCTCCGCGGACGTGGTCACCGACTGGGGCCCGGAACGCGTGCTCGCCGTCTGGCGCGCGAACGTCGGAGAGCTCGAGGGAATGAGCCATCCGGCCGGATGGCTCCTGGACGTCCCCGCCGCGTTCGGCGAGGCGTTCGTAGGAGGGCACGCGCTCGAACTGCGCCGTCGCGCGCTGCTGGGACTCGCCCGCGACGGTCACGGAGACCTGCGCTGCGAGCACGTGCTGGCCGGGCCGGCCGTCCGCGTGGTCGACCGCATCGAGTTCGATCCGCGGCTGCGCCGCACCGACGTCGCCTGCGATCTGGCGTTCCTGGCGATGGATTTCGAGGCGCACGGGCAGCGCTGGGCGGCCCGTGAGCTCGTCGGCGCCTACCGTCACGCGGGCATCAGTCCCGGCGGCGAGGCGCTGCGCTCCTTCTACGCCGCTCACTGGGCGCTCGTGCGCGCCAAGGTCGCGCTGATCGCCGCGGCCGAGCACGACGTGCGGAGCAGTGCGGCGGGCGCGCAGACGCGACAGGCACAGGGGTTGTGGTCGCTGAGCGAACGACTGTGCTGGCGCGCCCGGGCGCCGCTGGCCGTCGTGATCTGCGGGCCCGCCGCCAGCGGCAAGTCGACGCTGGCCGCCGAGCTCGCGCGACGCTCGGAGATGCCGGTGCTCTGCTCCGACGCGGTACGCAAGCGGTTGGCTCGCCTCGACGAGCACGAGCCGGCGCGCGCCGAGCACTACAGCGCTCGCTTCACGCGCGCGACCTACGAACGGCTTGGACGCGACGCCCTGCTGCGCTCTCCGCCGCAACGATCGTGTGATCGTGGATGCGACCTGCCGCTCGCGCGAGGATCGCGCGCTGCTGCTGAACAGATTGCAACGGGTCGGCATGACACGCCTGATCGTTCGCTGCGAGGTTCCGCTCGCAGCTGGCGCTCGAGCGCGCCGCGCGACGTCTGCACGATCCACAGCGCGTCTCCGACGCGACGCCGCAGATCGTCGAGGAGCAGTTTCGCTCCTTCGAGGAGCTCGACGAGTGCTCAGCCGGCGACGTGCTGAGGCTCGACACGACCCAGTCCCTTGACATGCAACTCGCCGAGATCGCGCGCGCGGTGGACTCGATCGCCGACGAGGTCAGGACTCGATCAGCACCCTGAGCTTGTCTGGCAGGACCGCCAGGACCTCGTCGATCTCCCCGGCAGAGACATGCGCCCGCAGCACCCGCGCGACCGCTGTCACCGCGACCGAAGCCTCGGTCTCTCCGGCCATACGTCCCTCGCCGGCGACATGGTCGAGAAACGCCTCCACGCCGTGGATGGGCAGTGGCGTGCGGCTGGGATCCCACTCCTCATAGTAGATCCCGCGGATCAGTGTGGGCAGCTGGGCGGCGAGCTTGGCCGCCACGTTGACGGTCAGCCGGTCGCGCAATGTGTGCAGCACCGCCCGCAGTGCCCGGTAGGCGTACTGGTGGTCCTGGTCGCCGAGCTCCTCGGCGATCTCGTTCAACCAGATGTGAGTTTTTTCGACGCTGTGCTCAATGATGCTCGGCTCGGCTTCGCTCATGTTGGGCTCCTTGCAGATGGGGCTGGTGCTTTGGTTGGTGCCGTGGCGGGGCCGGTCTCGGTGCCTGAGCGCCGCGGCCGGCCCTCTCCCGTGCGACTCAGGCGGCGGTCGGGGTGATCGTCGACCGTCTCCTTCTTGGCCTCCTGCGGCAGCGGGATCGTCACCTCGACGACACCGTCGTGCGTCTTGGCCTCGACCTTCTTGGCCTCCACGCCAGCCGGCAGCGCCAGTCGAGCGCGAGAAGGAGCCGTAGCGGCGCTCGCGGCGCAGGAAGTGCTTGTCCTTCTTCTCCTTGTGCTCCTCGTGCGATCCGGAGACCGTGAGGATGTCGTCCTCGCATCTCGATCTTGACCTCCTCGGGCTTGATCCCGGGGACGTCTGCGCGCACCACGAGGTTGCCGTTGTCGCGCTCCACGTCGATCGCTGGCATCCACTCGCGCTAGCGGCCCTCGAGCAAGTCGTCGAACATACGATCGAAGCGAGCTGCGCAACTCGCCGAGCTCCGCGAACGGTTCCCAGCGTGTCAGTGCTCCAGGCATAACCTACCTCCATCTATCATTCGCTTGGAGGAGCCGAAGACGCTACTCGGCTACCAAGGACCACACATCGGGAGACGACCCCGTCAAACGGTCCGTAGTAACCCCGCAGGGGCGTCATCGCATCCTCGAGCGCCATCGTCGGGCCTTGCCGGTGCAGCCGCAGCCGGCGGTAGGCGTGGCGTGCCACGGGCGTCAGCAGCACGGGCACGGGTGACTCGGCCAGCATTCGGCGCACGACCGCGGCGCGTCCGCCCGCGAGATCCTGGCCCCAGCCGAGCGCGACGAGGTCGCAGCCGCTTGCGCGCAGGATGTCGAGCACGTGCTCGTGCGGCTCGCCGACACGCAACTCGAGCGCCGCGTCGGTGCGCGGAAGGGCAGTAGCGGGCGATGAACTCCTCGCTCCACGCGCGCACCTCGTGCGGAAGGTGGTCGCTGAACGGTGGCAGCGACCGTGCCTTCGCTGAACGTGCGCCACCACGATCCGAAGCTCCGCGTTCGCGGCCAGCTCGACGATCTCCCTCAGCGCCGCCGCGCTCGACGCGGTTCCGTCCAGGGGCACGAGCACGCGCTCGATCGGACGCTCGACGACCGCGTCCGGGGGCACGACTGACGACGGGCTTGTTCAGCGACGTGACCAGAGCGATGGCGGTGCTGCCGGCCGGGCGCCTGTCGCCGGGGGCTGCCTCGCGCGCCGATCACCACCGCGGCGACGTCCTCGGCGCCAGCCGCACGGGCGAGCACCTCGACCGCCTCTCCGGCGACAGTCCTGAGCGTCGACTCCCGCCTCCTGCGCCTTCGCCGCGACCACCGCTGCCCGCTCCTCGCCCACGTGCAGCGCCTCGACGGTCGCCGAAAACAGGCTGGCGATCGCGCCGGCGCTCGACAGCACAGCGCTCGCCGCCGAGTCGTCGGTGATGGCGGCGATGACCCTTGTCATCGTCGCGCCGGGGGGCGGGCATTGGTCGGCGGTGATCGTTCGCCGCGGACTTCAGCAGATGCCCATGGCCAGAGCCTTCTGCAGCTCAAACGAGCGCTACGCCTCGGCCGCGGTGTGGGTGCGCCCTCGCCGAGATGCTGCGTGAACCAGTCGATGGCGAGCCGCGCGACTCGGTCGAGCGCGCCGGGCTCCTCGAACAGATGCGTCGCGCCGGGCACCACCGCGAGCTCGTTCTCGCAGGCCATGCGCCGCTGGGCCTCGCGATTGAGCTCCAGCACGGCGGTGTCGGCGCCGCCGACGATCAGCAGCACGGGTGCCACCACCTCGCCAGGCGCGGCTCGCGCCAGATCGGGGCGCCCGCCACGCGAGACCACCGCGCACACACCGCGCCTGCAGCTCGGCCGCGGCGAGCAGCGCGGCCGCCGAGCCGGTGCTCGCGCCGAAGTAGCCGAGCGCGCAGGCGAGCCGTCTCGGGCTGACGGCGCAACCAGTGCGTCGCCGCCACGAGCCGCTGCGCCAGCAGCGGGACGTCGAACACGTTCGCGCGATCGGCCTCCTCGCGTGGGATCAGCAGATCGAACAGCAGCGTGGCGAAGCCGGCCTCGTTCAGAGAGTCGCGCGACCTGCCGGTTGCGGGGGCTCAGGCGGCTGGAGCCCGAGCCGTGTGCGAACGCCACCACGCCGCGCGCGTACGCACCCCATGGCACCGTCAGGTCCCCGCTCAGCACAATGCCCGGGGCCGCCTCGATCGCGACCTCACGCGCGACGGCGCCGGTGGGCTCCGCCAGAAGCGCCGCGACCTCCTCCTCGGAGGTTGGGCTGAAGTCCTCATACCAGAGCCCGATCGCCCACAGATCCGCAGGCGCTCTCGCACGCACACCACCTCGTCGACCCACCTGCGCAACTCGCGCGCTGACGCCGGGGCAGCGACCGGCACCGCCAGGATCACGCGCGCCGCGCCGCGCTCGCGCAGCGAGCGCGCGGCCGCCTGCGCGCTGTGACCGGTCGCCAAGCCGTCGTCGACGAGCAGCACCGTTCGTCCGGCGACCGCCAGCCGCTGGCGCGCTGGCGTAGTAGCGAGCCAGCCGCTCGGCCAGCTCGCGCCGCGCGCGCTCCACCACCGCGTCGAGCTCGGCGGCGTCCAGCCGCAGCTGCCGCACGACCTCCTCGTCGATGACGAGGACGTCGTCCTCGGCGAGCGCTCCGATCGCCGTACTCCGGGTTGCCGGGCGCTCCGATCTTGCGCACGACCACGAGGTCGAGCGGGGCCTCGAGCGCGCGCGCCACCTCGGCCGCCACCGGCATCCCGCCGCGCGGGATGCCCACCACGACCGGGTTCTCGTAGCGGAGATCGGCGAGCAGCGCCGCCAGACGGCGCCCCGCGTCGCGGCGGTCGGCGAAGCGCACGTCGCCGTCTCCTGGGCCGAACGGCAGCTCGACGATCGAGTTGACCGCACCGGTACGCCGCGGATGTCGTGCCTGCGTCACGGGATCATCCTCTGGTCTCATCGGCCGATCTTCGCCTCAGCCGGCGCTCGCCGACATCGGCAGCATGTGCGGATCGCCGCTGTGGGCTACTACTGGTCGAGCGGCACCGTGGCGAGTCCGTGAGAACCAGCACGCCCGTCGACCGCGGCGCTGCCGAGCTCACTGCCGCTCCCAGCGATGAGGCGGTCCGACGGTCACCGGCTCGGCGCCGGCGACGCTCACCTGTGTCCGGCGGTCGCTAGAGACCTCGATCGCGTCCGCCCGCTCACCCGTACACGCAACCGTGCCGCCCGGAAGCGCACCCGCAGCTCGAAGCAGCTCCCAGCCGGCGGCGAGCCGCGGGTCGAGCTGGAGCACCTCGCCGCGCGGGCGGGCGCCGCGCGAAGCCGAGCGCGAGCGCCTGCCAGACGCTGCCCATCGCGGCGATGTGCACGCCGCCGGCGGTCGATCGGGAGATGTCGTCGAGGTCGATCCGCGCGGTCAGGCTCGAGCATCGCCAGCGCCTCGGGCGAGCCTGCCGGCGCGGGCGAGCAGCGCGGCGTGGACGCCGGGCGAGAGCGAGCTGGCGTGCGCGGTGCGCGGCTCGTAGAAGGCGAGGTTGGCGGCGAGCGACCCGGCCGCGACCTCGTCGGGGACGAGGTGGTGGAGCATCAGCACGTCGGCCTGCTTGACGACCTGCGCCTGGTGCACGCGCTCGGGCGAGAGCAGCAGGTCGGCGGCGATCGGCCGCCGCGGAGCGATCTCCGAGATGACCAGCGGCTCGAGCTCGAAGAAGCCGGCGAACTGCTCGTAGAGGCCGCTGTCGGGCTGGTAGCCGTCGACGAGCGCGTCGGCGAGCTCGAGCCACGCCGCCCGCTCGGCCCGGTCGAGGTCGGCGTCCGTCGTCTCCGCGAACGCGCGGCGCAGGTTCCAGCGCGCCATCACGTTGGTGTAGGCGTTGTCGTCGACGAGCTCGTGGTACTCGTCGGGGCCGATCACGCCGCGGATGTGGGCGCGTCCCGTCGCCGTCGCGCTGCGACCCGCGAGGCCCAGTAGCGCGCGGTCTCGACGAGCAGCCGCCTGCCCGGGCCCGTCGCGGAACGCCTGGTCGCCGGTCCAGTCGATGTAGCAGCCCGGCGGCCCACGCGACGTCGGCGACGATGTGCTCCTCGCGCTGGCCCGTGTAGATCGCGACGCGTCGCCCCGCGCGGTCGCGCGCCGCGCGCGGAGTCACGTCCTCGCCGCTCGCGCGCCGACTCCCACGCGAAGCGCGCACCGGCGCGGCCCGGCGGCGCGCGCGGCCGCTTGGGCCGCGGGCAGGCGCCGGACGCGGTACTCGAGGATCGCTCGCGCCGCCGCCGGGTGGGTGGCGGCGAGGAACGGCAGCACGAACACGTCGCTGTCCCAGAACACGTGGCCGCGGTAGCCGCGGCCGCTCAGGCCGCGGGCGCCGACCGCCGCCTCGCCGCCTCGCCGGCGCTGCCGATCAGGTGAAACAGCGCGAGGCGCACGGCGAGCTGCAGCTCGCGGGTCGCCGTCGATCCGCACGTCGGCCTCCTCCCAGCGCCTGCGCCCACGCGCGGCGATGATCGATCAGCAGCCGCTCGCGCCCGGTCTCGCGCGCCCGGTGCACACGCCGCAGCGCCGGCGTTGCTCGAATCCTCGGCGCGTCGGTCGTGGCATACGCGGCGATCCGCTCGAGCGCAGCCTCGCGCGCCACGCCCCGCGATCGACTGCACGGCGGCGGCCTCGAGCACGCCGTGCGCGACGGCGACGCGGATCACCGCGCCGTCGCGTCTGGGCTCGGCGTGCGCGTGCGGTGGCGCAACGAGCGGCGGGCTGCGCTCGAGCGCTCGCCTCGCGGCGCGAGCGCGCGCAGGACCGCCAGACCGGGCTCGGCGAGCGAGGAGAACTGCAGCGCGCTGAGCTCGCCCGGCGGACTCCTGGGAGAGCAGCCCGGCGTGCAGGTCGAGCACGCGGCGCACCGGACCGTCGCGTGCGAGCGCAGCGAGATGCGGTTCCACAGCGGCGCGGCTGCAGCTCGGAGCGCTCGCCGTGACCGCGGTAGACGCCCGCCATCGAGCACCGCCGGCGTCGAGCCGCGGCGCGGCGCGAGCACGCTGCCGCGCGTCCCGAGGCAGCCCGTCGGCGAGCGTCAGCAGCGACTCGTGCGCGCGCTCGAGCTCGCGTGCATCGACGTCCTCGACGCGAAGCGTCCAGCAGGGGTCGGACGCCACGATCGGCAGCGCGCCGCGCCGGCGCAGCGCGACCTGGTGCTCGAGCAGCCGCCCGAACGCGGCGGGCCCGCCGCCGATCGCGAGCACCCCGGCCGGAACGCCGGCCGGCTCGACCCCGACCGACGCCACCGTGGCGCCGGTGGCGGCGTCGATCGAGCAGCTTCGAGTCGCTGCCCGGCAAGGCCGCCGAGCGGGCCGAGCTCGTCGCCGACGATCAGCACCTGCTCGGGCGCGATGCCGCGCGCGCCACAGATGCGCGAAGCACCAGCGGGCGGAGTCGGACTTGTCGGTGAGGCCGATCTCGACGTGCTTGGCGTCGCTCGTCACACGTGCGTCGGCCAGCCCGGCCTCGGCCGCGGCGCCTCGCCCGAGCTCGACCGCCGCGCGCAGCCCGTCGAGCCCGTGCTCGCGCAGCCGCGCCTGCGACGGCCGCGAGCAGCTCGGCGATGCGCGCCTTCGGCGGATCCGCCCACTCGGGCGTCGGGATCAGGTCGATCTTGCGGCGGTTGAGCCGCTGCGAGACGATCCGCGCCTCGAGCCCGCGGCCGCCAAGCCGCTCGCACCGTCAGCTGCGCCGCGCGATCGAGCGCCGCGTCCTCCGCCGTCGGACGCGGTCCGCCGCGCGAGCAGCTCGACGCCCTCCGCGATCGACGCGAAACACCTCCGAGCCGCGGTTGAGCAGCAGATGCAGCTCCCCCGGGCCGCGCGGGCGCGCCGCGAGCTGACCGTCGATGTTGCCCACGTGGGTGCCGCTCACCACCGCCACATCCAGTCCGAGCGCGCACGCGTCCTCGACGGCGGCTGCGCACCGCGCTGGCGTCGGCTGCGCGGTCAGGAACCGCGGTGCCGTCCCAGTCGAAGACCAGCGCCTCGAAGCGCCGGTCGAGCTCCGCGCGGCGCGGCGCCGCAGGATCCGTGCTCGATGCGCGCTGCGCCGGGCTCATGTCGTCATCGTGATGGCACGTTGCCCTGCTGCTCGAGCAGCGAGAACCCAGTGCTGGGGCCGTCTGGCGAAACGCGAGGCTCACGCTTGAGCCTCGCCGACGCCGCATGCCGCTCGAATCTCCAACGGCTCCCGAGCCAGTCGGGCAGCACCGGCCGGTCGACCGCAGCGCGCGTGCCGGGCGCGTGCGCGGAGATGCCGAGCATCGCCTGGAGGAGCATGAACGGTGCCGTCGCCGCCCAGGCCTGCGGGATGCACGCGACCGGGTAGGCGACGATCGCTGCGCGATCGGTGCGGTGAAAGCCGCAGAACAGCTCGGGCAGGCGGAAGTCGCGCGCGCCGGTGGCGACGTCGAACAGCCCGGCGGCGATCCGGCGGTCGCGGCGTCGAACCCGTAGCGCTTCAGGCCGGCGGCGGCGATCGCGTTGTCGTGCGGCCAGACCGAGCCGTTGTGGTAGCTCATCGGGTTGTACGCCGGGCGAGCTGCTCGACAGCGTCCGGATCCCCCAGCCGGAGAACATGTCGGCCGCCATCAGCCGCTCCGCGACCAGCGCCGCCTTGTCGTCGTCGACGATCCCGCAGTACAGGCAGTGCGCCGGGTTCGAGGTGACGCTGCGACCTGGCGCTTGCGCCCGTCGAGCGCGAGCGCGAAGAACCCCTCCGTCGGGATTCCAGAACGCCTCGTTGAACGCCTCCCGCAGCTGCCGCGCCTCGTCCCGCAGCCGCTCGGCGCGGGGCTCGTCTCCGAGCGCCTCGTAGACGTCGGCGATCGCGCAGCTTCGCCTCGATACACGTAGCCCTGGACCTCGACGAGCGCGATCGGGCCCTCCGCGAGCGAGCCGTCGGCGTGCACGATCGAGTCGTGCGAGTCCTTCCAGCCGTGGTTGCGCAGGCCGCCGGGGGAGCGGCGCTCGTACTCGACGAACCCGTCGCCGTCGCGATCGCCCCACTCATCGATCCACGGAGCGCGGCGTCGAGCGCCGGTCGCAGCGCGCGCATCGTGTCGAGGTCGAGCGTCCAGCGGTAGTAGCCGCCGGCGACCATCAGGAACAGCGGCGTCGCGTCGACCGTGCCGTAGTAGGGGGTGTGCGGGACGATCCCGGTGCGGGCGAGCTCGCCGATGCGCAGCTCGTGCAGGATCTTGCCGGGCTCGGCGTCGCGCCAGGCCTCGTCCTCGTGGGCCTGCAGCCCCGCGAGCACGCAGCAGCGTGCCGCGCGCGACCTCGGGGTTGATCATCAGCGACTCGCCGGCAGCTCAGCAGCGAGTCGCGTCCGAACGGTGCGACATACCAGGGGATCCCCGCGGAGCACGATCCGCCCGCCAGCGCGGGCATCATCAGCGCGTGCAGGTCGCGCACGGACGTCGCGATCAGCCCGTCGAACAGCTCGTTGTCGGTGGTGATCTGCGTGCAGCGCGACTCCCACTCGGAGTTCGCCCGCTCCAGCTCCGCCGCCGCCCGCTCGAGCCGTCGCCGCGGGCGGCGGCGACCGCCGATCGAGGGCTCAGCCGTCATCAGCACCGTCACCGGCACTCCGGGCTCGAGCGTCATCTCCCAGTGCGCCTGTACGCGCTCGGCGCCCAGCTCGATCCGCGTCAGGCTGCGGATCGAGCTCGATGACCGCCTCGCGGAACACCTCGTCCTCGCCGACGTAGGCGAGCACCACCCCGCGCCCGAGCCGCTTGGGCGCGAGCGCGTGCCCGCGCGCCTCGCGCCGCGGCCCGCCACGCACCTCGAAGATGTCGGCGAAGTCGCCGGCCAGCGAAAGCGAGACGCCGGTGCTCACCGACTCGCGCCAGGAAGTTGAGCACGCGCACGCGGTAGTACAGCCGGCCCGCGGCGATCATCAGCTCGCGGCTGATGCTCAGCGACTGCTGCGCCACCGGCGGCAGTCCCCCGGCGACGCAGCGCGGCGTTCGTCGAGTCGACCACCGCGCGATCGTCCATCGCCGAGTGCGAGAGCGCGACCGGAGGAACGTCGCCGACCCGCAGGCGAATCTCCGAGAGGTAGCGCGTGTCGTGGGCGTAGAAGCCCTCGCCGGACGCCCGTCCCGCGGCGACATCGCCGTCGGTCCGCGCGCACAGGAACAGCTCGTCGTCCTTGATCACGAGCAGCTCCTCGCGCGCCTCGGCGCGAATCGCCGGCGCACCACGCAGCTCGACGGGGCCGGCGCGGCCCAGAACCTCGAACCGCTCCCCGCGCGGACTCAGCACCGGCCGCTCGCTCGCGGGGTCGGCAGACCCGCCGCGACCGCTGTTCTCGATCTCCGCGATCGCCCGTCGCGCCCTGCTGCTCCCATCCTCGCTCACAGTGCGTTCTTCGCTCGCTCTGTCACCGGCGCGATCAGCCGTGGCCGATCGTACGCGCCGACGCGCGAGCCTGCGGCACGCGCTCGCCGGGCAGGCGTCGACTACGCGACCCACCGCTCACGCTGTCCTAGATCGCCGCTGTCCTCGCGGTATAATCCGTCGTTCCTGCACGGCTCGCTGCGGCGCCAGCGGATGTCCGCCCGGTGCCCAGACGTAGCTTGCGCGCGCCGGTTCGATCGCCGGACGTCCCCCCGTCCGGCGCGCATGGCAGTTGCTCTCCCCATGAACGCGCCCTCCGCCACCACCCGCTCACCCCGCCTCCCGCATGTGGAGCGGAGGGCGCTTCGTATCGCGGTGCTCGCGCCGCCGTGGATCCCGGTGCCGCCACCCGGCTACGGCGGGATCGAGGCGGTCGTCGCGCTGCTGTGCGACGAGCTGGTCGCGCGCGGGCACGAGGTGACGCTGTTCGCGGCGCCCGGCTCGCGCTCGCGCGCGCGGAGTGCGGTCGCCGCTCGAGGCGGCGCACCGCGATCAGATCGGCTCCTCGCTGCACGAGTCAGACCACGTCGGCGCGGCCTACGACGCGATCGACCGCGCCGCCGCGGAGGGCCGGCCGTTCGACGTCGTCCACGACCACTCGGGCTTCACCGCGGTGGCGATGGCGCACCGCGTGTCGGCGCCGGTCGTGCACACGCTGCACGCCCCGTTCGACGACGAGACGCGGCCGTTCTACACGCGCCACGGCCACAAGGCGAGGCTTGTCGCGATCAGCCACTTCCAGCTCGAGCACGCGCCGGCGGGCGTGCGCGTCAGCGACGTCGTGCCCAACCCGATCCACGTCGAGGACTGGCCGTTTCGCGCCGACAAGGAGGACTACCTGCTGTGGATGGGGCGGATGGACCCGGTCAAGGGCGCGCACCGCGCGATCGCCGCCGCGCGGCGGGCCGGATCCGGCTGGTGCTCGCGGGACCGGTGCAGCCCGGGCAGGAGGAGTACTTCCGCAGCGAGATCGAGCCGCACGTCGACGGCCGTGAGGTCGTGTACGTCGGCGAGGTCGGCGGTGTGCGCCGCAAGGAGCTGTTCGCGCGCGCGAAGGCGTTCCTGATGCCGATCCGCTGGGCGGAGCCGTTCGGGATGGTGATGGTCGAGGCGCTCGCCTGCGGCACGCCCGTGATCGCCTTCCCCGAGGGCGCCGCGAGCGAGATCGTGATCGACGGCGAGAACGGCTTCCACGTCGCCGACGAGCAGGCGATGGCCGAGGCGACCAGCCGGCTCGGCGAGATCGACCCGGCGCGCTGCCGCGCAGAGCGTCGCCTCGCGCTACGACACCGCGATCGTCGCCGACGGCTACGAGGCGGTCTACCGACCGCGCGATCCGAGCGGCCGAGAGACGAACCCCACGCTTCGCTCGCCACGGCCAAGCCCTGCCCCGCAGGGACGCCGCAGCCGACGGGACCCAGCATCGCCTCGCGCCGACATCGACCCTCCAGCCCGCCGGCTGAATGGCGATGGCCGTCGAACTCCGATACTCCCACCGCCGGCGCGATCGGCACGCTGTTCGCGGGCTGGCAGCGCGCTGGCAGGCACGTCGCCCCACCAAGGTGCGACGAGGTGGCGGTCGAGGCCGACGTGGTGCGCACACTGTACGGCGACCCGTCCTGCCGCCAGCGTGCCCACAACACGCGCAGGCACATCTCGCGGGCATCCGTGAACGTGGCGAGCTCTGAGTTGCCGTTGGCCGTCGCCAAGAAAGGACGAGATGACAAACGGAGCACACGGTGTAAGCAGTAGAGACCACGAGCCGATACGCCGCGACCCGTAACCGCCATCCGCGGAAAGCCGTCACACGAGCCGTAGTCTTCCCTCATGACCTGATGACCGGATCGGCGTAGCGTCAGGCGCATGCTGCGCACCCCAATCAGGTCAGAGCGAGAGGCTTTCCTGCTGACGGTGGCCGGTGGGGTGGCGATCGGCGTCGCTGTGCTGATCGGCTGGCTCACCGAACCCGTCATCGGCGCCGCCGCGTTCGCGCTCATCTTCGTGCTCGCCACGATCGCGTACCTGCGCGCGGCCGACCCCGATGTCCGTGCGACGCTGCGCGAGGCGGCGCATGAGGCGCACCCGCACGGCGCCGCCCCCGGCACGCGCCACGTGCTCGTGGTCGCCAACAAGGCGCTCTCCGGAGACGAGCTGCTTGAGCGGCTCCGCGGGCGGGACGGCGAGCCCGTCGAAGTCGACGTCCTGGTGCCGGTGCTCACCTCACGCGTGCATTACGGAGTCTCTGACATCGACCGCGAGCTGGAGCGCGCGCGAGCGCGCCTGGAGCGCTCGCTGGAGTGGGCGCGCGAGCGAGGGATCCCCGCACGCGGCGAGATCGGCGACCCCAACCCGACGAGCGCGATCGAGGACGAGCTGCGCGACTTCGGCGCCGACGAGGTGATCGTCGTGACGCACCCGCGCGAGCGCCAGACCTGGCAGGAGCGCGGAGAGCTGGAGCGCCTGCAGCGTGAGCTGGACGTGCCGGTCACTCACATAGTCGCCGGCGAGGACGAGATGGCGAAGTCCAAGGAGGCCCTCTATGACCGATGAGCGCAGCGAAGGCACGGTGGCGAGCACCCGCGTCGAAGCGATCGTCGGGTTCCTGGACGGCGCGGGGATTCCGTACGAGCTGGTGGAGCACGAGTCGGTGATGAGCGCCGCGGCGGAGGCCCGCGTCGCGCATCTGCCGCCGGAGAAGGTCGCCAAGACCGTCGTGTTGCACGACGGCAGCATCTATGTCATCGCGGCTGTTCCCGCCGCCTGCAGGCTCGACATGAACAAGCTGCGGGATCTGCTCGGCGCCACGCGTCAGCTGCGGCTCGCGAGCGAGGCCGAGATCGCGCGCGACTTCCCGTCGCTGGAAGTCGGTGCGGTGCCGCCCTTCGGTCCGATGATCCCCGCCGCCGAGGTGATCGACAGCGCGCTGGTCGGGCAGGAGAGGATCCTGTGCCCGGCCGGCGACCACAGCCATTCGGTGCTCGTCAACCCGTACGACATCGTGCGCGTCACCGCCGCCAAGACCGCCGACATCAGCGAGGACTGACCGCGTGCGGCTGGCGACGCCGAGCATGGTCGAGGAAAAATGAGCCGTGGCCGCGCCGCTGGCCCTGCCCCTCGGTGAGCGCGCGGTGCTCGACGCGGTGCGGCGCGAGGCGTATCCGCTCACCGGCGATCATCGTGACTACGACGCGCTGCTCGCGCTGATCGGCGACGCCCGGATCGTCCTGCTCGGCGAGGCCAGCCACGGCACGCACGAGTTCTACCGCGAGCGCGCGCGCATCACCAAGCGCCTGATCGCCGAGCACGGCTTCACGGCGCTGGCGATCGAGGGCGACTGGCCGGACGCCTACCGCGTCAACCGCTACATCCACGGCGCCCGCGAGGATCGCGACGCCGAGGAGGCGCTGCGCGGCTTCCGGCGCTTTCCCACCTGGATGTGGCGCAACGCCGATGTGCTGGACCTCGTCGGCTGGCTGCGCGCCCACAACGACAATCTGGAACGCGGAGCCCGCGGCGCCGGCTTCTACGGCCTTGACCTCTACAGCCTCGGCGCGTCGATGGAGGCTGTGATCGGCTACCTCGACGGACAGGACCCCGACGCCGCGACTCGAGCACGAGCGCGCTACGAGTGTCTGCAGCCCTACGGCGCGGAAAGCGCCACGTACGGTCAGGCTGTGCTGCTCGGCGTCGGCGAGCCGTGCCGGCGGCGGGTGATCGAGCAGCTCGTCGAACTGCGCCGCCGCGCCGGGGACTATCTGCGCCGCGACGGGCTCGCCGCCGAGGATGAGTACTTCTTTGCGGAGCAGAACGCTGCGGTGGTCGCCGACGCCGAGGAGTACTACCGCACGATGTTCGGCGACCATGCCGGCTCCTGGAACCTGCGCGACCGGCACATGGCCGACACCCTCGATCAGCTCCTCGCGCACCTCGACCGTCACGGCGGCACCGCGCGCGTGGTCGTCTGGGAGCACAACTCGCACATCGGCGACGCG
The DNA here is from genome assembly GCA_963799735.1 of uncultured Solirubrobacterales bacterium. Lineage (GTDB taxonomy): Bacteria > Actinomycetota > Thermoleophilia > Solirubrobacterales > Solirubrobacteraceae > Palsa-744. The sequence goes on along the minus strand of CAWCYP010000011.1, from coordinate 70,050 downwards.
CGCGCCACGGAGATGGCCCAGCGCGGCGAGCTGAATATTGGTCAGCTGATGCGCGAACGCCACGGCCGCGACGTGGTCAACGTGGGCTTCACCACCTACACCGGCACCGTTACCGCCAGTTCCGAGTGGGGCGGGCCCGCCGAGCGCAAGCGCGTGCGGCCCGCCATCGCCGACAGCTACGAGGCGCTGCTGCACGCCACCCACATCCCCGCCTTCCTGCTCTGCCCGCTGGCCGCGGGCGACAGCGGCCGCGCGCTGGCAGAGCCGCGATTGGAGCGCGCGATCGGCGTGATCTACCACCCCCAGACCGAGCGCCAGAGCCACTGCTTCCTCGCCAGCGCCGCACGGCAGTTCGACGCGCTCGTCCACATCGACTCAACGCGCGCCGTCGAGCCACTCGAGCTCACCTCCGCATGGGAGCTCGGCGAGCCGCCCGAGACCTACCCCAGCGCCCTGTGACTCCGCTACACGGTCGACCCCGACTGAGCCGCGAGACGCTGCACCTCATCGCGGCGAGTGGCCGAGAGCAGCGGCCACCCGGGCTCGTATCCGAACACATCCACGAGCGGGGCGGCGCCGTAGCGCTCGGTGACGATTTCGATGTGTTCGGGTGTCACGAGCGCAGGGTGCTCCACGCCGCAGGAGCGCGCCAGCGCGAGGAGCTCCGCGCGCAACGCGACGAGGTAGTTGGCGGCACGACTTGACTTGAGCTGGGGGTCGAGCCCGTGCATGAGCCAGCGCGACTGGGTGGCCACGCCGGTCGGGCAGCGGCCGGTGTGGCAGCGCTGGGCCTGGATGCAGCCGATTGCGAGCATCGCCTCGCGACCCACGTTGACCATGTCGCAGCCCAGTGCGAAGGCGAACAGCGCGGAGTCCGGGAACCCGAGCCGGCCCGAGCCGATGAACACCACGTCCTCGGCCAGTCCGGCGCGCGCGAAGGTGCCATAGACGCGGGCGAAGCCCAGCTTGAACGGCAGGGCGACGTGGTCGGCGAACGAGAGCGGCGCGGCGCCGGTCCCGCCCTCCCCGCCGTCGACGGTGATGAAGTCGGGCCCGCCGCCCGTGGCCGCCATGCGCTCGGCGAGCGTCTGCCAGAAGCCGCTCTCGCCGACGGCTGACTTGATGCCGACCGGCAGACCCGTGTCCTGCGCGATCAGCTCGACGAACTCGATCAGCCCGTCAACGTCGGAGAACGCCGAGTGCGCGGGCGGGCTGACACAGTCCTGGCCGGCGGGCACGCAGCGGATGGCGGCTATCTCCGGTGTTACCTTCACGCCCGGGAGCAGTCCCCCGAGCCCAGGCTTCGCGCCCTGGGACAGCTTGACCTCGATCGCGCGCACCGGTGCCTGCGCCACGCGCTCGCGCAGCCGCTGCAGGCTGAAGCGTCCGCGCGCGTCGCGGCAGCCGAAGTAGCCCGTACCGATCTGAAAGACCAGCTCCCCGCCGTGGCAATGCGCTCCCGCAAGGCCGCCCTCGCCGGTGTTCTGCAGGCAGCCCGCGAGCCCCGCGCCGCGGTTCAGCGCCTCCACCGCGACGGGCGAGAGCGAGCCGTAGCTCATGCCCGACAGGCTCACCAGCGAAGGCGGGCGGAAGGCGCGGCGCCGTCCATGTGCGGCGCCCAGGATCTTGGCGGCGGGGGCGCTGTAGTGCGGTGCGCCGCCCGCCTCCCCCGCGGCCGGGGGGCGCGCGGGGAACGGAGAGTGCTTGATGATCAGCAGGCTCTCGACGGCCTCCATCTCATCGTCGGTTCCGAACCCGAACACATTCGGTTTGCCCTCCGAGGAAGCGTCGATCCAGCGCCGCTGATCGCGGGAGAACGGGCGCTCCTCGTTGTTTGAGGTGACGATGTACTGACGCAGCTCCGGTCCGAACGCCTCCAGCGCGTAGCGAAGGTGTCCGAGGATCGGGAAGTTGCGCAGGATCGCGCGCCGACGCTGCAGCAGGTCGTAACCCACCACACCTGCGATTGCCGCAGCAGCGGCGGCGGTACGAGAGCGTGGGCTGTCGAGCATTGCCACAGTCGGTACGGCAAGCTTCCCAGAAATCGACGTGCACCGCCATCGGCGCCTCCACATCTATACGGCTGAAGGCCTGCATGGTCTTCAGCGTGCCGCACCGCATCGCTGCGTGGCTGCGGCGAACTGCGGATGGCCGCCCGTGGCGGAACCGGATGCCGACGAGGCTCGCCCGGATGGAGGATGGTGTGTGTGATGACCAAGTCGGCTGTACCTGGCCCATCCACGGGCCTCGCTGAGAGCGATGCCAACGAGCTGCTGCTGATCGCCGGTGGAGCAGTCGACAGCGCTGCTCGCCTGCTTGGTGCAGGGTCGTTCGCACCTCGGTGGCTTGATCGCCAAGGGCGACCGCGACTACGCAAGCCGAGTCGATTTCCAGATCGAGGACTACATCAGGAGCGCGCTGGCGCGCGCACGCGCAGGACATCCCCTTCCTGGGCGAGGAGCGCGGCGGCCACCTGCACGCCCCGCTGCTCTGGGTTCTCGATCCGGTCGACGGTACGACCAACTTCATCAAGGGCAGCCCGCTGTGCGCGATCTCCCTTGCGCTGCTGAGTGGCGGTCAGCCGATCTTCGGGATCGTTGACCTTCCCCTGCTGGGCGAGCGCTACGTCGCGCGCGCCGGGGCGGCGCATATCTCAACGGCACGCGCCTGCACATGCCCGACGCGCACCGGCTCGCTGACGCGGTGGTCGGGATCACCGACTTCGCGGTCGCGGATGACCGGTCCGTGGAGAATCCCATCCATGTCGCGCTCCTGGCCCGGCTGGCCCCGCGGGCGCTGGGCGGTGCGAGCTCACGGTTCGGCCGCGCTCGACCTGGCCTGGCTGGCGGCGGGGCGCCTGAACGCGTCGATGATGCTTTCAAACCGCGCCTGGGACGTGAGCGCGGGGGTGTTGCTCGCACGCGAGGCGGGTGGGCTGACCTACGACTGGGACGGAACGGAGCACGGCGTGGGTTCCCGTTTTACGATCGCCTCCGCGCCGAGCCTGAAGCGCAGCCTGCTCGAGCTGCTCCCGGCGGTCTGATGAATCCGTCGCTCGCCGTGTTCGCGCCATCGCCGCTGTTGACGGTCACCGTCGAGGCGGCGGGCACCACCGGGCAGGAGATTCATCTGCACGCCGGCGGGCAGGGCTTCTGGGTGGCCCGCATGGCGGCGCTGCTCGGCGCCGAGGTTTCCCTGTGCTGTGCCCTGGGCGGCGAGTCGGGCGCGGTGTTGCGCGGGCTGATTGCGAGAGAGAACGTCGAGCTCTGCAGCGTGGAGTGCGCCGCGTCCAACGGCGTCTACATCCACGCTCGTCGAGACGGCGAGCGCGGAGCAGCTCGCGCGCACCGAATCCAAGCGCCTCTCCCGCCACGAGGCCGACGAGCTGTACGGACTGGCGCTCAGCGCGGCGCTGGACGCGGGTGTCGCGCTGCTGACAGGCGTGGATCCTCCTACCGTCCTGGACAGTGAAATCTACCGCCGGCTGGCGGGCGACCTGCGCAGCAACGGGGTTCGGGTCATCGCCGATCTCGCCGGCTCGTCGCTGAAGTCCGCGCTGGCCGGAGGCTTAGACCTGTTGAAGATCAGCGAGGAGGAGGTTCTCTCCGAAGCCATGGTCCGCAGCTGCGGCGTGGAAGATCTGCTGCGGGCGCTGGACGAGCTCCACGCGGCCGGCGCTGAGACGGTGCTCATCTCGCGCGCCGAGCAGCCGGCGCTGGTCTTCGACGGCCCCAGCGAGCGCTATCTGGAGCTCACGGGCCCGCGCGTTGAGACCGCTGGAGCCGCGCGGTACAGGCGACTCGATGTTCGCCGCGCTCGGCACCAGCCTGGCCGGCGGTCAGGAGCTGGACGCCGCGCTGCGCCTGGCGATGGCGGCCGGCTGTCTGAACGCCACCCGGCACGGGCTCGGCACCGGGACACACCAGCAGATCCAGCGGCTGAGCCGCCACATCGAGATCAGGGAGCTGATCGGACCCGTGGAATCAGCTGGTGATCGTTGAGCAGTATTCCTCACGGAGGGCGCATCGGCACGGTGCATCGGCACGGCGCACCGATGCTCGCCGGTCTCAGCCGAGGTCACGCGCGCGGTGGATTGCGGCGGCCTGGGCGGCGGTGTGCGCGGCGGCGGCGACGGGCCACTACGGCGCTCGCGCTGCGGGATGAGGCCGGAGCATGAGTGATGCTCCGGCGCGAGACCCGGCTTGCGCCAGGCGGCGCGCGGCGCGAGAATGCATGAGCATGGGCCACCCTGGCGGCTACACCCTGGAGCGCGACGCGCTCGATCAGCTCTTCGGAGCGCTGCACCGTCGGGGGTACACCGTGATCGGTCCGACCGTACGCGACCGGGCGATCGTCTACGACGAGATCGCCTGTAGCGCCGATCTGCCGATCGGCTGGACCGACGAGCAGGACGGAGGCCACTACCGGCTGCGCCGCCGGGGCGACGAGGCGAGGTTCGGCTACAACGTCGGTCCGCATTCGTGGAAGCGCTACCAGCTGCCGCCCGAGGTGCGCCTGTGGCGCGCGCGGCGCGACGAGCAAGGTGGCCTGTCCGAGCTCACCGAGGCCCCGCGCGAGGCGCCGCGCTACGCCTTCTTGGGCGCGCGCTCGTGCGAGCTGCACGCGATCGGCATCCTCGACCGCGTCCTGCTCGGCGGCGCGCATACCGACCCCGCCGACCGTGTCCGGCGTGAGGACGTCTTCGTCGTCGCCGTCCAGTGCACCGAGGCGGGCAACACCTGCTTCTGCGCCTCGATGGGCACGGGTCCGACCGCCGAGAGCGGCTTTGACATCGCCCTCACAGAGGTGCTGGCCGACGAGCGCCACTACTTCGTGCTCGACGTCGGCAGCGACCGCGGCGCGGACGTCCTCGGCGAGCTGTCGCACGGACGAGCGGGAGCGGACGAGCGCTCCGCCGCGAGCGCCGGGCACCTGCGCGCGGCCTCGCAGATGGGTCGCGAGCTCGACACGAGCGACATCAGGGAGCTGCTGTACCGCAACTACGAGAATCCGCGCTGGGACGAGGTCGCCGAGCGCTGCCTGGCCTGCGGAAACTGCACGATGGTCTGCCCGACGTGCTTCTGCACGACTGTCGAGGACGTCACCGACCTCGCCGGCGAGCACGTCGAGCGCCACCAGCGCTGGGACTCTTGCTTCACGATCGACTACTCCCACATCCACGGAGGCGCGGTGCGCGCATCGACGCGCTCGCGCTACCGCCAGTGGATGACACACAAGCTCGCGACCTGGATCGACCAATTCGGCAGCTCCGGCTGCGTCGGCTGCGGTCGCTGCATCACCTGGTGCCCGGTCGGCATCGACATCACCGAGGAGGCGCGGGCGATCCGCGAGAGCGAGGCGCCGGGCAATGCAGACGCTTGAACGAGCTGATCGCGGCCGCACCGCTGTTCGCGGGCCTTCCGGCAGCGCACCTGCAGCTGATCGCCGGATGTGGCGCCAACGAGCGCTTCGCGGCGGGCGCAGAGCTCTTCCGCGAGGGCGATCAGGCCGATCGCTTCTTCCTCATCCGCGAGGGCTCCGTCGCGCTCGAGCTCGAGGCCCCCGGGCGCGGCACGCTGGTGATCGAGACGCTCGCAACCGGGCGAGGTCGTGGGCTGGTCGTGGCTGTTCGAGCCCTACCGCTGGCAGTTCGACGCCCGCGCGCGCGAGCCGACCGGCGTCGATCGCGTTCGACGGCGCGTGCCTGCGCGGCAAGTGCGAGGACGACCACGAGCTCGGCTATCAGCTGATGCGACGATTCGCCGGTTCGATCACCGAACGCCTTCAGGCGACGCGGCTGCAGCTGCTCGACGTCTATGGCCATGCTCGCGTCGGCTGAGGCGATGCCGTACGAGCCCGGCCCGATGGTGCCGGCGCCCTACGCGCTGACGGCCAAGCGGCAAGAGACCGCGGACACCTGGACGCTCGAGCTGCAGCCGCGCGAGGGGCCGCGGCCGGCGTTCACGCCCGGTCAGTTCACGATGCTCTCGGCGTTCGGTGCGGGCGAGGTGCCGATCTCGATCAGCGGCGAGCCCGACGGCGGGGGCCCGCTCGTGCACACCGTGCGCGCCGTCGGGCTGGCGACGAAGGCGATCTGCGATGCGACGATTGGCGACGTCCTCAGCGTGCGCGGCCCGTTCGGCCGTCCCTGGCCGGTCGAGGAGCTCGCGGGCGGAGACGTGATCGTCGTGACCGGGGGCATCGGCCTGGCCCCCCTGCGGCCCGCGATCCTCGCCTTGCTCGCCCGCCGCGAGAGCTACGAGCGCGTGCTGCTGCTCTACGGCGGGCGCTCGCCGGAGCAGCTGCTGTTCACCGCCGAACTTCAGCAGTGGGCCGAGCGTGGGCTCGACGTCACGGTCACGGTGGACAGCGCGGGCCCCGAGTGGCTCGGCCACGTCGGCGTCGTCCCGCGGCTCGTGCGCAGCGCCCGCTTTGACCCTGCCAACGCGGTCGCCCTTGTCTGTGGGCCGGAGGTGATGATGCGCTTCACGGTTGCCGCGCTCGCGCAGAGCGGGATCGGCACCGATCGCGTGTACGCATCGATGGAGCGCAACATGCAATGCGGGATCGGCCACTGCGGGCACTGCCAGCTCGGTCCCACGCTCGTCTGCCGCGACGGGCCGGTCTACCCCTGGAGCGAGCTCGAGCGCTGGCTGGCGATCAGGGAGTTGTGATGGTCGCGGCGGATAAGCAGACCCTCGCCGTATGGAAGTTCGCCTCCTGCGACGGCTGCCAGTTGAGCCTGCTCGACTGCGAGGACGAGCTGCTGATGCTGGCCGATCGCGTCGAGATCGCTCACTTCCTCGAGGCCAGCAGCGCGACCGTCGAGGGGCCATACGACGTATCGATTGTCGAGGGGTCCATCACCACGGCGCACGACGCCGAGCGCATCCGGGAGGTCCGCCGCCGCTCGCGCGCGCTGATCACGATCGGGGCGTGCGCGACCGCGGGCGGCATCCAGGCGCTGCGCAACTTCGCCGATGTGGAGGACTTCAAGTCGATTGTGTACGCCTCGCCCGACTACATCTCAACGCTGGGCACCTCCACGCCGATCAGCGCGCACGTGCCCGTCGACTTCGAGCTGAACGGCTGCCCGATCGACAAGCGCCAGCTGCTGGAGGTGATCGCCGCGCACCTCGCCCGTCGCCGGCCCCGCGTACGCGCGCACAGCGTGTGCGTGGAGTGCAAGCGCCGCGGCGCCGTGTGCGTGATGGTCGCGCACGGCACTCCCTGCCTGGGTCCCGTCACGCACGCGGGTTGCGGCGCCATCTGCCCCGCCTATGACCGTGGCTGCTACGGGTGTTACGGGCCGATGGAGTCCCCGAACACCGCAGCCCTGAGCGCCCGCATGGCGCAGCTCGGCTCCGACGAGGTGGACCTGGTGCGCGTGTACCGCACGTTCAACGCCGGCGCCGGTGCGTTCCGGGAGGCGAGCGAGGCGCATGAGGCATGAGCGACGCGGCGAGCGCACGCGCGTGATCCGCACTGACTATCTCGCCCGGGTCGAGGGCGAGGGAGCGATGTACGTCAGGCTCGACGGTCGCGAGGTGGCGGACGTGAAGCTGCGCATCTACGAGCCGCCACGGTTCTTCGAGGCGCTGCTGCGCGGGCGCGCGTTCACGGAGGCTCCGGACATCACCGCCCGGATCTGCGGCATCTGCCCCGTCGCCTACCAGATGAGCGCGGTACGGGCGATGGAGGACGCCTGCGGCGTCGCGATCGACGTGGGCCCGCTGCGCGACCTGCGCCGCCTCATCTACTGCGGCGAGTGGATCGAGAGCCACAGCCTCCATGTCTACATGTTGCACGCGCCCGACTTCCTCGGCTATCCGGGCGCGATCGAGATGGCGCGCGATCACGCGGAGATCGTCGAACGGGGGCTGCGGATGAAGAAGGCCGGCAACGCGCTGATGGCGCTCATCGGCGGGCGGGAGGTCCACCCCATCAACGTCCGCGTCGGCGGCTTCTATCGCGCGCCGACCACCCCCCAGCTGCGCACGCTCGTCGAACCGCTGCAGGGTGCGCGCGAGACGGCGCTCGCGACCGTCCGCTGGGCGGCCCAGCTGGAGTTCCCCGACGTCGAGTGCGCGCCGGAGCTGCTCGCGCTTTCCGACCCCGACCCCGGCGCCTACCCGATCGACCGCGGGCGCATCCGCTCCAACGGCGGCCTGGACATCGCCCCGGCCGAGTTCGACGAGCATGTAGTCGAGGAGCACGTCGAGCACTCAAACGCGCTGCACGCGCGCCTGCGCGAGCGCGGCACCTATCTCACCGGGCCGCTCGCGCGCTACGCGCTCGCCTCCAGCGCGCTCCGGCCGCTCGCCCGCGAGGCCGCGCGCGAGGCCGGCCTTGGGGCGGCGTGCGCAAACCCCTTCCAGAGCATCGTCGTGCGCGCGGTCGAGCTGGTGCAGGCGTGCGACGAAGCCCTCGCGCTGATCGACGGCTACGAGCAGCCCGACGCGCCCGCCGTCGAGGTGACGCCGCGACGCGCGGTTGGCCACGGCGCGACCGAGGCGCCGCGCGGCTTGCTCTACCACCGCTATGAGATCGACGACGATGGCACCATCCTCGACGCCAGGATCGTGCCGCCCACCTCGCAGAACCAGCTGGCCATCGAGGAGGACCTGCGTGCGGTCGTAGAACGCAATCTTGATCTCCCCGACGAGCAGCTCTCGCTCCGCTGCGAGCAGGCGATCCGCAACCACGACCCCTGCATCTCCTGCGCGACGCACTTCCTCGAGCTGACCGTCGACCGTGGCCAAGACGGCGCCTGAGCGCACACGGCGATCGGGCGTGGTGGTGTTCGGCGTGGGCAACGCGCTGCGCCACGACGACGCGGCGGGCCTGGAGGTCGTGCGGCGGGCGCGGGCGCGGGCGCGGGCCGTGGGGGTCGACGTCTGCGAGCACGAGGGAGAGCCGCTCGCGCTGCTGGACATGTGGGACGGCGCCGATGCGGTCGTGCTGGTGGACGCGATTCGCTGCGGCGAGCAACCGGGCTCGATCCTGCGCATCGACGCGAGCTCCGCGCCGCTGCCAGAGCGACTGCGCGGCTCCGCCTCTACGCACGCGGTCGGCCTCGACGAGGCGATCGAGCTGGCCCGTGCGCTGGGGCGTCTGCCCGGGCGGGTGGTGCTCTTCGGTGTTGAGGGACGGCGCTTCGATGCTGGGAGCGGGCTGTCGGAGGAGGTCGAAGCGATCATCGGCTCTGTCGCCGACGCGGTGCTGCGGGAGGCGCGCGAGCTTGGCCAGCCGAGCTCCAAATGAGCTCCAAGTAACTCCAAGATTTTGAGTTCGCGTGGAACCCTTCGTCAGATGTTCTTGCCGTTGGCCGTACTCCAGCGCTCCTCGATCCGCCCGAACCGCCAGATCGCCACGGCGCCGGCCCAGGTCACCGCGAACAGCCCTGACGATCACGAACCCGACGGTGTTGAGGTCGAGTCGGTCGACCATGTTCCACACCCCGCCCGTCAGCGACAGCCTCTCGGCGAGCACCGGCAGCAGCTCGATCGTGCCCACGATCAGCGCGACGGCGATCGACAGCGTGGTGACGACGAGGTCGTAGTAGATCCTGCGCGCCGGCCGCGCATACGCCCACGCGTAGGCGAAGCCCATGAACGATCCGTCGAGCGTGTCCAGCAGCGACATGCCCGCCGCGAACAGCACCGGCAGGCAGAGGATCGCGTAGAGCGGCAGGCCGCTCGTGGCCGCGCCCGCGGCGAGGAACAGCAGCGCGACCTTGGTGGCCGTGTCGAAGCCCAGCCCGAACAGCACGCCGATCGGGTACATCTGCCAGGATGCCCCGATCGCGCGCGTAAAGCGGGCGTAGAAGCGGCTCATCAGCCCGCGGCGCGCAAGCTGCCGCTCCAGCTCCTCCCCGTCAAAGGCGCCGCTGCGCGTGCGTCGCACCACGCGCGCGATCCCGACGAGGATCGCGACGTTGCAGGCCGCGATCAGGAACAGGTCGCGGTCGCTACCGTGCGAGCGCGCGTCGGGGCCGCAAGCCGCGCCGCCGCGACCGCCGCCTGGCCGTAGGGAGATCCCCCCGTCGTTCGGCGGCAGCGCGCGCGGGATCAACACTCGCAGCCCGGCCCGCTCAAGCGCCTGTGCGGTACGCGTCAGCAGCAGCCGGTTCTGGAAGACCCCGCCCGACAGGACCGCGGTCCCCACGTCGCGTCGCTGCGCCGCGAGCGAGACAGCGGAGGCGGTCGCGTCAGCGAGTCCGTTCTGGAAGCGCGCGCTCACAACGGCGACCGGTGTGCCCGCGGCGAGGTCCGCGACGATCGCCCGAACGGTCTCGCGCGCATCCAGTCGCAGCGTCTCCCCGTCCACGACCGGCAGCGGGTACGCGCCGCGCTCGCCGTCCGCCGCCGCGGACGTTGCTGCCGCCTCGAGGTCCATCGCCGCGCGGCCCTCGTCGCGGACGCTCATGCGGATCCCGCATAGCGCGGCGACCGCGTCGAACAGACGTCCCACGCTCGTCGTAATCGGCGACGCCGTCCCGCTCCGCGCCAGCTCCGTCACCTGCTCCCAGCGCGCCCGGTCGACCCGCGCGGCGATCTGGGGTGGAGGGAGCATGGCCTCCTCGTCGTGCGCGGCGAGCAGCCACGCGCATGCCATCCGCCACGGCTCGCGTGCCGCCGCGTCGCCGCCTGGGAGTCGCACCGGCTGCAGGTGGCCGACCCGCTCGAACCGCTCGAGGTCGCCAGCCAGCAGCTCGCCACCCCAGACCGTGCCGTCGCTGCCGAGACCCGCGCCGTCGTAGATCGCGCCGATCGCCGGCCCGCGCTCGCCGTGCTCGGCCAGGCACGCGGCCATGTGCGCGTGGTGGTGTTGGACGGCGCTCAGCGTCACGTGGCCGGCGTCGGGTGTGGCGCTCTCGCGCTCAGCGCGTAACCGCTGGAGAGGTAGTCCGGGTGCAGGTCATGCGCGATCGCCTCGGGCGCGATAGCGAACAGCGCTTCGAAGTGGGCGACGCCGTCGCGAAACGCGCGCAGCGTCTCCCAGTTCTTCAGGTCGCCGATGTGGGGCCCCACCCACGCGCGCGAGCCTCTCGCCAGGCAGAACGTGCTCTTCAGCTCCGCGCCGCACGCCAGCAGAGGCGGCGCCGAGATCGGGAGGGGGAGGCTCGCGGGCACGTACCCGCGCGAGCGCCGCAGCATCAGGGGACGTGTCGAGCCCGCGCGCGTCGAGCCCGCGCCGGTCGAGCCTGCGCCGAGCGAGCGCATGATCGAGTCGTCCGTGCGCGCCTCGATCGGACGGTCGTGCACGAGCAGCACATCCGCGATCGCGCGCAGGCGCTCAAGCGCCTCCTCGTCGCGGTAGGCGATCGGCTCGTCGCTGACATTGCCGCTGGTCATCACCAGCGTCACGCCCGCGTCCGTTAGCAACAGGTGGTGCAGCGGAGTCGACGGGAGCATCACGCCGAGCTCCGGCGAGCCCGGCGCGACCGATTTCGCCACACACGCGCCGGGCCGGCGCCGCGCGATCACGAGCGGCCGCTCGCGGCCCGTCAATAGAATCCTCCTCGAAAGCGCTCAGGTGCACGAGCTCGCCAGCGGTGGCCACATCGCCGGCCATCAGCGCGAACGCCTTCTCCTCGCGGCGCTTGCGCCGTCGCAGCTCCGCGACCGCCCGCTCGTCGTCCGCGCGGCACGCGAGGTGGTAGCCGCCGAGGCCCTTCACCGCCACGATCTGCCCCGCGAGGAGCGCCGCAGCGGCCGCGCGCAGCGGATCGTCTGCCGGCAGTGTCTCGCCGGCCAGGTCGATCAGGCGCGCCCGGGGGCCGCACCGCGGGCAGGCGTTCGGCTGCGCATGGAAGCGCCTGCCCGCCGGATCGTCGTACTCCGCGCGGCACGCCGCGCACATCGCGAACGCCGCCATCGTCGTGCGCGCCCGGTCGTATGGCACGCCGCGCACGATCGTGAAGCGCGGCCCGCAGTTGGTGCAGTTGACGAACGGGTAGCGGTAGCGGCGGTCGCTCGGGTCGAAGAGCTCGGCCACGCACTCGTCGCACGGAGCGGTGTCGGGGGCCACGAGCGCGGCCGCGGCCTCGCCCGTCCGATTGCTGTCGAGGATCGAGAAGCCGTCCTCGCCGGTCGGGCGCAGCGGCTCGGCGCGCACGCTCTCCACGACCGCCAGCGGCGGCGCCTCGCGCGCCAGTCGCTCCAGGAAGTCCGCCACCGACCCTGCGGCGCCCTCCACCTCGAGCAGCACGCCGCGCTCGTCGTTGCGCACCCAGCCCGACAGCGAGCACTCCCCCGCGAGGCGGTGGGCGAAGGGACGGAAGCCGACGCCCTGCACCACTCCCTCCACACGGGCGCGCACCCGCGTCAGCGCCGCCGTGCTCACGCGCGTCGTCCCCTCAAGCGTCTCGCGCCTCTCCCTGCCCTTCCCCGCGCGCGACGGCCGTAGCCACGCCGCGAACGCGTTCACCCCCTCGCCGGTGCGGGCGCTGACGAGCATGTGCTCGACGTCGGGGTTGACCCGGTCGAGGTTCTCCAGGAAGCGCTGCAGCGAGAAGTCGAGGTGGGGGAGCAGGTCGATCTTGTTGACCACCACCAGCCCGCACGTGCGGAACATCAGCGGGTACTTCAGCGGCTTGTCCTCGCCCTCGGTGACCGAGGAGATCATCGCGCGCGCGTCCTCACCGACGCGGAACTCCGCCGGACAGACGAGGTTGCCGACGTTCTCGATCACGAGCAGGTCGATCTCGTCCAGCGCCAGCTCGCTCATCGCCGAGCGGACCATGTTCGCGTCGAGATGGCACTCGCCGCCGAAGCCCGGATCGGTGTTCAGCTGGGTGACGGGCACGTGCAGCGCCGATAGGCGGTCCGCGTCGAGCGAGCCCTGGACGTCGCCCTCGAGCACCCCGACCCGCACGTCGCCGAGGCCGTCGATGAGCACCCGCTCGAGCAGCGCGGTCTTGCCCGCGCCGGGCGCGCTCATCAGGTTGACCACGCGCACGTGCGCGCGGTCGAAGTCCGCGCGGTTCGCTCGCGCGATCGTCGCGTTCGCGTCGAGCACATCCGTCGCCACTTTCACCTTCGTGCGGTGCATGGGACCTCTTCCTCCTCCACTTCGATGCAATCCACCGACAGCTGATCGCCGTCGAGCACGGTCGTGTTCGCGCCGTCGCAGCGCGGGCAGCGAAACGAGGGCTCCTCGAGCTCCCACTCCTCGCCGCACGCGCAGCGCATCCGCGCCGGCGTGAGGCGCTGCTCGAGCTCGGCTCCCTCGCACGCGGTCCCGCGCGCGGCGATCTCGAAGTAGTACGCGAGCGACTCCGGGACGACCTGCCGCAGCGCGCCGACGGTCAGGCCGACGCGGACGACGCGGTGTCCATCGGAGTGGTCGAGCGCCGTGGCGAGGATCGCGCGGCTGAGCGAGAGCTCGTGCATCAGCAAATCCGCGGCAGCGGATCGCCGGCGAGCAGGTCCATCACCCGCCGCCCGGCGAATGCGGTGTCGACGAGCACCATGCCCGGCGGGTCGGTAGCGACCTCGCCGATCTCCGCTGCCTGCTCGCACCCGGGCACCGCGCGCAGGGCGCTCAGCGCCCGCTCGGCGGACGCGGGCGCGACGAACGCGATCAGCTTGCCCTCGTTGGCCACGTACATCGGATCGATCCCGAGCAGCTCGCACGCGGCCGCGACGACCGGCGCGACCGGCACGCTTCGCTCGCGGACGAGCGCTGCCACCCCCGATGCGCGCGCGAGCTCGTTGAGCGCCGATGCGACCCCGCCGCGGGTGGCGTCGCGCATGCAATGCAGGTCGTGGCCGGCCGCGTCCAGGAGCGCGTCGACCGCGGGCCACAGCGAGCGCGTGTCCGAGACGATCTCCGCCTCCAGCGCGAACTGCTCGCGCGCGAGCATCACCGCCATCCCGTGCTCGCCGATCGAGCCCGAGACGATGATGCGATCGCCGGGCGCGAGCGCCGACGGCGCCAGACGCGCCCGTGGGTCGAGCACTCCGAGGCCGGTCGTGCAGATGTACATCTGCTCCGCGTTGCCGCGCTCGAGCACCTTCGTGTCGCCTGCGACCACGCGCACGCCCGCCGTCTGCGCAGCGCGCGCGACCGCCTCGACCTCCGTGCGCAGCTCGGCCGCGCTCAGGCCCTCCTCGAGCATCAGCGAGAGCGTCAGCGCGAGCGGGCGCGCGCCCGAGACGGCCAGGTCGTTGACCGTGCCGTTGACCGCCAGCTCGCCGATCGAACCGCCCGGGAAGCGGATCGGCTTGACGACGAAGCTGTCGGTCGTGAGCGCGAGCTGGGCGCCGTCGAGCGAGACGACGCCCGCGTCGCCGAGCGCCGCCAGCGCGTCGTTCGCCAGCGCCGGCAGCAGCAGCCCCTCGATCAGCGACTGCGAGGCCTTGCCACCCGCGCCATGGGCCATCGTGATCCGCTCGTCGCGAAACCTGGCCTGCTTGGCGCGGGCGCCCTGCACGATCCCGATGATCCGCTGCTCGCGCGTCGGCGTACTCACACGACCTCGCGCTCGCGCGTGTAGCGGCCGTAGTTGTAGTAGGCCGCGCACGCGCCCTCGGGCGAGACCATGCACGTGCCGATCGGGCGCTCGGGCGTGCACGCGGTGCCGAACACCTTGCACTCCCACGGCTTGATCTGGCCTGTGAGCACCTCCCCGCACTGGCACGCCTCGGGGTCGGCGACGCGCGCGCCCGGGATCGCGAAGCGGCGCTCGGCGTCCAGCTCGGCGTATGCCGCCGAGAGCCCCAGCCCGCTCGCGGGGATGAAGCCGAGGCCGCGCCACTCGAACTCCGCTCGCAGCTCGAACACCTCGTCCATCGCCTCCAGCGCGCGCGGGTTGCCCTCCCACGAGACCACGCGCGCGTACTGGTTCTCGACCTCGCAGCGGCCCTCGCCGAGCTGGGCGATGAGCATGTGGATCGACTGCAGGACATCCAGCGGCTCGAACCCTGAGACCACGATCGGCCGTCCGTACTCGGCGGGGATGAAGCCGAACGGGCGCGCGCCGACGATGCTCGCGACGTGCCCGGGCCCGACGAAGCCGTCGAGCTGCAGCCCGGGCGAGTCGAGCAGCGCCCGCAGCGGCGGCTCGATCGTCACGTGGTTGCACACGCACGAGAAGTTCGCCACGCCCTCCCGCTTCGCGCGTTTGAGCGTGAGCGCGGTCAACGGAGCGGTCGTCTCGAAGCCGATCGCGAAGAACACGACCTCGCGGTCGGGGTTCTGCCGGGCGATGCCGAGCGCGTCCAGCGGCGAGTAGACGATCCGCACGTCCGCGCCCTCGGCCTTCGCCTCGAGCAGGCTCCCGCGCGAGCCGGGGACGCGCAGCATGTCGCCGAAGCAGGTGAAGATCACGCCCGGCTCGCGCGCGATCGCGATGCCGTCGTCGACGCGGCCCATCGGCAGCACGCACACCGGGCATCCCGGTCCGTGCACGAGCTCGACGCAGTCGGGGAGCAGGCTGTCGATCCCGTAGCGGTAGATCGAGTGCGTGTGCCCGCCGCAGACCTCCATCAGCTTGTACGCGTGCTCGGGCTCGATCAGAGCGTGGATCTCGCGCGAGAGCGCACGGCCGAGCTCGGCGTCGCGGAACTCCTCGACGAACCTCACACGCGCTCCCTGGCGAGGGCCGTCCCGGCGTGCACGAGCAGCGTCTCCCCGGGCGCCGTCCCATCGACGATCCCCGTGTCGATCGTGTGGCGCTGTCCCCGCTCGTCGACGCAGACGGCCAGCGCGCGCGGCTCGTCCACCTCCACGACCCGCATCCGCCACGCGACGTCCCCGCAGGTGACGCATGTCGCCTCGTGATCGACGGAGCGGTCGAGCTCGGGCGCGGTCATTCGATCGCGCTCGCCCTCAGCTCGCTCAGCTCCTGCTCGTAGTCGGCGCCCATCTGCTGGAGCAGCTCGAGCGTCGCGAGCGCCTCGCGCTCGTCGATCCGCGAGAGCGCGAACCCCACGTGAATCAGCACCCACTGGCCAGCCAGCGCAGTCGCCCCATTGCCATCGTCATCGAGCAGCGAGACGTTGACGGTGCGCCTGACGCCGGCCACATCGACCTGTGCAAGCTGGTTGACATCGTCGAGGACCTCCACCACTCGACCGGGTATGGCCAGACACACGCTCGTCGAACTCCTGCTCGCTCGGGAAGGATGGTTTAGCAGTTCGCAGAAACTATCGCGGCTCCCCATATCTGTGTTCGTGGCAAAGCCCCATCGTTGGTGCGGGCTTGCATGGATGTGGACGACCGGGCCGCGTGCGGCCCGGTCCGGGGGCGCGCATGCGCGGTCCCCCTGGGCGGCGCATGCGCCGCCCAGCGACATCACCAGCTTTACGTCAGCCCGCGCGTGGCGCCTCGATTGCGCTTGGTGACGCTATGACGTGGCCTGCTCTGACTCCGACTGAGCCATGCTCTCGCCGGCCTGATCGCGTCGGCGTGCCGGAAGACGGGCCGTGACCAACGTGCCCCGCTCGCCGGACTCGACGCTGAGCGTGCCGCCGGCCAGGCTCACCCGCTCCTGCATTCCCGCCAACCCGAAGCCGCGGCTCGCCGTCTCGGGGTCGAAGCCGGCGCCGTCGTCGCGCACCTCGACCAGCAGCTCGCCGCCGGACTCGCTGACGGCCACGCGCACGCGGTCTCGCGCGAGCGTGCTTGGCGACGTTCGTGAGCGCCTCCTGCACCAGCCGGTAGACGGCGGTCTCGAGGTCCTCATCCAGACGTTCCGCTCCCGCCGAGGGGCCGGGCAGCGCAAGCTCGTCGTCGATGTCGAACCCGCTCTGCTCGCGGTGGCGGTCGAGCAGCGACTCGATCGCGGTCCGCAACCCGAGCTCGTCCAGTGCCGCCGGGCGCAGCTCGGTGATGATCGCCCGTAGGTTCTCGATCTCCCGCTCGATGTGCTCCACGGCCTCGCGCATCGCCTCCTGCGCGCGCTGGAGGTCGTCGCGGCGCAGCGCGGATGACAGGAGCACCCGCAGGCCGCCCAGGCTCTGCAGCGTCTCGTCGTGCAGCTCCCGCGCCCAGCGGCGCCGCTCGGCGTCCGCGGCCGCCAGCGAGCTGCGCAGCCGGTCGGCCTGCACGCTCTGCGCCATCGCCACGGCGGTCGCGGCGCTCGCGGCGAAGGTGTGCAGCATCTGCTCGTCGTCCTCGCCGAACACGCTCCCGCCGTCGCCACGATCGAACGCAGCGAGCACGCCCAGCGCCTCGCCGCGGTAGACCATCGGCACCAGCAGCGCGGTGTGCGCGTCGGTCACCCCGAACTCACCGGGGGCGATCCGCAGCCTCGCGTCGACGTCGGTGATCCGCTCGGGTCGCCGACGCTCCAGCACCTGCCCGGAGGTCGAACCGGCGATCGGCAGGCGCACGCCGTGCATCTCCCGGGCGTGACCGGCGCTCGTCTTCACGATGAGCTCCGTCCCGTCGCGCAGCATGATCACGAGGCTCCTGGCGTCCACGAGCGCACGCCCGCGCTTGACGATCAGCTCCAGCACGTGCTCGAGCGCGATCTCCCCGCCGATTGCGACCGCCACATCACGGGTCGCCTCGAGACCGCGAAACGCCTTCTCGAGCTCCTGGCGGCGGCGCTCGCTGGTCTCATACACCCGCGCGTTGTCGATCGCGATCGCCGCCCAATCGGCGAGGATCACCGCGGCCTCCTCGTCCTGCTCTGAGAACTCGCTCCCCTGCTTCTCGGTCAGGTACAGGTTGCCCCACGCCTGCCCGCGAATCACGATCGGCACCCCCAGGAAGCTGCGCATCACCGGGTGCCCCGCCGGGAACCCGTAGCTGCTCGGGTGTTGGCCCACATCGGTAAGGCGCAGCGGACACGGGTGCTCGATCAGCGCACCCAGCACCCCCCGTCCGCGTGGCAGGTCCCCGATCGCCCGGTGGGTCTCCTCGTCCACACCGGAGGTCAGGAACTGCTCGAGCTCGGAGCGCTCGTCGTTCAGGATCCCCAGCGCTGCATAGCGCGCTCCGGTGATCTCACGCGCCGTCTGCAGCACCCGATCGAGCACTGCATCCAGATCGAGCTCGGTCATCAGAGCACGGCCCACGTTCAGCAGACGACGAATCCACAGCTCCTCGGAATCTGCCCTCATATGTCATAGAGCTTACTCCGTAGTTATCCTCACACCACGACGGTTTTCCTCGGCTGACGGCTCAGCCGCCGGCCGCTTAGACTTGTAGGGGCAATGGCCACCGAAACCCCGGAAACCCCAGATTCCGACAAGCTTCGCGTGATCATCGTCGGTGGCGGCGTGGCGGCCTTGGAGGCCGCGCTGGCGCTCGCGCGGCTCGCTTCCGAGCGCACCGAGGTGACGCTCATCGCCCCCAACGCCGAGTTCGCCTACCGCCCGCTGGCCGTTCGCGAGCCGTTCGCCTACGGCCAGGCTCGCCGCTACCCCCTGCGGCGGATCGCCGAGGACGCCGGCGCGAAGCTGCTGGTCGACGAGCTGGGCTGGATCGACCCGGACAAGCACGTGCTGCACACCGAGGGCGGCAAGGCGATCGAGTATGACGCGCTCGTGCTGGCGCTCGGCGCTCGTGCCCATGCGCGCTACAAGCACGCGCTCACGATCGACGATCGCCGGTTGGATGAGACCCTGCACGGCCTGATCCAGGACATCGAGGGCGGCTACGTCCACAGCTTGGCGTTCGTGGCGCCCGGGCGGATGGCCTGGCCGCTGCCGCTGTATGAGATCGCGCTGATGACCGCCGGACGCGCCTACGACATGGGCGTCGAGCTGGCCACCACGATCGTCAGCCCCGAGGACGGCCCCCTGGCCATATTCGGCACCACGGCGAGCGGTGCCGTCGCCGAGCTGCTGCAGCGGGCGAACATCCAGACGATCAACTCCGCCTACGCCGAGGTGCCGAGCGCCGGGGAGGTGGTGATCAACCCTGGCGACCGTCGTCTGCGGGTCGATCGAGTGATCGCGCTGCCCGAGCTGTACGGCCCCTGCGTGCGCGGCATCCCGCTGGGCGAACACGGCTTCATCCGTGTCAACCCTCATGGGCGGGTGCCCGACGTCGGACCCATCTACGCGGCAGGCGACGCGACCGACTTCCCCATCAAGCACGGCGGTCTCGGCTCCCAACAGGCAGACGCCGTCGCGCAGTCGATCGCCGCGCTGGCCGGCGCCCCGGTGACGCCCGAGCCGTTTCATCCCGTTATTCGCGGCATGCTGCTCACGGGCGAGAAGCCTCGCTATCTCACGGCTCGGATCACCGGCGGGCACGGGTTCAGCTCGGAGATCACCGACACGCCCACCTGGTCGCCGCCGAGCAAGATCGCCTCGGAGTACCTGGCGCCCTATCTCGACGGGCTCGACCGGGAGAACGGGATCGACGCCGACCCGCCCGCCGTGGTCTCAGGCTGATCGCGGCTGCTCTCACGGCTCCCGGCGCAGCCGGCCGCTCCCCGCGATACTCACGGCCATGGCATCCGCCGTCGCCGGCTCGTCCCCAGCTGACTCCGCGGGCCGCACGGCCTGGGCGCGCAATCTCGGCGCGCCGGTACGCGACTTCCTGAGCACCGAGACCGGCGGGGCGGTCGTCCTGGTCGGCGCCGCGCTCGCGGCGCTGCTCTGGGCCAACTCGCCCTGGCCGCATTCCTATGAATCGCTGTGGGACACGCGCCTGGCGCTCAGCCTGGGCGGGCACGTCCTGTCTGGGAGCCTGCGCCAGTGGGTGAACGAAGGGCTGATGGCGCTCTTCTTCCTGGTCGTCGGCTTGGAGGCCAAGCGCGAGCTCGACCTCGGCGAGCTGCGCGAGCGGGGCCGCGTCGCGATCCCGGTGATCGCGGCCCTGGGCGGCATGGCGCTGTGCGTGGGCGTGTACCTGGCGGTCAACGCCGGTGGCAGTGGCGCGGGGGGATGGGGCACGGCGATGTCCACCGACACGGCGCTCGCCCTCGGCGCGCTCGCGCTCCTCGCGCCGAGCGGCGCGACACGGCTGCGCGTGTTCCTGCTGACGCTCGCGGTAGTCGACGATCTCGGCGCGCTGCTCGTCATCGCCGTCGCCTACAGCGACCACGTCTCGCCGCTCGCGCTCGCGATCGCGCTCGGGCTGTTCGCGGTGCTCGTGCTGCTGCGGTTCGCCGGGCGCTGGCGCGAGCCCGCCGCCGTGCTCGTGGGCGTCGGGGTGTGGCTGGCGATGTTCGAGTCGGGGATCGACCCGGTGCTCGCCGGTCTGGCGATCGGGCTGGTGACGAGCGCCTACCCGCCCGCGCGCGGCGATCTCGAGCGCGCGACCGAGCTGACGCGCGATTTTCGCGAGCAGCCCACGCCCGAGCTCGCCTATGTCGCGCAGCGCGGGCTGACCGCGGCGATCTCGCCCAACGAACGGCTGCAGTACCGGCTGCATCCCTGGACGAGCTTCGTCGTGGTGCCGCTGTTCGCCCTGGCCAACGCCGGCATCCACGTCGACGGTCGCGTCCTGGGCGACGCGGTGAGCTCGCCGGTGACGCATCGGGATCGTGCTCGCCTACCTCCTCGGCAAGCCGCTCGGCATCCTCGGCGCCTCCTGGCTGGGCACCCGTCGCGCCCTCGGTGGCGCGCGCGCTGGTCGTCACCTGGCCGGGGCTCGCGGGCGTGGGGGCGGTCGCGGGCACCGGGTTCACGGTGTCGCTGCTGATCGCCGGTCGCGCCTTCCACGGCGAGCTCGCTGGCGCAGGCGAAGCTCGGGGTCCTCGCCGCGGCGATCCTCTCGCCGCTGGTGGCCTGGATCGTGTTCCGGGCGATCGCCCGGCTGCCCGCGCCGGTGCGAGCCCGCCAGCTCGGGCGCACCGCCGCGCAGCTGATCGATCTCGCCGAGGACGTCGATCCGGCGCGCGACCACATCCGCGGCGCGGCCGACGCCCCCGTGACGCTCGTCGAGTACGGCGACTTCGAGTGCCCCTACTGCGGACGGGCGGAGCCGGCGATCCGTGAGCTGCTCGCGCAGTGGGGCGATGATCTGCGCTACGTCTTTCGCCACCTGCCCCTCAGCGACGTGCATCCCTGGGCTCAGCTGGCGGCGGAGGCCGCCGAGGCCGCCGGCGCCCAGGGCAAGTTCTGGGAGATGCACGACATCCTGCTCGCCCACCAGGGCGAGCTCACTCCCAGCAGCCTGCGAGGCTACGCCCAGCAGCTGGGCCTCGATGTCGAGCGGTTCGCCGACGAGCTGCGCCGGCGCACCTATGCCGCGCGCGTCAGCGAGGACGTGGCCAGCGCCGATGCCAGCGGGGTCTCGGGGACCCCGTCGTTCTTCGTCAACGGGCGCCGCCACAACGGCGTCTATGACGTCGCCACGCTCAGCGCGGCGGTCCGGGCCGCTCGTTCGCGCGTGCTGGCGGGCTCGGCTGCGCCGGCCGGCGTGTAGATGGGGATTGCAACCGCTACCCCTCCGCGGGAGCGCTCATCAGCGCCAGCGCAACCGCGAGACCCGCCGAGCGGCGCACGGTTGCGATGCGCCGACCGGCTTGGAGCGCCGGCCGGATCGAGCCGGCGTGCGAGCCGAGCAGCTCCACCGTCCGGTCGAGATCGTCCACCCGGACCGCGACGCCCCAGAACCGCGCCGGCCCGATCGCGCCCTCCGGTGCGCTCGACCACCTCGTAGGGCTCCTGGATCAGCTCGAGGATCTCGGTGCCGAGGCGGAAGAACGCCTGACGTGGCGCCCCCGCGGGAGTGGGCTGCTCACGAATCCGGCGCAGGTCCAGGCCGGCGTCTTGCAGCGCGCCGACGCTGCGGTCAAGCGACGGGGACATCGCGACGATGTGGTCGATCGCGACGACGCCGTTCGGGTGGGTCGCCGCTGGGTCCGGCGCCGGCTGCTCGGAGATGGTCGTGGCCAGCCCGTCGAGCTCGGTGTGAGCGACATCGCGCAGCGACCAGCCGACGATTCCGCGCTCGGCGGTGCCGGTGAGGAATCGCAGGCGCACGCGGCCGATCTGACAGCGTCCGTCGGCGAGTGCGAACCCGAGCGCCGCCCAGCGCTCCGTGTCGTCGGCTATAAGCAGTTC
Source organism: uncultured Solirubrobacterales bacterium (assembly GCA_963799735.1). GTDB lineage: Bacteria > Actinomycetota > Thermoleophilia > Solirubrobacterales > Solirubrobacteraceae > Palsa-744. Next base: position 48,070 of record CAWCYP010000011.1, on the reverse strand, counting down.
GTCGATCGTGGGCGCGGGCATGGTGCTGGCCGTCACGCGGGCATGGTGCCGGCCCTCAAGTATCCCGCGTGGCGGCAGCAGCCTGCGCGGCGGCCTGCCGCTCGAGCAGCTCGACGAGCTCCCGAGCCCGCAGCTCGATGGCGTGCCAGTCCCGATCGGCTTCGCTGATCTCGTCGACGATCCACTCGGCCAGGTCGGCCGCGCGGATGGTTGTCTGTTCGTCGTCCGTCAACATCGTCTTCCGGTTTCCATTTCTGAGTCGAACGTACGTTTGCAATGAGTAGCGACGCTACGCCCCACGACTGTCGGAATCGGCCTCGATCGGGGTTATGTCTGGCCCGTGTCACAGAGAAGTCACGCTCTTGTCACACATGCGCCAGCCTCAGGCCGATGTGCCCGAGCCTCGCGACCCGTCTACGCCGTGTCCTGCGCCGGCGCCTGCGAACGTCGCCCTGCTCACGCTGACGCGTACGTGCGGCGTCGACGATCGCGCACACCCGCGAGGGACGCTCGACTACGTGCATCACCTCCAGGTCCCCGGCGTCGATCCGCCCGTCGGCGAGCGCGCCCTCGTGCAGCCAGTCCAGCAGCCCGCGCCACTCGCCGTCGCCGAGCAGGATCACCGGGAAGTGCCTGATCGTCCGCGTCTGGATCAAGGTTAGCGCCTCGAACAGCTCGTCCAGCGTCCCGTACCCGCCCGGGCCGATCACGAACGCGGATGCGTAGCGCACGAACATCACCTTGCGCGCGAAGAAGTGCCTGAACCGCAGCTCGATGTCGAGAAACGGGTTCGATGCCTGCTCGTGGGGCAGCTCTATGTTGCAGCCGACCGACACGCCGCCGGCCTCCCGTGCGCCGCGGTTGGCCGCCTCCATCAGCCCCGGACCTCCGCCCGTGATCACGGCATACCCGGCCCCCGCCAGGCACGCGCCGAGCTCGCGCACCAGCTCGTAGTGGGGATGTCCCGGTGGCGTTCGCGCCGAGCCGAACACGGTTACGGCCGGTCCGACATCCGCCAGCGCGTCGAACCCCAGGGCAAGCTCCTCGGCGATGTCGTGCACGCGCCCGGTATCGGCCGCGCGCACCTGCGCGGGCTCGTCGCCAAGCCATGTCAGTAGCTCCTCGTCGAACGTCAGCTCGCGCTCCATCGCCAGAGCGTACGCCCGGTAGGATTCGCGGGCATCACTCGGCGAGCGAGCTTGGAGGTTCAGATGGCGGCGGTGGACGGCAGCGACCTGCAGGACGTGTTCGTAACCGAGCGCGACGTTTGGGAGCACGGTGTGCCGCATGAGCTGTTCGCGCGCCTGCGCAGCGAGTGTCCCGTGCACTGGACCGCGAGCATCGCCGAATTCCCCGAGGAGGCCGGCTACTGGTCGGTCGACCACGGCCGAGGACGTCCACACGGTCAGCCGCGACTGGCAGACCTACTCCTCCGAACGCGGGGGCATCACGGCCGCCACCACCGGCTTCCCGATCGAGCTGTCGCGGGCGATGTTCATCGGCATGGACCCGCCCAAGCACGACCGCATCAAGGCACTGTTCCAGGCAGGTTTCACGCCGAAGCGGATCGCCGCCCACGAGGACGCGGTCAGGGCGATCGTGGTGGACGACGCTCGACCGATTGCACGGCCGGGAGACGTGCGACCTGGTCGCCGACGTGGCCCAACCGGTGGTCTCGCGCGTGATCGGCAGCTTCATGGGCGTACCGCCGGAGGAGGACGAGGCCTGGGCGCGCCTGATGAACATGATGCTCGGCGCCGGCGACCCCGATCTGAACCCGCACGAGAGCGTCGAGGCGGGGATCGCAGGCGGGGTTCGCCGAGATCTTCGAGCGCTGCGGGAAGCTGATCGCGCAGCGCCGCGAGGCTCCGACCGACGACCTGACGAGCGTGCTGGTGCACGCCGAAGTGGACGGGGAGAAGCTCGAGGAACACGAGATCGTGATGGGCTTCTTCCTGCTGGTCGCCGCCGGCAACGACTCGCACCAAGGCCACCTACTGCAGCGGCATGCGGGCGCTGATGCAAAACCCCGATCAGCGCCGGCTGCTGCTGGACGACCCCTCGCTGATTCCAGGCGCCGTGGAGGAGTCGCTGCGGATGTTTCCCGCGTTTGCCCACTTCCGCCGCACGGCGACCTGCGACACCGAGCTGCACGGGCGTCAGATCAAGGAGGGCGAGAAGGTGGTCATGTGGTACGTCTCATCGAACCGCGACGAGACCCGCTACGAGGACCCCGACCGCTTCGACGTTCGCCGCACCACCGAGCACCAGGCGTTCGGCGCCGGCGGTCGTCACTTCTGCCTGGGCACCGCGCTGGCGAGGCTGGAGCTCAACACCCTGTTCGAGGAGACCCTCGAGCGCTTCCCCGCGATGGAGTCTGGCTGGCAGACCGACGATCGTGGAGTCGGTGTTCATCAACCAGCTCAAGACGCTGCCCGTGCGGCTGACGCCGTAAAGGCAGCCTGGCGTACCGGCCGTCCCTGCGCGGCTCAGCCGCCCAACCGCCCGCTACCGTGATCACCGGCGATGCCCCGGCGCAAGCGGTTGACGCGGCGCAGCTCCTGGACGTCCTCATCGTCGACGGAGGGGGTCATGCCGCCCTCGACGACGCCGTCGCTCCGTCCCCGGTCGCGGGATCGGTTGCGCCGAGCAGCTCGGGCGCAAGGCGATGGCGGACGAGCTCGCCGGCGACCTGATCGACGCGCTGCGCGCCCGCGCCCGGGACGCGAGCTGACCACGCGCTGAAGGCGCTCGCCACAGAACAGCAGTCCGACGCCGTCGTCCAGCGCCCAGCCTCCGGGCAGGACGCCGTCGCGGACGGCGGCAAGCCATACGGGCAGGCGCTCGGGCTCGCCGTCGGCGTGGACGGTGAGCGACCCGGACAGCAGGCCGAGGCCGGAGAGCGGTTCGGGCGGGCCGCTGGAGCGGGTGATGCCGCCGTCAAACCAGCACATCGCCCCGGCGGAGATGCCGGCGAGGACGATGCCGCGCCTAAAGGCGCAGATCAGCAGGCGGTCGAGGTCGTGGGCGCGCCAGATCGCCAGCAGGTTGCGCATCGAGCCGCCGCCGACGTAGAGGATGTCCTGGGAGAGGACGATCTCGGCCAGCGGCCGGCGCAGCTCGCGCAGACGAAACAGCGAGAGGTGCTCGGCGACGCAGAACCGGTCGGCGAAGCGCGCGTGGAAGGCGGCGATCTGCGCGGCGGTGTCGCCGGAGGCCGTCGGCAGGAACAGGATGCGCGGCTCGCGCGCGGGCGCGCGCGTGTGTAACGATGCCAGCGAGAGGACGAAGTCGTCGAGCAGGGGGTTGGACGGCTCCATCGTGAACCCGCCGCCGCCCATCGCGAAGATGACGCGCCGCTCGGGGGGCGCCTCTTGCTCCTGCGGTGACGTGCTCATGCCACCGCCTCGACGGTCTCGAGCTCGGGCGACGGGGCGCGTCGCACGAAGCCGAGCGGGGAGACCTCGAGCGGGACCTCGACGACGGAGTCGGAGGCGGGCTCGACGCGGTAGGCGCGCCCGTCGGGGCGCGAGCTGACGGCGCGCTCGAGCAGGGTGTCGCGGAAGTGCAGGGCGACGCCGTCCTCGGCGGCGAAGCCGGGGCGCATGCCGGCGGCGACGAAGCGGTGGTACTCGGCGCGGCGCGCGGGCTCGGCGTCGTAGTGGACGCAGTTGGAGTAGGGCAGCAGGCCGAGGCCGCGCACGCGCCGGGGCGCGCCGTGGAAGGCCGAGAGCGATTCGGCGAACCAGCAGAGTGACCCGGCCGAGGGGCCGCACAGCACGATGCCGCGGCGCCAGGCGCGACGCAGGATCGAATCGAGGCTGTGGGCGCGCCAGGCGCCGAGCATCGAGACGACGTTGCCGCCGCCGACGTAGATGACGTCCTGGGCGAGCAGATGCGTGGCGAGGTCGTCCTCGACCCCGCCGACACCCTGGTCGCGGCGAAACAGCGAGACGTGCGAAGCGTCGCAGTAGGCGGAGAAGCGGCGGTAGAAGCGCACGACGTAGTGGTCGGCGTCGCCGGAGGCGGTCGGCAGGAAGCAGATGCGCGGGCGCGCGGCGCCGGTCAGCGAGAGGATGTAGTCGTCGAGCAGCGAGGAGTCCTTCTCCATCGAGAACCCGCCCCCGCCGAGGGCCACGATCTGAGGGGCCCGCCGGGGGGCTCGTCTGGGGGTTCGCATCGCTTCGGCTTGATGGTTGGCGCGTCGGTCAGGGCTATCCCATGCTCCGGTCAGCATGCCGGAGGGAGCCCGGGGGACGGTATGGACCTGCGTCTGAGATTGGGTGCCGCCGCGATGGACATGCGCCCATATGGGGCGTTCAGGAAATCCTTAGGTTCGTCACATGGTGCTCCTACGGCGGGCGGTGATCCTGCTTGGCTATGGGCACACACGAGCAGTCTTTTGGATGGGTAAAGACGGATAAGCCCCGATCGTCTACAGGCCCTATTGGCTCGGGGTACCGCAGCTGTTGGCACCGTCAAGCTGCAACTGGCGGCGCTGCTGACCGTGGCGGGCGGGCTGAACCTGTGGGCGCTGGGCAGAAACGGCTGGGCGAACGACTACTACAGCGCGGCGGTGCGCTCGATGAGCTCGAGTTGGCACGACTTTCTGTTCGCCTCGATGGACCGGGCGGGGGTGATGACGGTCGACAAGCCGCCCCTGGCGCTGTGGGTGCAGGCGCTGTCGGTGCGGGTGTTCGGATATCACCCGCTGAGCGTGCTGGTGCCCCAGGCGCTGATGGGCATGGCGAGCGTGGCGCTGGTGTACGACTTGGTCAGGCGCAGGTTCGGAAAGCTCGGCGGCTTCGTGGCCGGGCTGGCGCTGGCGCTCACGCCGATCACCGTCGCGATCTCCCGACATAACAACCCGGATGCGTTGCTGGTGCTGTGCTGCGTGGCCGCGCTGTGGTGCGCGGTGCGCGCGATGGACCCCGAGCCCACCCGCCGGCGCATGCGCTGGCTGGTGCTGGCCGGCGTGTGCGTGGGCCTGGGCTTCGAGACGAAGATGGGCGTCGCGCTGGTCGTCGTCCCCGGCATCGCCGCCGCCTGGCTGTGGACGGCGCCGGCCGCGCGCGGACGTCTGCACGCGCTGCGCCAGCTGCTCGCGGGCGGCGTCGCGATGCTGATCGTCGGCGGGGCGTGGCCGCTGCTCGTCGAACTGACGCCCGCGAGTGATCGCCCGTGGGTGTCGGGCACGAGCGATAACCGCGTGCTGTCGCTGATCTTCGGATACAACGGCCTCGGCCGCGTCGAAGGCCAGAGTGGCGGACCGGCCGGCGGAGGCGGCAACATGTTCGGCGGCACGCCCGGGCCGCTGCGCCTATTGAACTCAGCGCTCGGCGGCCAGGCCGGCTGGCTGCTGGGGTTCGCGCTCGTCGGCGGCCTCGCGATCCTCGTCGCCGGCCGCCTGCGGCGCGCGCGACGAGCGCAGCGGCTGGCTGCTCGCGGTCGGCGGCGCGTTCGCCGACGACCGCCGTGCTGTTCAGCTTCGCAAGCGGCATCTTCCATCCGTATTACGTCGTCGCTGCTCGCGCCGTTCATCGCCGCGCTGGTGGGCGCGGGCGCCGCGCAGCTGATCGGCGCCGGTGCCGGCCGCAGCGCCCGCGTGCTCGCCCCGCTCGCGGTGCTCGCCGGCGTCGCCTGCGAGCTGGTCGTCCGCGGCGACTACCCCGGACAGCTCACCTGGCTGCCGCCGGTCCTGATCGTGGTCGGGGCGCTCGCCGTGCTCGCGCTGCTCGCGTTCAGCTCGCGCGCGGTGCGCATCGTCGCGCTCGGCGCGACCCTCGCCGCGCTGCTCGCCGCTCCCACGGTGTGGGCGGTGGACACGCTCGGCCACGCCACCAGCGGCACCTTCCCCGCGGGCGGCCCCGCCTCGGTCGATGCCGGTGGGGCGGGCGGGCCCCATCTCTTTGGCGTGCGCGCCCCGGGCGCCCCCGGCGGCGTACGTCTGTTCGGCAACAGCGGCGGCGGCGGACCGTCAGGCGCCTCGGGCGAAGGGCCACCGCAACCCCCGGCAGGCGCGGCGGGCAGCCCTCCCGCAGGCGCGGGTCCTATACCCGGAGGGGCCGGGCCTTCCATCGGCGGGGCGGTCGGCGCGCCGCTGGGCAACAGCCAGACGATCGCGCGGGCGATTGCCTACGCCAAGCAGCACGGCGGCGGCACGATGGCGGTGGCGAGCCAGTCGAGCGCGGCCTCTGAGATCGTCTCGGGCGGCGCGGACGTGGCGGGGATCGGCGGCTTCTCCGGGCGCGAGAGCGACGTCAGCGTCGCGTGGCTCGCTGGAGAGGTGAGCGCCGGGCACGATCCGCTGGGTGCTCGCCGAAGGCGGCGCGGCGAGCGGGCCGCGGCTGCCGGGCGACACACGCGAAGGCTCGAAAAAGGCGATGACTGCGGTGACACAAGCGTGCGAGAAGGTGACGTTGACGTCGAGCGCGACGGCGGGGAGAGCGAAGTCGCGACCGGCCGCGGCGGCGAAAGCACGCTGTATGACTGCAAGGGGCGCGCGGCGGCGCTGGCGGGCACGCAACAATCACGCTCGTGAGAGTTCTGGTCGTCGACGACGACCGCGCCGTGCGCGACGCGTTGCGCAGGGCGCTGACGCTGGCCGGCTATGAGGTGCAGCTGGCCGAGGACGGCGAGCAGGCGCTGGAGCTGGTCGTGCAGGGGGTGCCGGACGCGGTCGTGCTGGATGTCGGGCATGCCCGGGATCGACGGCCTGGAGGTGTGCCGGCGGCTGCGGCGGCTGGGCAACCGGGTGCCGATCCTGATGCTGACGGCACGGGACGCGGTGGCCGATCGCATCGACGGCCTGGACGTGGGCGCGGACGACTACATGGTCAAGCCGTTCGACGTGGGCGAGCTGAAGGCGCGCATCCGCGCGCTGCTGCGTCGGGCGGGGCCGGACGCGGAGGATCCCGACGCGCTGTCGTTCGCCGAGCTGCGGCTCGAGCGTTCGCGCCACGGGGCCGAGGTGGCGGGGCAGCTTCGTCGAGCTGACGCGCACGGAGTATCAGCTGCTCGAGCTGCTGATGCTCAACCCCAGCGCGTGTGCTCGCGCACAGCCTGATCTACGACCGCGTGTGGGGCTACGACTTCGGCCCGGCGTCGAACGCGCTGCGGGTGTACGTCGGGTATCTGCGGCGCAAGCTGGAGGGGGCGGGCGCGCGGCAGCTGATCCATACGGTGCGGGGGGTGGGGTATGTTGCGCGAGCCGTGACCGCCACTCCTCCCGTGATCGTCTCCGAGTTGCGAGGAGTCCCGGTCATGACCCTGCGCACGCGGATCGCCGCGGTGGCGGGCGTGTCGGTCGCGGTCGCGGTGCTGGCGGCGGCGGTCGGGCTGTATGTCGCGGTCAGCTCGGATCTGCGCGGGGAAGTCGACAAGGGTCTGCGCGCGCGCGCGCGCGCGTTGATGCAGCCGCCGCCCGGCGGTGTGGAAGGCGGCGCGGAAGGGCCGGGCCCCGCGGCGGCTGTTCGGGAGCGGGCCGCCGAGCCCGGGCGGGCCGGGGCCGGGCGGCGGGCCGGAGGGGCTGCCGAGCAGCGTCCAGCCGGCGCCGTTCGGGGCGGCGTCGGGGTACGTGCAGTTCGTCGCGCCGGACGGCAAGGTGCGGGTGCCGGCCGGTCAGGGCTCCTCGCCCGCGACGATCGCCGTCACGGCCGCGGGACCGGGCGATCGCGCAGAGCGGGAGCGGGAGCGCGCTGAGCGACAGGACGGTGAAGGGGACGAAGCTGCGCGTGCTGACGGAGGGGCATCGGCGCACGCGGCGCGGTGATGGTGGCGCGGCCGCTGGGCGAGGTGGACAGCGAGCTGAGCCGGCTGGAGGAGATCCTCGCGATCGTCGGCGCGGCTGGGATCGCGCTGGCGGTGGCGCTGGGCGCGGTGTCGCGCGCGTGGCGCTGGCGCCGGTGCGGCGGTTCACCGCGCGCACGGAGACGCTGACCGAGGCGGGCGTGCTGCGGGGCGCGAGCCTCGACCTGTCCAGACGGCTGCACGTGGAGGGGCGCGACGAGCTGGGCCGGCTCGCGGACAGCTTCAACCGGACGCTCGACGCGCTGGAGCGCTCGGTCTCAGCGCAGCGCCAGCTGGTGGCCGACGCGGGGCACGAGCTGCGCACGCCGATCGCCAGCCTGCGGGCGAACATCCAGGTGCTGGGCGAAGCCGAGCGCCTGCCGGCGGCCGATCAGGAGAGCCTGCGCGCGGACATCGTGGCGGAGCTGGACGAGCTGACCGCGCTGGTGGCCGACGTGGTCGAGCTGGCGCGGGGCACGGCGTCGGACGGCTGCGACGGCGGACGAGGTGCGCTTGGACGAGGTCGTGCAGGCGGCGATCGAGAAGGCGCAGCGGCGCGGCGGGGTGCGCTTCGAGGCCGGCCTGGAGCCGACGGTCGTGATCGGGCCGGCCGACCGGATCGACCGGGCCGTGGGGAATCTGCTCGAGAACGCCCGCAAGTGGAGCCCGGAGGGTGGCGTCGTGGAGGTGCGGCTGCGCGACGGCGTGCTGAGCGTGCGCGACCACGGGCCGGGGTTTGACGAGCGCGATCTGCCGCACGTGTTCGACCGCTTCTACCGCGCCGAGCGAGGCGCGCCAGCTGCCGGGCTCGGGCCTCGGCCTGGCGATCGTGCGCCAGGCCGCGGAAGCGTGCGGGGGCGGCGCCGAGGCGGCCAACGCGCCGGCTGGCGGGGCGCTGCTGAGAGGTCAGCTTCGGCCCGCGGGCTGGGTTCTCGGCGCCGGGGGGATGAGGGGCAGCGGCGAGGGCGCCAATGCTCAGTCCGCGAGCGGGTTGTGCCAGCGGATCTCGGTGAAGCGCGCGAAGTCGGTGTCGGTCGAGCAGACTTCGATGCCGTGCTCGATCGCGAGCGCGGCGAGCTGGGCGTCGGGGATGAGGTTGCCTCGCGGCTGGTAGCGCTTGACCAGGTCGCCCAGCACCTGCGCGTGGCGCGAGGTCGGGGTCGGCGTCCAGACGAGGTCGTTGGCGAGCCAGCCCTCGACTTGCTGCCATGCCTCGGACGGGGTCGAGCGGTCGGCTCGCAGATCCGTGGCTGGGTGATGATCCGCACGAATGCCCCCAGCGACTGCCAGGGCATGGCCGACGCGCTCGTTCCCGTTCAGCTGGTCGTTCAGCCAGCGGCTGGCCTTGGCATGGAAAGGGCTCTCCTCGTCGACCGCGAACAGCAGCAGGTTCGCGTCGATCAGCATCAGCGGTATTCGGGACCCTCGAGCCAGCTCCAGCACCTCGGCCGATGTTCGTCACGTCGATCTTCAAGCCGCGCCGAGGTAGCGTGCGCTGCACGAAGGGTTTGCGCGGCTCCTTCTGCGGACCATGCCCGCCCGCGCGAGCTCGTTGAGCGCCTCGCTCACGCCGATCGAGCGCTCGCGCCGCAGCCGGTCGAGCTCGGCGGCGACGTCGTCGGCGAGGGTTACGGTGGTTCGCATAGGATCAGTGTAGCATCGTGATGTGATTACAGGCGCATCATGATGATCGCTCCACTGCGGTGGTCCGCCCGCTCCATAGTCTCCCCGTCACCCCCCGGCTGGGTACCGCCGCACACGGCTTGACCGACGGTGTAAGATGTGGTTTGCAATGGGATGTGCAACGGCTATTCGGAGCTTGGAGTAGAGTTGGATTCGTCCAGTAGGAACTCTCGAAGGGCCGCAACTTTTGGGAGTGTGGAGGGTCACAGGCCGGGTAGAGCCCGGTTGGCTATAGGGAGGTAGAGAGAGATGAGGTCCCACGTCCGTGTTTTGCTTGCCGCGCCGTTGATCGGCGCGATCCTCGCGCTCGCCGCCGTCGCAGCGCCCGCCGCGCAGGCCTCGTTTGGCGTGGAAAGCTTCTTCGCGGCTCAACTGCAAGGTGGCGGCGACCTGCAACGAAAAAACCGCTGAATACTTTACCCAGGCGGCTGGCCACCCACCTGCCGGAGTTACGGACTTCGTGATCAAACACTTCGAAGCCGGTGGGGTGACCTACCCCGAAGGCTTTCCCGAAGGGAGCGTCAAGGAAATACGCACGGACGTAGGCCCCGGTCAGAGCACCAATCCAGAGGCAGTCGCAAAGTGCCCGGTCAAGAGTTTTGAATCGAAAGAAGTCGAACCGGTCAAACATCTTTTCTCGGCTCCAGAATGCACAGAAACTGAACCGGAAGACACCGTAATCGGCGAAAACATAGTCAAGGTCGTTACTGAAGCTCCACCTCCGGCTCCAAAAGGCACTCTTGTAAACGCTGAATTCAAAGGCAAGCTCTACAATCTTGAACAGCCAAATGGCCTTGCGTCCTACTTCGGTGTGGCACTACAGGTCGCTCCGGGAGTATTCGTCCATATCTTCCTCGAAGGACACATCGAATGGGGCCAGGAACCGCAGGGGACCAACAAGGGCGACTATCATGACATTACATCATCAAAAACGTCACCCCCGGGCTCATAGAGTCTCGCCTGATCTTCAACGGCACCGCCGGCAACACCGGCAACGGCGGTTTTCTAACGCTCCCCAGCAGTTGTACGGGCACCGGACCCCAGACGACGACCACTCTGCACGTCGAATCTTATAACGGTCAATCTGCAAGCAAGGGTTTCTCCGGTCCCCTCGGCACTGAAGGCTGCAATGGCGCCGCACCCTTATTGGAAGTCCCCTTCAAACCGGAATTCGGTCTGGCGCCGGCAACGACTCAGTCGGACAAGCCCGACGGGATCACGACCGAACTGAAGCTGCCCCACGATCCCAGCCCCACCGAAATCGACACCTCCCAGCTGAAGACGGCCAGCGTGACGCTGCCCGAAGGCATGACGCTGAACCCGTCGGCCGCGGGCGAAGTCAAGGAAGCGTGCACGACCGCGCAGGCGAGGATCCACAGCACGACCTTCGGGGTCGCGTGTCCGGCGGCGTCGAAGATCGGCACGGTCACGCTCGAAGTCCCGACGCTGCCGCCGGGATCGCTGACGGGGAACATCTACCTCGGCGGTCCGCTGCCGCCCGAAGCTGAAAGCGGCCCGATCACGAAACCGCCGTACACGATCTACCTAAACGCCGAATCGACGCGGTACGGAGTTGACGTGCGCCTGAAGGGTACGGTCACGCCCAACGAAACGACCGGCCGGCTGACGGCGACGTTCGCGGAAAACCCCGAACAGCCGTTCAGCGACGCGATCCTGCGCTTCAATGTCAACGACAAGGAATACGCGCCTCTGGCCAATCCGCTGACGTGCGGCAAGGCGATGACAGAAGCGAGCCTCACCCCGTACACCGGCCGGCCCCCGTTCGCGCCGCCGATCTCGCCGTTCGCCGTCGACAGCAACGGGACGGGAGGCGCGTGCGCTTCGCCGCTGCCGTTCACGCCGAGCCAGAGCACCGAGAACCAGCCTCCGGGCTACGCGGGCGCCAAGACCTCATACACGCTCAACGTCCAACGCAATGACGGACAGCAGTACCTGTCGCAGGTCAAGACGGTGCTGCCGGCGGGCCTGGTCGGGTTGATCCCGTCGGTGACGCAGTGCGGCGAACCGCAGGCGGAAAAAGGCGAATGCACCGGGGCCAGTCAGATCGGCACGGTCAACGTCTCGGCGGGCGCCGGGTCGCATCCGTACGGGTTCTTCGGAAACGTCTACCTGACGGGGCCGTACGGCGGCGCGCCGTTCGGACTCTCGATCGTCGTGCCGGCGGTGGCCGGGCCGTTCAACCTCGGCAACGTGGTGACGCGTGGGACGATCAACGTCGAACCGTACACCGCGCGCGTGGTCGTGACGAGCACGCTGCCGACGATCGTGAAGGGCGTACCGCTGCGCTTGCGGGGGATCAGCGTCGAAGTCAACAAGCAGGGATTCCTGCAGAACCCGACCAACTGCGGCGTGCTGGCGACCGAAACGACGCTGACCGGCACGCCCACGTTGCCACCGGTCTCCGGCGCGACGCAGAGCCTGTCCAGCCCCGTTCCAGGTGAGCAACTGCAACAAGCTGGCGTTCAAGCCCGCGTTCGGCGCGGCGACCGGGGCGAAGACCTCGAAAGCCAGACGGGGCGAGCCTGGAAACGACGCTCAACGTGCCGGCCGGCGACGCGAACGTCAAGTCGGTGGTCGTGCAGCTGCCCAAGCAGCTGCCCTCGCGGCTGACGACGCTGCAGAAAGCGTGTCCGGAAAAGACGTTCGCCGCGAACCCCTACAACTGCCCGTCCGGATCGTTCGTGGGCGGCGTCAGGGCGAACACGCCGACGCTGGCCGCGAAACTGAAAGGGCCGGCGATCTTGGTCTCGCACGGCGGGCGGGCGTTCCCGGACCTCGACCTGCTGCTCGAAGGCGAAGGCGTGCGGGTGATCCTCGTCGGCAACACGGACATCAAAAACGGGATCACCACGACCACGTTCGCCTCGCCGCCGGACGTTCCCGTCACGAGCATCACGGTGAACCTGCCGCTCGGAGCCGCACTCCGCGCTGCTCGGCCAACGGCAACGTGTGCGCGAGCAAGCTCACGATGCCGACGACCGTGGTCGGCCAGAGCGGGAGCACGTTCAAGCAGAACACGACGATCAGGATCAACAACTGCCCGGTGCGGATCGTCGGGCACAAGGTCGTCGGCGACACCGCGTACCTGACCGTCCAGACCTATTCGGCCGGGCGGATCAGCGGCAAAGGCAGCGACCTGGCGACCACGTTCCGCACCCTCAGGCAGGCCGAGAAAACGGCGACGCTGAAGGTCCCGCTCTCGGGCGCGGGCCAGCGCCGGGGCCGCCCGCTGCGGGTCAAGGTGCGCGTCGGGTTCGTGCCCAAGAAGAAGGGCGCGCCCGTCGTCGATCGCCTACCGGACCGTCGCGTTCGGGTAGGACGCCTCAAGCGCGCGATCCCGGGGGCCCCGCAGCCGCGACCCCCGGGCCATCCCGTCGTGAGTCCGACGACTAGCCAGAAGCGCTACATTCCAGGAGTGGGCGTCGTGAGTACGGGTACGGATACCTTCGAGCAGCCCGCGCGGCGCCGATCCCCTGCTGGCCGGTGTGCGGCGGTCTGACGCTGCTGGCCGACGGCGCCGGCGACGGCGAGGAGATCTTCAGGGGGCTCGCCAGGGAGCTGCTGCTCACGCCCGGGGCCGAGGAGGTGCACGTGCACCATCTCCGCAAACCCCCCGCCGAGGATGAGCTCGTCGACGTGTACCTCGCCGAGGGCGACGGGCGCCTCAGCTACCTGCGCCGCGCTCGGAGCGTCCGGCGGGCGTGAGCTGGGTGGCGGGCACGACCCACAGCCTCCTGGCCACAGACGCCAGCGAGCTGGCCAGATGTCTGCCCCGGCTCGCGCAGACCGGCGAGGCCAGTTGTGCGCTGCTGCTGGCGCTGGCCGTGGGGGGCGAGGTCGAGGCGGTCGTCGTGCTCGTGCGCCGCGAGCTCCCCGAGGCCTACAGCGAGCGCTCGATCGAGCTGGCGAGCACGCTCGTCAACCAGGCGGCCACCGCGCTCGCGCTCATCCGCGCGCGCGCGGAGGCGGGGACCGACACGGTCACCGGCTGCATGAACCACCGCGCGATGCGCCGGCGCCTGCACGAGGAGATCGGCCGCGCGATGCGCACCGGCAGCCCGCTCTCCTGTCTGCTGCTGGACCTCGACAACTTCAAGCTCGTCAACGACCGCAACGGCCACCAGGCCGGCGATCTCCTGCTGCGCGAGGTCGGCCAGGCGCTCGTCGGCGAGTTCCGCGCGTTCGACCGCGTCGCCCGCTACGGCGGGGACGAGTTCGTGGCGATCCTGCCCAACGCCGATCTGGAGAGCGCCGCCGCCGCCGCCGCGCGCGCGCTGGCACGGCTACGGGCGCTGCCCTCGCGCGAAGCCAACCCGGGCCTGGGCGCCTCGATCGGCGTCGCGCAGTGGCAGACGCCGATGGGCACCGACGCGCTGCTGGGAGCCTGCGACGCCGCCCTGCTGCGCTCCAAGCGCCAGGGCAAGGGCCGCGTGACCCGAGCCTCATAGACTGCGGGGTATGCCGCAGAACAGCTTTGGCGCGATGGACACCCTCGATGTCGGGGGGCGCGAGTACGAGATCTTCCGCCTGGATGCGCTGCAGCAGCGCTTCGACGTGGCGCGGCTGCCGTTCTCGCTGAAGGTGCTGCTCGAGAACCTGCTGCGCACGGAGGGCAACGGTTCGGTCACGCGCCGCCGACATCGAGGCGCTCGCCAGCTGGGACGCGCAAGCGCAGCCGAGCAAGGAGATCGCGTTCACCCCCGCGCGGGTGCTGATGCAGGACTTCACCGGCGTGCCCGCCGTCGTGGACCTTGCCGGCGATGCGCGACGCGATCGCCGAGATGGGCGGCGACGCCGCTCAGATCAACCCGCTCGTGCCCGCGGAGCTGGTGATCGACCACTCCGTTCAGGTCGACGCTTTCGGCACCCGCGACGCGTTCCGCGTGAACGCCGAGCGCGAGTTCGAGCGCAACCAGGAGCGCTATGCGTTCCTGCGCTGGGGCCAGGGGGCGTTTGAGCACTTCGCCGTGGTGCCCCCCGACACGGGGATCGTCCACCAGGTCAACCTCGAGTACCTGGCGCGCGTCGTCTTTGAAACGAGCGATCCGGAATCGGCGGCTGCCCCAGGCCTACCCCGACACGCTGGTCGGCACCGACTCGCACACGACGATGATCAACGGTCTCGGCGTGCTCGGCTGGGGCGTGGGCGGGATCGAGGCCGAGGCGGCGATGCTCGGCCAGCCGCTGTCGATGCTGATCCCGCAGGTGCTCGGCTTTCAGCTGCACGGCGAGCTGCCCGAGGGCGCCACGGCGACCGACCTCGTGCTGACGGTCACCCAGATGCTGCGCGAGCGCGGGGTGGTGGGGAAGTTCGTCGAGTTCCACGGTGCCGGTCTGTCCGGCCTGCCGATCGCCGACCGGGCGACGATCGGCAACATGTCGCCCGAGTTCGGATCGACCTGTGCGATCTTCCCGATCGACTCCGAGACCCTCGACTACCTGCGTCTCACAGGACGCCCACCCGAGCAGATCGAGCTGGTCGAGGCATACGCCCGCCAGCAGGGCCTGTGGCACGACGAGCACTCCGATGAGCCCACCTTCTCCGATGAGATCGAGCTCGACCTCGGAGCGGTGCAACCGAGCCTCGCCGGGCCCAAGCGCCCGCAGGACCGCGTCGCGCTGTCGCGCGCGCGCGACTCCTTCCGCGAGGCGCTCTCCGGTTATGTCCAGGACTACGACGCGCGCGACGAGGCCTCGGCCGAGAGCTTCCCCTCGAGCGACCCCCCCGCCAACGGCAACGATCGGCCCAAGCCCGACGACGGCGGTCCCAGCTATGCGGGCCAGGCCACCGTCGCCGCCACGCGGCGCCTGCCCGAAGGCTCGGCCACGACGGTCACGCGCGAGGACGGCGAGAGCTTCGAGCTCGACCACGGCCACGTGGTGATCGCGGCGATCACGAGCTGCACCAACACCTCCAACCCGTCGGTCATGATCGGCGCCGGCATCCTCGCGCGCAACGCGCTCGCCCGGGGGCTGAGCAGCAAGCCCTGGGTCAAGACCTCGCTCGCGCCCGGCTCGAAGGTCGTCACCGAGTACCTCGACTGCGCCGGCCTCACCGAGCCGTTGGAGCGGCTCGGGTTCAACCTCGTCGGCTACGGCTGCACCACCTGCATCGGCAACTCGGGGCCGCTCTCGCCGGAAGATCTCGCAGGCGATCTCCGACGCCGATCTGGCGGTCGTGTCGGTGCTGTCGGGCAACCGCAACTTCGAGGGGCGGATCAATCCGGACGTGAAGATGAACTACCTCGCCTCCCCGCCGCTGTGCGTCGCCTACGCGCTCGCCGGCACGATGGACGCCGACATCGCGAACGAGCCGCTCGGCCAGGACGGACACGGCGAGGACGTCTATCTGCGCGACATCTGGCCGTCGGAGCGGGAGATAGCCCAGACGATCGGCGAGGCCGTGCACTCGGACATGTTCCGCAAGAGCTACGCCGAGGTGTTCGCGGGCGACGAGCGCTGGAACGGCCTGGAGGTGCCCGGCGGCGAGCGCTTTGCCTGGGACGAGCACTCGACGTATGTGCGCCTGCCCCCTTACTTCCACGACATGCCGCCCGAGCCGGAGCCTGTCGAGGACGTGCGGGGCGCGCGCGTGCTCGCGCTGCTCGGCGACAGCGTCACGACCGACCACATCTCCCCGGCGGGCGCGATCAAGCGCGACGGGCCCGCCGGGCCTATACCTGCAGGAACAGGGCGTCGCGCCGCGCGACTTCAACTCCTACGGCTCGCGGCGGGGCAACCACGAGGTGATGATGCGCGGCACGTTCGCCAACATCCGCCTGCGCAACCAGCTCGCTCCGGGAACGGAGGGAGGGGTCACTCGCCACCTACACCGACCGACGGGCAGCCCGGAGGGCGGGCCGTTGGTCGGTGAGCAGATGCCGATCTACGACGCCGCCATGCGCTACGCGAGCGATGGTGTCCCGCTGGTCGTGCTCGCCGGCAAGGAGTACGGCTCGGGCTCCTCGCGCGATTGGGCCGCCAAGGGCACCAGACTGCTCGGCGTGCGCGCCGTGATCGCCCAATCGTTCGAGCGCATCCACCGCTCCAATCTCGTCGGCATGGGCGTGCTGCCGCTGCAGTTCCCCGACCGGGATAACGCGGAGTCGCTCGGGCTCACCGGCGAGGAGGTCTTCGCGATCGAGGGTCTCGCGGATGCGATGAACGGCGGCGGCGAACCTCCACGCGAGGTCCAGGTCACGGCCCAACCCGCGTCCGGCGAGCCGGTCCGGTTCGCGGCGCGCGTGCGCATCGACACCCCGCGCGAGGCCGACTACTACCGGCACGGAGGTATTCTCCAGTACGTGCTCCGCGCCCTGCTCGCCCGATGAACGACGACGACGGCGTTCCACAACTGCTGCTGGACCTGCTCGCCGCGCACGGCCCCTCGGGCTATGAGACTGATCCCGCGGCCGTATGGCTGAAGGCGGCGGGCGAGTTCGCCACCGCCAGCACCGACGTGATGGGCACACCGCTCGCGCTCGTCGCTGCCAAGCACGGCTTCGAGAGCGCTGCCAAGCGCCTGCTCGTGATGGGCCACATCGACGAGATCGGCCTGATCGTCACCCACATCGACGACGACGGCTACATGTGGTTCGCGCCTGTCGGCGGCTGGGACGCCCAGATCCTCGTGGGTCAGCGCGTCGCGCTGACCACGCGTGGGGGAGTGGTCAGGGGCGTCGTCGGCAAGAAGCCGATCCATCTGCTGCGCGACGAGGACCGCAAGAAGGTCGCCGAGATCCGCGAGCTGCACATCGACATCGGCGCCAAGGACGGCGAGCAGGCGCGCGAGCGCGTGCGCATCGGCGATGTCGCCGTGATCGACGCCGATCCCGTGCAGCTGCTCGGCGGCCGGCTCGTCTCGCGCGCCCTGGACAACCGCATCGGCTCGTTCGTCGCCCTGCAGGCCGCGCGCCTGGTGTCCGAGGCGGGCGGCGCCGAGTGGGAGCTCGCCGCGGTCGCGGTCGCCCAGGAGGAGATCACCTTCGGCGGCTCGCGCACGAGCACGTTCTCGCTGGCGCCCGACGCGGCGATCGTCATTGACGTCACCCACGCCACCGACGCGCCCGGGATCGAGGTCAAGGAGCTCGGCAAGCACGAGCTCGGCTCCGGCCCGGTCATCACCCGCGGTTCGACCATCCATCCCCAGCTGTTCGAGCTGCTCTACGACACCGCCACCGCCGAGCAGATCCCTTGTACGGTCGAGGCCTCCGCGCGCGCGCACCGGCACCGACGCCGACGCGGTCCACCTCACTCGCGCGGGCGTGCCCACCGCGCTGGTGTCGATCCCACTGCGCTACATGCACTCCCCGGTCGAGCTGGTCCAGCTCGACGACGTTCACGCCGCCGCCCGCCTGATCGCCGCCGCCGCTCAGCGGCTGGGCGGCGAGGACTCGTTCACGCGGTGAACGTTCGTTCGTTCTGGCTAGGCGCTGGCCCCTGTCAGTTCGGTGAATTCCGCCGCCTCGTACGCCGCGCCGGGTGTTCCACCCAGCGCCAGCAGGCGCAGTCCGTCGGGACCGGAGTAGATCTTGCGCTTGGTGGCCGGTCCGACGCGCACGATCACATCGGGGGTGAGCGGGACGCGATCGCCTTCGACATCGATCTCGCCGGAGCCGCGCATGACCGAGTAGACCTCCTCCTGGCCGTCGGACTCGTGGTCGTGCTCGGGGTAGTCCTTGTAGTCGGGGGGCAGGTCGATCACCTGCATGCCAAATGACTCCACGCCAAGCTCGGCGCGGGCCTTCTTCAGTCCGCCGCCGAACGCGGCCTCCATCTCGTCAATTTGCTTCGTGGTGTAGTCGCTCATGCGCCGCATGCTACTCGACGCATCCGGTTATCGGGTCCGTGACACGAACTTTAACGTGCCTCGGATCACGCCTGCGCTCATCCGCGCACGAGGCGCTTGTACGTGAGCCGGTGCGGCCTGTCAGCCGCCGCGCCCAGGCGCTCGTGGCGGTGCTCCTCGTAGGCGTCGAAGTTCCCCTCGAACCACGTCACCTGCGAATCCCCCTCGAATGCGAGGACATGCGTGGCGACGCGATCCAGGAACCAGCGATCGTGGGAGATCACCATCGCGCAGCCGGGGAATTCGAGCAGGGCGTTCTCCAGCGCTCGCAGCGTGTCCACGTCGAGATCGTTCGTGGGCTCGTCCAGCAGCAGCAGGTTGCCGCCCGAGCGCAGCAGCTTGGCTAGGTGCACGCGGTTGCGCTCGCCGCCCGAGAGCTTGCCGATGCGGGCCTGCTGGTCTGATCCCCTGAAGTTGAAGCCGGCCGTGTACTGGCGCGAGTTGAGCTCGCGATCGCCGACCTCGATGTGCTCGTAGCCTTCTGAGATCTCCTCCCACACGGTCTTCTCGGTATCCAGCGAGTCGCGCGACTGGTCGACGTAGGCGAGCTTGACGGTGTCTCCGACGACGAGCGCGCCGCTGTCCGGAGCTTCCTCGCCCGTGACCATCCTGAACAGCGTCGTCTTGCCGGCGCCGTTGGCGCCGATCACGCCGACGATGCCGGCGCGGGGTAGATCGAAGGACAGCGACTCGATCAGCAGACGATCGCCGAAGCCCTTGGAGACGTTGTTCGCCGTCAGTACCTTGTCGCCGAGGCGCGGCCCCGGCGGGATGTGGATCTGGACCTCGTCGAGCTTGACGTTGCGCTCCTCGGCGACCAGCTCCTCGTAGCGGGCCAGACGCGCCTTGGACTTGGTCCGTTTGCCCTTGGGGTTGGTGCGCACCCACTCGAGCTCCGCCGCGATCGTGCGCTCACGGCCCTTTTCAGAGCGCTCTTGGAGTGCCATGCGAGCCTGCTTCTGCTCCAGCCAGCTGGAGTAATTGCCCTGGTAGGGAATGCCCTTGCCACGGTCGAGCTCGAGGATCCAGCCGGCGACGTTGTCGAGGAAGTAGCGATCGTGGGTAACCGCGACGATCGCGCCCCTGTACTCGGATAGGTGCTGCTCGAGCCATGCGACCGACTCGGCGTCGAGGTGGTTGGTGGGCTCGTCCAGCAACAGCAGGTCCGGCGCGCGCAGCAGCAGGCGACACAGCGCCACGCGCCGGCGCTCTCCGCCGGAGAGCGTGCCCACCTCGGCGTCCGGCGGTGGCAGACGCAGGGCGTCCATCGCGTATTCCAGCTGGGTGTCCAGGTTCCACGCGTCGGCCGCGTCGATCTCGGCCTGGATGTTGCCGAACTCCTCGGCCGTCTCCTCGGAGTAGTTGGCGGCCAGATCGTTGAAGCGGTCGAGCAGCGCCTTCGTCTCGGCCACGCCCTCCTCGACGTTGCCCCGAACGTCCTTGCTCTCGTCGAGGTGCGGCTCTTGGGCCAGCATGCCCACGCTCGCCCCCGGCGCAAGCGCCGCCTCGCCGCGGTACTCCTCGTCAACCCCCGCCATGATCCGCAGCAGCGTCGACTTGCCGGAGCCGTTGTAGCCGAGCACGCCGATCTTGGCGCCGGGATAGAACGCCAGGGTGATGTTGTCGAGCACCGTCTTCTCAGGCGGGCGCAGCTTTGACAGGCGGTGCATCGTGTAGACGTACTGAGCCGACATCGGCTCGCAGCATAGGCGGTCGGCCGCTACCGTTGGAGGGTCATGCCGACCACGGTTCTCGATGTCGAGCAGCATCTGCTCCTGCTGGAGCTCGACCCGCCGTTCGACAAGCGCGATGTCCAGCTCGCCCGGCGGCGCATGGCCAAGCGCTGGCACCCCGACATCGCGCCCGCCGGGCGCCAGTTCGAGCACGAGCGCCATCTCAAGGCGATCAACGAGGCCGCCGACCAGCTCGAGCGCCTGGCCGAGGGCTCACGCGGTGGGAAAGTCTCCGCCAACGCCGTCAAGGTCAGCGCCGCTGCTGCACGCAGGGAGCGCGAAGAGGCGGGTCGGCGCGCGTATGAGGCCGAGCAGCGCGCCCGCGCGGCGGCCAAAGACCGCGCCGAAAACGACCCGTTCGGCAGCAGGGTGCCCGACCACTCGGTCGTCCACCGCTACGCGCGCTGTCTCTCCTACCCCGAGTGGGGCGTGGGGACCGTCGCCGGCATCTACTTCTCCTCCGATCCGGTCGGAATGGGGGAAGAGGTTCAGCAGTGGGCGCGCGTGCGTTTCAGTCACGGCGTCCGCACCGTCCCCGCGGGGAGCATGCGCTTTGTGGACTTCTCCAAGCCCGATCTCGCCTGCGAGCGCGTCGAGCGCTTCATGCTCGCCGCCCAGCGTGCGATGGCCGAGGGCGAGTATGAGCTCGCCGCCCAGCGGCTCATATACGCGCGCGACGCCGAACCGCGCAACGTCGCGGTGCTGCGCCTGATGACGCTCGCCTTCTGGCAGGCCGGCAACCTCGAGGCCGCCGCCCGCTCGGTGCGCGACTGGGCGCGCGTGGACGGCGCCCGTCCAGCGGCGCATCGCTTCGCCGCGCGCATCTACGAGGACATCGGCGCGATCGACCTGGCCGAGGAGGCCGCCGAGCGGGCAGCCGACCGCGGGCCTGCGGATGCGGGCGCGTGGGAGCGCTTGGGACGCCTGCGCCTGCGCCTGCTCGACCGTGAGGGCGCCTTGCAGGCGCTGCGGCGCGCCGTGGAGCTCGGTGCGGGCGAGCCCGTCCGGGAGCTGATCGAGCAGGCCCTGGCCCTGGAGCCGCGCGTGGCTTCAGCCGTCTGAGCTCCTCAGAGGATGTTCACCGCGCGCGAGACGATCAATCCGATCGTCACGATCGACACGATCGACTGAAGGCCCATCACGCACTTGGCCATCGCGCTCAGCGGCATCGTGTCCGTCGGCGAGAACGCCGCCGCGTTCGTCAGCGCCACATACAGGTAGTCGACGAACCCCGGCCGCCATCCTGCCGGATGGATGCGATCGTCCGCCATCTGCGGAAACAGGAAGTCCGGCGGGCCGTCGTGCCCGGCCGCGCGTACGCCCGGTCCGCCGCGGTCGAGCTCCCAGTACCACAGGGCGAATATCAGCCAGTTCGTCAGCCAGATCAACACGCCCGCGCCGATCAGCGCGCGCCCGCTGGAGACTTCGTGGTGCAGCAGATAATGGGCCAGCGCGCCCAGCGAGTACACGTTCGCGGCGCTCACGAACGCTGTCAGCCCCAGCGCCACCCGCCGCCTGCGCCTGTGCTCGTGTTCGAGCTGCCTGGGCGTCGCCACGAACATGCCGATCAGCAGCGCCGCCTCAAGCGCCGGCACCAGCCAGGTGGGGCCGACCGTCAGGCGCTTGGGCAGCGCCAGCTGTAGGCAGATCGCCGCGAGCACCGTCAACTGCGCCGGCCACGGCGATTCGCCCGCGCCGGGCGGCGGGTATGGACGGCCGGGCTGCGCTGGGGGACGGCCCGGCGGCGTGGGGGATTCTTGGGGTCCACGCTGCCGTAGCCTACGGCCCGATTCGGCGGTACCCTGGATCTGATCGGCTATGGTCAGCGTCGCGTAGTCGCGTAATACACCGCATGGGCATCGAGAACCCCGTCCACCTCATCTTCCTTGGCGCGGTCGCCCTGCTCGTGCTCGGCCCCAAGCGCCTGCCCGAAGTCGCGCGCTCGCTGGGCCGCGGCATCCGCGAGTTTCGCGAGGCCATGAACGACGGATCCGCGGGCGGTGCCGCACCCGCCGAGCAGGCCCCGCCCGAGCAGGCCCCGCCCGGGCAAGCCCCGCCCGGGCAGGTCGATCCGGCCGAACCTGTACGTTCGGGCGATGCGCCTGATCGTCGCCCGCTGTGAGGTCTCCTACATCGGTCGCACCACCACCGTCCTGCCCGAGGCCGTGCGCCTGTTGATGCTCAAGGCCGACGGCACCTTCATGGTCTGGGCCGACGGCGGCAGCCCGAACGTCCGCCCGCTGAACTGGATGACCCCACCGACCGTGCTCGAGGAGGAGCGTAGTAGCGTCGGCGGCGATCCCGACGGCGCGCTCGAGCGCCTGATCGTGCGCAAGCAGCGCGCCGACGAGCGCCTGGAGATCTCGATATCGGAGGTCCTCGCTGACATTGATCACGAGGTCGACGTCTTGGCAACCCTTGAGAAGGAGGGCTTGGAGCGCGAACTGCAGGAGCTGCTCGCCGACGCCCCCCACTGGTGCGGCGAGGGCTTTCGCCTGGTGCGCCGCGAGTGGCCGACCGACATCGGTCCCGTCGATTTGATGTGCCGCGACTCCGAGGACGAATGGGTCGCCGTGGAGATCAAGCGCATCGCCACGATGGAGTCCGTGCAGCAGCTCACCCGCTACCTGGAGCGCATCCGCCTGGACCCCGCGCTGGCCTGTTGCCGCGGCGTGCTCGTCGCCAAGTGGATCAAGCCCCAGGCGCGCGTCCTGGCCGCCCGCGTGACATCGACTGCGTCGAGGTCGACGTCGAGGTCCTGCGCGGTGACCGCGAGCCCGAGCTGACGCTGTTTGCGGCATAGTCCCGGCATGGATACCGACACCGCAGCTTCCGAGGCAGTGCTGACCGAGCGGCGCGACTCCACGCTGCTGATCACGATCGACCGCCCCGAGGTCCGCAACGCGGTCAACGCGGCCGTCGCCGCCGGCATCGCCGGTGCGCTGGACGAGCTCGACGCCGATGAGTCGCTGTCGGTCGGTGTCCTCACCGGCGCGGGGGGCTTTTTCTGCGCCGGCATGGACCTCGGCGCGTTCGTCCGCGGCGAGTCTCCCTGGTTCGGCGATCGCGGCTTCGCGGGTATCGCCCAGCGCGCGTCCGTCAAGCCACTGATCGCCGCGATCGAGGGATTCGCCGTCGCCGGCGGCATGGAGGTCGCGCTCGCCTGCGATCTGATCGTGGCCGCGCGCGGGGCCAAGCTCGGCATCCCCGAGGCCAAGCGCTCGCTGGTCGCCGCCGGCGGCGCTCTGTTGCGCCTGCCGCGGCGCATGCCCTACCACGTGGTGATGGAGCTCGCCCTCACCGGCGATCCGCTTCCCGCCGAGCGCTTCCACGAGCTCGGTGTCGTCAACCGGCTCGCCGAGCCCGGCTCGGCCGTCGACGTGGCCCTCGAGCTGGCCGGTGCCATCTCCCGTAACGGACCCCTCGCCGTGGCCGCGTCCAAGCGCATCCTGCAGGAGCAGTTCGACTGGTCCACGCGGAGATGTTCGAGCGCCAGGGCGCGATCTCGGGCCCGGTGTTCGCGTCTGAGGACGCCAAAGAGGGCGCCGCGGCTTTCAAGGATAAGCGCGACCCCGTCTGGCGGGGACGCTGACCGCGGCGCGACCCGTCTGGCCGGGTCGTTAGCTCCCAGCGCTTCTTGCGTTTGCGCTGCGCCATGATCTGGCGGAATCGTCGCCACAGCGCCAGCATCAGCGTTGCCCCGGCGTCTTGCGCGGGTACTGCGATATGGGCACGCCCGGATCGATCGCGGTCGTCACGATCCTGCTCTGTTCGGCGATGTGCGCGGCCGGGTAGCCCTCGCCCGGGCTCGCTCGCTCGGGCCGGCCGATGTAGCCGAAGCCCATCTCGTCGGGCATGATCTGCATCAGCCTGGGGAACATGTGCGCGCGCGGACCCATGTTGCGCGGCTCCTCCTGCACCCACACGACCTCTTTCAGGTTCGGATAGCGCCCCATCAACTCGAGGATCTGCCCCTCCGGGAACGGGTACAGCAGCTCCACGCGTCCCACCGCCAGCCCGTCGTGCTTGGGCCGGTCGGGATGGCCGACGAGGTCGTAGTAGATCTTGCCCGTGCACAGCACCAGCCGCGTGACCGATCTCGTCCTTGACCCCCGGCTCGGCGAGCACCGGCTCAAAGCGCGTGTTCTCGGCCATGTCGGCGATCGAGCTGGTCGCCTGGGGCAGGCGCAGCAGCGACTTGGGCGTCATCACGATCAGGGGGCGCTGCTTGGCGATGCGCGCCTGGCGGCGCAGCAGGTGGAAGTACTGTGCCGGCGTCGTCGGGCTCGCCACGCGGATGTTCCCCTCGGCGGCGACCACCAGGAAGCGCTCCAACCGCGCGGAGGAATGCTCCGGTCCCGGAGCCCTCGTAGCCGTGCGGCAGCAGCAGCGTCAGCCGCGAGGTCTGTCCCCACTTGGCCAGGCCCGAGACGATGAACTGGTCGACGATCACCTGCGCGGAGTTGACGAAGTCCCCGAACTGCGCCTCCCACAGCACGAGCGTCTCCGGCGCCTCCTGGCTGTAGCCGTACTCGAATCCCATGCACGCAAGCTCCGACAGCGGGCTGTTGTGCAGCTCCAGCGGCGCCAGCGCCTCCGGCAGGCTCTGGATCGGACACACCGTCTGCCCGGTCTTCGCGTCGTGCAGCACCATGTGGCGCTGGCTGAACGTCCCCCGCTCGGTGTCCTGTCCCGTGAGGCGGATCGGCGTTCCCTCCGTCAGCAGCGACGCGAACGCCAGCGCCTCGGCGTGCGCCCAGTCGATCGCGGGATGCGCCGGCTGTGCCTGCGAGGCTCCGTCCGCCGCCGCGGCCTCGCCCGACCGCTCGCCCGCGGTGATGTCGCGCCCTGGTCGTTCAGCGCTTCGCGCCGGCGCTCGAGTTGTTTGACGAGCTTCGGATGCACCGTGAACCCGTCCGGCGTCCTCAGCAGCTCCTCGCCCAGCCGGCGCAGCCGATCGGCCGGCACCGCGGTCTCGACGTCCGGGCTCGGCGAGCGGTCCAACTGATACTCGCCCGTGCCGTGCTCGGCACCGTGCTCGCGCGGCCGACTTGATCTTGGCCTTCAGCCGCTGGTGCAGGATCGTCAGGTTGTCCCACACGCTCTGATCGAGCTTGTCGAGAACCTCCTTGCTCACCACCCCGTCGGCGATCAGCCGCTCCGCCCACAGCTCGGCCACGCGCTTCTTGCTCTTGATCTTCGCGTACATCTCCGGCTGGGTGTACGCGGGCTCGTCGGACTCGTTGTGTCCGAACCGCCGGTACCCGATCAGGTCGATCAGCACGTCGTGTCCGAACTCCTGACGGAACGCGAACGCCAGCCTGACCGCGCTCGCGCACGCCGGCACGTCGTCGGCGTTGACGTGGATGATCGGCACGTCGAACCCCTTCGCCAGGTCCGATGCCCACTGCGTCGAGCGTGCGTCGTCGGGATCGGTCGTGAACCCCACCTGGTTGTTCATGATCAGGTGCACCGTGCCCCCGACCTTGTAGCCGTCGAGCGCCTGCAGGTTCAGCGTCTCCGCCACCACGCCCTGAGCCGGGAACGAGGCATCGCCGTGAATCGCGATCGGTACCGCCGCGTTGGTGTCCTGATGGGCGTGCGGGCCCTGGCGGGTCGTCTGCGCCGCGCGCGTGGCCCCCTCGACGACCGCGGATACGTACTCGAGGTGGCTTGGGTTGGACTCCAGGTTGACCATGATCTCGCCGCCGTCCGGCAGCTTGTACGTGCCCTGCGCGCCGTGGTGGTACTTGACGTCGCCCGTTCCCCCCTGGGGGATCGTCGTCACGGCCTCCAGCGTTGAGGCCCCCTCGAACTCGGCGAAGATCGTGTCGTACGGACGGCCCAGGTTGTGCGCGAGCACGTTCAGCCTGCCGCGATGGGCCATGCCGATCACGACCTCTTTGCCGCCGTGCGCCGCCGAGAGCTCGATCAGCTCGTCGAGCATCGGCACGGTCATGTCCAGCCCCTCGATCGAGAACTGGTGCTGCCCCAGGTACGCCTTGTGCATGAACCGCTCCAGCGCGTCCACCTCGATCAATCGCTTGAGCAGCGTCTGCTGCTCGTCGCTCCTCAGCGGCCTGCGGAACTCGCCCGACTCAATCTGCTCGCGCAGCCATACCCGCTGGCGGTGCGAGGCGATGTGCTCGATCTCGTACGCGATCGTCCCGCAGTAGGTCTCGCGCAGGTGTGGCAGCGCGTCGGCGAGCGTCGCCCCCGTCACGTGCATGTGCAGAATCTTGGCCGGTATCTGTGCGGTGATCGCCGGCGTCAGTCCGACCGACTCGGGGTCGAGCCCCGGTTCGCCCTCGGGCTCCGAGCCGAGCGGGTCCAGTCTGGCGGCGAGGTGGCCGTGGCTGCGGAACCTCGTCACGAGCGTGCTCGCTGCCTGCACGGCTTCCAGCAACTCTTCGCTCGGCGGTGCGCCTGCCTGTGTCGCCGGCGTCTGGATCGCCGTCTCGGTTGCGGCGGCGGCAGCAGCGCAGCAGCGGGTGCGGGGGGCGCCGGAATGGGTCCCAATTCAACGCCCAGCGCCGTGAACGCGTCCTCGTAGAAGGAGTGCTCACCTTGCAGGTAGGCCTCGATCTCCGCCAGGAACCTTCCCGACTCCGCTCCCTGGATGATCCGGTGGTCGTAGGTCGAGGTCATCGTCATGACCTTCTCCGCGCCGATCATCTCGCCGACACTCGCCAGGCCGGGCGGATAGGCGATCGAGCCGGTCGCGACGATCGTGCCCTGACCGACCATCAGCCGCGGCACCGACGCGACCGTGCCGATGCCCCCGGGATTGGTGAGCGTGATGTTCGCTCCCTGCAGGTCGTCCGCGGTCAGCGTGTTCGTGCGCGCCTTCTCCACGAGCGCGTCATACGCCGCCACGAGCTCGTCGAACTTCAGTCTGCCCGCGCCTGAGATCACGGGCACCATCAGCGTCCTGGAGCCGTCCTTCTTCTCCACGTCCACCGCCAGCCCGAGGTTCACCTGCCCGTCGTCGATCCGGCTCGGCCTGCCGTCGATCTCGGCGTAGTGGGTGGCCATAACCGGCATGCTCTCGTCCGCGGCGCGCGCGATCGCCCACGCGATCAGGTGCGTGAACGACACCCGCTTACCCGTTGCCTTCAGCTCGCGCCTGCGCGCGTCCAGCACCGTCACGGTCAGCGTTCTGAAGCTCGTCGCCGTCGGGATCGAGCGCGACTGCTCCATGTACTTCGCCAGCGCCGCACCGCCGCCCTTCAGCTGCTGGGCGCCCGCGGGCTTCTCGGCCACGGCTGCGGTCGCGCCGTTGCCGTCCGCCGCTCTGCCGTTGCCGGCGTGAGCACCGTTGTCGGCAGCGGATGAGAGGACATCGGACTTAGTGATCCGTCCGGCAGGGCCGCTGCCGGAGACGCTTGCCAGGTCCACGCCCTCGACTGTGGCCGCGCGCGCGGCGACCGGTGAAACTCGCACACCTTCAGGGGCCTGGAGGATATCTGACCGGTGGTGGAAGCCCCGTGTCTGGAGGATTGAGTCTGGGCGGGCAAGGAACCGTCGGCGGCTCCCGAGTCTCCGTCACCGGAGCGCATCCGGGCTATCGCCGCCGTCTGAAACCTGCGTGCCGTCGGGTCCCGCACCGTTCACCGAGATGCGGGCGATCACCTGTCCGACCGTCACCGTCTCGCCCTCCTGCGCCAGAATCTCGCTCACGGTTCCGCTCGCCGGTGAGGGCAGCTCGATGTCCACCTTGTCGGTCGATATCTCGACGATCGTATCGTCGAGCTTGATCGGCGTCACCGACCTCAGCATGCCATTCGAGGATCGTCCCCTCGGTCACCGACTCACCCGCCGCAGGGGTCACGACATCTATCGTGTCCTGAGCCATGCCTACTAAGCCGTGGTGCCCGTCGCCATGTCGCTTTCACTCTAGCGCGGCTCGGTGCCGAACCTCACCGAAAGGGTGTGAGGATTTTCACAGGGCCTTCATGGTGTCTGCTTTGGCTTCCCCCGCTGGGTGGCGCCGCTGCTCGCGCACGAACTCGTAGCTGCCGAAGAAGGGTCCGATCCCACCCAGCACCGCGACTGCCACGGCCAGCCGCAGCGACACGATCCGCAGGCGCGCGCACACAATGCACGTCAGCGACATCCCGATCCAGAGTAGCCCGTGCGTCATCCCGAGCACGAACGTCAGTGGCTCGGGTTTGCTCGCGACGAACGCGCATACCAGCAGCGCTGTGTATATGCACGAGTGGGTGAACGACACCCACTTCAGACGCCCGAACGTGATCGGCCCTGCGCTCGGCCGTGCCGGCGGGGTCGAGCGCAGGGATGTCCCCACCGTGGGGGGGAGTGTCTGACCGGGCATGTCCGTCTCGGCTGCGGCACCGGCGATGGACCCCCGCGGGTTCACTCCGCCGACAGCCACTGCGCCATCAGGCGCAGCGGCGCCTCGGCCTCAGCCGGCCACTCGTCGATATCGCGTGGCCACCAGGCGAATTCGTCGTGCTCGTGGTCGGGCTGCACCTCGGCGTCAACCCCCTCCGCGAGCCAGGCCTGCCCGACGAACATCACCAGCCGGTGAGGCAGCTGCACGAGCGCCTCGCCCCGCACGCGCTCGGGCGTGACCGACCACTCCTCGGCAAGCTCGCGCACGAGCGTATCGGCCGGGTTCTCGTCTAGGTCGACGGCTCCACCCGCGCCCAGCGCCCAGCGCCCGGCCCACGAAGCGACCCACCCCGCGCGCCGGCCGGCAAGCCAGCGGCCGTCTGCCGAGCGCGTGACGCACAGCGCCGCGACGCTCTGCGAGGCGTCGTTGGGGATCAGCCTCAGCGCCCAGCGCTGCGGCTGCAGCTCCATCGCGATCCCGTCATGCTGGTCCTGCGTGTAGTCGATCAGCCGTGCCGCCACGCCGTCGTGGCTCGGCGATCCCCGTTTGCGCAGCGCGCTTATCGCCGCGTCGGCGGCTTCGACGTGCTCGCGCGAGGGTTCGTAGTGCTCCGCCCGCCAGCTGGCCTTGACCTGCTCCAACGGCCACGGCCCGCGCGCGAGGATCCGCGGTTGCTCGGTCGCCGTCGTCTGTGGTTGCGCCGGCTGCGGTGGGGGCGCGGGTTGTGATTGTGCCGCCATTTCAGTTACAGGCTAGTGACCGTAGACTCGGCTCGGTGAACATCCGTCGACGCAAGCACTGGGGCTGGGGTTTCGAGGACCAGCAGCCGACCCTTGCCGAGGTGCGCCAGACCGCGGCGGGGCTTACCGCCCACCTGAGTCCCGCGCTGGGAGAGGTTGCCCTCGGCGAGGTGCAGGCGCCGGTGCCGCTGGAGGCGGTCGAGCTGGCAGCGCCGCGCATCGCCGTGCCGGCGCGGCTGGCGGAGATATGCGCAAGCGATGTGCACGCGCGCGCGACACACTCCCTCGGCAAGTCCTACACCGACGTGGTGCGTGGTTTTCGTGGGCAGTTCGAGCACCCGCCGGATTTCGTCGCGCGCCCGCGCAAGGAGACGGACGTCGAGCGTCTATTGGAGTGGTGCGCGGCCGAGCGCGTCGCCGCGATCCCCTACGGCGGGGGCACCTCGGTCGTCGGCGGAGTCACGCCGGACATCGGCGCGTATGACTCGTACAACGGCGCGATCTCGATCGATGTAGGTGCGCTCGATCGGGTGCTCGAGGTCGATCTCCTCTCGCGCGCGGCGCTCATCCAGGCGGGCGCCTCAGGCCCCCGGCTGGAGAGCCAGCTGGCCGGGCACGACCTCACACTGCGTCACTACCCCCAGTCGTTTGAGCACTCCACCCTCGGCGGCTGGATCGCCACACGCGCGGCCGGCCACTTCGCAACCGTGCTGACGCACATCGAGGACTTCGTCGAGTCCACCCGCGCGATCACGCCCTCCGGCGTGTGGGAGTCGCGCAGGCTGCCCGGCTCCGGTGCCGGGGTCAGCCCCGACCGGATGCTCGCCGGCTCGGAGGGCATCCTTGGTGTCATCACCCAGGCGTGGGTCCGCGTCCAGCCGCGACCGTCACACCGCGCCTCGGCGGGGGTTCGATTCGAGCGCTTCGGTGACGGCGCCGAGTGCGTGCGCGCGCTCAGCCAATTGGGTCTGCACCCGGCCAACTGCCGCCTCATCGACGCGAGCGAGGCGCGTATGACGATGGCCGGCGATGGTTCCGCCGCGCTGCTCGTGCTCGGGTTCGAGTCCGTGGACCATCCCGTCGAGGAGGCGATGTCCCGGGCACTTGCGATCTGCGCCGAGCACGGGGGCGTCGTGTCCGGGGGCCGCGACTCCCGCGAGCGCCCTGGCGGTGACGCGGTGAGTTCCTGGCGCAGTGCGTTCCTGGGGGCTCCGTACCTGCGCGACGTGCTCGTCGCGATGGGAGTGCTGTCGGAGACGTTCGAGACGGCGATCACCTGGGAGCGGTTCGGCGCGTTGCACGAGCACGTGACGGCCGCCGTACGCGAGGCGATCGACTCCGTCGCCGTGCCTGCGGCCCGCGGGGCGGGGCAGGTCAGCTGCCGCTTCACCCACGTCTATCCGGACGGTCCCGCACCGTACTTCACCGTGATGGCGCCGGCTCGCCGGGGCGAGGAGGTCGAGCAGTGGACGGCGATCAAGCGCGCCGCCTCCGACGCGGTGATCGCATGCGGGGGCACGATCACCCATCACCACGCCGTCGGGCGCGATCACCGACCCTGGTATGACCGCCAGCGCCCGGAGTCGTTCGCACAGGCGCTGCGCGGCGCGAAAGCGGCGGTCGATCCGTGCGGGATAATGAACCCGGGCGTGCTGATCGATCCACTGACATGAGAGTCGCGGTGCTCGGCCCCGGTGGTGTGGGTGGGCTGGTGGCTGGCGTGCTCGCTCGGGCCGGCACCGAAGGTCACCTCCGCGGGACATCCAGTCTCGCAAAATCAGAACGGCGACCTCGTGTCGCCGTCCAGGTGATCGCGCGGAAGTCCACCGCGCAGACGATCGCCGAGCGCGGGTTGTGTGTACGGAGCGTCATGTTCGGGGATATAGACATGCGCGTGCGTGCGCTGGAGAGAGCGCAAGAGAAGACGGACGTTCTGATAGTCGCCACCAAGGCAGCCGGGCTCGACAGCGCGCTTCAGCGTGTCGAGGTTGAGCCCGGCCTCGTGCTGCCGCTGCTCAACGGGCTCGACCACCTCGCGGTGCTGCGCGAGCGGTTCGATCCGGAGACGGTGCTCGCGGGCACGATCCGAGTCGAGTCAGACCGTCCCGAGCCCGGGGTGATCGTTCATACGAGCCCGTTCGTGCTCATCGACATGGCCACCCACAGCCCGTCAGCGCTCCCCGGGATGGAAGCGCTCGCCAAGATGTTCGAAGACGCCGGCGTGCCGGTGAGGGTGGTGCTGCCGGTGTCCGAGCGCTCCGAGGCGCAGGTGATGTGGTCAAAGCTCGTGCGCCTGAACGCGCTGGCGTGCACGACCAGCGCGTATGACAAGCTCTTGGGAGAGATCCGCTCCACGCCGGAGCTGCGCGCCGAGCTGGTCGGGACGATCGAGGAGGCCTGCGCGGTCGGGCGGGCCGAGGGCGCCGACGACGTCGACCCGCAGGTTGCCCTCGCCGAGCTGGAGCTTGCGCACGAGACGCTCGGCAGCTCAATGGCGCGCGACATCGCCGCGGGGCGGCCGCCCGAGCTGGACGCCATCCCCGGCGCGATCCTGCGCGCCGGGGCGCGCCACGGGCTGCGGTGTCCGACGATCGAACGGCTGGTCGTGATGATCGCCGAGCGCGCGGGCATGACCGCGCCGGTCGTCGCCGGCTGAGGCGCCGCGGCGTCAGAGCTCGCGCCGCGCCGTGCCCGGCGCGAGCGCCGGAACGGACTGCGTGGCAATGACCTCGATGACCTCCTCCTCGGACTCGCGCTCGCCCTCGTCGTGCTCGCCGTCGCAGAGCACCCTGAAGTTGCCGCTCGTCCTGCCGTCCGCGTGGATCGTGATCCCGGGCAGGACGGTCTCGCCCTCCTCGAGCCCGAGGCGCTCGAGGTCGAAGTGCGCCAAGCCGATGCCGTTGGCGGTGTGCGTCGGGTTCTCGCGGTCGTGCGCGGCCACCGCCTGGGCGAAGCGCTCGAGATTCTTGGCGATCTTGCCGGTTGTGTCCGCCATCTCTGAGGGCAGGGTAGCGCGAGCCAGGGTGGCGCGAGCGCGAGCGTTATACATTGGAGCGATGGTCGCCATCCAGCCAGTCGACACCCTGCCCTCGGGCGCTCCGGCGGTCGTCACGGGTGGGGAGGACGGCGATCGCCGCGAGGTGATCCGCACGGTCGAGCTGACGAAGGTCTACCCCGGCATGGACGTCGCCGCGGTCGACAAGCTCGACCTGAGCGTCCATGCGGGCGAGATCTTCGGGTTGCTCGGACCGAACGGCGCCGGCAAGACCACCACCGCGGGGATGCTTACCACGCGGGTGATCCCCACCTCGGGGTCGGCGTTCGTGGGCGCGATCGACGTGATCGCCCATCCGGCGCTGGCCAAGCAGCTGATCGGGATCGTCTCCCAGCAGAACACGCTCGACCGTCAGCTGACCGTGTGGGAGAACCTCTACTTTCACGGGCGCCTGTTCGGCATCTCGGCCGCCGAGTCTCGGCGCACCGCCGATGAGCTGCTGGAGCAGTTTCAGCTGTCCAAGTGGGGTAAGGCGTCCGTGTTCGCGCTCTCCGGGGGGATGGCTCAGCGGCTGATGGTCGCGCGCGCGATCTTCCACCGCCCGGCCGTGCTGTTCCTCGACGAGCCCACGGCCGGCCTGGATCCGCAGGGTCGCCTTGCCCTGTGGGAGATCCTCGGGGAGCTCAACCGCGAGGGCCAGACGATCCTGCTGACGACCCACTACATGGAGGAGGCCGATGAGCTCTGCGACCGGGTGGCGATCATGGATCACGGCAAGATCCTCGCGCTGGACACGCCGGACGCACTCAAGCGGTCGGTGGGCGCCGACACGATTGTGACGGTCAAGGCCGGCGGTGATTCGGAGGCCCTGGCCGAGCGGCTCGCCTACGAGATAGCCGAGGTGACGCGCACGCGGGTGATAGATGGGGGCGTCGAGTTGCACGTCAAGGGCGCCGAGCGGCTGGTGCCGCAGATCGTGAGCGCGGCCGAGAGCGGAGGCTTCGACGTGGTCGACCTATCGGTGTCCGATCCCAGCCTGGAGACGGTCTTCATCAACCTCACCGGCAAGGAGCTGCGCGACTGATGGCCGCTGCCCCGTCACTACCCGCCCCGCGTTCGCGCATCGCACTCGAGCCGCACGCGCTCGACGATGGCCGCCAGCCGCATCGCGCTGCGGGCGTTGATCCTGCGCGATCTGGTGGTGCTGTGGAAGAACAAGTGGGAGTTCGTAATCCGCACGCTGGTCCAGCCGTTCCTGCTCGTGTTCGTATTCCTGTTCGTGTTCCCCAAGATCGGCCAGGGCATCGGCGGCGGTGGAGGCAAGGTGCGACGAGTCGAAGTTCGCCACCGTGCTGGTTCCCGGCGTGGTCGGGATCTCGATCATGTTTCAGGGCATCCAGGCGGTCGCCCTGCAACTGTCGACCGAGTTCGGCTACACGCGCGAGATCGAGGACCGCGTGCAGGCGCCCTGCCCGATCTGGCTGGTGGCCGTCTCGAAGGTCATCTCGGGGGCTGCACAGGGGCTGCTCGCTGCGGTGATCGTGTTCCCGATCGCCGACGTGATCCACGCCCCGGGGGTGCACGCGCACCTGTCGGTGACCTGGTGGATCGTGATCACGCTGATCCCGCTGGCCTGCGTCACGATGACATCGCTCGGGCTGCTGCTCGGGACCGCGTTCGAGCCGCGCAACATCGGGCTGATGTTCGGGTTCGTGGTGCTTCCGCTGACGTTCCTCGGCGGGACATATTACGAGTGGACGCGCCTGTCTCCCGTCCAGGTCGGCGGCGTGCACTGGCTGCAGATCCTCGTGCTCGTCAACCCGCTGATCTACGTCAACGAGGGCTTGCGCGCCGGGCTGACCCAGGCCCCGCACATGTCCCTCCTGGCGGTCTATCCGGTGCTGGTCGGCTTCTTCGTGGTGTTCCTGACGCTCGGGCTGCGCAACTTCCGCAAACGCGTGCTCGCCTGAGGACCGCGGCGCGTCCGTGGGCCGCTGGGCGCCCGCGCACTGCCTCTGGCGGCCGTGTCTAGGTTTCGCCCGGCTGCCGAGCGCCGCGCGCACGATCGGCGCGACCTCGGTTGCGTACAGCTCGATCGCGCGCAGCGCCTGCCCGTGGGGCAGCGTGCCGACGCTGATGTGCGCGAGAAAGCGGTCGTGGCCGAACAGCTCGTGGTGGGCGAGGATCTTCTCGGCGACCTGCTGCGGGCTACCGACGAGCAGCGCTCCGGACGGACCGCACGCGGCGTCGAACTGCTCGCGCGTGAGCGGCGGCCAGCCGCGCTCGCGTCCGATCCGGTTCATCATCGGCGCGTACGCCGGATAAAACTCGTCCGCCGCCTGCTGTGAGGTGGCGGCGATGTAGGTGTGGGAGTTGATCCCGACTGCGATTCCAGCGTGCGCGTCCATGGCTGCGGGCGTGTCGATCCGCGACTGCGTATCGGTGGCCGCCTGGCGGTAAAGCTCCACAAGCGGCGCGAACCGCGCGGGCGTGCCCCCGATGATCGCGATCATCAGTGGCAGTCCCAGCGCGCCGGCGCGGGCCACCGAGGCGGGTGTGCCGCCGACGGCGATCCAGACCGGCAACGGATTCTGGATCGGGCGGGGATAGACGCCGATGTCGTTCAGCGCCGCGCGGTGCTTGCCCGACCAGGTAACCCGCTCGGACTCGCGCAGCGCGAGCAGCAGGTGCAGCTTCTCGGCGAACAGCGCGTCGTAGTCGTCTAGGTTGTAGCCGAACAGCGGGAACGACTCGATGAACGATCCACGGCCGGCCATGATCTCCGCGCGTCCGCCCGAGATCAGGTCGAGCGTCGCGAAGTCCTGGAACACCCGCACCGGGTCGGCGGAGCTGAGAACGGTCACCGCGCTGCTCAGCCGGATCGTCTCGGTCCTGGCCGCAGCGGCCGCGAGCGCCACTGCGGTCGAGGAGACCGCGTAGTCCGGGCGATGGTGCTCGCCCACGCCGAACACCTCGAGGCCGAGCTGATCGGCGAGCTCGATCTCCTCCAGCAGCTCGCGCAGTCTTTGCGCGACGCGGTTCGGCTCGGAGCCTGGGCTCACATCGGCGAACGTGGCGAGGCCCAGCTCCATGGGCGATCACTATAGGTGCGGCTGGACTACTGCCCTGCGCGGGTCAGGACTGCTCGATAAGCTCGATCCGGTACCCATCCGGATCGCGCACGAAGCACAGTCGCGAGCCGCCCTCGCGCACCGAATAGGGCGGCTTCTCCGGCTCGATCCCTTGCTCTGCGAGGCGCACCAGCGTCGCGTCGAGGTCGTCGGCGGTGATCGCGATGTGGCCATAGCCGGTCCCGAGGTCGTAGGAGTCCACGCCGAAGTTGTAGGTCAGCTCCAGCCGCGGCATGTCGCCGTCGCTGGGCTGGTTCATGAACACGTTGACCGCCTCGTCGCGGATCGGAATCCGCCCGATCTCCTCGAAGCCGAGCGCGTTGTAAAACGCGATCGAGCGGTCGATGTCGGTGATGCGGTAGCAGGTGTGGATGAGTGACACTGAGCGGGAGTCTAGACTGGCGGCGTGCGAACTATGATCGTTGGCCACGGCGGGCGGGAGAGCGCGCTGGCGCTTCGCATGTCCGAGCACAGCGAGCTGCACGCGTTCGTGGGTCACGAGAACCCCTCGATCGTCCGCCACGCGGCGGCCTCCGGCGGCAGCCACCAGGTCGGCGACGTGTGCGATCCTCGCTCGGTGGCGGCGTTCGCGCGCGAGCGCGAGATCGATCTGGCGATGGTCAGCGCCGATGAGCCGCTGGCGGCGGGAGTGGTCGACGCGCTGCTGGCTCAAGGCACGCGCACCGTCGGTCCGACCAGCGCGGGTGCGGAGATCGAGTGGAACAAGGCGTACGCCCGCTCGCTGCTGGCCGAGGTGGCGCCCGAGGCCTCGCCGCTGCTGAGGGTGGCACGCGAGCCACGGGAGGTGGACGAGGCGATCGCGTCGTTCGGCTCCACGCCCGTTGCGATCAAGCCCTCAGGTCTGACCGGGGGCAAGGGCGTGAAGGTGATGGGCCCGCATCTGGCCAGTCACGATGACGCACGGGACTACGCGCTGAGCTTGCTCGCGCGCGGCGCGGCTGGAGAGTCGGTGCTGATCGAGGAGAAGATCGTCGGCGCTGAGTTCACGATCCAGGCGATCAGCGATGGCAGGACGGTCGTCTTTCCCCCAGCCACGTATGACTATCCATATCGGTTCGATGGCGATGAGGGGCCGGGCACCGGCGGGATGGGCTCGCTGTCGATGGCCGCGCCGACGCTTCCGTTCATGAGCCCCGCTCACTACGAGCAGGCGTGCTCGATCGTCCAGGGAGTCATCGAGCGCTTAGCCGAACAGGGGCGACACTTCACCGGCGTGATGAACAGTGGCTTCTTCGCCACCGCGGGCGGCGTCAAGGTGATCGAGTTCAACGCTCGGTTCGGCGACCCCGAGTGCATGAACATCATGAGCCTGTTCAGTGGCAGCTGGCCGTACGCGATGGAGCGCATCGCGACTGGCGCCCTCACGAGCGGGGACGTGCCGCTGCGCGAGGATGCCTCGCTCGCGCTGTATCTCGTTTCACCCGACTATGCGCTGCGAGCGGGGCCGACGTATGAGTTCACGCTCGACCGTGAGCGGATCGAACACGATGGCTGCCACGTCTTCTTCTCTTCCGCCGTCGAGGCCGGCGAGGGCGTCTATCGCACCCTGGGGACCTCGCGGGCGATCGCGCTGTGCACGACGGCGCCGACGCTCGAGCAAGCGCGCACACGTGTGGTCGGGTGTGCAGGCTCGGTGCCCGTGCTGGAGTGGCGGCACGATGTGGGCGACGAGCGTTATCTGAATGGGCTCGCCAAGCTTGTCGGACCCGAGATCCCCTCCTCCCGCGGCGAGCCGCTTCTGTCCAACCCGATTTGAGGGTTCGTGCAAGGATGGCGCAATGCTCATCGAGCGCGCGTCCCATCCACAGTTCGTGTCGAACACCTACCTCGTCGCCGACGGCGACGGAGGATCCGGCCTGGTCATCGATGCGGGCGGACCGGTCAAGTCGCTGATCGCCGCGGCCGAGCGCATGGAGATCACACCGACGCACATCCTGCTGACGCACCATCACTACGACCACGTCTGCGAGGTTGGCGCGCTGCGCGAGCGCTGGCCGAAGCTCGAGATCCTGATCCATCCCCTGGAGCGAGACGGGCTGGGGGAGGTGCAGGCGGACGCGGTGGAGGCCGGCGAGATGCTGAGGTTCGGCACGCTGGAGGTGCGCCCGCTGCATACGCCCGGGCACACCGCCGGGATGCTGTCGTTCCTCGTCAGCGAGCCGAGCGGGGCGGTCAGACGGTCGTCCGTCAGCGCGGCCCCCGGCGGGTTCACCGGGGGAGAGGCGGTCGTATTCACCGGCGACACGCTGTTCGCGGGATCGGTCGGAGGCGTGCGCGCTCCGGGACACACGACATACACCGACCTGAAGGACTCGATCATGGGCACGTTGATGGAGCTGCCGGGAGAGACCATCATCCATCCAGGCCACGCCGACGCGACGACGGTCGGGCGTGAGTGGGAGCACAACCCGTTCATCCGCGTCTGGCGCGGTCTCGATCCTGAGGGCGCCGAGCCATGCACCGCACTCGGCGAGCCCGCGACGCTGGTGCTGTTGTGCGAGGACTACGACGGCGGTACCAAGGCGTGGGTGCGCTGGCCCAGCGGGATGGACGACATCGTGCCCGGGTCCCAAGTGCAGCCCGCCTGACTCGGGCGATCGCGATCGCCGCGGATATCTCCCACTTTGCCCTGGTGTGCTGCGCATTCGCGCCTACAGACGGGAGGACGCCACTCGCATAGCGCCTAGGATGCAGAGAGGATGACCCCGCGCGAGAGTAACAAGAGCATTCCGACATCGCGCGTGCGCCGCACTGCGACCGTCGGCAAGCTCGCCGCGAGCGAGGCGGTCAAGCAGTTCGGCACGCGCGCGGCGAACGTCACGCGCGGCGAGGAGGCCTCCGAACGGGCGCTGGCCAAGCGCCAGCTTCAGACCGCCAAGCAGATCGTGGCGGCGCTGGGGACGATGAAGGGCGCGGCGATGAAGCTCGGACAGGTGATGTCGTTCCTGGACGTGGGCCTGGTGGAGGAGGAGTACCGCGAGGAGTTCCAGCGCGAGCTGGCCAAGCTCCGCGACGCCGCCCCGACCGTGTCGTTCAAGCAGATGCGGCGCGTGATCGAGGACGACCTCGAACAGCCGATCGCGGACGTGTTCGAGTCGTTCGTGCAGGAGCCGATCGCGGCCGCCTCGATCGGCCAGGTGTACCGGGCGACGCTCAAAGACGACGGGCGCGAGGTGGCGGTGAAGGTCCAGTACCCCGGGGTCGCCGCCGCGGTGCGCGCGGACATGCAGAACCTGGACATGATCATGCGCCTGCTCAAGCGGATGACGCCGGGGATGGACGCCAAGGCGATCGCCGCGGAGATCCGCGAGCGGATCGGCGAGGAGCTCGACTACGAGCTGGAGGCCCAGAACCAGCAGCTCGCTCGCGCGCATATTCCGCGGCCACCCGTTCATCGCCGTGCCGGAGGTGCTCACGAGCCTCTCGCGCGAGCGGGTGCTGGTGACGGAGTTCGTCGACGGCGTCGGGTTCGAGGAGCTGAAGAGTCCGTCCCCAGTCAGAGCGCGACCGGATCGGCGAGATCGTGTTCCGG
This sequence comes from uncultured Solirubrobacterales bacterium, assembly GCA_963799735.1. Lineage (GTDB taxonomy): Bacteria > Actinomycetota > Thermoleophilia > Solirubrobacterales > Solirubrobacteraceae > Palsa-744. The sequence goes on along the minus strand of CAWCYP010000011.1, from coordinate 9,222 downwards.
TTCTTCCTCGGCTGCCTGTACCGGCACCGGCAGTTCTCCGGCGACCCGCACCCGGGCAACTTCCTGCTGCTGGCCGACGGGCGCGTCGCGTTCCTGGACTTCGGCCTGTTCAAGCGCATGCAGCGCGAGCCGGTCGAGCTGGAGCTGGCCTGCCAGCGGGCCGTGTCGGAGGGGGACGCCCAGGAGCTGCACCGGCTGCTCGCGCGGTCGGGGTTCCTGCCCGAACCGGACCGGGTCGATCCCGAGCACCTGCTGGCGTTCATCGGCGACGGCGATCTGGTGGTACACGACCGCCGACGAACCCGTCCAGCTGACGCCGGAGATCGCCACGCAGGTGATGATCGAGAGCTCAGACCCGCGCTCGAGCTACTTCGCCGAGATGCGCCACCAGGACATGCGCCCCGAGCACCTGTTCGGCCGGCGCATGGAGCTGCTCACGCTCGCGGTCCTCTCGCAGCTGCGCGCGCGCGCGAACTGGCACCGGATCGCGCGCGAGTGGATGTATGGGGATGAGCCGGTGACCGAGCTGGGCCGTGAAGAGCTTGAGTTCTATGCGCACACCGGCGTCGGCGCGCGCAGTTGAGGATCACACCGTCTGGATCTGCACGAGGCTCGTCGTCCCCGGTCGCCCGGACGGCAGTCCGGCGGTGATGCCCACGCGCTGACCCGGCCGGCACCAGCCGAGCTCGACCACGCGCCGGGCGGCGTCGGCGATCAGCGCCTCGGTCGTCTCATGGCGGCGCATCGAGGCGGCCTGCACGCCCCACATCAGCCCGCAGCGGCGGACGGTCTCTTTGCCGGGCGAGAGCGCGTAGATCGGCGCGGTCGGGCGGTGGGCGGAGACGAGTCGCGCCGAGCGCCCGGACAGCGTCGGGATCACGAGCGCGTCCAGGCGCAGCTCGCGCGCGGCCACGCACAGGTTGTGGGCGATCGTGTAGGCGGGGTCGGAATCGACCCGGCGCACGCGCGAGGCGTTCCAGTCCTCATACGGCGCGATCGCCTCGGCCTGCTCGGCGACGGAGGCCATCATCGCGATCGCCTCCACCGGGTAGGCCCCGATCGCCGTCTCCTGGGAGAGCATCACCGCGTCGGTGCCGTCGAGGATCGCGTTGGCCACGTCGGCGACCTCCGCGCGGGTCGGGCGTGAGGAGGTGACCATCGAGTCGAGCATCTGCGTCGCGGTGATCGACGGGCGCGCCAGATGCCCGGCGAGGCGCAGCAGCTGCTTCTGCACGATCGGCACGCGCTCGATCGCCAGCTCGATGCCGAGGTCGCCCCTGGCGACCATCACGCAGTCGGCCGCCCGTAGGATCTCCTCGGCCCGCTCCACCGCCTGGGGCTTCTCCATCTTGGCGATCAGCGGCAGGCGCGTGTGACCCCGCACGGTCTCGACGTCCTCGGGACGCTGCACGAACGACAGCGCGACCATGTCCACGCCGATCGACTCGCCGTGGCGCAGCAGCTCGAGATCGTGCTCGGGCACCGACGGCAGCGACTCGGTGGGACCCGGAATGTTCAGCCCCTGGCGCGAGGCGACCGCGCCGCCCACCTCGATCTCCGCCTCGACCTCGTGCGTGGAGGCGCGGACCTCCACGACGCGCAGCCGCACCGAGCCGTCCGCGAGATACAGCACCTCGCCCGGCGTCATCGAGTCGGCGAGGCCCTCCCAGGTGATGCTCATGTGCTGCGCGTCGCCAAGCTCGTCGGTCTCGCCGCCGGTGATCGTCAGCCGCTCGCCGGGCGTGAGCTCGACGACGTCCTCGCGCAGCGGCCCGATGCGCAGCTTCGGCCCTGGCAGGTCCTGCAGGATCGCCACCGGCCGTCCAGCCCGCCCGGCGGCGTCACGCACGCGCCGTACGGTCTCGGCGTGCTCCTCCAGCGTCCCGTGCGAGTAGTTCAGCCGCGCCACGTCCATTCCCGCCTGCACCATCCGCAGCAGCGTGTCCGGCTCGCGCGAGGCGGGCCCGATGGTGGCGACGATCTTGGTGCGGCGCATGTTGCTCCGCACCGTAGCGGTGATTTCCCCCGGTTGCGGCGGGCGTCGCGCAAGGTCTGCCGCGTGGGCCTACCATCAACCGATGCTCGGCCCCTCGCGACCCGTCCCGCGCGTGGGCGCCCGTGCGCGCATCGCCCATTTCGGCGGCGGCTTCGAACCCGGCACGGTCGTCGCGATCTCCGAAGAGGGACGCCGCCTGCACGTGCGCGGCGAGTCCGGGGACACGCTCGAGTTCGTGCTCAGCCCGGCCACCGCCCGGTTCGTCGCGGCCGGCGTCTCCCACGGTCCGCGTCTGGAGTTGCTTGACGATTCGGCTTGACAGCTGCGATCGAGGACGCAGACCGATCGGAGATCGGGGGCACACAGCCCGGAGGGCTGGGTCGCCGCCATTCGGCCGTCAGGGCGCCTGCACGTCCGGGAAGTGCTCGGCGCAGTGCTCGCGCAGCACGTCGCGAATCCACGCGCGCTCGATCTGACTGGCCGCCCGGTAGCGCGCCAGCAGCTCGCGCTGGCGTGTGATCGGCGAGCCGCGATCGTCCAGCTGACAGCCAGCCGCTCGAACAGTAGCTCCACCGCGCGCTGCCACGCATCCTCTCGGGTATCGGACGCCCGCCCACCCATGCCCGCGAGCACGTCCGCGTACTCACGCCGCGCCGCCGCCGTCAGCGCCCCGCGCAGCGTCAGCGTGTTGCCGTCCGCGTCTGTGTACTCGCTGCTCGGCGCCTTCAGCTTCAGCGGCCTACGGTTGCGCTTGCTCACACCAATCCTTCGTCCGGCAGGACCGTCCGCTCGCCGGCCGCGTGTGCGCTCAGGCGCCGAGCCCGAATACCGCCGCGCCATCGGCTGCGCCCGCTGCCTTCAGCAGTTGCCCCCGCACATCCCCCGTGGTCGGGTGTGCATGTCCCGGCCAGGCCGCCGCGGGCTCCATCTCGGCGAGCTTACGCATGCTGGATCGGGCCTGATCGGTGTCGTAGTTGTAGGTCTGCGCCGGCACGCTCGGGGCACAGCTGCGGCCCCACATGTCGAGGGTGTAGAAGCAGTCGCTGACGAGCGCCAGCCGGTCGGACTCGCGCCACAGCCCGATCAGCCCGGGTGCGTGGCCCGGCAGATCTATCACCTTGAATCCGGCGATCTCGTCGCCCTCCTTGACGGTCCCGCTGATCTTCACCGGGCCGCCGTCGAAGGCATAGCGGTGCAGCACGCGGTGGATCTGGCGCTGGGGCGTCGGCAGCCCGGCGAGGTCGCTCGGGCCAGTAGCGCCACCCGCCGCTGCCCTCGGCGTCCTGGACCTCCTCGGGATGGCACAGCACGCGCACGCCCAGCCCCGGCGCGGTGCCGCGGTGGTCGGTGTGCCCGTGGCCGAGCACGATCTGCGTGATCCCGCCGAGTCGCGCGCCCGCGCGCGCCACCGCGCGGGTCATCGTGCGCGCGCCCGCGTCGAACATCGTCACGCCGCCCTGTTCGCCGCCGTTCTCGAGCAGATACACGTTGCAGCGGCCGGGCTGGCCCTGCACGACCCACACGCCCTCGGCCACGAGCTTGGCCTCGCCGCCGCCGCCGGTCAGCCCGTCGGTCACGCGCGTCTTGACGTTGAAGGCGCCCATCATCCGCTGCTCGGCGGGCGAGTGAAGCGGCGGCATCATCCCGATCTGGCGTGGCACGGCCATCGTGTCGGTGAAAGCGTCGTTCGAGTGGATCAGCCCGTCGCGCACCGCTGAGCACGTCCACGCCTTCGAGCTCCATCCGGTGCCCGGTCGGCGCGATCCCGTTGAACGAGCCCGGCCCCGCGAACGTGCCGCAAAAGCGCCAGTGCAACGCGCAGCGCTCGTCCTCGGTCGTGGTCGAGACGATCTCCACGTTCAGGTCCGGGATCGCTTCGATCAGGCTCGAGGTGAACTCGCGCAGCCCCTCCGGGCCGACGAACACGCCCCTGGCCGCGCACGTCCTCGCGCCCGTCGTCGGCCCACATCGCTGCCGCGCCCTGCACGTCGTGCGCGCCGATCGCTTCGAAGTACCTCCGCGCCACCGCCTCGGCCTCGGTCCGGTCGGGGGTGATCCGCTCGCGCTTTTTCGTCGCCGCCGAGGCCTGCTGCACGCTGGCGGCCGCCTCCTGCACCTTCGTGGCCGCGCTGCTCGTCTGCTCGTCTTCCTCGGCCATCTCTCTTCCTCCCTTTGTGACGACGCCGGCAGAGACACCTAGTCTAGTCTCCTCGCAAGTGGCCGAGGGAACACGTAAGCGCGAGCTGGGCCGGGGCGAGCGCGTGTTGCCGGGCGTGTATCGCCTGCGCCTGCCGCTGCCCTGGCCGGGCGTGCCCCACGGCAACGCCTGGGCGGTTGCGGCCGGCGAGGGGATCGTGCTGTTCGACACCGGCATCCACGCGCCCGGCTCGCTCGTCGACCTCGAACGCGCGCTTCAGATGTGCGGCGGCCTCGCCCTAGAGGACGTGCGCCTGCTGGTCTGCACGCACGCCCACTCAGACCACTACGGCCAGGCCGCCACGATCGTCGCAGCGCTCGGGCTGCGAGCTGTGGATGCACCCCAACCACGAGCATGCCCGGCACTGGGCGGAGGATCCCGACGCGGCGATCCTGCGCCGCCTGGAGATCGCGCGCCAGTCCGGCGTGCCCGAGGAGCCCCTGCGCCGCTACGCGGCCGAGCGCGCCCGCAACCGCGAATCGGGCATCGCCGCGTTCATCGAGCCCGACCGCGCCGCTGCTGCCAGGCGTGATCGTCGACACCGATCTCGGCCCCTGGACCGTCCACGAGACTCCCGGTCACGCGCCGTCGCACGTGTGCCTGTTCCAGGACGAGCACCGCCTGTTGATCTCCGGCGATCACCTGCTCGGGCGCGTGTTCCCGTTCTTCGACTACGGCTACTCGCCCGACCCCGTGGGCGAGTTCGTGCGCTCGCTGGACGTCGTCGAGGCGCTGCACGCGCGCCTGTGCCTGCCCGGCCACGGCCGCACGTTCACCGACGTGCACGCCCACATCGAGGCCAACCGCGCGCTCGTGGCCGAGCGCCTGTCCGCCATCCTCGACGTCCTCGCCGGCGGCGAGCCCCTGACGGCGTTCGAGATCATGCCGCGCGTTCACGGCCCCGAGCTCTCCCCGATGACAGCCCAGTGGCTGTTGACCGAGACCCTGTCGATGCTCCTGCACCTAGAGGTCACCGGGCAGGCCGTGCGCGTCGCCGGCGAACCCGAGCGCTGGACGGCGGTCTAGTAGCTCCACCTCTACCGTATCCACATGCGCATCGACCAGATCCTCGCCTACAGGCGAGCAGCCGGTGTTCTCGTTCGAGTTCTTCCCGCCGAAGACGGAGGCGGGCGAGCGCAACCTGTACGGTGCGCTGGCCGAGCTGCGAACGTTGGAGCCGTCGTTCGTATCGGTGACCTATGGAGCGGGCGGCTCCACCCGCGAGAAGACGATCGAGATCGTCAAGCGGATCAGGGAGGAGTACGGCCTGGAGGCGATGGCCCACTTCACGTGCGTGGGCGCGACCGTGGAGGAGCTGCGCGGGACGCTCACCGAGATGCAGCGCAGCGGCATCGACAACGTGCTCGCCCTGCGCGGCGACCCGCCCGCCGGCCACGACGAGTGGGTCAAGACGGAGGGGGGCCTCGAGTACTCGCGCGAGCTGGTCGGTCTGATCCGTGCCGACTATCCGTTCGCGATCGGTGCCGCCTGCTTTCCCGAGACCCACATCCACGCGGTCAGTCCCGAGGCCGACCTTGGCCATCTGGTCGAAAAGGTCGCCGCCGGCGTGGACTTCCTGATCACCCAGCTGTTCTTCGACAACGCCGTCTACTTCGACTTCCTCACCCGCGCGCGCGCCGCCGGGATCGAGGTTCCGATCATCCCTGGGATCATGCCGATCACGCACGCCGGCCAGGTACAGCGGATGGCCGCAATGTGCGGCGCCTCTATTCCAGCCGGTCTGCAGGCTGAGCTGCATGCGCGCGGCGAGGACGCCGAGGCGGTGCTCGACTTCGGCGTCGCCTACGCCACCCTGCAGTGCGCCGAGCTGCTCGCCGCGGGCGCGCCCGGCATCCACTTCTACACGCTCAACCGCTCCCCCGCCACGCGCGCGATCCTGTCCGCGCTCAAGCTCTCGCGGCCGTGGGAGTACGCCGGTCGCCGCGGCGGGCGCGTGATTCCCGCCCGCGCCTGCGCCCGCATGCCCGAGCGCGTCCGTACGCCCGCGCCCGAGCGCGCCCGCGCCGGCTCAGTCCACCGCTTCGATCTCCAGCCCCTCCGCCACCCGCGGCGAGCCGTCCGGCGCCTGGAAGCGCACGTCGACCGAGTCGTTCTGCCGGTAGGTGCCCACGCCCCACGCGCCCAGCAGCCAGCGCCAACCGCTGATCCGGTCCTTGCGCAGCTCCGCATCAAACACGAGCGCGCCTTCGCGCACCTTGTAGTCGGTCCCGCGCTGCTGATGCACGCCGTTGAGGTAGACCTCGTAGTCGCCTTTGCACCTCGCGCGGGAGCCTGCACCCTGGATTTCGGGCCTTCATCCCCCGAACCGCCGGCCTGTTTGCGTCCCCGCGCGCGGTGCAGCGCGGATTATGCCCGGCGCTGCCACTACCCTTGCGGGCCGATGCCCTACCCACGCTGCCCTGACGATCTCTCCGCCGCCGTCCGCGCTCCAACCCACCCGCGAGCTGCCCTACCTCGACACCACCCTGCGCCTCGTCGCGCAGCCCGGCCGCACGCGCGTGCACCGCCGCGGCGAGCGGCTCTACGTCCCCGCAACCGATTCTCGCCCCGCGATCGAGCGCTTCTACCGCCGCGCCGCGCGCGCCGAGATCGCCGCGCGCCTGGATCGCGCCACCGCCGTGGCGGGCGTGCGCTACCGCGACCTGTCGATCCGCGGCCAGCGCACCCGCTGGGCGTCGTGCTCGTCCAGCGGGCACATGAGCTTCAACTGGCGCCTCTTGCTCGCGCCCGAGTCGGTGCTCGACTACGTCGTCTGGCACGAGGTCTGCCACCTGGAGATCCTCGATCACTCGCGTCGCTTCTGGGCGCTGGTCGAGCGTCGCTGGCCACGCTACCGCGAAGACCGTGACTGGCTACGCCGCCACGGCGCGACCCTGGTGATCTAGCGGCCCGCTGGCACGGCGCCAGGCTGCGTCCTCGATCGCTCGTGTGCCAAGCACACTTCGCTCACTGCGTCCTTGGCCATCGGGGCGCTAGCCGCGCTGCTCAAGGGGCACGTAGTCCCGGTCCAGATCGCCCGTGTAGATTCGGCGCGGACGGGCGATCTTCTGCTCGGGGTCTTGCACCATCTCCAGCCACTGCGCGATCCAGCCGCGTCGTGCGTCCGATCGCGAACATCACCGGGAACATCGTCACGGGCAGGCCGAGCGCCTCGTAGATCAGGCCAGAGTAGAAGTCGACGTTGGGGTAGAGCTTGCGCTGAGGTGAAGTAGTCGTCGTCGAGCGCGCGCTTCTCCAGCTCGGTGGCGACGTGCAGCAGCGGGCTCTTGCCGCGCACCTCGAACACGTCGTCGAGGTATTTGCGGATGATCCGCGCGCGCGGGTCGTAGTTCTTGTAGACGCGGTGGCCGAAGCCCATCAGGCGCTCGTTGCCCGCCTTCACGCCCTCGAGGAAGTCGGGGATGTTCTCGACGCGTGCCGATCCGGCTGAGCATCCGCAGGGCCGCCTCGTTGGCGCCGCCGTGCAGTGGCCCGTACAGCGCCGCGACCCCGGCGGCGACCGCCGAGTAGGGGTCCACCTGGGTGGAGCCGACCGAGCGCACGGCGCTGGTCGAGGCGTTCTGCTCGTGGTCGGCGTGCAGGATGAACAGGACGTCCAGCGCGCGCTCCAGCCGAGGATCGGGCTCGTAGGAGAGCTCGGTCATCTTGTACATCATCGACAGGAAGTTGCCCGCGTAGTCCAGGGCGTTGTCCGGATACACGTACGGCTGGCCCATGTTGTGCCGGAAGGCGAACGCGGCCAGCGTGGGCATCTTCGCGAGCAGCCGGATGATCTGGGTCTTGCGGACGTCCTCGTCGTGGATCTGGTTGGCGTCGGGGTAGAACGTCGAGAGTGCGCCGACCGAGGCCACGAGCATGCCCATCGGGTTGGCGTCGTAGCGGAAGCCCTGCATGAAGTCCTTGACGTTCTCGTGCACGAACGTGTGGATCGTGATCTCGTGTGTCCACTCGGCCAGCTCTGCTGCAGTCGGCAGAGCGCCGTAAATCAGCAGGTGGGCGACCTCCAGGTAAGTCGAGTGCTCGCACAGCTGCTCGATCGGGTAGCCGCGGTGCTGGAGGATCCCGGCCTCCCCGTCGATGTAGGTGATGGCGCTAGCGGCACGAGGCCGTGTTCGTGTACGCCGGGTCGTAGGCCATCAGGCCGAAGTCATCCTCGCCCGCCTTGATCTGGCGCAGGTCCATCGCCCGCACCGTCCCGTCGGTTATCGGCAGCTCGTAGGTGCGGCCCGTGCGGTTGTCCGTCACCGTCAACGTGTCTCCGGGCACAGCGCCGTTGCCCGATGTCTGCTGCTCGTGAACCTGCGTCTCGGGCGCTGATCTACCTCTCCTGTCGTGTCGTCAGGTGGTCCGAGCTACACCGTAGCGACTCTCGGTGGCCTCCACCTGACCCGGCAAAAAGGTTTTCGATCGGCGCCGCACGCGGCGCTCCGCTCAGCGCGAGACGAGCCGCCCGCGCGCCACGACCGCGCGCACGCGCGCCGGGGACGAAGGCGCGGGGTCGCCGTGGGGGCCGCGCCTGCGCGGCAGCCGCGAGCGAGGTTGGTGCGGGCGGTGCGGGCTCGGTCGCAGTCCGATGCCGCCGTCCCGCCCGGGCTCGGTCTCGGGGGTCTGGTTCACCGCCCAACGCACGATCAGGAACAACGCCACGATCGGGATCTTCAGCAGGAACATCAGCCAGATGAACGTCCACGCATCCACTCCATCCGATCGTACTACTGATCGCGGCATCCGTACAGACCCGCGAGCCGCTACGTCTAACCCCCGCGTGGTCACCCCCGCGCGGGCATGGGGGCGTCGCTGAAGTGGGTCATCTCGCGCAGCTCCTGCACGCGCGTGGCGATCTCCGCGGCGGTCAGGCGGGCGACGCGCTCGGTGCCGAACTCCTCGACGTTGAACGAGGCCAGGGCCGTGGCGTGGGCCATCGCGCGGCGCAGCAGCTCGTCGGAGAGCTCGGCAAGCGGATGGGCGGCGACGTAGCCGATGAGACCTCCGGCAAATGTGTCGCCTG
>CAWCYP010000010.1:0-4999 GCA_963799735.1 uncultured Solirubrobacterales bacterium | reverse complement strand
TTCACGCAGGAGTCCCCTGCAGGGCGCTTGCCACGGCGCTTGAACCGGAGCAGCACTACGACCGTCCCACGCTGCAGTCGGGTGCGCTAGTATGGGGACATGTTGCAGGGACATTTTATGGCCCATAATCCCAACGGGCGATTTGTCTTCCGCATGGACCGGTAGTCGGAGGGCCGGATGGATACCGAGTCTCGCGAATACGAGCGCACGCACCCGCACGTCAGCTTCTCACTCGATCTGAGGCGAGCCAGTCCGTCCCTTTGGATTCTGCTGGGGGAGGCGAAGTCTAAGTCTCAGCATGTGGCGAGGACTCTGCTTGCGCCTGATCGCGCGCATGAGCTGATGGTTGTTTATCTCACGAAGGGGGCCCTGGCGACGACGGCGATCGAGGGCAACACGCTGTCGGAGGAGGAGGCTCGCAAGGTCGTCGAGGAGACGTCTGAGTTGCCGCCGTCCAAGGAGTACTTGGCGCAGGAGAATCCGGAACGTGATCGCCGCCTATAACGCGATCAAGAACGAACTGCTGCAGGACCCTTCGATCAAGGTTTCCCCCGAGCGTCTGGATCGCTATAACGCCATGATTCTCGAGGGTCTTCAGGTCGAAGACCATGTGGTGCCCGGCCAGACGCGCCAAACGGGCGTGGTCGTCGGCAACGTCTATAAAGCGCCTGATCATGAGGACTGCAAATACCTGGTGGGGCGGCTCTGCGAGTGGCTGAACGGCCCAGACTTCCAGGCGCCTGCCGCTAAACCCGAGTACCGCGCGGCCCTGGCGATCCTCAAGGCGATGGTCGCCCATCTCTACCTCGCCTGGATTCATCCCTACGGCGACGGCAACGGACGGACGGCGCGGCTCCTGGAGCTGGAGCTGCTGCTGGCCGCGGGCTTCCCTCCGCCCGTTACGCAGCTGCTGAGTAACCATTACAACGCGACGCGCACGGAGTACTACCGCCAGCTCAAGCGGGCGAGCGAGACCGGCGATGTAATGGATTTCCTGACCTACGCTGCGCGGGGTTTTGTCGATGAACTCACCGAGCAGCTCGACATCGTCTGGCGCTGGCAGTTCGATGACCGCTGGGAGCAATACGTTTACCAGCAGTTCGGCGAGCTTCGTACGGAAACGAATCGTCGTCGCTTGCGCCTCACGCTTGAGTTATCAAAGCATCATCCTGAGTCGGTGGCTCGTGCTGAAATCCCAGTTCTAGACCCTCGGCTCGCGCGCGCCTACGCGCAAAAGACATCCAAGACGCTCACAAGGGATCTCAACGCGATCCGCGAACTGGGACTGATCGAACGAACGCCCCAGGGCTACTACCGGGCGCAGAAGGACATCATCCGCGGCTTCGAGCCCGAGCGCATCGACGGAGTCCTCGAGAAAGGGTCGATGTCGCTCGTCCAGCGCGAGCCCGCCCGCGCGAGCATCACCTCCCTCGACACGCTCAGCCCGCTGATAGCACCCGAGGACTCGCAGTCAGACGGGGACGGCGAGACGCTCGAGGACATGCCGCCGCCACTGAAGTAGCGCACCCGCCGCCTGTGCTCTTATGCATATACGCGATACCAATGCTATACCCAGTTTTTTAAGTACACATACAATCCCTCCCCCTTCAGGGCACCGCCCCGCCACACCTTCGTCCCCAATCGTCAACCCTTCACGGGGTGCCAGCCGCGACCCTCCTTGCGGATCTTGTTTTCCTGCTCGAGTGGTGGGAGGACCTTGTAGAGGTAGGTCCCGTCGATGCTCATCTTCTTGGCCAGCTCGGGGATCGTGATACCGGGATTGGCGCGAATCAACGTCAGTGCCTGCCTTGCACGTTTGCCGCCTTTGCGCCGTCCGCCGCGACGACGCCCGGCGGCGGCGGGGGCGGCGGGAGCCGCGGGAGCCGCAGTGGGGGCCGCGGTGGGAGCCGCGGTGCTCGCCGCGACTTTGGAGCGTCCCGGCGGCCGTCCTACTTTTTTGCGTCCCGGGGGCCGACCTCGTTGTTTGCGTGGTGCTTTGACCGGGGTGGCGGCGGCAGTGGCGCCCGCATCCCCAGTCGCAGTGGCGGCCGGAGTGGCCGCGGCAGCGGCGGCAGGGGTCGCTTTGCTCGCTCGTTTGGCAGAGCCGGAGCCAGGCGGGCGTCCCCGTCGTCGCCGGCGGCGGTGCGTGACGGTTGCGGCGACGGCCGAGGTGGCCTCGGAGGCAGCCGATCCGATCACCTTCGCCAGTGCCGACGCGGCGTCCTCGAGGCGGTGGAACTCATCCACCAGGGGTTTCAGCTCATCCCGTCGGGCGGTGATCTCTTTGTGCATCTCGTGAAGGAAGTCGGTCACGATTCTCCTAACTGCTCGGGTGCTCGGATGAACGAGAACGTACCGGATGCGGCGGAGGAACCTTTGGTCGGTGGGGACATCCTTGTTTGGGTGGGGAGGGGGGAGAGAGAGATTTACGGACGCGAGGCGCGCTGTTCTACGGTTGGGGGGCGTCGGGTTTATGCCGATACAGGCGTGAGATGGCTCGTTTTCCAGCCTACCGACGAGCCGCTTTTGGGCGCACAGGTCGGTTTCAGGGCGGCCGTCAAGGCCCCCAACACGAGTCGTGCGATCCCACGGCCGCTGTTGCTCGGCGTGCTTGCTTACCTGGCGGTCTACGGAACGTGGCTTGTGTTTCGCTGGGGCCCTCACGGCGAGGAGGCACAGATCGGAGACGCCGCGTTCGTGCCGATCACGCTGGTGGCGATCGCGAGCGCTCATCGCGCCGCCGGGCGCTGTCGGGCTGACCGCCGGATCTGGCAGGCGTGGTCGCTGATCGCGGGCGCGCTCGTCTTCTATTTGCTCGGGGACGTCGCGCAGCTGATCTACGAATCGATCGGGAGGGAACCGTCGCCTTCGTTGAGCGACCCGCTCTATCTGATGTTCTATCCGCTGTTCTTCGCCGGCCTGCTGCGCTTTCCGATGGCCCGCAGGCGCCATGGCGGCGTGCGTTTGCTGCTCGACGCGGCCACGATCGCGATCGGCGCGGGGAGTGTCGTCTGGTTCCTCGTGCTGGGTCGGACCGCCACCGAGAGCACGAGCAGCTTCCTGACGGGCTTCGTCGCCTCGTGCTACCCGATTGGCGATTTCGTGCTGATCGTTGGCCTGATCCATGTGCTGCTGCGCGTGGAGGTCCGCAGCGCACACCGCGCACTGCAGCTGCTGGGGGCGGGCATCGGGCTGTACGTGGTGGCCGACCTGATCTATGGGTGGCTCGAGCTGCACTCCACTTACACGGGCGGCGGCGGTGTCAATGCGCTGTGGATGACCGCCACCGCGCTGTTCGCGTTCGCGGCGGCCAGCCAGGGACGATCGCTTGCCGCTTCGCGCTCCGTCGAGCCAGACGAACGGTTTCTCACGGAACAGGGCTCGCGTTTTGTCGCGCTTCCCTACCTCGCGGTGGCTGTCGTGTTCGCACTGCTGATCGGCTCTCAGCTCGGGGGGCCGTTCTTCCCGACCCTCAGCCTTACGCTCGCGGCTCTGGCCGTCACGGGGCTCGTGTCTGCGCGCCAGATCATCTCTCAGCGCGATCTGCTGGACGCGCACATGCAGCTGAGCTCCGCCCATACCAAACTGGCGTTGCTGGCGAGGGCCGACCCGATCACCGCACTGCCGAATCACCGTGCGCTGGCGTCCACGATCGACGCGGAGCTGGCTCGCTCGAGGCGCCATGAGCGTGGCTGCGCGCTGCTGTTCCTGGATATCGACCACTTCAAGGAGATCAACGACGCCTGCGGGCATGCCGCGGGCGACCGCGCCTTGCGCGAACTGGGCGAGCTGGTCGGCAAGGCGCTGCGCGCGATGGACACGCTCGGCCGCTGGGGCGGCGAGGAGTTCGTGGCCGTGCTCCCGGAGATCGATGCCGAGCAGGCGATGACGATCGCCGAGCGCGTCAGACAGACGATCGCGGCGCACCTGTTCGACATCGCCGGTGGCACCCATCTGACTGTGTCCCTCGGCGTGGCTGCATACCCGCACGACGGCTCGACCCGCGGTGCGCTGCTTGACGCTGCCGACCGCGCGATGTATGCCGCCAAGTGGCTGGGGCGCAATCAGACGTTCAGCGCGTCGGATCCCGTCGTCACCAGCATCGAGAGCTCCCGCAGCGGCTCCTCGACGCCCGACGAACACGTGATCATGGGCGCCGTTGACGCGCTCGCGATGCTCGTCGACATACGCGACAAGGGCACCTCCGAGCATTCGCTGCACGTGGCGAAGCTGGCTGAGCACCTCGCTCTCGAGCTTGACTGCACGCCCGAGCAGGCACGCGCTGTCTACCTGGGGGCAAAGCTCCATGACATCGGCAAGGTGGCGGTCGCCGACACGATCCTGCACAAGACTGAGCCGCTCACCGCCGAAGAGTGGAAGGCGATGCGCAAGCATCCCGCGATCGGCGCCGACGTCGTGGCGCGTATCGGCCGGCTCGCCGATGTCGCCCCGATCATCCGCGGCCACCAGGAGCGCTATGACGGCAGTGGCTATCCCGAGGGGCTCGCCGGCGAGCAGATTCCGTTCGAGGCGCGCATCGTCGGAGTGGCGGATGCCTACGACGCGATGGTCAGCGACCGCCCGTACCGCGAGCGCATGACGATCGACGATGCGCTCGCTGAGCTGCACCGCTGCGCGGGTACACAGTTCGACCCGGATGTCGTCGCTGCGATCGACCGCGTTCTCGCGCGGGAGCCCGCATCTCACGCCGCCTGAGCCGCCCTCACCGCCTCCGCGACGCATCGAACACCCGACGAGCACAAGCACCGCGACGCCAAGACGCGCTGCCCGTGCTCTTGTGCATATACGTCCCGAGGACTATGAGGGCGAAGGCGCTCATCGAGTCGGGGTCGGTATGGTGAGGGCCAGGTATAAGAGGCTTGGGCGTCACTGACACCCTCTCCGGTGACGCCCAGGGGGGAGCGGCGCCACCGTGGTGGCGTGCCCCGGGGTGCCGTGGCCGTCCCCTTGGTCGCGGCGCCCCAAATTTATCCCCGGG
>CAWCYP010000009.1:0-49853 GCA_963799735.1 uncultured Solirubrobacterales bacterium | reverse complement strand
TGAGCGCTGGGGACGGATGCGATCTGCGCGCTCGCGACCTGGCAGCGGACCGTGCCCAGATCGCGCCCGTGACGGCATCGGCGAACGTGCCACCAGCCCCTTCGGGGACTCCCTCACCAGCCCCCTCGGGGGCTCCCTCGGTGAGCAGCGTGGCGATGTCACGGGCGAGCTCGTGGTTGCGCTCGATCGCGTCCGGCCCGGCGGCGTACACCTCCGCGGCGATCATCCGGGCGTGGAGCGGGTGGTCGGCCAGGTGGCGCATCAGCGCGCCGATTGTCCGGCGTACCGCACGGGGCCAGTGCTCGCCGACCAGCTCGGGGTCGGCGGTCAGCGCCAGGAGCTCGTAGCTCATACTCGTCGAAGGCGGCCAGGAAGCAGTCCTCCTTGTCCACAAACAGTTCGAGGAAGTCATCGAGCGAGACGTCCGCCTCGTCGGCGATCCGTGGCACGCTGAGCTCGCCGTAGTCCTCGAGCACGGTGAGCCTCAGCACGGACTCGAGCAGGCGCCCGCGAGCGTCCAGATGCGAGGCATCGCCGCCGTTGTTGAGGTGGCCGTTCATCGCATAGCCGTTCGGTGCATGCCCGTTCACGGAGTGCCCGTTCGTGGCGTGCCCGTTCGAGACATGTCCGTTTGTGGAGCCCGCATCGACGCGAGCGCGTTCGGACACGCGCGCGGCCAGGCGGTCCAGGGCGGGCGTTTGAAAGATCATGGTCCACCCCAGCAGCTCCTCGGTCAGGGCGGGGATCTCCTCGGCTCGCTCGAGGGGCAGGCATGCAGACATCACTTCGTACAGGCCCCCGACGATCCCCCTGACGACGGGGAGCGGGAGGGCGCTCGCCTCGGGCGCGTGCGCGAAGCTGCGCAGGAGCATCTGCTCGAAGGTCGCGGTTGCCCGGCACAGGTAGACATGCCCGCGGGTCCGGCCATCGGCGCTTCGATCAGGGTGGCGCCCCTCGAGCTGCTCCCCGACCTCCTCGGCGAACTGTTCGAAGGCGGCCCGCAGGCGGCTCTCCAGGGCGTCGCCATCGGCGGCACGGTAGGCCTCGTTGGTCCGCTTGACCGCTCGGGCGGCGAGCAGGTCGAAGGTTGTCAGAAAGCACTCCTCCTTGTTCGCGAACTGTTCGTAGAAGGCCCGGCGGGAGACGCCCGCGAGAGCGAGCATGTACTTGATGCTTGTCTTTTCGTAGCCGTACTGGGCAATCGCCTCGATCATCGCCCCGTGGATGCGGGTGCGCTGATTGCGAATGACCTCGTCGCGGGTGAGTCTGTGAGGACCACGGGGGAGGCGTTTGTAGAGAGGAGCTGTCCGTGGGGAGGCGACCTCCACTGAAGCAATCAAAGTAAGCATTCTTTTCGAGTCATCCAACCCCCAGAGCGCATCGTTCCGCACTTCGCATCATGGCCAGCCATAGCTAATCCAAAGTAAGCATCTTTCGGTAGAACTCGGTGACGCTCACCTCGTCCTGACCAACCATCGCGCGAGCCACTCGCTGGGTGTCCTCGTCCAGCCAGCGTTGACGTTCTTCGATGTACCTATCGATCTCTTCGGTTCGTGAGTCGAATTCTTCGGCCATTTCGAGTCCGACCCAACCCGGCATCAGTCCCCTTCGGCGGAGGGCGATCTCTCTGCGCTGCGCCTTGAGCTTGCCGATCATCTCGCGGTGCCCGATGATCCGCGCTTCCACGCGTTGCACATACTCGCTCTGGCGGCCACGGCGATCCTCCGCGGTCGCGTTGTACATCGCCTGCCTGGCATTGACAAACTGGGTCCACAGCTCGTTCTCGTGACGCCCGGCGTGCCCGGTCTCGCGCCAGCGAGTCATGATGTCCGAGAACTGACCTTGGCCGACGTAGTCGCTGATCGAGCTCGTTTCTTCCGCCTCGGCGATCAGCTGCTGCTTCGCGGTGGCCTTCGCCTCAGCGACACGGGCGACCTCGGCAAAGTGCCTGGCCCGGCGCTGGTGGAACTCATCGGATGCCGCCTTGAAGCTCTTCCACAGCTTCTCGTCGTAGGCGCGACCGGCCGAGCCGGCGGCTTTCCAGCGCCGGAAAAGGACAGCGCCTCTTCTCCGCTGGCCCTCCAGTCCTCGGATCGGGCGAGGAGCTTGGCGTCGCGGACGATTTTCTTCTTCTGCCGGAGGGCACGCTTCTCACGGCGTTCGCGGTCATCGGAAAAGGAGCGCTCCGAAATGCCGACGTAAGTCATCCCCCGCCGCGCGCCGGCGGTGCGATTCAGGTGTACGTGTGGCACATCCGACCCCTCTCCCCGTCAAGACCGTGTGGCTGAAGCATATCTCGCGACGAGCGGTCTGTCGAGGTCGAACCGGGCCCGCGGAAGGGGGCCATCGGCAAGCCTCCCACGACCAGGCGTGCCACCCCTGGCGGCGCAGCTGATCTCCACCTTGCCTGACTATTCAATTCTCAAAAACCGCCGGGCCATTCCTCGGCCCGACTGCTGCGGCGCTGCCTTGCCTCCGGTGCCCCAGATCCTGCCAGCGGTCGTGTCGTCGTCCCGTTCCCGTGTCCCTGCTCGAGAGACCCCCGTGGGTTTCGCCGACCCAGACCGCGCTGGGCGCCCATCCAGCAAGCTACAGACCGCTTGGGACGGAATCCTTCGGCGCGGTCGCTTGCCCGGTCAGGCGGCGACGAGGACGGGTTGGAGCGCCTCGGCCGCGAGGTGCTCCGGGAGAGGCTGAGGTGGAGCACGTCGCCGCGCTCGTCGTACTCGTGCTGGTCGAAGTTGGTGCTGGCGATGGTGTACCCGTTCAGGGGGTCATACCGCGATCGTGAGGTCATCGTGAACTTCCATCCTCGCCCCGTCTCTTCGATTCTCCAAAACCGCTGAGCAAGCGCTGTGGTGTCGTTGTTAGTGGGGGAGGTCCACTCCCCTACAGCCGCCTACAGCCTCAAGCGAGGCTCCGGGCCGCCCGCCGCCACGGGCTCCGTGGGCAGGCTCGAGCGAGCGCCAAACCACCGCTCCTACAACGTCCCGAAGCGCCCCTGGGACGCCCCGAGCCGCCCCTGGGACGCCCCGAATCGCCCCTGCAACGTCCTCTCCGGATCCTCCGCTGGCGGGTGGGTGGGCTCTCATCGATCCCCAAAATCACCCCGAACCCCCCGGAAACATTGAGCTTTCGCCCAGGGCTTGACTTTTGTGTTTTGGGCGGAGTAGTCTGAGCGCCAGCTAAAGACGTGTCGGACGCAACTAGCGCACCGGGTGCGTGTTTAGGCTCATAGCAAGACAGTGGGTAGGACCGCAGGATCGTAGGGTCAACTAGGAGCCGCCGCAGAGGGTGGCGTACGGAGAGGGAGCACCTATACGAAGCAGGGGACTAGCAAGCGACAGGCAGACGTTCGAGCCGAGACGGCTCACTCTGCCCGCTACCACCCCCGTTCTCAACAATCTTGTCGTCGCGGCGTAGTCCGGTGCGTGGATACGTCGCGAAGCGGGCTTTACGAAGGGTTGGGATGTTTGAAGGTCTTTGCTTTTGTCAAGTCGGAAGGCAAGCTCTTCACCTTGAACAACAACTTGATCAATGGCGTAGCTGTTATCAAAAGAGTTAATGAAGGCGTAAAGAGTCATTCAGAACCACGTTTCGCGCCCAATTTCGTGGTTTTGCGGGGCTTTCCCAACCCCCCTCACCAACGCGGTGGGACATCCGGGCCTCAAAAAGCCCCAAATCTAGGGCCGAACGCGTCCCGAAGCACGAGCTGGCTGTGCCGGCAGAGGCTACGGCCGAGCACGAGCTCATCGCCGTGGCCTGCATCAGGCCCAACCGCTCGGAGCGGTTTCGATGCGGCGGGATGAACAAACCCGCGCTTCGCTCTACTTCCTGAGTCTCATGGAGCCTACGGCTCATCAGCGCCCACCCTACCAGCTGGAGCGATAACGCGTCAATTGATCGCGGGACACCGGCAGGACTTCCTGCTCGTCGGCGGGGCGGTCAGCGTGCTCGCTGGCGACAACGGCCTGCTGGTCGGCCTCACGCGCCGAGCCAACATCGCCGTTGACGTGCCCGGCTGACGAGCAGGCGCGGAGCGGGCCAAGGACCGATTCGCGCCAACTTTTTGAGCGCGGAGCCCGGAAACACTGGAGTTTGGGCTCAGCGTCGCAAAGTTTCCGCCTCCGATCGAGGATTCCGTCCCAAGCGATCTCTAGCTTGCTCGACGGTGCCCAGCGCGGTCTGGGTCGGCGCAACCCACGGGGTCGGCTCGAGAAGCCGGACGGGAACGGGACGCGAACCACAACCGCTCGCAGGATCAGGGCACCGGAAGGCAGAGCAGCATTGGCAGGGACTGCAGCATCTTGGGCCGAGAAGGAATGGCCCAGGCGGACTTTGAAAACTGAAGACGTGTCCCGCTTCGGCGCCGTCGTCGGATAGAGGGATGGGATGACGACACCAGCAGAACGAATCTACGAAGCCGCAGCGGCCGCGCTGGGCGCGCAGCAAGAAACCGTGACGCGAATCACCGGCACCGTCGCGCCAGTCGGCGCCGGCGCCGCGGCCGCAGCTCTGCTGCTCAAGCCGGCGCTCGTCAAAGTCGATCAAGCGGGCGTCTTGCAAGTGGCCGGCCTGGTTCTAGGTGCGGCCGGAGTGCTGTTTGTGTTGACGGCAGCACTAGCGGTATTGCGCGGCGTCGAGATGGAGCGTGTCGAGCCGGCCAAACTGCTGGCAGCCACCAACACCGATGTAAGCATGCTGGCAGACGGCCAACGCTTCCACCTCGAGATCGCCGAGTCGCTCGTTCAAACCAAGACCGACAACGACCAAGCGCTGGACCGACTGAAGGCGCACTTCGTGCGAATGACCGCCGGGCTCGTCACGGAGATCCTCGGGTTCACGCTCGCCGCCGGTGTACACTTCTAGCCATGACCAAGGACAATGCACAGATGGTGCAGGCCCTCCGCGAGCGTGTAGGGCTAAGCGAGGACGACGCCAAACGTACAGCCGAGGTGGTCAACGAGGTGCTCGCCGACGAACAGTCCCAACAGCCCCAAGCTCCTCAGCCGCCACTCGGCGAGTTCTTCAAGGATGCGATCGTCACCGAACGTACCGGCTACCTCAGAACTCCCGCAATATTCGGGCGTCTCGCCCGTCTGGGGCGTCGCAAGCGCCGCCAGCCCAGCGCGACCGTCTAGCGCACAGGCCGCGCAGGCAACCCGGCGGATCGACGGACAGCGAGCAGCAGCACCGGCAGGACCTTGGGCCGAGGAGGAATGGCCCGGGCGGACTTTGACAAAATTGAATAGACGGCCGCGTGGTGGAAGGACAGCTACGCCGCCTCGCGCTTTGCATGGCAGAGGCTTGTGGGCTGTACCTGCGTCGCTGTGTCATGAAGATCTTTGTCTTCTTCGAGACCGGTGCCGTGGCCCACCGATCGGAGATCGGCCAGCGGGAACAGGCATGCGGATAGACTGATGGCGCTGGACAGCACCCGTGCGGATGTCCGCGCCGACCTGATCAACCGTGGCATCGGCGCCGGGTTCGTCTTCGGCGCCGCGGGTGGCTTCTTGACGTTCATCGTCTTCGCCGCTAAATTGGTCTCATGAGCGACTTCGACCGCTACGACTTCGCGCTCTCGATGCTGTTCGGCCTGATCATGGCCGGCGCCCTGGTGCTCGGCGCGCCCTTCTGGACCATCTACCCGATCCTCGCAGTCGGGGTCACGATCACCCTGTACCGCCACTTCGACCTGCCCCCACGCCGAAGGTAGACGCCTCCAGGGCGGCGGGGGCGATAAAGGTCCCCGTTTGGGGAATCTTTTTCGTCAAAAATCGTGAAAAATCAGCTTTTGCTCATTGACCGGCTGAGTTGTGAGATAAACGGCTCGTCACGGAGAATCCTCGGGTTCACGCTCGCCGCCGGTGTACACTTGTGTGGGCCTGAGCGAGGACGACGCCGAGCGCACCGTCGAGGTCGTCGACGAGGCACTCGCCCACGAACACTCCCAACAGCCCAAAGCTGCTCAGCCACGGCTCGGCGACCGCAACCCGTTCAAAGATGCGGTCGTCACCGAACGCACCGGGTACCTCAGAACTCCCGCAATATTCGGGCGTCTCGCCCGTCTGGGGCGTCGCAAGCGCCGCCAGCCCAGCGCGACCGTGTAGCGCAGCTCGCTGCCTCGCGGGCGGCATCTCGAAGCGAAGCAGGCTTGCCGGCATGTCGTTGTGCAGTCCTGAAGGTTTGGTCTGTTGCGAGCAGTGTCCCGTTTCGGTGCCGTCGTCGGATAAAGGGTATGGCGCCGCCACCGACGCGCTGGACGCGAACGCCAGGATCCTGCGCTTCAAGAGCTATCTCGTCAGCGCCGCGATCGCCCTGCTCCTACTGGGCGTGCCGCTGATCCTCGCCCACAACCTCTGAATCGGGAGTACACTGACCTCATGTCCGCGACTAGCGCCCCCCGAAGACGTGCAGCACGCCACGACGGAGAGTACGCCGCCGCCCGCGCTGCCGCCGCTCGAGCCGATGCGCATACCCAGCGGCCCGGGGTTCCCGGAGTTCGTCTACCGCTACTTCAACAAACTGTTCCGCCTCAACCGCCCCCACGATTAATCCCGCCCGGGTAGCTCAGCCCATGGCGGAGTAGCTGTCTAAATCCACCTGGCGCCACACGACGGATAGTGCTGCCGATGGGTATCGCAAAAGGCCGGAAAAAGTCTTGAGTGGGATGAACTTTTATGGTTAGGGAGAGAGAGAATATTCCGAAGGCGGAGCTCGCCCGACTCATGGAGATGGACAGAGAGAGAAGCGTCCTTCAACCCAAGAGCCGCGTAATTTTTTTTGGGAAGAGGGAAAAGACAAATAATCTCAGATAAAGACTCATCGCCCGGGCGTGTCCTCCGTCACCGCGCCCTCAGTGCCTGGCGGTGTAGCCATATAGAGTCGTGGCAGTGATGGCGTTACTCGAGACGTCAGGACCCGCGACCGCCACGGCCGCGCGCAAGCGGTTGACGCTGGCGGCGTGCATTATCGGCTCGGGGATCGTGCTGCTGGACGGGACCGCGGTGAACGTGGCGCTGCCGAGCATCCAGCGCGCGCTGGGGGGAGGGCTGGCGGCGCAGCAGTGGGTGGTGAACTCCTATCTGCTGACGTTGGGGTCGCTGATCCTGGTCGGGGGCTCGCTCGGGGATCTGTATGGCGAGCGGCGGGTGTTCGCGCTCGGCGTGGGGGGCTTCGGTGTGAGCTCGCTGGCTTGTGCGCTGGCGCCGTCGATAGGCGCGCTGATCGGAGCGCGGGCGTTGCAGGGCGTGGCGGGGGCGCTGTTGGTGCCGAGCGCGCTGGCGGTGATCGTGGCGACGTTCGAGGAGTCAGAGCGCGGTCCGGCGATCGGCAGCTGGACGGCGTGGGGCGGGATCGCGACCGTGCTGGGGCCGCTGGCGGGCGGGGAGCTGCTGGCGATCGGGTCATGGAGGTGGATCTTTTTGCTGAACCTGCCGTTCACCATCGCCTGTGTGGCGTTGATCCTGATCGCGATCCCCAGCCAGCCCGAGCGTCCCGTCATGCCGGCGATGGGAGAAGGGAAGGAGGGATATACACACCCCCAAAACCAGCAAGGGGGTCGATCTCGGCGGATCGACGTGCCGGGGGCGGCGCTGTGCGCGCTGGGGCTGGGCGGCCCGGTGTTCGCGCTGATCGAGCAGCCCCGGCTGGGATGGTCCAGTCCGGGCGTGGTGGTGCCGCTGATCGCCGGCGTTGCGCTGCTGGTGGGGTTCGTGGCCTACGAGTCCCGCGCGCGCGACCCGATGCTGCCGCTGGGGCTGTTCAGGCGGCGGAACTTCTCGGCTGGGAACGTGGAGACGCTCGCGATGTATGCGGGGCTGGCGGTGCTGTTCTTCTTCCTGGTGCTGTTCTTGCAGCAGGTGGGCGGGTATACGCCGCTGCAGAGCGGGCTGGCGACGCTGCCGGTGACGGGGATCATGTTCGCGTGCTCGCGCCGGTTCGGGGCGCTCGCCGACCGGTACGGCCCGCGGCTGTTCATGGGGTTGGGCCCGCTGGTGGCCGCGGCCGGGCTGGGGCTGTTCCAGCGGGTCGGGGTGAAGGTGCATTACGTGTCCGATGTGCTGCCCGCGCTGCTGGTGTTCGCGGTCGGGCTGTCGATGACGGTGGCGCCGCTGACGGCGGCGGTGCTCGCGGGGGCGGAGCGCTCGCAGGCGGGGATCGCCTCGGCGGTCAACAACGCGGTTGCACGGGTCGCCGGGCTGCTCGGCACGGCGGCGGTGGGTGCCGCGATCGCCGCGGCGTTCGCCTCCTCGCTGGACGCCGATCTCGCCGGCACGCCGCTGGGGCCGGCCGCGAGCGCAGCCGTGCGCGAAGCCAAGCGCCTGCCGCTGGGACTGCCGACGTCCACGGACTGCCCCCGCGCCAGGCCCGCGGCGGTTCGGAGCGCCGCCGAAGCGGCGTCGCTGCACAGCTTCCACCTCGGGTTGGCGATCGCCGCCGTGCTGGTCGCGCTGGGCGGGATCGCGGGCGTGGTGGGGGTGCGCAATCCCAAGCGAGTCGTGCGGGCCGCCGAGTGCGAGGGCGGCGCGCTGGTGGGCGCGAGCCTCGAGGCGGCGCATGTCGGGACGGACGCGCCGCCGGAGAGTACCGTCCCAAGCGCCGCGTAGCCGGTTGACATGACTCGAAATCCAGCCGGCGCAGACAATCCGCGGCTGATATCACACCGATGGCGTGATATCATCGGTGCTCGTGAAGCAACTGCTCCTACGTGTTCCGGAGGACCTACACCGGCGGCTCGTCGCGCGGGCGGCGCGCGAGGGCCGCAGCATGAACGCCGTCGCCGGCGCGATCCTCGACGCCGCCACCGATGCGGATCTGGGCGCGCCACCCACCCCACTCACCCCGCAGGAGCGGCTGCGCGCCAGGGCTCGCGCCATGGGGATGCTCGAGCGAGGTCCCCGCTCGCCCGGTGAGCAAGGCCGAACGCGAACGCATCATCGCCTCGACCCGGGGGATCGGCAAGGTCTTGGACCGGATCATCGCCGAAGACCGCGAAGACCGCCTGTGATCGTCTACCTGGACTCGTCCGTCCTCGCGCGCTCCTATCTCGACGACGAGGACGGCCACGAACAGGCCCTCGCGCTGCTCGAAGACCCGGACATCACCCGCGTGACAGGGAAGTGGACGCGGATCGAGGTCTCCGGAGCGCTGATCCGCGCGACGCGATCGGGCCACCACAAAACCGACGAGCAAGGCCTGCTCGCGACCCTCGACGCGGATCTCGACACGGGGGGACGGGTGGCCGAGCTCGACCGTCTCCCAAGCCGACGTCGAGAAGAAGGCGCTGGAGCTCGTGCGCGAACACGCCCTGCGAACCCTGGACATCTGGCACCTCGCCGTTGCCTCGCTGACCGTGCCCGCGCTCGCCAGGCCCGAGAAAGAGGAGATCGCGTTCGCCTCCCGCGACGAGGACCAGGCGACCGTCGCTGAGGAGCTGGGCTTCAAACGCGCCTGAGCAGTACCGAGAGGGCGCGTGGACGCCGCCGCTCGCGGGCCTCGCCGGAGAATACCGTCCCAAGCGCCGCGTAGCTTTGGATGGATGCTTGCCAGAACACATCCTTTCCCTTCCTCGGCTTCCCGCGCAAATCTCTGCGTCGGCGCCGGCGACGCCTTTGCGCTGAGCTTCGGCGAGGTGCTTTCAAGCGGTGAGCCGGAGCTGATGCGCGAGTCGCTGGCGCAGTGGCTTGCGGTGAACGCGGGCGCCAAGGGCGCGGGCTTCGTTTATTCGGCCTGGCTGGACGCGACGGGCGAGGTCGAGCCCGTGCGGGAGGCGATCGGCGTATGGCTCGAGCTCCATGGCGATCATCCGGCGGCGAGCTATGTCTACCGCGCTTGGCTGAAGGCCGGTGGCGAGGTGCAGGCGTTCTCGGGACAGATCCGTGGTTGGCTGGCCGCGCACGCGACAGACCTGTACGCGAGCTTCCTGTACGAGGCGTGGTTGAAGGCCGGCGGCGAGCCGAAGCCGATCCGCGCGTCGCTGGTGCAGTGGCTCGCGGCGAACGCGGGCGCCAAGGGCGCGGGCTTCGTTTATTCGGCCTGGCTCGACGCGACGGGCGAGGTCGAGCTCGTGCGGGAGGCGATCGGCGTATGGCTGGCTGAGCACGACCGGGCCGAGACGGTGACGCCGTTCGTCTACCAAGCGTGGCTGCGGGCGGGCGGGGATCTGGAGCTCGTGCGCGAAGCGATCCGTGGCTGGCTGGCCGCTAACGCGACAAAACTGACCGCGAGCTTCGTGTTCGGGGCGTGGCTGAAGAGCGGCGGCGAGCCCGCGGTCGTCAGAGACGGCCTTCGACGCTGGATGCGCGTTCACGGCAGGAGCCCCAGCGCGTGGTATGTGCGCCGCGCGTGGGTCGAAGCGGGCGGCTGAGCGCGCGCAGCGGTTGTCCCTCAGGCTCCAGATCTCATTGAGATTTGCACGAACCTGGCGCCTGTCCCGAACTTCAGCCCGAGTAAGTGTCCCGTTGGGGCGCGGTGGTCGGTATAAGAAGCAACGTAGGCCCTGAGAGCGAGGGTGGTCGAGATGCCTGGTCGTAGTCGTAGGAGTAGGAGGAGTAGGAGTAGGAGAGAGGATGGCGTGATGGCGCTCCTCGGGGCTCATGCGCGCGCGAGCGCGCGGCTATGGCTCGCGGTCCTGCTGGCGGGTGTTGCGTGTCTTCTCGCGGCGCCATCGCTTGCATCCGCGGGCACGTTCACGGCTCTGAGCTGTCACGGCCCCTCCGGGAACGCCGTGGGAACGCGGGGATGGCGCGAAGGAACGGCCGACGGCGAATACATCAGCTATGGCGCGGACTGCGCGAATGGCGGTGAGGGGTCGTTCGGGTTGACGATGGGCCCCTACCCGACGCGGCAACTACGTCAACGGCAACGGCAACACGATGACCTACTTCGTCCCGGCGGGGCTTCAGATACTCAGCTATAGCTTGCAGCTGGAGGCGTACGGCGGGCCGTGCTCGGTCCAGAGCAGCCAGTGCGCCAATGGAATGGGCGACGTGTACGTCGACCACACCGGCCAGAGCGACCCCAACTACGACTATCGCAACATCGGTAAAGGCGCCGCCACGACTACGGTGGGCGCCGGCGAACTGAGCGGCGTGGACACGGTGACTGTCGGCGTTGGCTGCGATCCGGGGCAGGCCCTCTACTACGAATGCCCCGGCGCGGCGAACCCCGAGGCCCAGGCGCTCGTCAGCGGTGGGAGCTTCACGCTGCTGGACTCGACGGTCCCCTCGGTCACGAACGTCTCGGGCTCGCTGATCGCGGGCGGCACGCTCACGGGAGAAGACACGGTCAACTTCACGGCCTCGGACGGCGGTGGCGGTGTCTACAGCGCCACCGTTCTCGTCGATGGCCATCAGGTCCTCCAGAAAGTGCCCAACAACAATGGCGGCCTGTGCGTAAACCTCGCACCGGCGTCGAGCCCGACGATGGCGTTCGCCGCGCCGCAGCCATGCCCGGCCACGGAGAACGTGAGCCTGGCCGTGAACACGTCCGCGATCTCCGCGGGGCAGCATCATCTGCAGGTGCTGGTCACGGACGCCGCGGGCGATGAGGCGATCGCCTACGACGGCACGATCACCGTCGCAGGCGGTTCATCCTCGACGGGCTCGGCCGCGGGTTCCACCGCGCCTGCCCCGATTGGCCCGGGCAGCCCGCTCGCGCTGCGCGGAGCGGCGAACGGCGTGAACGCTTCCGATCAGGCGACGATCAGCGCCCACTGGACACGGACCCGCAAGGATACGTTCACGAGTCGCTACGGGGTGCGCGAGCGGATCACGGGGCGTCTGACGACGTCGGCCGGGCAGCCGATCTCGGGCGCTTTGCTCGACGTGTTCCAGACGCCCGGGCTACGAGGGCGCCCGGGCGACGCCTCAGCGCCGCGGGGGTGCGCACCGGGCCGACGGGCGAATGGTCGCTGACGCTGCCCCCGGATGCTCTCCTCGTGCGTGCTGCGCTTCGCCTACTGCAGCCACGTGGACGACACGGTCCCCGCCGCCACGGCGACGCTGACGTTACGGGTGCACGCCGGGCTCACTTTGAACATTGCCCCCCACACCGCGAGCGTTGGGCGAAGGATCTTCTTCAGTGGCGTGCTGCATGGCACACCCATTCCCCCGGGGGGCAAGCAGCTCGTGCTGGAGGCGAGCTCGGGAAGGGAATGGGTCGAATTCCGCACGATCAGCACCAACGCGAAGGGCCGCTACCACGCGAGCTACCGCTTCAAGTTCCCCGGCCCCGTGACCTATCGTTTCCGCGTGGTCTCCCCCTATGAGGCCGACTTCCCGTTCCTTCGGGGGGCGTCGAACGTCGTGGACGTGCACGAGCGCTGAGTCCCTGACCGCCGCCCCCGCCCCTGAGCGGCAACAGCCGCCCCCGCGCCTGCCCGCCGCCGCCTACGCCTGTGCCAGCGCGCGGTCGACGAAGGGCCCGAGCAGCTCCGTGACCGAGGCGGCGGTCATGCCCGCGGGGCCCGGCGGGGAGCGCCGCGTAGCTGATCGCCAGGCGCACGAGGCCCTCGGCGAGCAGCCGGGCGTCGGCGGGCGCAACTAGGGCCAGCCGGAGAGGATGATCGCGCGAGCGCTCGGTCGCGCGCGCCACGACTGGCTCGCCCTGGGTGGTGAGGAGCGGCAGCAGGTCGGTGGCCTCGCCGAAGACCAGCGTGCGCACGAGCGGGTCCTCGGCGGCGGCGATGAGGAAGACGTCGAACGCCGCCGAGAGCGCCGTGGGTGGATCGTCGAGATGCTCGAAGACGGCCTGTTCGACGGCGAACAGGAAGCGGTCGCTCTCGCGCAAGACGAATGCCTGCGCGAACGCCTCGCGCGAGCCGAACTCCTTGTAGAGCGTCTGGCGGCTGACGCCCGCGGCGGCCGCGATGTCGGCCATCGTGATCTCCGCCCAGGGCCGACGCTGGAGCTCGTCGCGGGCGGCGTCGAGCAGCGTGTTGCGCAAGAGCTCGCGTGCGGCGAGCGGGTAGGGGGTGCGCTCTCGACGTGTTGCCATCTGGCTCAGTCCTCCTGCAGGAGCTCGAAGTCGACCTTGTCGCGCACGCCGCAGTCCGGACAGGCCCAGTCGTCGGGGACCTCGCTGAAGGGGGTGCCGGGCGGGAAGCCCTCGCGCGGATGCCCGGCGCTCGTCGTAGACGTAGCCGCAGGCGGGGCAGCGATAGCGGCTCATCACACGCCCCGGCGGCCCGATCGCCGCTCGCCGCCGCCGCGGCGGCCGCAGCCGTGCCGGGGCCGTAGCGTGCGAGCACCCGCTTGCGCGCACGCGGGCTGATGTTGGCGCGGGCGAGGTCTCCGTCGTAGTGGGCGAGCAAGCGGTGATCCATGATCCTGCGCCACACCGGCGGCAGGACCGCCGCGAGGATCATGCCGGAGTAGCCGGTGGGCAGCTGCGGCGCCTGCTCGACGTGGCGCAGCGCCTGATAGCGGCGGATGGGGTTGGCGTGATGGTCGGAGTGGCGCTGGAGGTGGTAGAGCAGGACGTTTGAGGCGGCGCTGTTGGAGTTCCAGCTGTGTTCGGGCGCGGTGCGCTCGTAGCGGCCGTCCTCGCGGCGCTGGCGCAGCAGGCCGTAGTGCTCGAGGTAGTTGACGACCTCCAGGAGAGAGAAGCCGACGATCGCCTGGATGAGGAGGTAGGGCAGCACGACCGGCCCGAACGCGACGGCGAGGCCGGCGAACAGCACGACGGTCATCGCCCAGGCGCCGAGGATGTCGTTGCGCGGGCTCCACGGCGAGCTGCCCAGGCGGGCCAGGCGGGTGCGCTCGAGCTCCCAGGCCGAGCGCAAGCTGCCGGACACCGTGCGCGGCCAGAACGCGTAGAAGCTCTCGCCGAGGCGCGCGCTGGCCGGGTCCTCGGGCGTGGCGACGCGGACGTGGTGGCCGCGGTTGTGCTCGATGAAGAAGTGCCCGTAGCCGGTCTGGGCGAGCGCGACGCGGGACAGCCAGCGCTCGAGCGAGTCGCGCTTGTGGCCGAGCTCGTGTGCTGTGTTGATGGCGATGCCGCTGACCATGGCGACGGTGAGCGCCAGCCCGATGTCATCGATGGTCGAAAGCTTGCCGCTGGACCACAGCCAGCAGGCGAAGACGAGCCCGGCGTACTGGATCGGCAGGTAGGCGTAGGTGCACCAGCGGTAGTAGCGGTCCTGTTCGAGCCACTTGATGACGCTGTCGGGCGGGTTGCGGGCGTCCATCCCGATGGCGAGGTCGAGCAGCGGGAAGATGGCGAAGACGAGGAATGGCCCGTAGAACCAGAAGACGCCCAGTCCGGTGGCGTATACGAGGCCCCAGGAGAGGAACGGGAGCGTCGGGATCAGCAGGCCGAGCAGCCAGGCATAGCGCTTGGGGTCGTGCCAGCGCGCGGGCGCAAGCGCCGACTCCCCCCCTGGAGCTCCACCGAGGATCTTCTGGATGGGCGGCGGTCTGGGCGGTTGGGATCGAGGCCATCGGCGCGCGTCTCCTCGGGGTCAGCTGTGAACGATGTGTAAACAATCTATACAAATACTGTTCTGTTGTCAACTAAGGTTACAGAAGAACGTCTCTTGTAGGGGGATTGAGTAGAGAGAGGGGAGAGAGATGCGTCATCTGCGAGCATGGATCGTGGTGAGAGGATGAGCTCTATCGCGCCGGATGGCGAGCCGATCACGCCGGCTGGGCTGGTCGCGCTCGAGGCAGAGCTCGAGGAGCTCGAGACCGCGGGACGGCGAGCGATGGCGGCGCGCATCCTCGCCGCACGTGAGCTCGGAGACCTCAGCGAGAACGCCGACTATCACATCGCCAAGGAGGATCAGGCGCACCTCGAGACGAGGATCAAGCGCTTGCGAGCGCGCCGGCGCGATGCGCTGGTGGTCGAGGCGGACGACGCCGAGGATGGCGCGTTCGGCTTCGGGCGCACCGCCGAGGTCTTAGACGTTGAGAGCGGCGAGGTGTACACGTGGACGATCGTGGGCGCGACCGAGGCGGAACTCGCCCAAGGCAAGCTGTCGGTGCAGTCGCCGGTGGGGAAGGCGTTGCTTGGGCGCGGCGCGGGGGAGTCGGTCGAGGTGCAGACGCCTCGAGGCGGGCGCAGCTACCGGGTGCAGCGGCTCCTCGCGTGAGTAGGCGCGAGCCTCGCGCCTAGCCGGACTCAAAGTGGTTTACGGCCGCACACACGTCCGGGTCCTGCGCCTCAGCTTGCGTGTCCCGTTGGTGGCGCGTCGTCGGAGTGGGGGGTGTGGCGCGGTACGGCTCCAGTCGGGCTCTTGTGCTCACGACGTTGGTCGTGGTGGGCGCCGCGGTCGCGGGCCCGCTGGCCTGGGCTGGCACGGCGAGTGCTCGCGCGCGGGTTGATCGGCCCGCGAGGAGCGGTTCGCGACGGGCGCCGACCGGCCCGCCTGCGCCCGCGAGGAGCGGTTCGCCACGGGCGCCGACCGGCCCGCCGCTGGCGTCTGGTTCCGGGGGGACGGGGGGCGGCGAACCTGGTCGGGACGCGTCGGCTTCGGCGCCGTCGAGCAGCGGTGATCCGCTGGTGAGCAACGGCTTGGGCAGCCCCTCGTGCGCTGCCGGGACGGCGACGATCGAACTGTCATCGAGCGGTGAGCGTAACTGTCAGGTCTCGGGTTTCCAGGCTACCGGGGCGCCGACGAGCAACTACGCGTTCGATGTGCACATCGACAAGGGCCTGCTCGGTCTGGGCAGCGGGGCGGTCGCCTCGGCGGTGCAGGATCTTTTGATCACGCCCGTGTGGATGGGGCTGGTGTGGGTGGTGCACGCGCTGATCGTCGCGCTGGAATGGTGCTTCACGGTCGATCTGCTGGACAGTGGCGCGATGAGCGGCGTGGCGGGTGGGTTGCGCGCGGCGCAGGCGAGTTTCACCCAGCCGTGGCTGGTGGTGGTGCTCGCGATCGCGGGGGTGCTGGCGGCGTATAACGGCCTGGTGCGTCGCCGGGTCGCCGAGACGCTCGGCCAGGCGTTGCTGATGCTGGCGATGATCGCGGGCGGTTTGTGGGTGATCGCGGACCCGATCGGCACCGTCGGGGCGCTTGGGGAATGGGCGAACGAGGCCAGTCTCGGCGGGCTGGGGGCGATGGCGCGGGGTACGCCCGATCACGCGCAGCTGACCCTGGGGGATGGTCTGGAAGAGGTTTTCGCCACCGGCGTGGGCGCCCCGTGGTGCTACATGGAGTTCGGGAACGTGCGCTGGTGCGATGACCCGCACCGCATGGACCCGCGGTTGCACAAGGCTGGTCTGAGCCTCGCGGCGGCGGATGAGGTGCGCAGCAGTTGCCGGCTGAACACCGGTCCGTTCGTGTTCTGTGCGCAGCCGGGCAGCGAACAGGCTCAGGCGCTCGGCCAGAGCGCCCGGTTGTTGCGCGAAGCTCAGACCAACGGAGAACTGTTCCTCGCGCTGCCGGCGAACCAGGTGCAGCGCAACTCGATCAACGAAACCAGCTCGCTGCTGCGGGTGCTGTGCGACAGCGAAGAAGCGACGAACTGCAGCGGTCCGACCGCGGAGGAGGCCGAATTTCGCACTGAAAACGGAACGTGGCCGCGCGCCGAGGGACTGCTGCTGATCGTGATCGGTGCGCTGGGCATGATCTTGCTGCTTGGGTTCATCGCGCTGCGGCTGCTCGGCGCGGCGATCATGAGCCTGTTCTACCTGTTGCTGGCGCCCGCGGCGGTGCTCGCCCCCGCTCTGGGGGACGGTGGCAGGGCGGCGTTCCGGGGATGGGCGACACGCCTGCTCGGCGCGCTCACCGCGAAGCTCCTGTACTCGGTGCTGCTCGGGGTCGTGCTGTTCATGATGCGCATCATCTTGGGGATGGACGCGCTGGGCTGGTGGGTTCAGTGGCTGCTGATCTCAGCGTTGTGGTGGGGTGCGTTTCGTCATCGCAATCAGGTGCTCGGTTTCGCGCACGCCGGTCATCCGGAGTCCCGGGTGCGGGGGCTGGGGTTGACCTCCGCATTGATGAGCGCCAGGGAGGCGGGGCGTTTGGCTGGCTGGGCCAAAGGCAAGGTGTCTCGTCCCCCGCCGAGCGCCGAGCGCCGGCGGACGCTGTCAAACGCCAGTCGCAAGCGAGCGAGGGAGAAGGCCGCCGAGCAGGTCACGCGCAGCTTGGACCAGGAGCACCGTGGCGCGCGCAAGCGGGCGGCGGCTGGTTCGCAGACCAAGTCGCGACTGGCGCTCGGACGGAGCCAGCTGCAGCGTGTTCGCGCCGCGCGCGAGGAGGCGCTGAGAGGGGGCGACACGCGCCGCGTCGCGGAACTGGACGCCCGCGCGCAGCGGGTGCAGGGAGAAACGGCCAGTGACCAGCAGCAGCTCAACGAGGACCGCGGTCTTATCGCCGACGCAGAGCGCGTGCAAAGCCAGGGCGGGATCGGGTATGGCGAAGTGCGTAGGAAGGCCCACGCGCGCTGGCTGGACGCTCAGGCGGCGCTGCCTGAGGGGGGAGCGGGGACCCACGGGGGTCAGCGCCGCGACTATCGAGGTCTCGCTGGTCTGGCCGGCTACGAACCCTTGGAGTACGACCAGCTGTCCCCGAAGGGCAAACGTCAGACGCGGTTGAACATCGATCGTGAGCTGCGGGCCAGACGGGAGCTCAACAAAGCCGCTGACGGAGAGTGGGGCGTCGATGAGCCGAAGTTGCGTGGTCGTGAGCAGCGCCGGGCGGACGAGGGCTTCGACCGCGAGCTCCAGACGCGATTGGGCGCCGACGGTCACGGGCTGGCGCCCTCGTTGCGCAAGCGCTCCTCGATGGACGCCTGGCGCGAGGAAGGCCGCCGCGCGCAACAGGAGAGCCACGCACGCGCCGAGCAGCGCCACGCGGGCAAGCCCCCGGCGCCGCGCGAGGAGAACGACGATGTCGCCGCTGCTCGCAAGCGCCAGTTCGGCCGGTGGCGCAAGCCGAAGTAGAAGCAGCTCGAGCGCCAGCGCCGATGCGCTCGAGCTGCTCGGGTGAGGCGATCCGCCGGGCGAGGCGGCTAGGATCCGAGCATGATTGAGCCAGGAGACGACGCCATCGACTTCGAGCTGCCCGACCAGGACGGGCGCGTGGTGAAGCTCTCAGACTTTCGTGGCCAGCCGGTCGTGCTGTATTTCTACCCAAAGGCAGCAACCCCAGGCTGTACCGTCCAGGCCTGCGGCGTGCGCGACCATCGGGCCGACTACGCCAAGACGGGCGCCACTGTGCTCGGGATCTCACCCGACCCCGTCGCCAAGGTCAAGAAGTTCCACGACAAGGAGGGGCTGAACTTTGCCCTGCTGGCCGACGAGGGCCATCACGTGGCCGACGCCTACGGCGTGTGGGTCGAGAAGTCGCTTTACGGGAAAACGTACTTCGGGAACGAGCGCACGACGTTCATCATCGATCCCGGCGGGAAGGTCGCCGAGGTGCTACGCAAGGTCAAGCCTGCGGAGCACGACGGGCTTGTGCTCGCGGCGCTGGAGGAGATCGGCCCGCCGGTGGTGTAGCGCAATCGCCTCGACCGCTCCTCGGTCCCGCGCCAGGTTCTATCATCGGCCGCGCTCACTCCTCGATAGTCAGAAAGGAGGTTTGTTATGCCGCTGGGCGCCATCCTCGAGATGCCCGAGCACGAGCTCGACGACGACGACTGGGACGTCGATGAGGAGCTCGGAACCGATGGCGAAGAGCTCGAGCTGGATGAGCTCGACGACATCGACGAGAACGACGACGAGGAGATTCTGAGGAAGCCCCTGTTCGCGGGGGCCTGACCGCTCAGGCGAGAGTCCCCGTACGCTTGAGGCTGTGCCGGCGCTGCTTGCATCGACCTCGATCGGCGACAGCCTCACGACGTTCATCGACGCCGCCGGGCAGTTCTTCTCCGATCTGGAGTCCGTCCGCTGGGGCGTGCTCGTACTGGGGCTGGCCTTCTTCGGGCTCAACCTGACACTGCGCTCGCGCGCGTACTTCAACACCCTGCGCGCCGCCTACCCGGCGGTCGGCTTCCAGTGGCGGCGGATCTGGGGCGCCTACTTCGCCGCGGTCGGCTTCAACAACGTCGTGCCCGTGCGCGGGGGGGAAATCATCAAGCTGTTCCTCACACGCTCCTCGATCCCCGGCTCGAGCTATCCGACGGTCGCCGCCGCGTTCTTCGTGGAGTCGATCTTCGACGTCTGCGTGGGTGTGTTCATCCTGATCTACGCGTTCACCCAGGGCGTCTTCCCCAAGCCCCCGGACTTCTCGAAGCTCAGCTCGTTCGACATCTCCTACCTGGCCGGGCACTTCAGGTTCACGCTGTTCCTGATCACGGCGCTGGCAGTGATCGGACTGTTCGCGTTCGCGCTGCTGTCCGTGCGCGTACGCGCGTTCTGGGCGCGGGTGCGTCAGGGTGTGACGATCCTCTCCGATCGTCCTCGCTACCTGCGCGAGGTCGTCTCGCTGCAGGCGCTCGGCTGGATGTGCCGCTTCGCCGCGTTCTGGTTTCTGCTGGAAGCGTTTAGGGTCGGCGGCTCCGTTCAGAACGTGCTGCTCGTGTTCGCCGTCAACCAGGTCGCGGGCGCCGTCCCGCTCACGCCCGGCGGCGCCGGTGTACAGCAGGCGCTGCTCGTCAAGGTGTTCGCCACGAGCGCCGCCGGCACGGCGGCCGTGGCCGCCTACTCAGTTGGTCAGCAGATCGCGATCGCCGCGTTCACCGCCGTCGTGGGGCTTGGCGCGGTGGTGTTCATCTTCCGGTTTCGCTCCTTCGGCGAAGTGCTGCACGCCGGTCGCGCCTCGCGCGAGGCCGAGCGCGCCGGGACGCCACTGGTAGAGGGCTACTCGCCGTACGAGGACGATCCGCCGCCGCCGCCCGCGCCCAGATTGCGCGCGCGCTACTAAGGGCCTATCTCGGTAGGGCTGTCGCGGGGGTTGCGGCGTGGGCCTTCTTGAGGGCGATCATGCCGCTGGAGAGGTGTAGTAGTGCGAGGTGGTTCTCGTCCTTCTTGGACCAGCGGATGAGGATTCCGCGGTTGCGGTTCAGCCAGGAGTGACACGCCTCGGCGACCCACCGGCGGGCCTTGAAGTTGGGGTCACGGGCTTTGAGGTCGATCTCTTCTCCGCGGGCGCGGATGTGCGGCTGCAAGCGTTGGGCGAGCACCAGCTCGCGGATGTCGGGGTAGTCATAGCCGCGGTCGAGGCACATGCCCTGCGGTGACTGTTCGGTCGGGATCGGCCGTGCGATCGGGACCGAGGCGAGGGTGTCCTCTAGGAGCTTCTTGTCATGGCGGTTAGCACCATCATGCGCGAGTCCGATAGGGACACCCGCCGCCTCGGTGAGAACCGAACGCTTAGCCCCCCCTTGGCTCTATCAGTGGGGTTCGGGCCGGTCTTCTCGCCACCGAGCGGCGCTTTGGTCATCGCCCCGTCGCACGAGAGGAACGACCAGTCGATCCCGATCTTCTGGTCGTACTCCAAGAGCCCTTGGCGCCAGATCTCATGGAACACACCTGCCCGCTCCCACTCCTGAAAGCGACGGTGCGCCGAGGAGCTCGTGCAGATACCGGTCACGTTCAGCGCGTTCCACTGCATACCGGTCCGCAGCACCAACAGGATCGCGTTCATCGCTGCCCGATCGTCCACCCTCGGGTTGTGGCAACCCAGCGGGTGGGGCGGTGGCTCCGGCAACAGTGGTTCGATCTTCTCCCACAACCAATCAGGCATACGCCAACCATCGTCACGATCAACGAGGCCCATCACTACCTCCTCTGGTCGCTGGTCAAACAGCCCAACGAACAGAGGATTCGACGCCCCCTACAAAACCCCTACCGAGATAGGCCCTAAGCTACTGAAGCCCCTCGCGCGCCTCGCGCATCGATCCGCCGCCACCTGTGCCCAGGTTGTGTGTGCGGCGCGCGCTACTGAAGCCCCTCGCGCGCCTCGCGCACGAGCGTGACGGCCTCGGGGAACACCCTTGCTATCACCGTCCTGATCTGCTCCGCCTGGGCCTCGGCGTTGCCCTGCAGGTTGATGCGCTCCACGGCCGCGACGGTCATGTCGACCGCGAGCTTGATCGCGTTGTCCGCCCACGCCAGCCGCTGCTGACCGTGCATCTGCTCGGCGAACTCCGCCAGCCGGCGCTGAAGCTCCTCCGGATCGCCGAACAGGTCTCCGAGACCGCCACTCTCCATGCGCTCATCATAGACTCGCGACCATCGTCCGGTGTGGGCCGGGGAGTGCTCGCCTCAGGGCTCCAGATATTGTGCGCGGACCCGATGCCCACCTCCAGCGAGATCTCTGAGCAGCTCGCCCGCGAGTCCGCGCGTCGTGCCCGCCTGGGCGTGCCCGCCTTCGCCGGCGGCTTTCTCTACTTCCTGAGCGCGATCATCGTCACCGCGACGCTCAGCTCGGCACCGACGGTCGGCCTGGTGCAGGGGCTGGCCCCGGCGCTGTCGGGCGTAGCCAACCCGGCGGTCAGCCCGCGCGCGTCCGAGGTCAAATACATCAGCCATCATGCCCTGACGCTGATCGCCGGCGGCGTGGTCAAGTCGCTCTCCCTCGTCGCGCTGACGCTCATACTGCTGCTACTGCTCGACGCGACGCGCTTTCGCCGCCCGCAGACGTGGTCGGCGGCCCGCCCGCTCGTGCTCGTCGGGGGGATCGCCTTGGCGGTGGTCAACGTCGTCCATCAGGTCGTCGGCGCGATCCAGGCGCACAGCTTCGCGGTCGGCCACGACTTCTCCAGCCACGCCGTCGAACAGGCGCTGACCAAGGGCGCCGTCAACGTGGGCAGCCAGTACGTCGACCTGCTCGCGGCACTGTGCCTGACGGCCGGCATGATCGCCGTGTCGGCAGGCGCAATCCGCGTCGGTCTGCTCACGCGCTGGATGGGCGTGATCGGGATCTTCTCGGGCATCCTCATATTCCTGCCGATCGGGGGCGCCACGCTTGAAATCGTGCCCGCTTTCTGGATGCTCGGGATGGGCATCCTCTATATGGGGCGCTGGCCGGGCGGGGATCCGCCCGCGTGGACGGCCGGCGAGGCGCGCCCGTGGCCGACACAGGCCGAGCGCCGCGCCGAACGCGAAGATCGGTCTCCGGGCGGGCGCCCAACCAAGGGCAAGCCGGCCCTCGCCTCCGGGCCCGACGTGGCGCCCGAGCCCGAGCCCGTGGTGTCTGCGGGCGGTTCCTCGCGCAAGCGCAGGCGCAAGCGCCGTTAGGGGGCTCATGCCGCTCTGCGGGCGGTAGGGTCCAGTCATGGCGAGTGGAGGATCGGAGACGGGGGCGCCGCCGGTGCAGCCGGTGGTCGGCGAGGAGCTCGACCGCGAGCTGTCTGCGCTCTTGGATGTCGAGCGCTTCGAGCCCTCGGCGGAGTTTCGCGAGCGAGCGCTGCTGAACGATCCGGCTGTGTATGAGCAGGCGGCGCGCGACCCGCAGGCGTGGTGGGTGCAGCAGGCTCGCGAGCTGGACTGGTTCAAGCCCTGGGACACGGTGCTGGACGACTCCAACCCGCCGTTCTACAAGTGGTTCACTGGCGGGAAGCTGAACGTCTCCTACAACTGCCTGGACCGGCACGTGGAGGCGGGGCGCGGCGAGCGCGTCGCCTTCCACTGGCGGGGAGAGGAGGGGGAGGAGCGCGACATCACCTACGCGGAGCTGCTCGCCGAGGTCAAGCGCTTCGCCAGCGCGCTGAAGGATCTGGGCGTGCAGAAGGGGGACGTGGTGGGGATCTATCTGCCGATGATCCCCGAGGTGCTCGTCGCGATGCTCGCCTGCGCGCGCATCGGCGCTCCTCACAACGTCGTGTTTGGCGGCTTCTCCGCGGAGGCCGTGCGCGAGCGCATGGAGTTCTCCCAGGCCAAGGTGCTGATCACCGTCGACGGCGCCGCGCGCAAGGGCAAGACCGCGCCGGTCAAGGAGCGGGTGGACGAGGTCATGACAGACCTGGCGACGCTCGAGAAGATCGTTGTTGTGCGCAGCAAGGGCACGCCCTGCGAGATGCAGGAGGGGCGCGATGTCTATTACGACGAGATCGTGGCGGCAGCCGACGCTGAGTGCCCCGCTGAGCCGCTTGATGCGGAGCACCCCCTCTACATCCTCTACACCTCCGGCTCGACCGCCAAGCCGAAGGGCATCCTGCACACGACCGCCGGCTATCTGACGGGAGTCTCGGCGACCCATCGCTACGTGTTCGACCTGAAGCCCGACGAGGACGTGTACTGGTGCGCGGCCGACGTCGGCTGGGTCACCGGCCACTCCTACATCGTCTACGGTCCGCTCTGTAACGGCGCCACCTCGGTGATGTGGGAGGGCGCACCGGACTACCCCCACCGGGGCATCTGGTGGGAGCTAGTCGAGCACTACGGCGTGAGCATCCTCTATTGCGCTCCGACCGCGATCCGCGCCTGCATCAAGTGGGGGGCGCAGTGGCCGAACGAGCACGATCTGTCGTCGCTGCGGCTGTTGGGCTCGGTTGGCGAGCCGATCAACCCGAAGGCGTGGCTGTGGTACCACAAGGTGATCGGTGGCGAACGCTGCCCGATCGTCGACACCTGGTGGCAGACCGAGACCGGCGCGATCATGATCACGCCGCTGCCGGGCATCACTGCCACCAAGCCCGGTTCGGCCACGCAGCCCTTCCCGGGAGTCGCCGCGGAGGTGCGCGACGAGTCCACCGGCGAGCCGATCGAGGAGGGCCAGGGCCTGCTCGTGCTCACGCGCCCGTGGCCGTCGATGCTGCGCACGCTCTACCGCGAGGATGAGCGCTTCGTCGAGACTTACTTCAGCCGCTTCGGCCGCGAGACCTACCTCGTGGGCGACGCCGCCCGGCGCGACAAAGACGGCTACCTGTGGGTGATCGGGCGCATCGACGACGTCGTCAACGTCTCCGGGCACCGGCTCTCCACCGCTGAGGTCGAGTCCGCGATCGTCGCGCACCCCGATGTCGCGGAGGCCGCGGTAATCGGCCAGCACGACGAGGACACCGGTCAGGCGATCGTCGCGTTCGTCACGCTGCAGGGCGATCTCCCTGGCGACGAGCAGACGGTCGAAGGCATCCGCGAGACGGTCGCCGAGCGCATCGGCAAGTTCGCCCGCCCGCGCAGGATCATCTGGGCCGATGATCTGCCCAAGACGCGCTCGGGCAAGATCATGCGCCGGCTGCTGCGCGACATCGCCGAGGGTCGTGCCCTGGGGGACGTAACGACCCTGCGCGACCCGGCGGTCATGGCCGAGCTGGAGGAACAAGTGAGCGAGCTGCGGGCGCAGGAAACATAAGCGCAGGAAACGAATAATTCTCTCATCGCTGAGGGAGCCTTTAGATAACGATGAGAGAGTGCCGGCCGTGTCAGACGATTTGGCGATCGAGACGCATGGCCTGACCAAGTGCTTCGGCGAGCGCACGGCGCTCGACGGCATCGACCTACAGGTGCCGCGCGGCTGTGCGTTTGGCTTCCTCGGCCCCAACGGTGCCGGCAAGACGACGATGATCCGCACGCTGCTCGGCCTGACCCACGCGACCTCGGGCACTATGCACCTGCTGGGCCACCCGGTGCCGGCCGAGCGGGCACAGGCGCTGCAGCGCGTGGGAGCGATCGTCGAGGAGCCGCGCTTTCACATGCACCTCACGGGCCGTGAGAACCTGCGCATCGTCTCCTCCGTGCGCGGCCCGGAGACGTTCGAGCGGATTGACCCGGCGCTCGCGCGCGTGGGCCTGTCCGAGCGCGCGGGAGAGAAGGTGAAGAGCTACTCGATGGGTATGCGACAGCGGCTCGGCGTCGCGCGCTGCCTGCTGGCCGATCCGCTGCTGCTGATCCTCGATGAGCCGACCAACGGCCTCGATCCGGCCGGCATCCAGGAGTTCCGCGAAATGATTCGTGGGATGGTCGAGCAGGAGGGGCGCACGGTGTTCATCTCCTCGCATCTGCTGGACGAGGTCGAAAAGACGTGCGACGCGGCGGCGATCGTGGATCGTGGCAAGATCGTCACGCAGGGAGCGATCGCCGATCTGGCCGCCGGCGGCGGCGCCCGTCACGAGCTGATCCTGAGCGTGGACGACGCCGACCGGGCACTCGGCGTGCTCGACGCAAGCGAGCTTGTGGCGGAGGCCCGCCCGGCAGACGAGGGCATTCGCGTGGTGCTCGCCGGGGAGCCGCAGACCGCCGCGCAGGTCAATGCCGCGCTGGTGCAGGCTGGGATCGGCGTGACACGCCTGGAGCCAGTGCGTCACAGCCTCGAGCAGCGCTTCCTGCAGGTTACCCAGAGGCTGGACGCGGACCTCGTGCCGGAGGAGGTGAGGGCATGAACCCGACGATCGCACTGCGGATGGCCGGAGCGGACTTCCTGAAGCTGCGCAAGAAGCGCAGCACGGTCATCTGGGCGCTGGTGTTGGCGGTAGCTCCGCTGGTGATCTACTTCATCTTCAAGGCCGTGCAGCACTCTTCGAGCCCGGCTGAACACGGCCCCGCGGGTGGCATCCACGGCTACGAAGATGCGATGCCGGTACTGGCTTTGTTCTTCGGGCCGCTCGCCGCGATCATGATCGGCACCGACGCCGGCGCGGGCGATCTCGCGGCGGGGGTCTTCCGCGACCTCATCGTGACCGGCCGCTCGCGCGTGGCGTTGTTCGCCGCGCGCGTCCCGGCGGCGCTCGGCCTGTGCTGGCTGGTGATGCTGGTCGCCTATGTGGTGATGGTGATCGGCACCTATGCGCTCGCCTCCGGGACGCCGACGCCCGGGGGTGCGCTCGTGATCAACGGCCTGCTGTTCACGCTGTTTGCAACCGGCATCGTGAGCGTGGTGGCCGTCGGCTTCTCCTCGCTCGTCGGCTCGCGCCCGGCGGCGCTGACGGTGCTGATCGGCTGGCAGCTGGTGGCGAGCCGCATCCTCGAAAACATCGAATCGCTCGGCAGCTCGCGCAAGCTGATCCTCAGTCAGGCGGTCGCGCACTTCAGCCCGATCTTCATCGGCGATCACCACGGTCCGCGCGGCGGCGCGACGGTGACGATGTCGACCGCGACGGCCGTAGTCGTATCCCTCGGCTGGATCGCCGTGTTCTGCGCCCTCGGCGCGTGGCGCACGCGCACGATGGACGCCTGAGCCGCGCTGAGACGCGGCGGCCTCTCAGACCTTGCGATGCTCGGGAACCCAGGACCCGTCGTCCTGGCGGGCGAAGTCCTGGAACAGGTTGGGCGCCTCGGCCTGCATGACGCGGGTGATTTTGTCGAACACTAGGCGCAGCTCCTCCTCGGCGCCCTCGGCGGTGCGCATCTCGATCACGTGTCTGAGCGTGCGCGCGTTCGCCGTCCACACGATGTCCGTTGAGAGACCGATCGGCGCCAGGCGGCGCAGCGCGGAGGTGACCTCCTTCTTGACGTGGAACGGCACGCCCTCCGCGTCGATGCCCAGTTCGGCGGCGGCGCTGACCTGAAACTCCTCCAGCCGCTCGACGATCGCGAGCACCTGCTCGCGCACCGGCTCCAGCGCGGGCGGGACGCGAAAACCGATGTCGGCGAGACGCACGTAGCGCAGGCTCTCCTGGCTGAACGCCGAGCCAGCGCGATGCCGCACAAGCTCGTGAGTAAATACTCTAGAACAATTCCG
The DNA here is from genome assembly GCA_963799735.1 of uncultured Solirubrobacterales bacterium. Lineage (GTDB taxonomy): Bacteria > Actinomycetota > Thermoleophilia > Solirubrobacterales > Solirubrobacteraceae > Palsa-744. Next base: position 23,341 of record CAWCYP010000009.1, on the reverse strand, counting down.
TATAACAAAAGAATAGTTCGCATGCTCCAGCACGCTGCCGTGACCCGAGCGCAGGATGTTGGCGAAGTACTCGCGCCGGTCGGTCCTGATCTTCGTCACGTTGGGGTTCAGCCCCGGCTCCCAGCTGCGGTAGCACGCACGGCCGCCGAACTCCAGCAGCAGTTCTCCCGCGTTCGGCTCGCGGGACTCGGCGCTCTCGGCCTCCTGCAGGCGCCGCTCCAGCCACGACTCGCCGCCGACGTCGCGCAGGTAGGCGCGCATCCCCTCGACGTCGATCGAGGGACGGGCGATCAGATATACGGTCGGTGTCGTCTCGTGCATCGGGCGGACGATGCTAGGCGGTGCTCCGGACGCTCTGGCCAAGCGCCGGCGAGTCGTCTGCCGGGGTCCGGTAGGGGTGGGCCGGTGCCACGGCGGGGCCTGGGACAGCTGTCACGGCGACGGCGAAACCGCCAGCACGCTGTTGGGCGCGACGGTGAGGCGGATGCGGCCGTGATGCGCGCTCAGTTGCGCGGTCAGCAAGCCCGCGCCGCGCCGGGGTCAGCTCCTGCACGCTCACGCTGCGGGCGCCGCGCAGCACCACCGGTCGCGCGCGCGCGTGCTCGTTGTCGAGAATGAGCATGGTCTCGCCCGCTGTCCCAGTCGTGCCCGCCGGCCCACTTGTGCCCGCCGGTCCACCTGGGCTGGTCGCCGGCTCGCCCACGCCGCTCGCCACGAGTCCGCGCACGCCTGAGAGGGTCCGCAGCGTGGCGCCGACGGGCAGCCACTGGTTGAGTGCGGCCAGCGCGCTCTCGATCGGCCGCGTGAGCACGGATTCGCCGCGGACGACGAACGGGTCGTAGGGGCCACCGCTGAAGTGGAAGCGGACCTCCTGGAAGCCGGTCTTCAAGGCGGTGAGCACGAAGCGCACGGCCCAGACGGCAGCCGCCGGACTGTCCGAGACCCCGGCCACGCCGCCGCAGGAGGCGGAGTTGGCCTCGGAGATGATCGCCGGCACGTGCGCGGCGCTTGCGTCTACGACGACCCACGCCAGGCTGCGCGGCGTATCGGCCGCCTGCGCGGAGAGAATCCCCCGACTGTGACCGCCTTCGGGGTGGTGCAGGCGGTGAGCGGATACAGGTGCACGCCCACGGTCTGCTCGTGCAGCGCGGCGATGACCTGTGGAAGGGCGTGCTGCCAGTGCGCCGGTCGCGCCAGTTCCGGCCCGATCGTGGGGGCGCCGGCCACGGCCTGCGCCAGAGACGCCGCGACCTGCAGGTATGTGCTGACCGCCGCGGCTTCTTCGCCCGGCAATGGCCTGCTCAGCGAGGCGTAGTTGGGCAGGTAGTACAGGTCGGGCTCGTTGCCGAGCGAGAAGCTCAGGCCATTGGTGGCCGCGCTCTGCGCGCCGGCGACCATCTGTCCCGCCCACGAGGGCTCGCCGGTCTTGGCGTTCAGGCCGACGGTGAGCGGGTCCCTCGTGGCGCTCAGCAGGCAGTGCAGCTGGCTCCAGAACACGGCCGGCAACGAGTAGAGCGTGGCCGTTTCCCAGGATGTGGGTGGGCTGGGCAGCGCCCCGCTGGGCGCTGTGGAGTCCTGGCTGTCCCCGGCGAGGGCCAGCGGCGGAGATGCCGAGCGCCTGCAGCTCGGCCACGAGCGCGGGTGGAGGGCAGGCGCCTGCGCCGAGGTCCTGGGCCATCGTCGGGTACTCGAGCGACAGGCCGACGGGCGCCATCGTGACCGGTACGCCCGCGCCGGTGAGATTCGGCGTCAGCGTGACTTCCGCCGGGGGCGTCTTCTTGTGAGCTGGCGCATGGCCGGAACGTCGCTGGGGCTTTGCGGCCAGGGCGGGACTCGCAGCTCCACCGGTGCCGAGGAGCGACAGTCCAAGTACGAGCGCCAGTGCCCGCAGGATCGGCGTGCGTCGCCCGCGCCGCATGCTCTGAACATAGCAACGCACCTGCGAGCCGGCACCCGGATAGGCTGCCGCGGGTAATGGCCGCGAGCACGTCCGCAATCCCAACCGACCTGGAGGCCGAGCAGACGGCCTGGGATTTCGCGCCGCTGCTCGACGGCGAGGGTCCGGACGGGGTCACGCGCCGCTTGGACGAGACGCTCACGCGGGCGCAGGCCTTTGCCGAGCGCTATGCGGGCAGGCTGGACGAGCTCGACAGCGCAGGTCTCGCGGAGGCGATGCGCGAGCTGGCCGAGATCTACGACCTCCTCGGCCGGGCCGGCTCGTATGCGGCGCTCGACTTCTCCACCGACACGGCCGATCCCGGCGCGGGGCGCGCTCTTGCAGCGTACCCAGGAGCGCGGCACCGAGATCGAGACGACGCTGCTGTTCTTCGAGCTCGAGTGGGCCGCTCTGCCCGATGAGCGGGCTCAGAAGCTGCTGGACGGCGAGGGTCTCGACTTCTGCCGCCATCACCTGCGCAGCGCGCGTCGCTATCGCGAGCACCTGCTCTCCGAACCGGAGGAGAAGATCCTCGCCGAGAAGGCTCTCACCGGCGCCTCGGCCTGGTCGCGCCTGTTCGAGGAGCTGACCTCGGCGATCGAGGTCGATCTGCCCGCCACGGGCGGCGATGGGGCTGGAGGTGGTGAGGGGACCGGCGGCTCCTCCGACGGCGAGCGCGTGGCTCTCGACCTGGCGCTCAGCCGCCTCGCGCTGCCCGACCGTGAGCTGCGGCGCGCGACCGCCGAGGCGGTGACCGCGGCGCTGGCGCCGGGGTTGCGCACGCGCGCGTTCCTGTTCAACACTCTGCTCGCCGACAAGTCACCGACGATCGCCTGCGCCGCTATGAGAGCTGGCTGGCGGCGCGCAACCTCGCAAACGAAGCCAGCGACGAGTCGGTGCAGGCGCTGATCGAGGCGGTCCGCGGGCGCTATGAGATCGCGCGGCGCTGGTACCGGCTGAAGGCGCGCCTGCTCGGTGTCGAGCGTATCGCCGACTACGACCGCATGGCGGCCGTCACCAACGACGAGGTCACCTACTCCTACGCGCAGGCGCGCGAGATCGTGCTCGACTGCTACGACTCGTTCTCCCCCGAGCTGGGGATGCTGGCAAGAGGGTTCTTCGACGGGCGCTACATCGACGCGCCCCTGCGACCGGGCAAGCGCGGGGGCGCTTACTGCGCGTCGGCCGTGCCGTCGGTGCACCCGTATGTGCTGCTCAACTACACCTCGCGCCGGCGCGACGTGCTCACGCTCGCGCACGAGCTCGGTCATGGCGTGCACTTCGCGCTGGCGGCCCGTCAGGGAATTCTCCACCAGGGCACGCCGCTGACGCTCGCCGAGACTGCGTCGGTGTTCGCCGAGACGATCGTGTTCGGGCGGCTGCTCGCCGAGGACTCGGCGCCCGCCTCGCGCCTGGCGCTGCTCGCGGAGAACCTCGAGGGCGCGATCGCAACCGTGTTCCGCCAGGTCGCGATGAACCGTTTCGAGGACCTCGTCCACACCGTCCGCCGGCAGGAGGGTGAGCTGTCGGTGGCGCGCTTCGGCGAGCTCTGGGCCGAAAGCCAGCAGGAGATGCTCGGCGACTCTGTGGAGATCACCGACGGCTATCGCTCGTGGTGGTCATACATCCCGCACTTCATCGGCTCCCCCGGCTACGTCTACGCCTACGCCTACGGTCAGCTGCTCGCGCTGTCGGTGTACGAGCGCTACGAGCAGCGCGGCGCAGAGTTCGTGTCCCCAGTACCTGGAGATGCTAGCCGCCGGAGGCTCGCGGAGCCCCGAGGAGCTGGGCCGGATCGTGGATATCGACCTGGCCGACCCCGGCTTCTGGGACGCGGGCCTGGATCTCGTCGAGCGCCAGTTGCACGAAGCCGAGGAGGCGGCGCGGGCGACGCTCGGGGCGTAGGCGCAGCTGCAGCCGCCGCGCTCTGGATTGCGCGTGGTGGAAGGTTGCGATCGGAGCAGTCTCCTGGCAGAGGCGCCCGCGATCGGGTCAGCGCGTCAGCGACGGCATGCCGCCCGACCCGTCCGGGGACGGCACTACGGCCAGCGCGGTGGTGGCGCCGATCGTGGGTGCTGGCCGGCCGAGCTCGAAGCCCTGGCCGCCCTGGATCACGGTGTCCGTCTGCAGGTCCTGGACGCCGATGCCGCGCAGGAACGCGAGCGTGTCCTGGTCCTCGATGCCCTCGGCGATCACGAACGCTCCGGTCTGCCTGGCGAACGTGGCCATCGCCATCAGCACTGCGCGAGCGCCCGGCTGAGTCGGCGCGGCGAGCACGATGCTGGCGTCGAGCTTGACGAACTCCGCGTCGAGCAGGCGCAGCATCTCCAGGCCCGAGTTGCCGGTGCCGACGTCGTCGATCGCAGTCTGAAAGCCCTGTGAGCGTAGCCGCCGCATGCACTTGACGACCGACGCGGTGCGTCCCCCGAAGCGCTCGGTGACCTCGATGACGATCCGCTCGCGCGACAGTCCCGCCTGCTCGACCGCGTGTCCCAGCCAGTCGTTGCGCTCGGAGTCGAGGTCGAGGGTCTGCGGAGCGAGGTTCACGAACAGCAGCGCCTTGGGCGGGAGCTCCGGAGCGGCGCGCAGGGCGCTGCGCACGCAGAGCACGTCGAGCTGGTGCACGCGCCCGAGCTGTTCGGCGACGTCGAACGCCTCGGCCGGCCCGGAGAGCCCGTACTCGGGATCGGGGCGGGTCAGCGCCTCGACGCCGAGCAGCGTCTCGGCCTCGAAGTCCCAGATCGGCTGGAACACCGTGCTCAGATGCCCCTCGTCGATCAGCCGCCGGACGGCTTCCTTCTTGTCGGCGCTCATCACCACGACCCGCTCGCGAATGTCGTCGAAGTGGGTGGCGCGGTGCCCGCCCTGGCGCTTTGACTCGTAGAGCGCCGCGTCGGCCTCGTCGCGCAGCGTGTCGGCCTGCTGCCCGGGGCGCAGCGAGCTCACGCCGACGCTCGCCTTGATGCCGGCGTCGGAGAGGTTGCGGTTCAGCCGGCGCGCGAGCGTGCGGGCGCCCTCGGCGTCGGTGTGCGCCAGCAGCAGCGCGAACTCGTCGCCGCCGATCCTGAACGAGCGATCTCCTGGTCGCGTCTCTCGCAGCACTGTAGCCACGCGCCGAAGCACCGCGTCGCCGTGGGGGTGCCCGTGCCGGTCGTTGATGAACTTGAAGTCGTCGACGTCCATGACCGCCAGCGCGACCGATTCCTGATAGCGCGCGGCGGAGGCCACGGCCTGGGGGAGCTCGTCCTGGAAGGCGCGCTGGTTGGGAAGGTCGGTGAGGCCGTCGCGGGTGGCGCGCTGCAGCGCCCGGCGATGGTCACGCAGCAGCACGCGCCCTCCGAGGAGGTAGAAGACCCCGCCGCCGCCGATCAGCGTGATCAGCCCGACGAGCGCCAAGACCATCCGGATGTCGTGCAGCTGGGCGTCGTAGGCGCTGTGGGCGTAGCTCACCTCATAGGCGTAGCGTTCGCCGGCCAGGTTGACGGGCGTGACGAACTCGAAGTTGTCGCCGTCCTTCTTGGTGTCGCCCTTGCGCCCGGCGTAGGAGCGCCCGTCGCGCAGCGCCGCTTCGATGCGGGCGTCGTTGTCCTTGGCGCCGATCAGGCGATCCTCGCCCGACGCCCTGATGACGTGTTGCCGGTCGATCAGCACCGCCTCCAGCGTTCCCGGGCGCCGCTGGATCGCGGCGAGCAGGCGATCGACCTCGCCGATCGCTTCCGCCGGGCTGGTGGCGCCGGCGCTCTCGTATTCGAAGCCCCTGGCGTCCGCCCGCTGAGCCGCCGCGTAGCTTTCGATCTGGCGGTGCTCTAGCCGGTGATCGATGAGGACATAGCCGACCACGCAGATCAGCGCGAGCACGATGGCGATCGCCGCGAACAGGCGCACCGTGAATACGAGCGCCGAGTCCTTCTCGGTGGCGCTGCGACGCGCCGCCACCCGCCGCCACAGGCTCATCAGGCGGCCTGGCCGATCCCGAGCTCGCGAGGAGTCCAGCGCCATCGGAGTGTCTGTGTTCGGCATCGTTACGTATATCGACACAGTCCCCGGCCGGCATGATCGCTCGCCCGCAGGGCATCGGCCTTTTTCGGCCGCGACCCTTCGTGATCGTCTCTGGTCGACTGGCCGAATGCTCTACAGCAACCCCAGCGCGCTGCCGACTCCGTGCACGAGGTTGAACAGGGGCTGTGGCAGGATGCCGAAGAACAGGGTCGCCGCGCCGGCGAGGACCGCCACGAGCGCCACCTCGGGTTGCGGGCCGGTCGTGGGGGCGGCATCGTCGTCTGGGCCGGACGCGGTCGCCGCGGCCTCGTCGAGCTCCTGCGAGCCGCCCGCCAGCGCCGGCAGCGCGCCCTCGACGGGGGCTGGTACCGGTGCGGAGCCGCCTGGCGCCGGGGAGAACGTCGCGTCCGCCGGGCTCGCCGTCTCCTCGGGGGCGTCGCTCATCCACATCGCCGCGATCACCGGCAGGTAGTAGCCGAGCGAGATCATCGAGCCAATCACGATCACGACTCCCAGCCACGTGTACCCGCCCGAGACGGATGCGTCGATGAGGTAGAACTTGCCCATGAACCCCGCCGTCGCGGGGATTCCCGCCAGGCCCAGCATCGCCAGCGTCATCGGCCATGCCAGCTGCGGGCGCTCGCGGCCGAGGCCTCGCATCGCCGCGACCGTGTCGCCGAGGCTCGTTTCGCGCTCGCGCGCCACGATCGTGGCGAACGCCGCCATGTTCATGAACAGGTACACGGCCAGGTAGAACACCGTCGCCTGTGCGCCCAGCTTGCTCGCGACGACCACCCCGGCGAGCATGTATCCGGCCTGTGCCACCGACGAGTACGCGAGCATCCGCTTCAGCGAGGACTGCCCCAGCGCGCCGACGTTGCCGACGACGATCGTGATCGCGGCAAGCACCGCGACCGCCGGGCCCCAGCTGGCGTGGGCTTCGATCAGCGCCACGTCGAACAGCCGCAGGAACACGCCCAGCGCGGCGACCTTCGTCGCCACTGCCATGAACGCCGTCACCGGCGTTGGCGCGCCCTCGTACACGTCGGGCGTCCATTGATGAAACGGTGCGACCGACGCCTTGAAGCACAGCCCCGCCACGCACAGCGCGATTCCGGTCAGCGTCAGCGGGTCGGTCGCGAGGCCGCCGCTCGACAGGGCGCTCGCGATCCCGGTGAACTGGGTCTGGCCCGTCGCGCCGTAGATCAATGCCAATCCATACAGCAGCGTCGCCGAGCCGACCGAGCCGACGATCAGGTACTTCAAGCCAGACTCCAGCGAGTGCTCGCGTTTGAGCTCGGTCGCGCACAGCACGTACAGAGGGATCGACAGCAGCTCCAGCCCGAGGAACAGCACGACCGTGTTCTGCGCCGCCGCCAGTAGCGACATCCCGCCGATCGAGCTCAGCAGCAGCGCGTGCCACTCGCCGTGCGCGGCTTCTCTGGCGGCCAGCGATCGCCACGCCAGCAGCACGGTGCAGACGCCGCCCGCGACGAGGATCAGGTTCAGCGCCAGCGACAGCGCGTCGATGCGCAGCGCCCCCGACACGATCGACTTTTCCGCGTTCCACTGCCAGATCGTCAGACCGGCCGCCGCTGCGAGCGCCACGAGGCTCAGCGCCGGCACGAGCTGCGCGCGCGCCCAGCGCGAGCCGAGCAGGCCCACGAGCAGCACGACCACCGCGCCGCCCAGCAGGGCGATCAGGGGGGACAGGGCCGCGAAGTCGACGTGCGGGCCTTTCAGATGCGTCGTCGCGACCGCGGGGGAGAACAGGGGCACGTAGTTCATCGCGTGGCCCCTTCGGCGCCGGTCGCGGCGAGCGCGGCAGTACTGGCTGTGCCGGTGAAATAGTGGAGCTGGGCGTCTGGGTTGGCAGCGAGCGCCTCCGCCGAGAAGACGGCGGTCTTGACCGATCCTTCGCTGCGCCGCAGCGCCAGCTGCGGGTAGATCGCCATGAACACGATCACCACGACCAGCGGCACGAGCACCGCGCCGTCGCGCAGCGACATCTCGCGCGAGTCCACGCCCGCGCCGACGCGGTTGTGCATCGCGCGGATGAACAGCCGCAGCGCGTACACGCTCGCCATCACCACGCCGCTGAACGCGATGATCGCGATCACGAGCTTGGCTTTGAACACTCCGAGCAGGATCAAGAACTCACCGACGAAGTTCGCCGAGCCCGGCATCGCGAGCGTCGCCAGCGAGACGATCAAAAACACCGACGCCAGCACAGGCGCGCGAAACGCGATCCCGCCCATATCGCGCACGTCCTCCGAGCCCCCGGCGCGCCGGCTGAGGATCGCGACAATGAACAGCAGCGGCGCGACCACGAGTCCGTGGTTGACCATCTGCAGCAGCGCGCCCTGCGCTCCCTGGGGGTTCAGCGCGAAGATGCCCAGCGTGATGAACCCGAGCTGCGCCACCGACGAGTACCCGGCGATCAGCCGCGCGTCGGTCTGGGTGAACGCGACGGCAGACCCGTACAGGATCGAGACGAGCGCAACGATCAGCATCAGCGTCTGAAAGTGAGCCGCGCCCTGCGGGAACAGCGGCAGCACGATCGCTAAAAATCCATACGCCCCCACCTTCGACAGCACGCCGCTGAACACCATCAGCACCTCGATCGGCATCGCCCTGTACCCGTCGGGCATCCAGCCGTGCAGCGGGAACGCGGGCATCTTGACCAGGAACGCGGCGGCGAATCCCAGGAAGATCCACTCCTGCGAGCCCTTGCTGAGCGGCAGCGCCTGCAATGAGGAGAGCACGAACGTGATGTGCCCGCCGCCCTGCTGCGCCGCCAGTACGCCTGTGGCCACGGCGGCGGCGAGCATCAGCAGCGAGCCCACGAGTGTGTATACGACGAGCTTGATCGTGGCTTTGACGCGCTCCTCGCGGGTGCCCCGGCCCCACATTCCGATCAGGAAGTAGAACGGGATCAGCATCAGGTCGAAGAACGCGACGAACAGCGCTAGGTCCTGCGCCAGGAACGCGCCGAGCACCGCGGACTCGGCGAGCATGAAGAAAAACCAGAACAGCTGCGGCCGCTCCCACTGTCTGAGATTGGCGGCGATCGTGGCGGCGGCGAACAGCAGCGTCGTCAGGCCGATCAAAAACACGTTCAGCCCGCTGATCCCGAGCTTGTAATGAATCCCCAGTTCGCTGATCCACACGACGTCGGTCACATTCGTCAGGCCGGTCGTGCCCGGCGAGTAATCGGCGATGTAGCCGACCACCAGCCCGAACGCCGCGATCGAGCCGACCAGGGCCAGCACGCCGGGGATGCTCCATCCGCCGGTGTCGGTGGTGCGGGTGCGTCCGAGGAGGGCGCTGACAATCGCGCCGAGCACCCCGCACGCGGCGGGAAGCCAGATCAGGATGGAGAGAGGGGGCACGGGGATCAGGTCCTCACGTCTGCAGCAGGAAGTAGAAAGCGACGCCCGTCACTCCGAGCACGAGCAGCGCGGCGTAGTAGCGCACGAACCCGCTCTGCACCGCGCGCACCGCGGCCGAGCCCGCGCGCACGATTCCGGTGGAGCCGCCGATCAGCGTGTCCTGCACGAACACCTGCTCGAACGTGCCCGTCGCGAACCGTCCGGCGGCGCTTGCGGGCCGCACGACGAGCGCGTCGATCAGCTCGTCGAAGTACCACTTGTGCACGAGCAGCTCATACACCGGCGCCAGCCGCTCCCTTGCCGTGACGGCGATGCTCGGCTGCTTAACCCAGATGCGGTAGGCGATCGCGATGCCGCTCAGCCCCAGCAGCGTGCCGAGGATCAGCCCGAGTACGAGCAGCCCGTCGCGGGTGTGCGGTTCGTACAACGGCGAGCCCGCGAACGTGGGGCGCAGGAAGTTGGTGACGATGTCGTCAACCCCCGGCACCTGCACGAGGCCCGCCCCAGCCGCGCCGATCGCTAGCACCGTCATCGCCACGCGCATCGGCAGGGCGCGCTCGGCCACCGTGTGATGCGGTCCGGGGAATCCCACATCGGTGTCCTCCACTTCTTCGTTGGCTGGGTTCGTCGGGATCTCTTTGTGGTGCAGATGTCCGTGTTGCAACTCCTGCGCCTCGGCGGCGGGATCTCCGAAGAACGCCCGGAAGATCATCCGGAACGTGTAGATCGCGGTCAGGAACGCGCCCATGTAGCCGATCACGTACAGCGCCCAGTGCCAGCCGCCGAGCTCGCCCGTGACGAGCAGGATCTCGTCCTTGGAGAAGAACCCCGAGAACGGTGGAATCCCCGACAGCGCCAGCCCGCCGATGACGAAGCACGCGAACGTGAATGGCAGCGCGCGGCGAAACCCGCCCATCCTCTCCAATGACTGCTCTCCCCCCATCGCGCCGATGATCGAGCCTGCGCCCATGAACAGCAGAGCCTTGAAGAAAGCGTGGGTCATCAGGTGGAACATCCCCGCCGCGTAAGCGCCTACGGACACGCCCATGATCATGTAGCCGATCTGCGACATCGTCGAGTAGGCGATCACGCGCTTGATGTCGGTCTGCACGAGCGCGATCGTGCCCGCGATCAGCAGCGTGCTCGCGCCGACGACCGCGCCCGTGTCCTGCGCGGCCGGCGCCAGTTCGAACAGCACGTGCATGCGCGCGATCAGGTACACGCCCGCCGTGACCATCGTCGCCGCGTGGATCAGCGCGCTTACCGGCGTCGGGCCCTCCATCGCGTCCGGGAGCCAGGTGTGCAGCGGGATCTGCGCCGACTTCGCGATCGCGCCGACGAGCAGCAGCAGGCAGCCCGCGACGATGTCCGCTTCGCCTGTGTGGAACACGTGCGGGGCGGCGGCGAACGTGCCGAGGAAGTCGAGCGTGTGGGTGTGCTTGAAGATGAAGAACGTCCCCAGCACGAGCCCCACGTCGCCGACGACATTGATCACGAACGCCTTGATCCCCGCGCGCGTCGCCGTCGTGCGCCGGTACCAGAACGAGATCAGCAGGTACGACGCCGCGCCGACGAACGCCCAGCCGACGATCAGCAGCAGGAAGTTGCCCGCGAGCACGAGCAGCAGCATCGAGAACACGAAGAAGTTGAGGTACGCGAAGTACCTGGCGAACCCGCGATCTTCTTCGAGGTAGGAGATCGAGTACAGGTGGATCATGCTCGAGATGCCGCTGACGATCAGGATCATGAACACCGACAGCGGGTCCACCAGGATCGACACTTCCGCGTTCACGCCGACGGTGTTCGCGTAGCTCCACAGCGACGATGTCAGCTCGCGGTGGTCTGATGAGTGGCCCTGCAGCGAGATCAGCGCCCCGAGCGCGGCCACAAATGCCAAGCCGATCGCGCCCGTGCCGATCACCCCTGCGGTGTTGCCTGGCAGCTTGCCATACCCGAACGCGATGATCAGCGTCCCCAGGAGGGGAAACAGCAGCACGAGCCAGCCCCACGTCGTCGTGGCCATCAGCCTTGGAGCTCCCTCAGCTCATCCACATCGATCGGCAGCCGCCGGCGATGGATCGCCACGACCATGCCCAGGCCGATGCAGACCTCGCAGGCGGCGACCGTCATCACGATCAGCGCGAGGATCTGCCCGTCCCCGTTGCCCCACATGCGTGAGAACGCGACCAGCGCGAGGTTGGCGCCGTTGAGCATCAGCTCCAGGCACAGCAGCACTACGAGCGGGTTGCGGCGCACCATCACGCCGGCGGCGCCGAGCGCGAACACGATCGCCGAGACCGCCAGATACCAGCCGATCGTCATTTGCGCGCTCCCACGCCCTCGGCCATCGTTCCTGTCTCCCGCGGGCGCACGAGGTCGAGCGGGGTCAGCACGCGCCCGTTCATGTCCCCGTCATCGTCGATGCCGCCCCGCCGCCGGGCGAGCACGACCGCGCCGACGGCCGCGATCGTCAGCAGGAACGACGCCGCCTCGAACACGAGCAGGAACCGCGTCAGCAGCAGCTGGCCGATGTACGCGGGGGTGCCGAACGTGCGCGACCCCGGCGCGTAGGGCGCGCCATTGCCGCTGACGGCCTTCAAGCCCGTACCGAGCAGCGCGATCAGCAGCTCGACGAGCAGCGCGCTGCTGAGGACGGCCGCGCCCAGACGCAGTTGCGCGCCCGCGGGGCCGCGCCCGCGCAAGAGCTCGCCGATTGGCTCCTCACGCCCGCCGACGTAGGCCACGACGAACACGTACAGCACCATCACCGCGCCCGCGTACACCACGACCTGCACTGCGGCGACGAATTCCGCGCGCAGCAGCAGGAACAATACGGCCAGCGACAGCAGGTGCCCGACGAGCGCGAGCACGGCGAAGAACGGGTCGCGCAACACCACGACGCCGACCGCGCCCGCGATCGCGCCGAACCCGGCGATGAAGAACAGAACCGCGCTCACTCGCCCTCGTTCCTCAACGGAGTGCGCTCCAGCGGCTCGGCGAGCAGCATCTCCTTGGTGAAGATCAGGTCCGTGCGGTCGTAGTCGGAGAGCTCGTAGTCGTGACCCATGGTTATTGCGTCGAACGGGCAGGCGACCTCGCAGTAGCCGCAGAAGATGCAGCGCGAGAGGTTGATCTCATAGACCGCGGCGTAACGCTCCCCGGCGGAGACGCGGTTATCCGGCATGTTCTCGGCGGCCACGACACGGATGCAGTCAGCCGGGCAGGCGGCGGCGCACAGCGAGCAGCCGACGCACTTCTCCAGGCCCGTGTCCTCGAAGCGGTGCAGCTTGTGCCGGCCGCGGAAGCGCGGGTAGACGGGCGTCTTCTGCTCGGGGTACTGAACCGTGACGGGCTTTTCGATCATGCGCCCGAACGTCGTCTTCAGCCCGCGCAACGTCTCTGCGAACGTGCGCCACGTCTCGCGCGCGGGCCCCGGAGCTGGGGTACGCTGGACCTCGATCACATCTTCGCCGGGACTCCAGGCCGTGACGGTCACGCCCCCTGCGGGCGCGGGTGGCAGCTGGGGGATCTCGGCGGACAGCGTTGCGGGCGGGGGGGTCTCGGACATCAGTGCGTCACCACCACGAGCACGGCCGTGACGAGCGCGTTGAGCGTCGCGAGCGGCAGCAGCACCTTCCAGCCGAAGCTCATCAGCTGGTCGTAGCGCAGCCGCGGCAGCGTCGCGCGCACCCAGATGAATAGGAACGTGATCAGCGACATCTTGAACAGCACGACGAACGGATCGACCCAGCCGGGGGGGTGGATGCCGAACGGCATCAGCCAGCCGCCGAGGAACACGGTCGTGACGATGCCCGAGACCACGAGCACGTTCAGGTACTCGGCGAAGTAGTACGACGCGAACCGCCCGCCGCCGAACTCCGTGTTGTAGCCGCCGACGAGCTCGGCGTCGGCCTCGGTCAGGTCGAACGGCGCGCGGTTGGTCTCGGCGAAGCTCGCGGCCAGGAAGATCAACAACCCGACCAGTTGCGGCACGATGAACCACATGCCGCGCTGCGCTTCCACGATGCCGGTCAGCGAGAGGGTCTGCGCGGTCATGACCACGCCGAGCAGCGCGAGCCCCTGGGAGACCTCATAGGAGATCAGCTGCGCGGCGCCGCGCATCGCGCCGAGGAACGAGTACTTCGAGCCCGAGGCCCAGCCGCCGAGCATGATCCCGTAGAACGCGATCGCGCCGAACGCGAACAGGTACAGCGGCCCGATCGAGACGTCGAGCCCGTACAGCCCGACGCGCGCGCCGAAGATGTGCTGGACGTTGCCGAACGGGATGATCGCAAACGCCGCCACGGCGGTGAGGATCGAGACGACCGGCGCCAGCACGAACAGGAACCCGATCGACGTGCTCGGGCGGAACTGCTCCTTGGTGAGCAGCTTGAGGATGTCCGCGAGCGGCTGCAGCGCGCCGTACGGTCCGACGCGGTTGGGGCCGTAGCGCGACTGAAACCGCCCCAGCAGCTTGCGCTCGGCGAGCAGGACTACGGGGACGAGCTGCAGGCCGACGGCGAAGATGACGATCGCCTTCAGGATCTGGATCCACCATTCTTCGTAGAAGCCGACGGTGGCGAGGGTCGTCATACGTGCTCCCACGCCGAATACGCGTCCGCCGCGTCGCGGTCCTGCCAGCGCACGCCTTTGCCGCCGATCTCCTCGAGCGTCAGCCCCGCGTAGAAGGGGACGGCGTCGAACAGCTGTTGCGAGGCCATCGGTCCGGCGAGCACCTCGAGGTCGAGCCCGAGCGCGGCGGCGAGGTCGGCGATCACCTGCCATTGGTCGCGGGTCGCCCCCGGATGCGCGACAGCGGGACGCAGTCGCTGGATGCGCCCGTCGGGGTGGACGATCGTGCCCTCCTTCTCGGCGTAGGCCTGCGCGGGGAGCACGACGTTGGCGTGCTCGCGCAGGCCGTCCGTGAGGAACGTCGCGTGTGCGACGACGGTCGAGGCGCGCTCGAGCGCCCGCTCCCACAGATCGGTGTCGGGGTCGGGGCACCGCGCCGGGATGGCGTGGTCTGGCGGGCCTCCGTTGGCGGGCGTCCGCTCATCCGCAGTGCTCTGCCGCTCCGGGCTCAGCGGGTCGGCCTGGAGCAGCAGCACTGCCGCCAGCTCGCCCTCGGCCAGCCCCGCGGCGATGCCGCGCGCGTCGCGGGGGTCCACGTTGCTCGTCGCGCTCGAGGGCTCGGAGAGTCCGGGGCCGGCGTTCGGCAGCACGCCCGCCTCGCGCAGGCCGCGGCCGTTCGTGCCCGCGGGGATTTCCAGCAGGCCCGCGCCGGCGGTGTCGATGAGGGACAGGGACTCCGCCAGGTCGAGCAGCGCCCGGGCGACCGCGGCGCCGTCGGGGCCGGATGTCAGGCGCTCGTGCCACAGGATCACGACCTCCTCACCGGCGTCGCGCAGCTGCTGAGTCAACTCCCCGGCGCGCTCGCTGCTAAGCAGGTCTACGGCGCTCGCCTGGACGAGCCGCATGCCGTGGCGGCGGATGCCCTTGCGCAGGCGCAGGTCGAGGATCGGTGCGTCGGAGATCGGGTCGGCGGCGAGCACGAGCACGGCGTGGGCGAACTCGAGGTCGCTGATCCGCGCCTGCAGGCGCGGATCAGACAGCGCGCGGTGCAGCTCCAGCGGCAGCGTGCCCGCGCGGCGCGAGTCGATGTGCGGGGAGTGAAGGCCCTCGCGCAGCAGGCGCGCGAGCAGAAACCCCTCCTCGTTTGTGGCTTCGCCGCCCACCAGCGCGCCGGTGCGCTCGCCGGCGCGAGACAGCCCGGTTGCCGCCTCGTCTAGTGCACGCTCCCAGGAGACAGGGCGCAGCTCACCGCCGTCGCGGATCAGCGGCTCGGTCACGCGTTCAGGGCCGCCGAGCGCCGGATAGGCGAAGCGGCCGCGGTCGCACAGCCAGCCGTCATCGACCTCGTCGTGCTCGCGGGAGAGCACGCGCAGCACGCGCTCGTCGCGGACGGTCAGCGTGACGTTGCACTGCGACGGGCACAGCGTGCAGACCGAGCCGGCGTCCTCGATGTCCCACGGGCGCGCGCGGAAGCGGTAGGGCCGCGAGGTCAGCGCGCCGACGGGGCACAGCTCGACGATGTTGCCGCTGAACGGCGCCACGTAGGGGTGGCCGTCGAAGGTGGACACGTAGGAGTGCGCGCCGCGCTCCAGCAGCACGAGCTGGTGGTCTTCGGAGATCTCCTGGCTGAAGCGCACGCAGCGGTAGCAGAGGATGCAGCGCTCGCGGTCGATCGCGATCGTGGGGGACAGCTCCAGCGGCTTGACGAAGTGGCGCTTGGGCTCGACGAACCGCGACAGGCCTCCTCCCCAGCCGAACGTGATGTCCTGCAGCGGGCACTCCCCACCCTTGTCGCACACGGGGCAGTCCAGGGGATGGTTGATCAGCAGGAACTCGACGACTGAGCGCTGGGCGTCCTGCACACGTTCGGACTGGGTGTGCACGACCATGCCGTCCTTGACGGGCGTCGAGCAGCCCGTCTGCAGCTTGGGGATGCCCTCGATCTCGACCAGGCACATGCGGCACGCACCGACCGGGTTGCCGAGCTTGGGCTCGTAGCAGAACACCGGGATCTCCACGTCGCCGTGTTTGGCGGCGTCGACGAGCATCGCGTTCTCCGGCGCCTGCACCTCACGACCGTCGATCGTGAAGGTGATGATGTTCTGCTCTGGCCTTGGCATCAGGCCACGGCTCCCGCTGGCTCGGGCACGGGCGCGGTCAGGCGCCGGGACTCGATGTGGGCTTCGAGCTCGTCGCGGAACTTGACGATCATCGAGCCTATGGGCATCGCCATCGCGTCGCCCAGGACGCACAGGCAGTGGCCGATGATGTGGTCCTGCACGGAGGCCATGATCTCCAGGTCCATCGGGGTGGCCTCGCCGCGGTCGATGCGTTCGAGCATGTGCACCGTCCAGGTGGTGCCCTCGCGGCAGGGGGTGCACTTGCCGCAGGACTCGTGCCGGTAGAACTTCGCGACCTTCATTGCCACGTCGAGGATCGGGGTGGAGTCGTCCACGACGATGATCGCTCCCGAGCCGAGCATCGATCCCGCCTTCGCCAGGGAGTCGAAGTCGTAGGGGACGTCGAGGTCCTCGCCCGTCAGCACCGGCGCGGAGGAGCCGCCCGGGAACCAGCACTTGACGGTGCGCCCCTGCGGCGGACCGCCGGCTAGGTCGTAGATGATCTCGCGCGAGGGGACGCCCAGCTCGATCTCATAGTTACCAGGTCGCTGCACGTGGCCGGAGACCGACACGAGCTTGGTGCCTGTCGAGGTTTCGGTTCCCAGCTTGGCGTACTCGGCCCCGCTCATGCGGATGATCGCGGGCACGGTCGACAGCGTCTCGACGTTGTTGATCAGCGTCGGCCCCTGATACAGCCCCTGGTTGGCGGGGAACGGGGGCTTCAGGCGGGGGTTGCCGCGCTTGCCTTCCAGCGAGTCCAAGAGGCCCGTCTCCTCGCCGCAGATGTACGCGCCCGCGCCGCGATGCACGACCAGCGACAGCGAGTGCTCGGAGCCGAGGATGTTCTCGCCGACGTAGCCGGCGGCGCGCGCTTCGGCAAGCGCCGCGTCGAGGATGTCGGCCTGCAGCACGTACTCGCCGCGGATGTAGATGAACGAACGGCTCGTACCGGCCGCGTAGGAGGCGATGATCAGCCCCTCGAGCAGCATGTGCGGGCTCTTCTGCATCAGCTCGCGGTCCTTGAACGTGCCCGGCTCAGACTCGTCGGCGTTGCACACGAGGTACTTCTCGATCGACCCGTGCGGCAGGAACGAGACCTTCTTGCCCATCGCGAACCCCGCGCCGCCGCGCCCACGCAGACCGGACGCTTCCAGCTGCTTCAGCACGTCCTCGGGCGTCATCGCAAGCGCCTTGCGCAGCGACTCATACCCGCCGCGGGCTTCGTATACGGACAGCGTATTCAGCCCGGGCTCGTCGATGCGGTCGAACAGGAGCTTCATTTGGTCCTCCGCGGGGCTTCCTGCCCCGCGTCCTGATGCTGTGGCTCGCCTCCGGCATCGCTTGCCCGGCCGCGCTGTGCGCGGCCTCCCGCCCCCGGGTCCGCGCACGCGCGGCGCGCCAGCTGCTTGTCCGGGAGCACATCCCGCCCCGCGCGTATGTCGTCCAGCAGTTGCGGAACGTCGGCGGTCGTGAGCGGTCCCACGTACACCCCGTCGACGGACGCCATCGGCGCGATGTCGCATGCGCCGAGGCACTCGAACGCACGCACATTGAACGTTTGATCCTCGCCCGCGGCATCGCGGATCGCCGCGTACAGCTCGTCGGCGCCGCGCAGCGAGCAGGAGATGTTCGTGCACACGTAGATCGCATGCCG
Organism: uncultured Solirubrobacterales bacterium; assembly: GCA_963799735.1. Taxonomy (GTDB): domain Bacteria; phylum Actinomycetota; class Thermoleophilia; order Solirubrobacterales; family Solirubrobacteraceae; genus Palsa-744. The sequence goes on along the minus strand of CAWCYP010000009.1, from coordinate 5,668 downwards.
CCCGACGGGCTCGATCTCGAGCATGTCGTAGAACGTCGCCACCGCGTCCAGCTCTGCGGGCGTCACTCCCATCACGCAGGCGACCTGGTCGATCGCCTCCGGTGAGCACCACCCGTGCACGCGCTGCGCCGCCTCCAGCGCGGGCAGCGCGGCCGAGCGTGTGTCCGGATACAGGGCCATGTGCGATTCGATCTCGTGGCGCAACGCATCCGGGACGGGAGTCGTCGCGGGGTCGGGGATCGTCGCCGGATCCTTGTCCAGATCCGCCGGGCTGTCCCAGCCACGTGTACTCGTCGTCGGCTGGCTCATCTGTCTATTCCCCCCAGGATCGGATCCAACATCGCGGTCGTTGCGATCATGTCGGCGATGTAGCCGCCCCGGGCCATGGGGCCGAGCGCCTGGAGGTTGACGAAGCTCGGGTCGCGCATGTGCACGCGCGCGGGCTTGGAGCTGCCGTCCGAGCGCACGTAACAGCCGAGCTCGCCGCGGGGAGACTCGATCGGGAAGTACATCTCGCCGGGCGGCACCCTGAACCCCTCGGTGACGAGCTTGAAGTGGTGGATCAGCGCCTCCATCGAGGTCGCCAGCTCGTGACGGGGGGGGAGCGCGACCTTGCGATCGCCGGTGATGTGCGGCCCCTCGGGCAGCCCGTCCAGCGCCTGCTCGATGATCTTCACCGACTCGTAGATCTCGGCCAGGCGCACCGCGAAGCGGTCGTAGTTGTCGCCCACCGTGCCCACCGGGATCTTGAACTCGAAGTGCTCGTAGGAGCTGTACGGCGCGGCCTTGCGCAGATCCCATGGGTTGCCTGCAGCGCGCAGCAGCGGTCCGGTGACACCCAACCCGAGCAGCGTCTGTGCGTCCAGCGGACACGTGCCGCGCAGGCGCTGGAGCACGATCTCGTTGGAGTTCAGGATCGCGCCGTACTCATCGGCCCGCTCGGGCATGACCTTCAGAAATTCACGTAGCTTGCGCGCGAATCCGGCGGGGATGTCCTCGATCACGCCGCCGACCTGGAAGTAGCGCGTGTGCATCCGCGCGCCGGATGACATCTCGAACAAATCGAGGATCAATTCGCGCTCGCGCAGGCAGTACAGGAAGATCGAGATCGCCCCGAGATCGAGCGCGCTCGTGCCGAGCCAGATCAGGTGTGAGGCGATGCGGTTGAGCTCGAGATGGATCACGCGCAAGTACTGGGCGCGGATGGGGACCTCGACCTCAAGCAGCGCCTCGACGGCGCCGATGTAGGCCATCGAGTTGAAGTAGTAGGAGAGGTAGTCCATCCGCTCGACGACCGGGATGACCTTCCAGTAGGCCTTGTCCTCGGCCGTCTTCTCGATCCCGGTGTGCACGTAGCCGATGATCGGTTTGATGTCGCGCACGACCTCGCCCTGGAGCGTGACGAGCAGCCGCAGGACCCCGTGCGTGGCGGGGTGGTGCGGGCCGAAGTTGAGCGTCAGCAGCTCTTCGCTGGTCTCGCCGCCGCCCGCTCCTTCGATCTGCTCCTCGATGGGGGCAAGCACGATGCTCTGCTCGCGCAGGCGGTACTCGGACAGTGTCGGCGGGTTCTCGGTCGGGGCGGGGCTCACTCGCGCGACTCCAGCCATTTGGCCTCATCGCGCGTGAAGATGACCGGTTCGCCCCCGATCGGGAAGTCTCGGCGCTGGGGATGGCCCTCGTAGTCCTCGGGCATCAGTATCCGGCGCAGGTCCGGGTGGCCGTCGAACACGACTCCGAACATGTCATAGACCTCGCGCTCTTGGTGGTTGGCCGTAGGCCAGTCCTCGGTTACCGACTCGACCCCCGGTGCATCGATCGGCACGCGCAGCTTGACCGCGATGCGGTCGACCCTGCTCATATCCAGCAGCTCGTAGATCACGCCCAGGCGCGGCTCCTCGGGATAGTGGTCCACGCCGTGCACGCTCGCCAGGAACGAGTATCCCCGCGCGCGTAGCTGCGCGAGCACCGTGCGGACCTGGTCAGGGTCGATGACGACCGTGGCGCGGTTGCGGTAGTACACGGTCTCAAGCGCGGCGTCCCCCAGCTCTTTGGCGAGCAGCTCCAACCCCGTCGCGTCAGGCATCGCGCTCTTCATGTTCACGGGGGGTGGTCGGGAGGGGGGCCTGCCCCCCTCCCGCCAAGTCCAGGGGATGCTCCTCGGTGCCGACGGCGTCGTAGCGCTCGCGCCAGCCCATGTCTGGGTCGTCCTGGACCAGCTTGCGCAGCTTGAGGATCCCATGCATCAGCGCCTCCGGGCGGGGAGGGCAGCCGGGAACGTGCACGTCGACCGGCATGAACTTGTCGGCCGGCACCAGCGCGTAGTTGTTGAAGACGCCCATCGAGCTGCAGCACGCCCCCATCGAGATCGCCCACTTGGGCTCGAGCATCTGGTCGTAGAGCCTGCGAATGATCGGCGCCATCTTGATCGAGACGCGTCCCGCGAGAATGATCAGATCGGCCTGGCGCGGGGAGGCGCGGAACGCCTCGAAGCCGAACCGCGCGATATCCATGCGCGGGCCGGCGGTGTGGAACTGCTCCATCGCGCAGCACGCCAGCCCGAAGCCGAGCGGAAAGAACGAGTTCGAGCGCGCCCACGCGACCGCCTTGTCGAGCGTCGTCGTCAACGTGCGTTCTTGCACGTAGCGTTCGAGCTCGGTGCCCTCCAGGTGCGCCGATTGATTCGGGCCCGCGATCGCGCTGCCGCGCAGCATTTGAGCCGCGTTCAGCGATTGCACGCGCAGGGGCCCAGGCCCCCCCACTCCGCCTACTCCCCCCGGCAGCCCTGGGGCCGCGCCGCCCGCCGGTCCTATGGGTGTCCGTTTTATCTCCACTCCAGCGCTCCCCGCCGCCATACGTACACGAACGCGACGAACAGCAGCACGACGAACGTGATCGTCTCCGCCAGCGCATAGTCCCCGTAAGCGCGCAGCTCGATCGCGATCGGGTACAGGAAGACGACCTCTATGTCGAACAGGATGAACAGCATCGCGATCAGGTAGAAGCTGATCCCGAACCGCATCCCGCGCTTGACCTCCGAGGGCAGTCCGCACTCATATGGATCCTGCTTGTGAGCGACCGTTCGTTTCGGCCCGATCGCGGAGTTCAACAGGCCGAAGGCGACGCCCACGCCCCCGCCGAGGAGGAGGAATACGATCGCGGGAAGGTAGCTGCGCAGCACTGCGCGCTGTTATATCACCGCTTGTGTCAATGTGTTACATAGTGACGATCGGCTCGAAATCGAGGGTCCGGGCATGACTCCCGCGCGCAAAATCGTGGCTCCGGCGTGACCCAGGCAGTCATCGCGGGCGCTCTCACGGTTGCTGCCCTGAACATGCTGGCGGCCCTGCTCGGAGCGTGGCGCTGGTATCGCGGGGAGGCCAGCCGGGGGTTCTGGATCCTGCTGCGCATCGGCCAGGGCTCGGCGCTCGTGCTGGCGATCATCGCGGGTTCGCTGGCTGCCGCCGGCCACTACTCGAGCGAACGACTGTTCTACCTGTATGCGCTGCTGCCGCTCGCGGTCGCGTTCGTCGCCGAGCAGCTGCGGGTCACCTCTGCCCAGACGATCCTCGACCAGCGCGACCTCCCCGGCGCCCAGGCCGTCGGCGCCCTGCCCGAGCGAGAGCAGCGCCGGGTCGTCGCCGCGATCGTGGCGCGCGAGATGGGCATCATGGCGCTGTCCGCGCTCGTCGTCGTGTTCCTCGCGCTGCGCGCCGCGGGCACGGCCCACGGGTTCTGAGGCGCCGGAGGAGAGGGGATGAGGCGCGGGCTATATATTCCCGACCGCGCCATGAAGCTCCTTGCCGCCATTGCCATGCTGGTCCTCGCCGGCGTTCTCCTGGGCGCCTGCGGGTCGCAGGGCATCGACGTGCCCAAGACAAGTCCGTACTACCGCGGCGCAGTCATCTTCCTCGACCACTGCTCGGGCTGTCACACGCTGTCCGTCGTCGGCGCCGAGGGCTCGGCCACGAACATCAAGGACCGCCTGAAGACGAACGGCCCCAACTTCAACTTCCGCAAGGAGAACGTCGAACAGGTCCTGTTCGCGATCCGCAACGGCGGCTTCTCCGGCGCGATCATGCCCGAGAACATCGTCCTCGGCGACGACGCCAAGGACGTCGCCGAATTCCTCACGCACTACTCGGGCCTGCAGGCGCAGAAGGTGCCGACCACGAACATCACGCTCTCCACGAAGTAGCGTCGGATCGGCAGTTCGACCGCTTCGAGGACTTGACGCGCAGCTCGTGCAAACGCCGAAGCCCAAGATGGACGACGCCGTCAAGCGGTAGCGACTGGGGGCGGTGGAGGCTCCCAGTCCCATTCGATGCACATTCGTTCGCCGCGGACGGGCTCCGGAATCTCGGCCGTAAACTCAAGGCGGCCATCCTCAGCCTTTACGGGCGGCACAACCACCGGGCGCCCCGAGTCCCAGTCGCTTCGACGAAGGAAGCGAACGGCTTTCGGTGGCCGGGCTATTGGCCACCGCACCGTGAGTCGCATGAGCGACGTCGGGTCGAGACAGGACACCCAAACGCGATCGGGGTTTTTCAAGAAGGCGTCCCGACGAGTGCGTTCGATTAGGAGGTCCTGTTCCTCGTCCCGGGCGTAGGGGCGGTCGAGTGCAACGAGCGTTGAGTGGCGGCCGTCAACGACGAACGTGTGTACTTCTTTCCCCGGCTTGTAGGTCGTTCCTGTGGCGACGCCGTCACCCGTCGACCAATCGACGATTGCGATTACGTCGTTCTGGGCGAATCTGAGCTTCTTCCATCGGATGACATGTGCTGCGCCGTCCTCGTGTATATCCCAGGTGCTCTCGCTTACGACGACGTGGTACGGGTGGCCGCTGTCGAGGAGTTTGACGTCCTCGCGTGTGCGCGCCGACTCGTCCAGAACCTCGTCGATGCGTTTACTGGCATTGAGGCGGAGGGTGCGCTCGCGCACCAAGGACAGCGCCACGACAACCAGCACTCCGAGGGTCGCCGTGGTCAGGGCGTCGCCTTCCAGCCAGCCGAACAGCCCAGCGAGGGCCGCGACTGCGCCAGCGACCAAGGCCGCAAGGGGGTCCAAATGGCCACCAGCCCACTCGAGGACACGTTTCAGCCATTCGAATTTCCCCCAGCCCTCGCTCCCCTGGCCGGGCTGCCTATACGTGGTTCTTGCGTCCCGTGGGCTCAAGGAGTCCACTTTAGATGACCGAAACATAGCCTGGTAGGCTTGGAGCATCAACCGGAGAAGGAGAAGGGAATGACCAGCATGTGCAGCGAAGAAGAGGTCGGCCCCTAGGGGCCGACCCTACGCGTTCGGCTTGCGGATGGCATGGCGGCGGGTGTCGGCTACCAGCCCAGTCGAGCCGACCCCTTCAATCGATGACTCGCGGAGCGAGCGTGCGGCACTTGGCGTCGGGCACGACCCCCGCCCTGACGCGCACGCCGCGTTCGAGCATCCCGACCACCGGCGTCTTGCCCGATGCCCTGCGGCTGTGACGGTAGCTCAGCCGATGACGGTCGGGACGGACCCAAGTGCGCTTCCGGGGACAGTAGGCTCCCGAGCGTGCTCGACCTCAAGCGGATCAGGCAGGACCCCGATGCGGTGCGCACGGCGCTGGCGCGCCGCGGAGAAGATGCTGCCGCGGGGCTGGACCGCGTAATCGAGCTGGACGTCCGCCGCCGTA
>CAWCYP010000008.1:0-26551 GCA_963799735.1 uncultured Solirubrobacterales bacterium | reverse complement strand
GCCCAGGCGAACGCCACCCAGCGCATCGCCCGGCTGGCCGCGCTGGTGCGCCGTCGCGGCGCCTGCGGGCATCCCGACGGAGTCGCGCGCTTGGTCACGAGCGCGCTCGACGCGTTCGCCCCCGAGCTCGCCGACCACGCCCGCCACGGTCCCTGCGAGGACTGCGCCCGTCCGGGCGAGCTGCCCCTGCCCGTCCAAGGGCGCACGGCCGGCCCATCCTATGAACCAGTGTCCTTGCGATGAGCCAGCGATTGCGGATCAACCCGATCACCTGCGAGGCCCACGGCATGTGCGCCGAGCTCCTGCCCGAGCGCATCTCACTCGACGACTGGGGCTATCCGATCGTCGACGACGAGCCCCTGCCGCCCGCCCTGCTCGACCATGCCCGCCGCGCCGCCCAGGCTTGCCCCACGTTCGCACTGCTGCTCACACGCGACCGCGATCGGGTGTCGTAGGTGTCGCCTACAACCCCGCCGCATGCACGGCGGCCAGGCCCGCCCACTCGCCGTAAGGCGCGAACATCGCCCGCACCTCCTCTTCGCTCGCGCGCGTACTTGGGTCGCCGCCGCCGAGGACGCGTCCCGCCAGCTTCATCAGTCCGAGGTCGCCTGCCGGCAGCTGGTCGTAGCGGCCCTGGCCGCACAGCGCCAGCATCTCCACGGTCCAGGCCCCGATGCCCGGAATCGCGCGCAGACGCCTCCAGCCCCGCTCGACGGGCTCGGCGCCGTACAGCCGCACACGCCCGCTCGCCACCTCGCGCGCGGCCCTGCGCAGGGCGACCGCGCGCGGCCCCGCCAAGTCGCATGATTCAAGCAGCGCCGGCGCCGCCGCGCCGAGCGTCGCCGCCGTCGGCAGATCCGCAGCCCGCTCGCCCATGCCTGCGCCCTCGTCCGTCCAGAGCCGTCCCATGCGCGTGACCGGCCGCTCTGGATCGCCGCCGCGCGGTCGTACTCGATCAGCTGCTCGCACACCGCCCACACCAGCGCCTCAAACGGCTCCGGCCGGCGTCTCACCCGCAGCCACGGCCGCCCCCGCAGCGAGCCCCCGATCAGCGGGTCGCCGGCGTGTCGCCTGTAGAACTCGTGCAGATCGTCGTCCACGCCCAGCGCGAACCGCATCCGCGCGATGCCGTGCTCGGCGCTCTCCCGCCTCTTCACCGCGCGCCGAACAGCACGACTTCCGGCGCACTCTGCGCCACGCGCACCACAACCGGCTTCCCCTCCTCGTCGTGCAGCAGCCGCTCGATCACGCCCCTTCGCCTGCGCGTCACCCCGTCCTTGCCGACCTTCTTTGGCAGCCTGAACGGGCTCGCCGGCCTGACCTCTGCTCGCAGCTCCACCTCTGCCTGCCTTTTTTGCTCGGCTCAGCTCAGCGCTCAGCGCCGCCCAGCAGATGCACGTCCACCAGCAGCGACTTCGTCCCGAGGATCTGCACCAGCTCGCCTCTTTTGCCGCCCGTCTTGCGCGCGGCACGACGTCCCTTGACCCCTCGTTTCCCGCGCCGGCGACTTGCCAGGCCGACGACCGCCGCGCCCGCGACGAACCCGCCCGCGGCGAGGACCATCGCCTGCGCGGCCGGAGCGACCGATCTGATCAGCCCGTATCGCTGACGCTCCGCGAGCATCCCGTGCGCGAGCGGCTCGGAGGCGAGCACCGGGACCACGTCCAGCTCCTGCACCACCTCGGTCTCGCCCGCCTCACTCACGTCAGCAAGTGTAGAGGTCGGACCAGACCCCTTCTCTATCTCTCTTCCTCCCCCTCGCTTCTCTACAGGATCCGCTCATAGACGCGATAACGACGCTTGATCTCGCCGCCCATGCCTTCCATGGCGCGGTTCATCGGCTTGTTGACCTCGAGTATCCACCCCATCTCGCCGCCCTTCTGGGGGGTGCGTTCGGCGGCGTCGAAGTGCATCTCATAGAAGCGCGCCGCCACGCCCGGTGTGCTGATACTCGGGCTTGACGCCGAGCGCAAACACGCGCACCGCATCGATCTTGCGTTTCTCGCGCAGCGCGGTCACCCAGCCGAAGGGCAGCAGGCGCCCATTGAGCTTCGCCAGCACCTGGTTGAAGTCGGGCAGCGTCAGGGCGGCTCCCACCACCTCGCCCGTATCCCGTTTTTCGGCGACCATCGCCCAGTTCTCATCGAGGACGGGCTTGAGGTCCTTGGCGTAGTGACGGACCTCCTCCTCGTTGAGAGGCACCGAGGCCCAGTTGTTCTCCCAGGCGGCGTTGTAGACCTCGAGGAACCTGGTCACCTCCGCCTGCAGATCCTTCTTGCGGAAGTTGCGGCACACGATCCCGTGCTCGGACTCGAGCTTGTCGGCGGCTTCCCAGATCGCCGGGTGGACCTTCTCGCGCTTGTCCACGTACAGGCTCCACATGTACAGGTCCATCGCCTTGGTCATGCCGACGTCCTGCTCGAAGATGCGCTGGTAATAGGGGTGGTGCCAGGGGCAAAGAATGATCGGCGGATACTCGTGCCCCTCGATGAGCAGCCCAATCTCGTCATTGGTCGTGAAGTCCATCGGACCAACCATGCGGTCGCGGCCCCGCTCGCGCAACCACGCCTCGGCGGCGTCGAGCAGCGCGCGGGCCGCCTCGGCGTCGTCCTCACACTCGAACCAACCGAACAGTCCCCAGGCGTTGCCCTGGAACTCGTTGAAATTGCGATCGATGTGGGCGCTGATGCGACCCACCGCCCGACCATCGCGACAAGCGAGGAAGTATTGAGCCTCGGCATGCTTGAAGAACGGGTTCTTCTGCTGATCCAGCCGCTTCTTCAGATCCATCAGCAGCGGCGCGACCCAGTTGGGCTCGTTACGATAGAGCCGCCACGGCAGCTTGATGAACGTGCTCAGCTCGCGCCTGGATGTCACCGGCCGAATCTCGACTGCCATCGCGGCGCCCACCTATATGCACACCTCGACAGACGTCTTCGCCAAGGTCCGCGGCCACGAGCGCGAGGAGCTGCTGCGTGCCGCGCGCGAGGCCGACCTGATGCCCTACTTCCGCACCGTCGAGTCCCCGGCGATGCCCGTCGTCGAGATGGAGGGCGCGCCGCGGATCATGCTCGCGTCGAACAACTACCTCGGCCTCACCGCCGACGAGCGCGTGATGAAGGGCGCCGAGGACGCGCTGCACCGCTACGGCACCGGCCTGACCGGCTCGCGCCTGCTCAACGGCACCACCCCTCTGCACCTGGAGCTCGAGCGCGAGATCGCGGAGTGGATGGACACCGACGACGCGATCGTGTTCACGACCGGCCATCAGGCCAACGTCGGCACGCTCGGCACGCTGCTCGGCCCCGGCGACACCGTGATCGTCGACTCCGCCGACCACGCCTCGATCCTCGACGGCGCGCTGCTCTCGCGCGCGCGACTGCGCCCGTTTCGCCACAACCGCCTGGACAAGCTCGAGCGTGCCCTGACGCGCGCAGCCGGCGACGGCGGCGGCGTGCTGGTGGTCGTGGACGGCGTCTTCTCGATGGAGGGCGATGTCGCCCCGCTCGTGGACATCGTCGAGCTGTGCGAGCGCCACGGCGCGCGGCTGATGGTCGACGAGGCTCACGGGGCCGGTGTGTTGGGCGCCCGCGGCGCCGGCGCCGCCGAGCTTCTGGGAGTCGAGTCTCGCGTCGATCTGCGCATGGGCACCTTCTCCAAGTCCCTCGCTTCCTGCGGAGGCTTCGTCGCCGGTCCAGCCGACGTGATCGACTACCTGCGCATCTCCTCGCGCCCGTTCCTGTTCACGGCCTCCGCCGTCCCCGCCGCGCTTGGAGCCGCGCTGGCGGCACTGCGGATCCTGCGCTCAGACGAGGGTCCCGCCCTGCTCGCAGGCGTGCTCGATCGCGCCCAGTACCTCGCCGAGGGACTACGCTCGCTCGGCTACCTGACGCTCAGCGGCGAGCCCGTGCGCACCGGCCCCGCTGCGGACGCGCCGATGCGCTCGATCACCACCCCAATCGTCCCAATCCTCGTCGGCGACGACTGGCGGGCCGCTTTGTTGTGGCGCGCACTGTATGACGGGGGCGTCTTCACCAACTGCGCCCTGCACCCCGCCGTCCCCCCGGGGGCGCGCTGCTGCGCACGAGCGTGATGGCCACCCACGACACCCCCACGCTCGATCGTGCGCTCGATGTGTTCGCGCGTGTCACGCCGCGAGTTCGAGGCCGAGCACGGCCCGCTGCCCGGCCCGGACGGACCCTGAGGCCGCGGCGCGACTTGTCCAAATCTTCACAAGTAGATCGGGCGATGAAAAAGCTCGCTTCTAGCGTACGAACCGTGCGCGCGCGGTTGACCGGACGCCCCTCGCTGGCGTAGCTTCCTAGAGCGCTCTGCATGACCGTTCGGGGCTCGCCTCGACAGGCAACACATACACCGGGGCCCCATCTACTTCGGGGCGGTGCTACAGCTGAAACCGGCCTCCGAACCTTGTCGCGGACCGATCTCAGACGGCCAGATGAGCGTTCATACGTCCGAATGTCATATCGATTAGTCGCCCGCCGTGCCAGCGGCGACGACGGGGAGAGTCTCATCATGAACGCGACCGCGACGATTGCCCCTACCGACCGGGCGGGCGGGCCCAGAGAGGGCGGGCCCCAGTATATGCGCGCCCTCGAACGCGCCAACCAGGTTCGCCTCGCCCGCGCGGAGCTCAAGCGCAGAATCGCGATCGGAGCGATCGATGTCACCGAGGTGCTCCTCGACTGCCCCTGGGAGGCCGACAGCATGGCCGTCGCCGACCTGCTGATGAGCCAGCACCGCTGGGGCCAGACCCGCTGCCGCAAGTTCCTCGCTCAGCTGCCTGTGTCCGAGAAGAAGACGATCGGGTCTATGACCGACCGTCAGCGCCACACGCTGGTCGCGATGCTGCGCGGCGCGAGCGCCTACTCCCTGCGTGATCTCCGGGCCGCGCCGGAACGTGAATCCTGGGTGACGGTCTGATCGCGGAGGCGCGGGATGCGCTGACGCGGCCCCTCGGGCGACTGTGCAATCTCCGGGTCACGCCGCGGCGTGACCCACGGCTAACGGACAGCCCGAGGAGAGCTTGACCTGCCACCAGCCGGCGAGCATCCCGATCAGACCGAGGCGCGGGCGCACCTCCCACACGCCGCACCCGCCTTCACCCATGTCCCTCACGGGCAGGCGCACGAACTTGTAGCGGCGCGGTTCGCGCTTCATTCGCTCCAGCAACTCGCGTGCGCGCGTCTCGAGCTCTGCCCGCTGGGCGCTCGCCCGCCGCGTCAGCTGCACCTTGCCGGCCAGCTCGTCGCGCGTGCGCTCCAGCTGCTCCAGGTTCAGCAGGCACGGAGCGCCGCCGAGGAGATAACCGCACCCACTCGCGTCAGGCCTGCTCGCGTCTGCCCGTGCCGGCGGAGCGATGTGAGGAAAGCCCTCGGCGACGATCTCTGCCAGCTCGCGCTCGAGCTTGGCTATCTGCTTCCGCAGGGCGCGTCTTGCCCCCCGCTCGTCGATCCCCGCCGAGAGCGAAACCCGATCGGTGCGATCAATACGATCGCCTGTGATCTGCACCTGCGACTCCTCCGCTGCCGTTGGTGAGGCGATTCTACCAGCGCCTAGCGAGCCTGCTCCAGGCCGTTGCGGCAAGTCCACAGCGCCTCCTCCATGTACAGCGTCGGCACGCCTGCTACCTGCACCGCGAACAGCTGAAGCTCGCGCGTGCGCGCTCCCGGCTGACAATCGCCGGCCACCTCGCCGAACATCAGCCCCACCGCCGCGGAGCCATCGGCGACCACAAGCCTGCCGGCCGGCAGCGACCACGCGTCCGGAGCCCTGCCCAGCGGCTCTCCGTCGCGGCTGAGCCGAACGCCCAGATCGCCGTCCACCGCCGCTGCGTCGAGCGCCCACACCGGCACGCCCGTATCGATCAGCGCGATCAGCAGCACATCTGCAAGCAGGCCTTCGGACAGGAAGCCCCCGTGCAGCATCCGCTCGAGCACCGCCGCCTCGATCGGCGTTCGCGCGAGATCCGGGTCCAGGCCAATCTGGCGGTAGAACACGCGGTAGGCGGACGGTACCGGTTCGCGGCGCACCCCCACCGCGCGTGCCCCCCTGTAGCGGTTGGAGAGCTCCTGCAGACGCCGCTCCACGCCGCGCGGCGAGCGGCCCTTCGTCGCGCCCGCTTTAGCCAGGCGCGCATGTGAGACCACCAACCGCAGCTGCGGCAGCTCCTCCTCGATCTCCGGCGCGCGCCAGCCGATCGTCGGCTGTAGACGCTCGCCGGGCCGGATCTGCGCGGAGTCTGCGCTCGGGCTCCCTGACGGGGTCTCCCGCTCGCTCATGCCGTCCCGGTGCCCGCTGGCTTCGGTGGTCTGTATCCGCGCGCGACAGACGCCGCCACGAGCTCCGCCACGCGCGCGCGCAGCGCGGCTCGCGACGGTGTCGAGAGCAGCGCCGGGCTCTGCACGACGCCCCCCGGCAACACGAAGCTCACCTGCGGACAGCTCGCCATCTTGTACAGCCCGGTCAGCACCCCGTCGCTGTCGAACCCGACCTGCACCCGCGTCAGGCCCTGCTACGCGCATCAGCTCGCGCAGCGGCGTCCGTTCGCCCTTGATCGCCACCGCGGCGAAGCTCACCCCTCCGAACGTGACCGCGAGCGCCTGCATGTCGCCGAGCACCGCCGCGCAGGAGCCCCCGTCGACGAACAGCGCGAGCACCAGCGGTCTGCCCGCGTAGAGCGCGCACACGTTCAGCACCCCCGCGCCCCGCACGTCGCACGCCGGCGTCTTTCCCGCCGAGCCTTCGTTCGCGTGGGTCGCGACGTTCACGTCGCCGTTCAGGCTCCCGCTCGCCAGCGGTGCCGCGAACGGCGGGATCACGTGGCCTGTTTCGATGCCCTTGGCCCCGTTAGGCTTCGTCAGCGCCGCGTTGATCGCGAGCAGCACGAGGATCACGCAGCCCCAGCACACCGACATACCGTCCATAGCGGCGCGGGTAGGAACCGAGAACCGGCCCGGCTCCGAGGTGGTGCGGCCCCGCCTCGCCGCGTCCCGAGTCCGGCCGGCGTGCTCGCCCCTCGTCCCGCCCCGGCCCCGACCGCCCAGGGGTTGGTTCAGACGGGTTCATGGCCTGCCCGGCCACGCGCGCGTCTGCGCAGCACCGTCGCGATCGTCCCACGCGCTGGCCGATCTCCGACCGGCAGCCGCTCCCTGCCCTCGCGCTCTGCCAGCACCAGCGCCGCGGGCAGCGCCACGAGCACGCCGACCAGCGACACGCTCAGATCGATCAGCGTCACCAGCCCGAAGTCGCGCAGCATCGCGATGTCCGACAGCATGAGCACGCCGAACCCCGCGATCGCCGTCACCCCCGACGCGGCGACCGCCGCGCCCGTGTGGCTGTAGGTGCGGCGCAGCGCCTGCACGACATCATGCCCGGCCGCGCGTTCCTGGCGGTGGCGCTCAGACAGCAGCACGCTGAACTCGGTGGCGATCGCGATCACCAGCGCCCCCAGCGTGACCGACATCGGGTTCAGCGGCACACGCACCGCGAACAGGACCAGTGCCGACCACCCGCTCGCCAGCACGATCGGTGCGAGCGGCGTCAGCGCGCGGCGGACATCGCCGCGGAATGCGATCAGCAGCACCAGCGCGACCGCCGCCGAGTCCCGCCGAGCAGCGTCTCCAAACGCCGCCACGGCGAGGCGACCTGCGCGTTCGCCTGCGCCGCCAGCACCGGCAGTCCCACGAGCTGTGCGTTCACGCCCCTGGGCTGGTGCAGGCCCGCCTGCATCGTTTCGATCACCCGCTGCTGTTCGTCCAGGCCCATCAGCTTGATGCCGAACGCGAGCGTCGCCACACGCCGGCTCGGAGCGATCACATCCTGGGAGAAGTACGGCGGGATCGTGTCCAGCAGGCCGTTTACTTCGGCTGTGGTCAGCTTCGATTTGGCGCCTTCGCGCTGGAACAGGTCCGGCAGCGAGAACGCCGGGCACAGCCTCGCCTTGCCGCAACCCCTGTCGTTGGTATAGCCGAAACGCCTGAGCATCGCGCTCTCGTACGAGCTCATCCATTCGATCGTCGCCGGCTTGATCACGTCTGAGCCGCTGATCATCAGGTCGATCTCGCCCCCCACGCCGCTGAGGCGCTCCAGCGTGTTCAGGTTTCGCAGCGACGCCGTGTTCTGAGGTACGAGCTTTTCGATGTTGGTCTGCACCTTCGTCTGGGTGTCCAGTCCCCAGCCGAGCGCCGCCAGCGCCAGTCCGATGCCGAGCACACGCGCCGGGGCTGCGCACCGCGTGCCCCAGCGCCGTCCGCGACACGCCCCGCGTCAGCGGATTGTCCACGAGCAGCTCGCGCGCCCCGCGCCAGGCGGGTCCCAGCACCTGCGCCGCGACGTGCAGGTCTGCCAGCGCACGCCGGCGCCCGGCGCGTCACCTGCGCTCACGACCAGCGCCGCCGAGCCGACGGTCAGCGCGCACACGAACGCGATCACGATCCCGACCGCGAGCAGCACGCCGAACCCGCGCACCATCGGCACCGGCGAGAGCACCAGCACGAGCGTCGCCGCGGCACTGGCGGCAACCGCGGTGGCGATCGTCGGCGCCCCCACCCGGGCCGCCTCGCGCACGGCCGCACGGCGGCGCTCGGCGATCGACCCGGCGCTCGTCCGCCGCGACCAGCGCCTCCCCCGCGCGCGATTGGAATTGGATCGCATAGTCCACCGCCAGCCCGATCAGCACGGGCAGCACCGCGACCTGGGCCACGGTCACCGAGGAGCTGACGAGCGCCAGCGCACCGAACGTCAGCGCCACCGCCAGCACCGCACTCACGAGCGCCAGCAGGCGCGGGCGCCCGCGGAAGACCAGGCTGCAGCACGATCGCCATCACGGCCAGCACGGCGATCAGCAGCAGCTCGATCGAGTGGCTGATCGAGCTCGTCAGATCCGAGACGATCGCCGGCTCGCCAGTCACAAGGTAGGTCTCGCCGTGCTGCAATCGCCACTGCTTCATAGCGACCGCCTGATCGATCAGCGCGATCGTGCGCGTGCGCTGAGCCTGCGACAGACCGGCTCTCATCCGCACCGAGATCAGCGCCGCTTCCGGGCTCGGGAACAGGTAGGCGAAGCGCTGCTTGGGAGTGCCGACCGGCTTGCTGGAGTCGAACACCAGCGTGGACACGAACGCGGGATCGTCGAGGCTCGGCTTGGAGGTCAGCCCGTATTGCAGCGCCAACGTCGCGACCCCCTCCTGGAAGCGCGCCATCGTGATCTTGCTCGCCTGCTGGCCCAGCGCCTGCGCTTCCGCGGCTGAGTGCCCGCGCGCGAGCGCGGCATTGCTCACGACCCGTTGCGCTTCGTGCGCCTGGGCTTCGGCCTGCTTGGTCTGCGCGGTCAGCTGTTCGTCGATCTGTTCGGCGGCCTCGTTGACGAACGTTCCCGGCCCGAGCACCACCTTCACAGTCTTCGCCCTCGCCAGCTGCCCGCACGGCCCGCTCAGACCGCCCTCCGAGCCCAGCGCGCTCGCCGGGACGTTGCCCGACAGGCATCCCTCCAGCCCGACCAGCCGGTCGATGTCCGAGCTCAGCAACAGCTGCTGCAGGCTGCCCTTGACGACCACCTCGACGGGCTCTTCGCCGAAGTTGTGCGTAGTAACGCTGTGTCGCTCGATACTGCGAGCTGGAGCTCGACACGAATGTGCTCGTCGCCGCGCTCGGGCTCAGCTGAAGCGCGAGCGCGACCGCCCCGATGCCGAGCACGGCCGCGAGGGCGAGCGTCAGCCGCGGACGGCGCGTGACGCCGCCCACGAGGGCGGTGAAAAGCCTGGCGGTGCTCACTCCATCCCGAGCGGCCCGGCCGAGTCACCGGACAGGAACTGCCGCACGAACGGGTTTTCGGACGCGAACAGCTCGGCCGCGGGACCGGACTGGACGATCTCGCCCTTCCACAGGACGGCGATGTGCTCGGCCACGCGCCGCGCGCTCATGATGTCGTGGGTGATCACGACGTAGCAGCCGCCGTTCTCGGCGTGGACTTCCTTGATCAGCTCGCACAGCAGCGCCGTGCGCACTGGATCCAGGCCTGAGTCGGGCTCGTCGAACAGGACGATCTCCGGTTCGAGCACGAGCGCGCGCGCGAACCCGGCGCGCTTGCGCATCCCGCCGGAGAGCTCGTTCGGCATCTTCTCGCCCTCTCCCCCGAGGCCGACCTCGCGCAGGCGGCGGTTGACGATCTCGGCGATCTCCTCGTCGCTCTTCTCGGTGTGCTGGCGCAGCGGGAACGCGACGTTGTCGTACAGGTTGATCGAACCGAACAGGGCGCCGTCCTGGAACAGCACTCCGAACTTCTTGCGCATCTCGAACAGCTCGTCGTCGGACAGGCTCGGGATCGACACCCCCTGCACGAGCACGTCGCCCTCGTCCGGGTAAAGCAGGCCAACGATGTGCTTGATGCACACCGACTTGCCCGTCCCCGAAGGGCCGATGATCATCGAGACCTGGTTGTCCGGCAGGCTCATGTTCAGCCCGCGCAGCACGTGGTTGCGCCCGAACGACTTGTGCACGTCGATGAATTCGATCGCGTCCTGCGTCACCTCGACGGGCTTGCCGGCCCCAGCGCCCTCGGGCGACGTCGGCGGCGATGGCTCACTCGCCACGGTCATCCTCCGATCGGTGCGCGCGGATTCGAGCCCCAGAAGACCTGCGTGCCGAGCATCCCGATGATATGCACGAGCACGATGTTGAGCACCATCGACTTCGCCGTGGCTCGGCCCACGCCGACGGGTCCACCACTGGCGTTGTAGCCGTAGTAGCAGCCCACCAGTACGATCGCAGTGGCCATGAACATCGCCTTGATCAGGCTGTATAAGTAGTCTGGCGGACTCTGGAACTGCCAGAAGATCAGGAGGTATCCGCCCGAGGACACGTATCCGATCTGCTGCACATCGGCGAGATAGGAGGCGAAGAACGCCGCTCCGATCCCGGCCATGTACATGAACGGCAGCACCAGCCAGGCGGCCAGCAAACGCGTGCCGCACAGGAACGTCATCGAGTCGATTCCCATCACCTCCAGCGCGTCGATCTCCTCGGAGATCCGCATCGCCCCGAGCTCGGCCACGATCCCGGTGCCGACCTTCGCGGCCAGCATGTACCCGAACGCGTACGGGGTGATCTCGCGCAGATCGCACCACGCGCTGAACACCCCCGAATATGCCGGCGCGCCCTGGGCCTCGGTGAAGTAGGCGCCCTCGATGCCGCACTCGAGGCCGAGGATGAACATCAGCGCCCAGATGATCAGCGTCGAGGAGACGATCAATATGCCCGACTGACGCAGCGCCTCGCCGAAGAAGCGGAACACGCGCAGACCCCATACGTCCCGCACGATGTTGCCCGTGAACCCCGCGATCTCGCCGGTCGAGGCGAGCCATTCGCGCGGCATCGCCAGCAGTTCGTTCATCGCCTGATCACTTGATCACCAGGATCTGCGGGTGGGTGGCGAGCAGAAGCTGGGTGAACACGTAGTCGAACGCGAATATCGCCAAAAACGTCACGACGACCGCCTGGTTGACGGCGCGGCCCACGCCCTCGGCGCCGCCGGAGGCGGTCATGCCCTTGTAGCAGCACACGATCGCGATGATCGCCCCGAACAGCGTCGTCTTCAGGGCCGAGCCCCACAGGTCGGTGGTCGAGGCGTTGGCGAACAGCGTGTTCCAGAACGGCCCCAGCGGCTCGCCCTTGACGATCTCTGCGAGCAGGCCGCCGAACAGCCC
The DNA here is from genome assembly GCA_963799735.1 of uncultured Solirubrobacterales bacterium. GTDB lineage: Bacteria > Actinomycetota > Thermoleophilia > Solirubrobacterales > Solirubrobacteraceae > Palsa-744. The sequence goes on along the minus strand of CAWCYP010000008.1, from coordinate 14,828 downwards.
GAACAGGATGGCGTAGATGTTGAACAGCCCCGTGACGATCATCAGCGCCAGAAAGCGCGGCACAACCAGATTCTTGATCGGGTCCACGCCCAGCACCTGCAGAGCGTCGAGCTCCTCGCGGATCTTGCGCGCCCCCAGATCCGCAGTGATCGCGGTGCCCGCAACGCCCGCGAGCACGATCGCGGTCACGTTCGGGCCGATCTCGCGGATCGCCGCGAGCACGAAGATCCCGCCGAGCCGGTCCAGTGCGCCGAAGATTTCAAAGAAGTTCGCCGCCTGCAGCCCCGGCGCGGCGTAGCAGAGGCAGACGGTCGAGACGAGCAGCGGAAACCAGCACAGCCTGATCGCGAACAGGAATTGCTGGACGAACTCTCCTCCGTACGGGTACGGCGGGCGCAGGGCGGACCAGATCGTCCGCCCCGTCAGGATCATCATGTCCCCGACTTCCTCGAGCAGGTTCCTGGTCGGCAGGAACGCACGCTCCGCTGCGCTGCGCACCATCTGCTGTTGCCCCTCCTCGGGTGGCGGTCGACGGTCTCACGAACTCTACGCGATGCGATGGCGGCGCGCCACCACCACTGGTATCGTGGCCACGCTGTGAGGGGGAATCATGCGTCCACCGTCGTCCTGCTCGGCGCCTGCGCGGCGATCGCGGCCGGTTGCGGCGGAGGCACACGCCAAGACGCGGACGAACCGGACGCGACGTACACGGTCGCGATCGAGCACGCGAGCTTTCCCGCCGTGCAGTCGATCGCGCGCCCGACTGCGATGACGCTGCAGGTGCGCAACACGAGCACCGCCACGGTCCCGAACATCGCGATCACGGTGGACTCGTTCAGCTACACATCCAACTATCCCGACCTGGCTGCGAACAAGCGACCGATCTGGGTCATCGAACAGGGTCCCGGCGCGATCTCCACACGTCCAGTGCAGAGCCAGGTCATCAGCCCTCCCGGCGGCGGTCAGACCGCCTACGTGAATACCTGGGCGCTCGGCTCGCTCCCGCCCGGCCACGCGCGCACGTTCGAGTGGCGCGTCACCCCGGTCAAGCCCGGCGTGTACACCGTCCACTACACGATCGCCGCCGGCCTCTCCGGCAATGCCAAGGCACGTCTCGCCGACGGCGCGATCCCGCGCGGGCAGTTCACGGCCGCAATCACCCCCCGACCGCCGGCCAAGTACATCGACCCAAACACGGGCCTCGTCGTCCCGGGCAGATATCCGCCGCCGCCGTACCCGACGTCCTCGCCCTGACGCGTCCCGCGTTCGGCTGGCTCCCCCGGCCCCGGCTCTTCCGCCGACCCCGACCAGCGCCCGAGCAGCGTTTGGCCCGCTGTCGAAACGGCGGGGCGCCGATTTCGCCAGGCGGTGATGCCGTAGAGCCGCGCGGGCACTACGATTGCACTCCGGCCCAGCGCCGCCCCAAACACGCCACAGGAGGAATCGCCCCGCCCATGCCCAGGACCCGCCAGCACAACGTCACCGCCGCCCAGTGGAGCGCCAACGGCTCCGCGCTCGGCTCCCCCGATCTGACGCTGCCGGGGAACCAGGTGTTCGCGTCGAACGTGTTCAGCGCGAACCTGCAGCGCCACCGGCTGCCCAAGCACGTTTACCGCGCGCTGCAGCGCACGCTCGAGCACGGCGAGGCGCTGGACACCTCGCTCGCCGACGCGGTCGCGCAGGCGATGAAGGACTGGGCGATGGAGCGCGGCGCGACGCACTACACCCACTGGTTTCAGCCGCTGACCGGATCGACCGCGGAGAAGCACGACTCCTTCTACGCGCCCGCGGGTGACGGCACGGCGATCGCCGAGTTCTCCGGCAAGGAGCTGATCCAGGGCGAGCCCGACGCGTCCTCGTTTCCGACCGGCGGTATCAGGGCGACGTTCGAGGCGCGCGGATACACCGCGTGGGATCCGACGAGCCCTGCGTTCATCCTGGAGAACCCCAACGGTGCGCTGCTGTGCATCCCCACCGCGTTCACATCCTGGACGGGCGAGGCGCTGGACAACAAGATCCCGCTGCTGCGCTCGATGGACGCACTGTCGGGAGCGGCGATCAGGGCGCTGCAGCTGCTCGACTCGACCGACGGCGCGGACCGCGTGTTCACGACCGTGGGACCCGAGCAGGAGTACTTCCTGATCGACGAGCAGTATTACTTCGAACGTCCCGACCTGCTCACGACCGGGCGCACGCTGTTCGGCGCCAAGCCGCCGAAGGGACACGAGCTCGACGATCACTACTTCGGCTCGATCCCCGAGCGGATCCTCGCGTGCATGCTGGAGACCGAGCTCGAGCTCGCCAAGCTCGGCGTGCCGATCAAGACGCGCCACAACGAGGTGGCGCCCAACCAGTACGAGGTGGCGCCGATCTTCGAGAACTCCAACGTCGGTTGTGATCATCAACAACTCACGATGCAGATCATGCAGAACGTCGCCCGCCGCTACGGGCTGGTGTGCCTGCTGCACGAGAAGCCGTTCGCGGGCGTCAACGGGTCGGGCAAGCACAACAACTGGTCGATGGGCACCGACACCGGCGTGAACCTGCTCGAGCCCGGCGACACCCCGCACGAGAACCTGCAGTTCCTGTTCTTCTGCACCGCCGTGATCCAGGCGGTGAACACCCATCAGGCTCTGCTGCGCGCGTCGATCGCCTCGCCCGGTCAGGACCATCGCCTCGGCGCGAATGAGGCGCCGCCGGCGATCATCTCGATCTTCCTCGGGGCGGAGCTCGAGAAGGTGTTCGCGGCGATCGAGGCAGGCAAAGCCCAGCAGTCAAAGCCCGGCTCGTTCCTCGGCCTGGGCACGCCCGTGCTGCCGCCAATGCCCCTGCACGGCGGCGACCGCAACCGCACGAGCCCATTCGCGTTCACCGGCAACAAGTTCGAGTTCCGCGCACTGGGGTCCAGTCAGTCGCTGGCGCTGCCGAACACGGTCCTGAACACGATCGTCGCGGAGGCGATCGACGACCTGGCGGGCAAGCTGAAGACGGCGCTGAAAGGCAGTGCCGGAAACCTGGAGAAGGCGGTCGCGAAGATCGTCAAAGAGAGCTACGCGGCGAACAAGCGGATCGTGTTCGGCGGGGACAACTACTCGCCTGAGTGGCACGCCGAGGCCAAGAAGCGGGGGTTGTACAACCTGCGCTCCACCCCCGACGCGCTGCCGTGGCTGGTGGACAAAGGCACGGTGGCGCTGTTCAAGAAGTACAAGGTTCTGTCCAAGCGCGAGCTCGAGTCCCGCCATGAGGTGTTTCTCGAGCAGTACGCGGTCAAGGTCAACATCGAGTCAGAGACCGCGGCGGCGATCGCCCGCACGGAGATCCTGCCCGCGGCGGTGAGATACCTGAACGAGCTGAAAGCCGCCGGTCTGGAGGAGCTGATCGGCGAGGTCGAGCCGCTGATCAAGGAGCTGCACTACGCGATCCTCAAGCTCGAGGACGTCAACCTCAAGGAGAATCAGGACGACTCCAACGCGGTCAAGTGGGCCGCATACATGCACGACAAGGTCATCCCCGCTATGGACGACGTGCGCGACGTGGCCGATCGGTTGGAGGCGCTGGTGGCGGACGATCTGTGGCCGCTGCCGAAGTACTCCGAGATGCTGTTCATCAAGTAGCGGCTGAGGATGACGTCACATACACGCGCCGCCGGTGATCGTGGGCGGCGTGTCGTTTTGGTGGGGGATCGTCACCTCATAACCAGTGTCGCCACCCACGCACACGTAGATCACATCTGCTTCGGCGGAGTCCGGGGCTTCGGTGACGGTCGCGTCCTGAGAGGCGTAAGGACCGGTGGCGAGCAGCGTGGCGAAGCTCGCGCTCGTGCCGTGGCGCTCGAACTGCAGCGCCCAGCTGGGCTGCTTGAAGCCGTAGCCCGATGAGTACCAGCCCTGCAGCGGGTCGGTTGCCCCATCGAAGCTCTGCAGGGCCATGCCCGCGGGGCTCGCCTGGATGATCTGCAGCTGCGGCTTGCCGTCCACGAGCGCGGTGACGCTCCCGGCGCTCGCACTCGCGCTCGGCGTGGCGTTTGGCGCGAGGTGCCAGGTCTGGCTGTATTCGTGGGAGGCTTCGCTGCTGAGCTCGTCGCGCACGAGCACGAGACCCTGGCGCAGGATCACCACCGTGCGGTGATGGGTCACACCCGGGTAGAGCTTGCTCACGCCACTCGCCCAGGTGGAGCCTTCGGTGGAGGAACCGTAGCTGCCCGCCTGCGCGGAGCCCTCTTCCTGATCATGGCCGTCGACCACCACCGTGTTGTGCGAGCGCGTGCCATGGAAGTACTCGAGGCCCGGTTCTTCCGTGTATGTGTAGAGCCCGGACGTGGGCAGCACCTCGGCGCCGTTGGAATACATCGTGATACCCATCGCATCGAGGTCCGAATGGCTCGTGCGGTACGTACCCGAGTTGAAGGTGACGAACGTCTGGTTCGGCAGATTCGAGACGGACCCGAGCGGCGAGCGCATCAGGAACAGGCCCGAGATCGGAAACAGCACGGTGCCGTCGGGCGGCGGCGTCCCGTGCGCGCCACGGGTGTAGGCGAAGTCGAATTCGGGATCGGCGGCGGCCATCGGCCCGTACACGTTGGGGTCCTGGCTCGGCATGTACGTGGTGGCGGTCGCGCCGAGCATCGGCAGGTACCCGTCGGGCTCGGTGACGTCGGCTGTGAAGGAGAGCATCTTGGTGGCGGCTTCGGAGTAGGGAGCGGCGAGCGTGGGCTCATAGCGCTTGGCCCACTGGGCTATCTGATAGACGAGCCCAAGCACGTACACCTGGTAGAAGGGCGAGTTCTCGACCTCCACACCGTCGGCATCGATCGTGTTGACGAGCATCTGCTGCAGGCGTTCGAGCGCGAGCGCCCGCCAGTCGCTCGCCCCCGGCATGTGCGGAAAGTTGTCCGCCAGCAGCAGCAGCGCGATCCCCTCGTTGAAGCCGTGGTTGTAGTCGGCCTCGAAATGCTGAGGTTCGGCGAGGAAGACGCCCAGCTTCTGCAGCGAGCGGCCGAGGCCCGCTTCGAGGTCCGCGGGCAGCGCGTGTGCGATCTTCAGCTTGACGTAGAAGTTGATCAGCTCCATCGTGCGATACGCCGAAGTGTGGTCGTTGTCGAACGTGACGGTGTTTTCCGGGCGGGTCGCGTCGTAGGCCACGTAGGAGCGCAGGATCGCGATCAGCTTTTCCAGGTAGGCGGCGTCGTGAGTCGTCTCCCACTCGTACAGCAGCGTCGCCTCGGGACGCAGCCCGTAGAAGTAGAACTCCCAATAGGCTTCGTGATACGGGTCCTCTTCCCAGGTCAGCGGCCATTCCAGGTATGGCAGCGGGTAGCCACGGGCCGGCCACACGTTGCCCAGCAGATCCTGGGCGGTGGCTTCTTCGCCCTCGTCCATTTCGGCGTACGCGCTCTCCTCGCCCAGCGCCAGCGGCGTGGGCCAGATGGTCGCGTTGTGCACGTCTACCGTCACCTGCGTGCTCACCGGGCTGCTCGCGTTCGGGCCCCACAGCTTCACGGTCACCGTGTGAGGCCCGTTTGACTCCGCCCGCGTGTACCAGGTGTACTGGTAGGGAGCTTCGGCGGGCTTCGAGTATCTGTACTGCCCGTCGACGTCCCACTCGATGCGGTCCGCCGGCAGGCCGCTCACGGAGGCCTGCACGATAACGTTGCCCGAGACTGTCTCGCCTTCGCCGAGGCCTTCGATGCTCGCCAGCGAGACGTCGCCGTGGCCGTCGTCGACCGGGCCTTCGGTATGGGCTGAGGCGCTCGCGCTGTGGGATGCGCCTGTGGAGGTGCTCGTCGCCGATAGCGTCTGGCCGAGATCGGCGAGCGTCGGCGTGTAGGTCGATGCTTCGGCGCCGGCTATGCCTGCGCATGGCGGGCGTGTGGCGTCGGCGTAGCGCGCGGCCACGTGCGCGCGGGCGATCGCCTGAGAATAGATCGCGACGTCCGCGAGATCGCCATCGAAGAAGCCCGAGCGACCACCCGCCCCCGCGCCGATCGTGGTCGGGGCGCTCACGGAGCTCAGCGGTGCGGTCGTGGCCCTCGAGCCGATCTGGACGCCGTTGACGAACAGCCTCATCGTCGCGCCGTCGTAACTGGCCACGACGTAGCTCCAGGTGTTCGCCGGCAGGCCGGCGGAGTAGGTGATCGAGCTGTTCACGCCGCCGCTCCAGCGCTCGAATCCAAGCCCTGCCTCCGACAGCCATACGCCCGTGCCCTCGCGCTTGCTCGCGACCGTTTCCTCCTGGGAGATCAGGAACCGATAGGTGCTGTCGATCGTGCTCGGGCGAACCCACAGCTCGAACGTGTATCGAGCGGTTCCCGATTGCTCGGAGATGCCGGGCAGCGTCACCGCGCTGCTCGTGCCGTCGAACATGCTGCCCACACCGCCCTGTTCGTCGAGCGGCCCGCTCGACGCGAGCGCGTGCGCGCCGAGGTAGTGACCGGGGGCAGAGCCAACCACGTCGGCGGCCGTTGCCGAGGCGTCGCTGAGCGGCCACAGATGCGTCCCGCCGTCGGCTTGCACCATCGTGGTGTAGAACGAGCAGCGTTGCCACGCATACGTGGTATTGCTGGCTTCGGAGAGAACCGGGGCCGCCGGTGCCATGAGCGGAACGCCGAGATGGCCGGCGCCGAGCGTTACGGGCCCCTGGGCGATCGCCTCGCCGGCATGGGCGAGCAGGGCACAGGCGAGCACCGCCGACCAGCAGGCTGCGCACCGGAGTAAACGATTGGGAACGCTCACCCGAGCGGACCTTCGACGACGGGTGGGGAGGACCACAGCGACTGGTCCTCCCCACCCAGTCGCCAGACGCCGACCGCGAGCCCGTGCTCGCGCGCGATCCGCAGGCGGTCGGCCACAGACTGGGCGTCCATGTACCAGACGCGGTGTTCGACTCCGCTCTGCGTATAGGCGAAGGTCGGCTCGTCGACCGCACGGTCGAGCACGGGGCTTGCCCCGACCGAGCGCGCCAGGGCGAGCACGTTCGCGTACTGCAGCGCGGTGGCCGGCGGCTGCCGGGCGGGCCGTCGAGCGACGGGCCAGTCGAGCCCGTACATCGGCGCCCCGAGCACGAAGCGGTCGGCATGGGGCAGCGAGGCGACATAATGGGCGACGGCCGACACATACGACAGCGGCGCGATCGGTCCCGGCGCGGAGCCTTCCCAGTGCGTGCCCCAGGCGATCACGAACACGTAGTCGGCCGCGGCGGCGAGCGCGCGGTCGTCGTAGAAGCCGGTGGACACCGCCGAGTCTTCGTGAGTGACCCCGTCGACATCGACCGCCAGCTTCTTGCCGCGTGCGTGCAACAGGCGCGCAAGCGCACTGACAAATGATGTAAGCGCGCCGCGGTCAGCGGGGACGTCGTTCTCCAGGTCGAGGTTCACGCCGGCGTACGCCGGCGTCTCGGCGATGTGAACCAGATCCGCGAGCGTGCGCGTGCGTGCGTGCGGCTCGGTCAGGATCGTGTGGACCATCGGTCCGTCCTGACAGTTGAACCGCGGCATCACCGACGATATCTTGCGCCCGCGCGTACGCGGTGATCGCGGTGGCCTCTGTGCCACTGTCTTCATCGGCGTCTTCGCCACCGCCCGCGCCCCCTTCACCACCACCTTCGCCGGCGATCGCGCCCGTGCCCGATTCGCATTCGTAGTCCGTCGGATACACCACGCCGATGTTCTGCGCGTGAGCCTTCAGATCGGCCAGCGAGTCCGGAGCCCCCGCCAGCACGAACGCCTGCAGGAGCGACGCTGGCACGCTTGCCGGAGTCGCCCGGGCCGCGGACGCGGGCCCGAGCCCGGCGGCCAGCGCCGTCGCCGTCGCGACGACGATCGCGACGATCCGTCTCTCTCTCCCCCTCCCCCTCCTCCTCCTCCTCCTTCTCCCCCTCCCATCTCGTCCATGCATCAACCGGGGCCTCCAAGACCCGGAAGTTCCCAGATCGACTGGTCCTCGTTGCCCAGGTGCCACAGGCCGACGCCCAGCCCCAGCGACTGCGCGAGCGCCACGCGCGCTTCCAGCGACTGTTTGTCGGTGTACCACACGGTGTGGGGCACGCCGTCTTCGACGTAGGAGAAGTGTGGATCGGCGGCTTCGGCATCCCATTCGGGGATGACGCCGAATTCGTCCTGGAGCGCGACGATTTCGCCGTACTCCAGCGTGGCGCCGGGGTTGCTCGGGCCGCCTTCGTTCGCCCAGTCGATCCCATACATCGGCATGCCGAGCACGAACTTGCTCCTGTTGGGGGGACTGACATCGGCGGCATATTCGGCGACCTTTTTGAACCACGGCAGTTCGTCGATCCCGCCCGGCTTGGAGGTCGTCCAGTGCAGCCCCCAGTCCAGCACGAACACGTAGTCGGAGACTTCGGACAGGGCGGCGTCGTCGTACATCGCCGCGCGCCCGGTTTTGACGTTTTCGGTCTTGGCCGTGACGATCGTCGAGAGCTTCTCACCCTGTTCGTGCAGCTTGGCCGCGAGCGCGGTGATGAACGCGGTGAACCCGTTGCGCTCAGCCGGCGGGGCGCCCTCGAAGTCGATCTGGATCCCCTGGTAGTGGTAGGTCTCGCACAGCGAGGCGAGGGCTTCGATCATCGCGTGCCCGTAGGTCGAGGGATAGTTGAGGATTCTGTTCCTCCTCCAGCGGGTTCTGGCAGTTCAGCCGCGGCATCACCGCCATGCCGCGCTCCTGCGCCCAGCCGGTGACGAGCGGATCGTCGCTGCCGGTGACCGCGCCGTCGGCGCCGCATTCGAAGTAGGTGGGATAGAGAACGCCGATCTGCTTGTAGTGAGCCTGCAGATCGTCGAAGCTCACGTCGGTCGAGTCCAGCAGCGCCGCCTGCACCGTCCCGTCCGTCTGCGGCGGGGGAGCGGTCTTTAGTTCAAGCGGTGCCGAGGGTTCGCTGGTCACGCCCTGCGAATCGACCGCGGCGACCGTGATCGTGTAGCCGGTCTCGGGCGCGAGGTGTTCGAGCGTCATCGACAGACCCGCGGTCTGGCCCAGCGAAGTTCCGTCGCGGAACACGCGGTAGCCGACTATTTCACCGCTCACCGCCGTGCTCGCGCCCCATTCGACGGCCGATTCGTCGCCGACTTCGGTCGCTTTCAGTCCGCTCGGGGGGGAGGGCGGAGTGGGAGTCGCCGTCTCGAGTTCGAGCGCAGCCGACGGTGCGCTGATCCGCCCAGCGAATCGACCGCCACGACCGTGATCGTGTAGCCAGTCCCCGGCGCGAGGTGTTCGAGCGTCATCGCAAGACCCGAAGTCTGGCCGACCGGGGCCCCGTCGCGGAACACGCGGTAGCCCTCTATTTTTCCGCTCACCGGCGTGCTCGGCCCCCATTCCACCACCGCCGAGTCGTAGTCGATCTCGCTCGCTTTCAGCCCACCTGGCGCGGACGGTGGGGTGTCGGACGGCGCGGCGGGGGTCGTGTGCGGGGTCGGCGGCGCGGCGACCGGCGCCCGCGGTGTGCTCGGCGCTCTCGACGCTTTCGACGTCGTTTCGCCGGACCCGGGGGGCGCGGGGACGGTGACGGTCAGCGGGTTGCTCGCTGGGCCGAGGTGGCCGTCGAGATCGACCGCGGTGACCGTGATGCGGTGCGCACCCGGGCTGACCCGCAGCGTGTACGTGCGCCCGTGGGTCTGCCCGACGACCAGACCGTCGCGCTTGACCCTGTAGCCGCCGATCGCCACGCTCCCGCGATGGGACCGGCGCCAGTCGATGCGCACGCCGCCGGAGGTTTGAGCCAGGGCTCGCAGTCCCCGCACCCGGCCGGGACGGCGCAGCGGCTTATGCCGGCGCGAGGTGTGGTGAGATGCGAGGCATGGCTGGACGCACCGGGAGCCAGGAGACCGAGCATACGCCACAACCACGAGGCTCCTCACGGTGGAACGGGTCATCGCGCACCCGTCCACGTGATGCCCATCCTGCCCGCCTGCGGAGATACGCTCCAACGCCCGTACACTGCTCCCAGGCTGACCGACGGTCGCCATACGCTCGGCCCTGGAGCGGGCGCCGGCGCATGTGGGTGCGAGCTATGGGCCGGTTGCAGGCTGCGCTCCAGACGCTGGACTTCCCCCCACGCCTCGCGTGAGAGCGCCACCGGCGCGCGCAGCACCGACGGGCCGAGCAGCAGCACCGGGGCGATCGATAGCGGCAGCAGCAGCATCGCCACGATGCGCCCCAGCACGTCGCTCGCGCGCCACCCCACCTCGCCGGCGGGCGGCGTCGCACCGGCCCGGGGCTCATTGGAGGTCATCTCATCAGCCCCCATCGCCGCCGCTCAGCCCGGCCGTCGCCGGGCGGGTGCCCCAGGCGGCGGTGCGGCAGGTGGCGATCGCATAGTAGGTCTGCCACACCATGATCGCCAGGTAGAAGAACACGAACAGGATCCCGTACATCCAGATCACCGAGTAGCGATCCTGGAAGAGCACAAAGTAGAGCGAGTACACGACCGCCAGCGAGTAGAGCCCAGCGGCGTAGATCAGCGGCAGCGTGGTGCCGTGCATCAGCGGCCCCCATGCGATCGAGTGCAGCGCCGCCACCGGCGCGATCAGTGGCAGCACGATGCTCAGGTAGGTGAAGGCGGCGGCGACCGGGTGCTTGCGCCAGATGAAGCGCGAGACCATCAGCGACTCGCGCGTCCACGAGCGCTTCCAGCGCGTCTGCTGCTTGACGAACGCGCGGAACGTGGTCGGCACGATCGTGTGCGAAACGGCGTTCTTTTCATACAGGATGCGCCAGTCGCGCAGCACGCAGTTGGTCAGCGAGCGATCGTCGCCGAAGGTGGACTCGACGCCGAGAAACGTCTGGCCCTCCCACCACTCCAGGCGCGGCATGATCGCCTCGCGGCGGTAGGCCGAGAAGCAGCCCGAGCAGCAGGTGACGGCTCCGAACACCGACTCGGCCGCCTTGACGACGCGGAACGCGACGAAGTAGCGCACCGCCTGCATGCGCGTGAGCCACGTCTCGCGCACGTTCAGCACGTCGGCGTGCCCGCACACCGCGCCGACGCGCGGATCGTGCAGCGGCTGCACGAGCTTGCGCAGCGCGCCGGGCTCGACGACCGAGTCCGAGTCGACGAACACGACCACCTCCGCCGAGGTGGCGCGGATGCCGGCGGCCATCGCAGCGCGCTTGCCGCGATTCTCGGTGAAGTCGATCACGTTCACGCGACCGCCCGAAACGCCTGCGACCTCGCGAATCTCGACCAGCGTCGCGTCGGTCGAGCCGTCGTTGACGGCGACCAGCTCGAGCTTGTCCGGCGGGTACTCCAGCGCGAGCAGCGAGCGCAGCGACGCGGCGATCGCGTCCTGCTCGTTGAACGCGGGCATCACGATCGCCACGCGCGGCTCGATCCCGGCGTCGGGCCTGGAGCGGTAGAACAGGCTGAACAGAAAGCGCGAGAGGATGTACAGGGTCACGCACGTGGAGTAGACGCCGAAGAACACGTTCGAGAACATCAGCGCCACGAACTCGGTCTTGTAGGCGACGACGGCCGCGATCAGCCACACGAGATAGACGGCGGCGAAGATCTTCAGGACCCGGTTGACGATCGCATCCTGCGAGGACCCTCGCAGCGTCCGGGCCGAGCGAGGCGGGCGCAGACCAGCCTCCTCGGGGGGACGACTTGGGGCCATGCGCCTGAGCCGCGCGAGCAGGCGCGTCATGGCAGGAAGCGCCGTTCGTCCGCCGGGTGTGCGGTAGGTGCAGTCGAGCACCGCCGGGCAGCGGTTCAACCACCCGTAGTCGTGGTCGTGGTCGGGGTCGGGGTGCACGGTGGCGAGGATCGCCAGGTCGTAGTCCTCGGGCCCGAAGCCGCTCCCGTCGCGGCGGGGGTCGGGATCGACGCTGTGAAGCAGCTCGTGTCCGCGGTCGTCGCCGTGGCTTTGGCCGTCGTCGTGGTCGTGGTCGTGACTACCGCCGCCCGCCTCGTGCGAGCCCCCGCCACGCAACCGCGAGCTCGGGCACGAGCGGGTCGTGGTAGTCGACGTGGGCGCCGTCGGCGCGCAGCCGAGTGAGTATCTCCACCGCGGGGGCTTCGCGGGTGTCGGCAACGCCGGGCTTGTAGGAGACGCCGACCACCAGGATACGTGCGTCGGACAGACGCAGCCCGAGCTCGACGAGGATGTCGTGCGCGCGCCAGGCGATGTGCCGGGGACGGCCGGCGAGCGTGCGCAGCGCCTCCTCGGCGAGAGCCGCCGGACGCCCGTGCTCGCGCAGCGGATGCACCAGGTAGTGCGGATCGACGGCGATGCAGTGACCCCCGACGCCGGCGGACGGGTAGTGCGCCATAAAGCCGTACGGCTTGGACGCGGCGCCATCGGTCACCCCGATCGGGTCGAGCCCGTGGGTGCGGCAGGCATCGGCGATCTCGAACGCGAGCGCGATGTTGACCGCACGGAAGGTGTTCTCGTACAGCTTGACCATCTCGGCCGCCTCGGGTGAGGAGACGCGGTGCAGGTGTGCGCAGGTGTGGCGCAACAGCGCCGAGGCGCGCCGGGAGCACGTCTCGGTGACCCCACCGAGCACCCGCGGCGTCTGCAGCTGCTCGTGATCGGCCACGCCAGGGTCGATGCGCTCGGGGGCGAAGGCGACGCACACGTCCTGGCCATCCGCAGCCCCCGCTCGGGCAGCGGCTCCACCAGGAGCTCGCGGGTGCAGCCGACATAGGTGGTCGAGGTCAGCACCAGCGTCTGTCCCGGACGGGCGTGGCGCACGACCGCGGCGCACACATCGCGCAGGATCGCGGGGTCGGGCAGGTGGTGTTTGTCGATCGGAGTGGGGACGCAGATCAGCACCAGGTCGGCCGCATCGAGCGCCTCGATGCGCTCGGTCAGGACGAAGCGCCCGCCGGCGAGATGCGCTCGCAGGTCCTGGAGCTCTGAGGCAAGCAGCTCCGCCTCGCCGGCTCCGATCGCCTGCAGGCGCGCCGCCGAGGTGTCGATCCCGACGATCTCGGCACCAGCGTTGCCCATCGCGATTGCGGTAGGCAGCCCGACATAGCCGAGACCGACGACCGCCACGACCGAGTGCTCGGTGAGGGGCTGGGTCGCCGTCGCGACGGCCGTTTCGACGGTGTTTAGAACGGACGAGTCGGGGGTGGATACATCGACGGCGGTCGTGACGGCCAGTTGCGGGGTCATTGGTTTGTGCCTAGTTGACGTGCCATGTGCGCATCTCCTGACTTGACGTGTCGTCCCTGAGTGATCATGGTCAGGTGGACGGCCGGCGTTCGCGAACGGGGCGGCTCGCGCGTCGAACGGTCCCCCTGCACGGCTTGTTGCAGACGGCAGCATGCACTGTGCGGGGAAAAAGTCCAGGGTCCTGGACGATTGATCTAGGGCCGTCCCCAACAGCCATACAGCGGCGTCGTCCGAAACGTGCCGAGGCCGCGTCCGAGGCGGGCAGATCGTGTCGGTTCGGCGGACGGCTAGCGCAGGCTGTGCTCAAACTCCTGGACGAGGGTGAACATCTCCGGGCACTCCCACACCCGTCCATGTACACGCTTGGCGACCAGGCACACGATCCCGGCCTCCTGAAGCTGGCCCAGTGCCTCTCCGGCCGCCCGATCAGAGATGCTGAGCTCGCGCATGACTATCGTCACGTTCAGAATCGGATATGCGGGGAGCACCGCGAGCAGACGGCGTGTGGCGGCATCACGACGAGGAGGACGGGGGAAACGCTCGAGCCAGCGCGCCTGCAACAATTGGCTATCCGCAGCCAGCCGACCGGCCTCGCCGGCAGCTGTCAAGGCGGTCTCGGCAAAGAACGCAGCCCATCCGTACAGACCGTCATCCTCGCTGCGGTAGGTCTCCAGACCGGCGAAGTACGCGTCGCGATGGGCGGCCAGGATCAGGCTGAGCGGAGGTACGTAGCGCGGCGTGAGCCTGCGCCGGCGTAGAACCGCGTGGATCAGGCACCGTCCGACACGGCCGTTGCCGTCGATAAATGGGTGGATAGTCTCGAACTGGGCATGAGCGATGGCGGCCTGGAACAGCGCAGGCATATCCTCGCGCCGAAGAAAATGGCAGAGGTCATCCACCAAACCCAACACCTCGCCGGGGGGCGGCGGAACGTACACAGCGCTCTCGGGATACATGCCACCGATCCAACCCTGGCTGTCACGCCAGCGGCCGGCGATCGGCTCGTCCGCACCGAAGCGCAACAGCGTCCGGTGGATGTTCAGCAGCGCATCAGGGTCGATCGGATTCCTCCGGCGGCGATCTCGATCGCCTGCTGCATGGCACGGATGTTGCCGACGATGTCGGCAGCCTTGGCGTTGGCTGAGCGCTCGTCGAAGTCGGCTAGCGCGATCCCCCGGTGACCTACTTCCAAGCCCTCGATCCGCGAAGAGGCCAGCGACTCCGAGCGCAGCAGTTGGCGCGCCACACCCTCCAGCGGAGGAGACTCCAGACCGGAGTCGTTGAGATGCGCAATCGCCAGCGTGGCGTCCTCCAACTTCCCCGCGACAGTTGTCGGCAGCGCGACGTCCAGCTCGGAGATCGGATCTGGCACGAACGCCAAGTCAGACGCTGCTCAGACGAGCTCCTCGAGTCTGCGCACTCGGATCGGGCACCCATCTACCCGTTACATATCGGCCTCGTCCTGCGCGTGTCAAGCTTGATTATCCTTCGGTCAAACCGCCTGTACCCGAAGAATAACATATAAACTTCGGTATCACGCGGAGTTAGTGAAGGTTATGGCAGGTGATACTTCGGTCAGTCCCGGATCCCACCGAAGAATATTTCATAAGCTTCGGCAAAACTACCCTGCTGATGCTTCGCCGCTAGCATGACCTGCAATGCTCTCATCCCACAACTACCTGCAAGCTGTCTCCGAGCGCGT
>CAWCYP010000007.1:0-3866 GCA_963799735.1 uncultured Solirubrobacterales bacterium | reverse complement strand
ATCGAGGATCGAATTGCCGACCCTGATGACGATGCCGCCGAGAATGTCTGGGTCTACGCGCGCTGCCAGCATGACCTTGCGTCCAGTGCGCTCGCCGATTGTTTTGCCAAGGCTTTCGGTGGTGTTCTTATCAAGTGCGATTGCGCTGGTGATCTCTACTGGCAGCGTTTTGTTCTCCTCGTCCCACAGCCGCTCGTACTCCTGGCGGATGCGAAAGATGACGGGCATGCGGTGCTTTTCGATGAGCAGGGAGAGGAAGTTCAAAAGGATTCGATCGGCTCCCTCGAGCACCCGGCCGAGCGCCTCCTGCTTCTCGTTGGTGGAGAAGTAGGGCGAGAAGAAGAACACGGCGAGCTCGCGGTGCTCGTCCAGGGCGTCGGCGAACTGCCCCAGCTGCTCGCGCAGCTCGTCCAACCGGCCCTGCTCGCGGGCGACCGCGAACAGCGAACGGGCGTATACCTGGGCGAGCTCCTCCATCAGTTGTTGTGCGCTCCGGAGGAGGACAGGCCGGAGAAGTCCAGTTCGTTCAGCGCCTCCGCCACTAAGCGCCGCTGATCGTCGTCGTCGAGCGTCTTGCGCGTGACCTTCTCGGTCGCCATGACGGTGAGGTCCGCCACCTCCCTGCGGAGATCGCCGAGCGCCCGCTTGGTGGCGGCCTCGATGTCGCGTTCGGCGCGCTTGGCCGCCTCGGCGAGCAGCTCCTGCCCGCGCTCCCTGGCTTCGTGCTCGTGCGACTCGGCCGTCTGGCGCGCACGCTGGACGATCTCCTCGGACTGAGCCCTGGCCGCCGCCAGGCGCTCGCGGTATTCGGCGAGGATCCGATCGGCCTCGACCCGCGTGCGCTCGGCGGCGTCGATCGACTCGTCGATGCTGCGACGCCGTTGGTCCAGCGCATCGCGGATCCGCGGAAAGGCCACCTTGTTGAGGATGTACAGCGAAATCAGGAAGACGACCAGCGTCCAGATCGTCAGGCCGACGTTGGGCGTGATCAACCACGAGTTGCTGCTCGATGCGAGCGGTGTGCCGAGCATGGCGGCGAGAGGGGCCATCGCTCTACAGGAAGAAGGCGATCAGGCCGCCGACGAGCCCGTAGAAGAAGGTGGCCTCGGTGAGCGCGAAGCCCAGCCACTGGATCGAGGTGATCTCATCTTTCATCTCCGGCTGGCGCGTCACGGCCTCGATCACCTTGCCGAACAGCATGCCGATGCCGGCACCGGCGCCCGCGGCGCCACCCGCGGCACCCACGCCCAGAGCGACTGAGCGGAGTCCTTCCTTGGCAACTTCTGCATTTGTACTTGCGGCGATGAGGTCGGTCAGCATGAATCAACAAGCTCCTTTGGATTGTCAGTGGCTCCGAGTAGCGCCACCGAGATAGATGGCAGTGAGAATGGCAAAGATGAACGCCTGCAGACCCGCGATCAGGATCGCCTCGAACAGGTAGATGAGGATCCCGAAGGGCAGCGTGAACCAGCCCAGGACCTGCAGGCCGATGACGACGGCGAGCAGCCCCGCCATGAACTCGATCAAGAGGTGCCCAGCGAGCAGATTGGCCCACAGCCTGACCGTCAATGAGATCAGGCGCAGGAAGTTCGACAGGATCTCCAGCGGATACATGATGACGAGCATGACGCCGCCGATACCCGTTGGAACCAGGCTTTTGATGTATCCAAAGAACCCGTGGTGGCGAATACCTTCGACGTTGTAGGCGATGAACACGCCGAGTGACAGCAGCAACGGGATCGCGAGGTTGGTGTCGGCCGCATAGATCTGAAACGCGGGGATTTCCACGCCGAACACCTTGAACGTCTCGCCGCTGTCGACCGGCAGCGGGATGTAGCCGATCAGGTTGGTCACGAGGATGAACACGAACAGCGTGAACACGAGCGGGAACCACCTGCGGGCCATCTCCTCATCCATGTTGTCCCGGGTCATCCGCATCGCCAGGTCATAGATCCACTCGACGATCGTCTGCAACCGTCCCGGGCGCAGCTGCATGCGCCTGGAGGTCCACAGCACGATGCCGACCGTGATCGACGCGGCCATCAGCAGATATAGGACGCCCTTGTCGAAGTTCAGCGGCCCGGCGATGTGAAACCAGCTTTCCAGGTGGAATGAGCCGACGACGTCGAAGCTTTCGTTGCGATGGCTCTTGACGCCGAACGCGAGCCCGAACACGACCAGGCCGAGGACGTAGACGACCGCGATGCCCCAGACGAGCTTCCGTTTCCTGCTCATCGCGCGCAGACGGCTCACTGGATCGCCTTTCGCTGCGGCCGCGGCGAGGCGTGCTGGGCGGATGGGGGACCGGAGAGAACCCGGATCGCGAAGGCGACCGAGTAGGAGCCGAAGATCATGAGCGCCGCGGTGAGACCGTCGGCACGGCCGCCGGCGACCGCGGCGATGATGATCGCGCCCGCCAGCAGCCAGATCCGCCCGAACGCCTCGAACAGGTTCAGGCCGAGCTGCGTCCGCGGCTCCGCGGCTTTGCGGACAAGCGCTTGTCGGTCTCGGCGAGGATGCGCTGCAAAAGCCACGCCCCCGCCCCGACCGCGCAGCCGAGCGCGGGCGCCCCGAGCGCCAGCGCCACAGGCACCGCGATCGCGATGAGCACGACGTCGAGATAGCGCAGAATCACCATTGGGCGCTGCTCGGGTGGGTGTATGCGAGGTCGGGTAGGCCTCCCGGCCCAGCACCGGGCAGGCGGGTGGAAACCTCGTTGGCATCGCAGTCTGGCATGGTGAGTAGGGCCACCCTACAGACGAGAACGTCCCCCCGCTGTGTTGCCTGCGGCGGAGCCGTCGGAGTGTCCCTCAACTGTCTGCGACGGCGACGCGAGTCTACCCGGTCTTGGACTTCGTAACAACTTTGTGACAGTCGCTACGCGGAATCGGAGCTTGCGAGAAGCCGGCGTCTGGGAATGACGCGGAACGCGCGCCGGCGCGGCCGGCCCTCGAACAGCCACACGATCAGCATCGAGGCCGCGATCGTGACCAGGCCGCCGATGAGGTCGAGCACGTAGTGGTTGCCCGTCGCCAGCACGGCGAACGCGGTCATGCACGGGTACAGCAACGCCAGCCCACGCAGCCACACGCGCGTTGAGATCCGCCACACCACGACCGTGCACCACCCCGCCCAGGCCATGTGCAGCGAGGGCATCGCCGCCAGCTGGTTGGCGGCCGAGGCGAGCGCGCCGGTGTGCCAGGAGCCGAACGCGTGCGTCGATACGGCACCACGTCGATGAAGCCGTCGCAAGCATGCGCGGCGGGGCCACCGGATAGGACCAGAACACCACGAACGCGATCACGTTCGTGAGCACGAGCGCGTTGCGCAGCGGCCTGTACAGGTCAGCCCGGCTCCACCACAGCCAGCCCAGCAGTCCCAGAGTCACGATGAAGTGGGCGTTGTCGTAGTAGTCGGAGACGACCAGGCCGAGCGTGTGATGCCCCGCCAGCCAGCGGTCGAGCGAGAGCTCGGGATCGATGCCCAGCGAGCGCTCGAGTCCCAAGATGCCTTCGGCGTGGCCCAGCGCGGCTCCCAACCTCAGCGGCGCGAAGTTCGTAATAGCGTCATACACCCAGCACAGCCACACAATCACCAGCGCCTCGGTCCACCAATGAGTGCGCGCGACGGAGGTACGCGAGGGGGCCGAGACCGGACCGACCGCGATCGCGGAGCCCGTGCTCCTGTCTATCGAAACGGCGCTGGACAAGCCACCGATGTTATCCGCCGGACCAGCGCTCAGGGAAAGACGGGCTCGAGACCTCGCTGCGCGAGCGTGTCCAGCACCCGCGGCAGCGCGGCGGCGGTGCGCCGCCAGGAATCCGGCGCCGAGTAGTCGTCGGCGTCGTGCAGCAGCAGCACCGCGC
>CAWCYP010000006.1:0-19984 GCA_963799735.1 uncultured Solirubrobacterales bacterium | reverse complement strand
CGCTCATCGGCGACGGCGTACTGCGCCATTCCACCGTCGATGTCCCGCCCGGTGAATCGCGCTCGCGGGCACAGGTTCTCCCGTTCGGAGCGGCAGTACTCGCATTCTCCGCACGTCCAGCCCAACCACGGCACGCCGACGCGCCGTCCGCCCGGCTTGGTTATCCCCACGATCTGATGTCCGAGGATGCGCGGCGGGTGCTCGATCGAGACCTCGCCGTCGAGCAGGTGCAGGTCCGTGCGGCACACCCCGCATGCCTGGACCTTCAGCAGCAGCTGTCCCGGACCCGCCCGCGGCACGGGCCGCTCCACCAACCTCAGCGGCCGACCAACCCCATCGAACACCATCGCTCGCATGAGCTTCTCAGCCAAAGAACAGCTCCGCCGTCTCATACAGCTCAGGGTCGAGCAGCTTCGGCTCGCGCAGCGCGTCCTCCAGCGCGACCTCGACGATCTCCGTGCCGCGCAACCCCACCATCGTCCCGAAGCGCGCGCCGGCCACGGCGTCCATCGCGACCACGCCGAACCTGGTCGCGAGCACGCGATCGAACGCGACCGGCGTGCCGCCGCGCTGCACGTGCCCGAGGATCGTGACCCGGGTCTCATATCCGGTGCGCCGCTCGATCTCGCCCTCCAGCGTCACCCCGATACCGCCGAGCCGGGCGTGCCCGAACGCGTCCGTGACGCCTGCCTCCCGGATCTGCAGGGTGCCCGCCCGTCCCCCCTCGTCGGAGTGGCGCCCTCGGCGACGACCACGATCGTAGAAGCTGCGTCCCCGCTCGTGGCGGCGGCGCAGGTGCGCACACACCTCCTCGACATCGAATGGGCGCTCGGGCACCAGGATCGCGTCGGCGCCGCCGGCGATCCCGGCGTGCGTGGCGATCCAGCCGGCGTGACGGCCCATCACCTCGACGACCATCACCCGGTTGTGCGACTCCGCGGTCGTGTGCAGGCGGTCGATCGCGTCGGTCACGATCTGCACCGCCGTCTGAAAGCCGAACGTCACGTCGGTGCCGCCGAGATCGTTGTCGATCGTCTTCGGTACGCCCACCACCGGGATGCCCTCGCGATGCAGGCGCAGCGCCACGCCGAGCGTATCCTCCCCGCCGATCGGGATTAACGCGTTGACGTCGTGGGCCGCGAGCGTTCCGCAGATCGCGTCGACCCCACGACTGTCCTCATCGCCGGCGAACGGATTCGTGCGTGAGGTGCCGAGGATCGTGCCCCCGCGCGGGAGGATGCCCGCTGTGTTCTGCAGCGTAAGCTCGATCGCGTCATCCTCCAGCACGCCCGCCCAGCCGTGGCGAAAGCCCACGAAGCTGTGTCCGCCATCCGCCAGTCCCCGGCGCACGGTTGCGCGGATGACGGCGTTCAACCCTGGACAGTCGCCTCCACCGGTGAGCAGCCCTACCCGTGCCATCGCGTCCATTGTCCATGATGCGCTTGGGTGCTGCCGTTGCGCCCGGGGTCGGGGCCGTCAGGCGTTGACCAGCCCGCGCTTGAGCGCGTAGCCAACGAGCTCCGCCCGCGAGGACAGGTTGAGCTTCTGCTGGATGTGCGCGCGATGCGTCTCGACCGTGCGCACCGATAGGTACAGCTGCTCGGCGATCTCGCCGTTGGTGTGCCCGAGCGCGATCAGTCGCAGGACTTCCACCTCGCGCTCGGAGAGACCGTCGGGCTGACCGGGCGGGGGCTCGGCGGCGACGCGGGCGCCGAGCCGCGGGTTCAGGTATCTCTCGCCGGCCGCCGCCCGCCGCACGGCCTCCACGAGCTCGGCGTCCGCAGCTTCCTTGAGGACGTATCCGAGCGCCCCCGCGCCGAGCGCGTGACGCGCGTAGGCCGGCTCCTGCTGCATCGTCAACACTACGATCTGGGTCTCCGGACACTCCGCGCGAATGTCGGGGATCGCCTCGAGGCTCGACCCGCCGGGCATGTTCAGATCGAGCACGAGCACGTCGGGGTGGTGACCGCGGACGTAGCGCCGCGCGCTGTCGAGGTCGCCGGCCTCGGCCACCACCTCGAACTCTTCGGACTCGCCGTCCAGCAGCAACCGCAGGCCGCTGCGCACGACGGCGTGGTCGTCGGCAAGCACGATCCGGATGGACTGCAGAGCAGGCTCCTCACCGGTGCCGGACTGTTCCGGCTGTGTCTGCTGGTCTGGCATGGACGATGATGAACGTATCGCGTAGCGGCCCGGCGTGACTACGGGAAAAGTACGGTGATTCGCGCGGGTCGATACGGATACCAACCGTCGCGGCTCACTATCCAGCGCGTTTTGAAGGGTCTCATCGCGGATTCATCGCGGATTTCACGAGGCTCACCCTGCGGAGCGCGGTAGCACCAGCAGCGAGCACCGGGCGTGCCGCTCCAGGTAGTCGGAGGTGCTGCCGAGGATCAGTCGCTTCATCGGGCCATACCCGCGCGAGCCGACGACGAGTAGCTGCACCTCGTCGCCGAACGCGGCCAGCTCCTCTCCGGTCAGCCCATACACGGCGTGGCCGTCGACACCATCGAGCTGCGCCATACGCTCGTTCGCTTCGGAGATCATCGTCTCGATGCTCTCGCCCAGTGCCGGGGCGCCGAAGCCGGTGAACGCATAGTTGGGGATCGCCACGACTTCCAGCGCGCGCACGAGCGCACGATGACGCGCCGCCAGCTCACGTGCCGTGGGCAAGTGCAATCTCGCTCTCCGGCGAGCCGTCATAGCCGACGCCGATCGTGGCGATCGGCAAAGGGTGATCGCCGTAGCCGCGGGTGGCGACCGCGACCGCGCACGGCGCGCCGTTCAGCGAGGTGCGCGTGTCGTCCCCGATCAACACCCTGCCGATCGGTCCCCGGCTGCATGAGCCGACGACGAGCAGGTCGGCCCGCTGCTGCTCGGCGAGGTCGTGCAGGCCTCGTCCCGGGCTGCTCGCCACATAGCTGACGAGCTCGGCCTGCACCTCCGCGTCTGCGCGCTCGCGCTCGAGCATCTCGCACGAGGCTTCGCGCTCCTCCGTCAGCCGTCCGGGTGTCGAGGCATGCGTGGGATTGAAGGCTCCACCTTGCACGTTGGCCAGGGTCAACTTGCCCTCGGCGCCCAGCAGGCGCGAGCCGAGCGCGATCGCATCGCGGCCGTTAGGCCGTCCGTCCACTCCAACGATCACGTTCTCGAACATCGTGTCATCTTCCTAAATGCCCTGCCCGGGCAGGAACTCGTTGGTAAATGGCGGCAGCCCACCGTTCGGGTTGTGTTGTAGCAGTCCGTGCGCGAGCATCCAGTCGCCGAAGCTCGCCCACGCTGACGGTTCCTGCCAGCCGTAGGGATCGCTCGGGTTGGCCGGCAGCGCGGCGGGGAGCGTCTGGCGGATCGATTCGAGCTGGAGCTTTCCTTCAAGCGACGGATTGGCCTTGACCACCAGTGCGGCCGCCGCCCGCGGGTTCGCGTGCACCTCGCGCTCGCCGCGCGTCAGCGCCTGCATGAACGCGCGCAGATCCTGGCCGCGGCTGCGCGCCTCGTCTTCGCGCACGACCAGCACCAGCTCGTCATATGTCGGCACGCCCGCCTGATTGATGGGGATCGTCACCGGGTGCTTGTGCATCAGCGTCAGCTGGATGGCCTCGTAGTTCCAATAACCCCCCAGCGTCGCAGCCACCTTCCCAGAGAGCATCGCCGGCACGAGGTTGAAGCCGACGTTCACTTCCTTCACGCTCGCGGGGTTCACGCCGGCGGTCTGCAGAGCGGTTCGCAGCTCAGCGGCCTGGTAGGGAATCCCGGCGGTGCCCACGGTCTTGCCCGCGAGATTCGCCACGCTGCTCACATGCGCTCCGGGCAGGGCGATGATTGACGTCAGCGGGCGCTGCATGAGCGCTCCGATCGATACCAGCTTCAAACCCTGGTCGCGGGCGAGCAGAAGCTCGGGCTCGTAAGAGATCGCCATGTCCACCTTCCCGGCGGCGAGCAGCTTCAGCGGTTCGGCCGTTTCGGAGGGGACGACCGGGCGCACTTCCAGCCCGACTGCGCGAAAGTCGCCGTGGGCGATCGCGGAGTAGAGCGGCGCATGGTCGGCGTTGGGGAACCAGTCGAGCATCACCGTGAAGGGCTTGACCCCCGGTGCCGAGGTCACGTCCTGCTTGGTCCCGCACGCGGACATGGTCAGCGCACAGGCGATGGCAATCGCGGCGAACCTGGTTCTCAACGGAGCTCTCCTCTCGATCGGTACGCCCACGGCGCCAGGCGGCGCTCGACGAGGGCGAGGGTATAGAAGCAGGCGATTGCGAACACGAACAGCAACACGGCCGCCGCGTATGCGCGCGGTGTCTGCAATGCGGTCAGATCGGCGTTGATCTCGTGCCCCAGACCGGCGTACGCGCCGGTCGTCGCGGTCTGGGACTCGGCGATGTAGGCGCCGATCACAGCTACCGTCAGCGCGATCCGCGCACCGCTGATCGCGGCGGGCAGCGCCGCCGGCAGCTCGGCAAAGCGGAATGCCTGCCAGCGCGAGGCGTTTAGCGTGCGCAGCAGCTTCAGCTGCTCTGGATCGACCCCGGCGAGCCCATCCACGGTCGTGACGAGCACCGGAAAGAAGCAGATCAGCGTGATCACCGCGAGCTTGGGCAGGATGCCGAACCCCCACCAGAAGATCAGCAGCGCGGCGATCACCGCGATCGGCACCGCCTGTGAGCCCACGGCCAGCGGGTACACCGCGCGGCGTAGGGCGGGAGACAGGTGGACCGCGATCGCCAGCGCGAACCCGCTCGCCAGCGCCAGCACGATCCCGAGCAGCACCTCCTCGGCGGTCGGCTTCAGGTTGGAGGCGAGCAACCCGGCGTTGTTCCACAGCGCCGCCGCGACTTCGTGAGGCGCCGGCAGCACGAGCCTGTCCACGCTCCCCAGATCCACGTACAGCTCCCACGCGCCGAGCAGCAGTACGACGAGCGCGAGGGCCGGCAGGGCGTTCAGGACGCGGCGCGTCACCGTGCGTTCCCGAGCCCCAGCGCGATCAGTGCCTGCTCGCGCAGCGCCACCACCTGAGGATCGGTGCGCGATCGGCGACGCTCGAGTCCCACCTCCAGCTGCCGCACCACACGGCCGGGTCGGGGCGAGATCACCGCGACGCGGTCGGCCAGCACGATCGCCTCCTCGACGTCGTGCGTCACCAGCACCACGGTTCTCGGCTCTCTGCCCAACGCGTCCACCAGCCACGCGTGCATCTCCGCGCGGGTGATCGCGTCCAGGGCGCCGAACGGCTCGTCCAGGCACAGCAGCTGCTTGCCCGACAGCAGCGTCCGCACGAACGCGACCCGCTGGCGCATCCCACCTGAGAGCTCATACGGACGGGCCTGCTCGAATCCCTCCAACCCCAGCTCGGCGAACAGCTCCGCCGTCCGCGCGCGCGCCTGCGCGCGCGGCACGTGCGCGATACGCAGTGCCAGCGCGGCGTTGTCGACGGCGCTCAACCACGGCAACAGCAGGTCGTGCTGGGGCATCAGCGCAGCCGGCGCGCACTCGATCGAGCCCGTGTCGGGCATCTGCAGCCCGCAGATCAGCTCCAGCAGCGTCGTCTTGCCACATCCGCTCGGCCCGACCACTGCCAGCAACTCGTTCGCGGCGGCGTGCAGCGATATGTCCGCCAGCGCTTGCACTTTTGCACCGCCCCGGCGGTCGCGGTAGGCGCGACTGACGCCGGCGACGCTCACCGCTCGAGTCGATGCCTCCTTCGTGGGTGGTCTCGCGGGCTCGAGCTGTGTCTGCATGTTGCTCCCTTCGCGGGCATTACCCCACAGGTTCAACGGGTCGGCGCCGGGTCGTCTGTGTGAGGCGCCATCTCAGCCGGTCTGTCCCGCCAGCTCCCCTGATTCTGCTCCGGACCGATGCTACTGCGTCATTGCGACGCCCGGTCGCGCGAGCGCACGTACGAAGTCCTCGAGCTGGGCTGTCGTCCAGCACTCGAACGCGGTGCAGTACTGCTCATACGCGGCGATCACCGAGTCGCCGTAGTTCCAGTACAGCTTCGGCTCCGGGTTCAGCCAGAAGGTGCGGCCGGCACGTGCGACGATCTGGGCGAACACGTCCGCGCGCGGGTCGCGCCCGTTGGTGCGCGCGTCGCCGAGCACGATCACGGTCGCGCGCGGGTGCAGGTCGTCCTGCACCTGCACCAGAAACTCCGACCACACCCGCCCGTAATCGGTGTACCCCGAGATGTCCGCCACGCCGGCGTCGCCCGAGATCCGCTCGCTGACGGCGCTGAAGTTGCGCTCGTGCTCGAAGATGTCGGTCACCTCGCTGATCCGCTCGATGAACACAAACGAGCGCATCCTGCGAAAGCTGTCGTGCAGCGCGTGCAGCACCGACAGAAAGAACACAGACGCCGAGGTCACGCTCGTGGAGACGTCGCACAGCACGTATATCTCCGGCCGTCGCGGTCTTCGTGGCCGATACTTCAGCACGACCGGCACGCCGCCCGTCTGCAGCGACGCGCGCATCGTGCGCCTGACGTCCACGTGCGCGTGATGTCTGTGTCCGCGCGCCTGCAACCCCTGCGTCGCCAGCCGCCGGCGCAACTGTGCCACCACCCGGTGCACAGCCGCCAGGTCCTGCAGCGGCCCCGAGGGCAGCGCCCGGTCCAGCTCGCCCAGCGGCCGCGCGGGGGGCAGGCTGTGAGTGCGCTCGATCTGGTCACGCTCGAGCTCGCGTCTGAGCAGCGCCTCGAATCGCCTCAGCGCCTCGCGCGGCAGCCCGTCGCGGCGGGGGTCGCCTGCGGGCAGCTCCGGCTGGGGCTCTGCGCGCAGTCCCAGCGCCCGGCGGATCCGCTGCACGTCCACGCCGATCACGCCCGAGCCCTCCTGCCGGCGCGCGAACGCGGCGATCGCCATCCGCGCGAGGTCGCGCATCGTCCCCTCCGAGCCGTCTCTCAGCGCGGCGGCGATCTGCGCGCGCAGTCCCTCGAGCTCTTCGTCGGTCAGCTCGTCGAGGTCCAGGCCGCCGGCGGTGTCGTCCTGCTCGCGCACGTCCTCCCTGATCGCGGCCAGCTCGACCGCGCGGAACATGAACCGGTCGAACACCAGCTCGAACACGCGCCTGTCCTCCTGGCTCTTGGCCAGCGTCGCGGCCAGCGCCTCCCTGAAGTCCGCCTGCTCGGTCCAGTCGACCTCGCGCAGCACCGCGAACGCGTCCAACAGCTCCGAGGTCCCGACCGGTACGCCTTCGCGGCGCAGCTCCTCGCCCAGCTCCAGCACTCGCGCGGCGAATCCCGCGGGCGGCACGGGGGCAGCTGCCGGGGCGCTCCGATCCTCAGACGGCATCGGCCGGCGCTCTGAGCTTGAGCCCGACGCGCTCGGCCACGAGATCCATGTCGGTCCTGTGCTTGACGATCACCGACATCGTGTCCGTGAACGTCTGCTCGTCGATGTCATCGGCGCCGAGCAGCAGCAGCGCTCGCGCCCAGTCGATCGACTCGGCGATCGATGGCGGCTTCTTCAGGTCGAGCTCCCTGACCATGCCGACCACCTCGACCAGCCTGCGCGCGACCGTCTCCGGCAGGTCGGGCGCGTGCAGGCGCACGATCTGAAGCTCGTGCTCGAGCTCGGGGTAGTCCAGCCACAGGTACAGGCACCTGCGCTTGAGCGCCTCGGTCAGCTCGCGTGAGTTGTTCGAGGTCAGCAGCACGACCGGGTGCGTGCGCGACTCGACTTTGCCCAGCTCGGGGATCGAGATCTCGAAAGTCCGACAGCACCTCCAGCAGCATCGCCTCGAACTCCTGGTCGGTCTTGTCGATCTCGTCGATCAGCAGCACCACCGGCTGCTCGGAGGCGATCGCGCTCATCAGTGGCCGCGCCAGCAGGAACTCCTCCCCGAATATGTCCTCCTGGACCGCGTCCCAGCCGGCGCCGTCGGCCTCGGCCTGGATGCGCAGCAGCTGCTTGCGGTAGTTCCACTCATACAGCGCCTTCGCCTCGTCGAGCCCCTCGTAGCACTGCAGCCGCACAAGGTCTCTACCAAGATATTGGGCCAGCGCCTTCGCCAGCTCGGTCTTGCCGACCCCAGCCGGTCCCTCTACCAGCACGGGCTTGCCGAGCCTGGTTGCCAGGTATGCCACGAGCGCAGTCGACTCGCCCGGCAGGTATCCGACCGCGCGCAGTCCCTCGGCGACCGCTTGGACGGAAGCCGGCGCCGTGGATGCGCTCGGCACCGGAGACGAGGATGCTGGCATCGTCAGCGCAATGATAGGCGTCAGTCCAAGTCGGGCGGCTGATCCTCGAACGACAGCTGCTCCGTCGCCGGGGTGGCTGGGACTGGGCGTCGTGACACGCCTGGCGCCGGTGGCCTGGCAGGCCGCGGCAGGGGAGGCCGCGACGCCGCGGGAGAGGTGTCGGCGCGCGCGTAGGACGCAGGTGGGGCGGGCGGATGACGGGGACGATCGCGCACGGGCGGCCGCGGTTCGGCAGCGCTTCGTTGCAGCGGAGGTTCCGGACGACGCGCCGCCCGCATACGCGAGCCGGAGTATGCCATCAGGCCAGCCGCCGCCAGCGCGAAGAATATGCCCCACTGCACCCCCACGTTGGCGGCGATCCCGTGGCTCGAGATCCCCGGCTTGTCGAATAATCTGATTATCAGCAGCAACGCCGTCCAGAGGCCCGCGGCCATCACGACCGTGCCGTCGCTGCCCGGCAGATGGAACTCGCGCCCCTCTGCCCTCGCGTACAACAGGTAGATCACCGCTACCGCCACCAGCAGCACGGCCGCCTCGACGAACGAGAACACCTGAAACGCGTTCAGGTTCCGGCTCTGCAGCGGCGCCGTCCTGGGCGCGTTCACGACCGCGTTCTGCTGATACCACGGCAGCAGCATCGTCACGAACAGCGCCGCCGCCGCCGCGCCGGCCAGGTGCTGCTCGGGCTCCAGCGCCTGCCAGTCACGCATCAGTCGTGCCATCAGCTTGGCTTGCTCCCGCGCCCGGTCGTGGTGTTTCGTGCCATACCTCAGTCTAGGCGTGCCACCAGCCGTCAGTGCCTGGTCAGCGTGATCGTGCCGGTCGCCGTCGCGAAATTGCCCGCCAGATCGGTCGCCGTGACCGTGACCGAGTACGCGCCTGTCTGCGACGGCGTGACCCACAGCAGCTTTGGCTTGCCGCGTTCGACTGTCGCGCCGTTGCTCCACACGGTCTTGCTCCCACGGCGGATGGTGATTTTCACGATCGAGATCTTCGACAGCGACACCTGCACGCCCGCTCGCGCGCTGCTCGGCAGCGTGCTCGTGATCAGCGACACGAGCGGCGGAGTATGCAGGTCGGCCGTGAATTTTTGAGCGGTCGCGCAGTAGATTTCATCGCCCGCTATCGGCGTCTGCGCGCTCGTGGCCACCGTCTTCGTGCGCTTGGACACACTTGCCGCGCTCGCGCCGCCCGTGCCCGAGCCGCCGCCGGTTTCGCTCGGTGGGCTCGACGGCGCTGGCGTGGAGGGCACCGGGGCGGGGACGGTCGCGAGCGGCGGGCCTTTGTGCGTGCGTTCGCACAGGTGCTGTAGGAATTCGGTCAGCAGTTCGTGATAGCTCAGGTCCGATTCGCCGTACTGGTCATACATCGACCACGCGCCCGTGTCGTAGTGGGGAGCCTCCGCGCGTGCCTCCGCGTCGCCTTCTTCGAACAGTCGCAGCCCGAGCGGGTCGTGCGTGATCGAGGTGTAGTCGTACAGCCCGACATCGGCCTGGATGAACCCATTCAGGATCCTGTCGCTCGGCGCGTAGGTGTACTCGGCGTACTCCGCCCCCGCGGCGGTTTTCACTCGCACTCCCGCCGGCGGCGGGGTCTGGAAGATGCCAAGCGCCTGCTGGGCTGCGGTCAGGTATGCCTGTTCTTTGAACCGCGACCACGCTCGCGCGAGCACCTGCAGCGCCGTGCCCTGCGACAGTCCGCTGGTCCAGGGCGGCGCTCCACCGTCGAAATGGAACATGTACTCCCACGCGATCCCCCCCGCGCGCTGGGTCGCCAGCGGGATCACTTCGCTCAGCAGTTCGCGCAGGTTCGTGTTTTCGTGGCCCGACAGGTAGTAGCCGTTGGCCTCGCCGAACGTCCCCAGCCACTGGATCTCGATGCCCTGGCCGGCGTAGTACTCCCACACGATCTTGCTCGGCGGGAAGCTCACACGCTCGCGGCTTGCGATCAGCGGTTCGGTCGTCCACCATTGCCTGTTCTTTTCCAGGGTCAGGAACACCACCGGCAGTCGTGTCGGCGTGAGCTCGCCCGCGGCGGCCATCGCCTGGACGTTTGCGATCACGCTCCCCAGTTCCGCGTGCCGCGTGCCGCCCAGCCTCTTCAGCGAGCGCCGCGCTGCCGCATACGCGCTCGTGTACTGCGCATATGAGGCTTCGGTGATCGCGCCGCCGTTTTTCAGGCTCGCCAGCGCCGCCGTTACGCTTGGTCCATGCGCCCCCGCCTGCGCGGGGACCAGCACGAGCGCGGCGAGCAGTGCGCTCAGTGCGAAAGCAAGTGTGGTCAGATGTCTCGCGCGCATCGGGCCGATGCTACGCAGACACATGGCCGGCCGTGCAGTTGCGCTTGCAGGCCCTTTGTCGCGGGGCCAAGGACGCCCCGCCTCACCAGGCTTGTATGCGCCTGAAGCCGCGCGGATGCGACCCCAAAAACGATCCTCCTACTCCCGCCCCACCTCCTGATCATCCGCTTCGAGCACGTCCTCCTCGTCTTCGTCCACGTCCCCCTCGATCGAGTGCTCGCCCCCCGGGTGATACGTCACCTGAAAGCGCTCGATCAGCTCATCCCGGCGGTGCTCGTCCACCGGACTCTCGTCGGACACGAGCACCCATTCGGTCCCCTCGAGCTCCTCCATGTTGAATATCTCGTGGTCCATCTCCGGCGAGTCGTCGATGATCAGCAGTACCTCCGTCTGCGGGTTGAAATATGTCCCCGGGCGGTTGGTCAGCTCGTCGAGCTCGAACGTGCGATGGGCGGGGGCCATGTCGCGTTTATACCCGACCGCGCGACGGCGTGCTCAGGGGCTGAACTCCGCCAACGTGCGCGCCACCTCGGCCTCGATGTCCAGCGGCTCCAGCCCCTGGCGCTCGCGCCGTTCGTTGCGCGCGAGGACCAGCTGCAGCACCTCTTCAGCGATCCCCTGGTCGTGCATGCTCGCCGGCTGCGCCGCCATCAGCTTCGCGACCTCCGCGTCGATGTCCAGCGCCGGCTCGCCTCTGCGCACCAGCCGTTCGTTGCGTGCCTGCAACATCTGCCTGATCTCCTGCTCGCGCTCGGCCCGTTCGAGCTCGGGGCTCATTCCGAGCGTCTCTTCGATCTCCATGCCCTGACCGAACGACAGCGATCTCCCCGGCGGCTCGCCCGGCAGCCCGCCCCGTCCGATCTCGTCATACGCGCTCCCTTTGCTCACCAGGAACACGATCGACATCACGACCGACAGTCCCACCGCGCCGAACACGACAAACGGAAACGCGCTCTGCATCGGCGGATTATTGCTCGTGGGCCCACCTTTCGCTACCCTGTGCATTGACTGACTGGTCAATCTATCGGAGGCGCGAGAGCAGATAAATGGTTGATTTCACGCTCACAGACGAGCAGCTGAACCTGCGCGAGATGGCGCATGACTTCGCCGAGAAGGAGATTCGGCCTGTCGCCTGGGAGTACGACAAGGACGGCACATGGCCCCAGGACATCATCGAGAAAGCCTGGGAGGTCGGCCTGATGAACTCCCACATCGAGGAGGAGTACGGTGGCGCCGGCGCTGGCTACCTCGACGGCTGTCTGATCGAGGAGGAGCTCTCCTGGGGCTGCTCGGGCATCCAGACCTCGCTCGGCTGCAACGGTCTCGCCACCGCGCCGATCGCGCTGGGCGGCTCGGAGGAGACCAAGAAGAAGTACCTGGGCATGCTCACCGAAGCACCGAAGCTCGCCTCCTTCTGCCTGACCGAGCCCGATGCCGGCTCGGACGTGTCCGGGATGCGCACGACGGCCGTGCGCCACGGCGACAAGTACGTCCTCAACGGCTCCAAGTGCTTCATCACCAACGGTGGCTACGCCGACTACTACACCGTCTACGCCAAGACCGACAAGGACGCCGGCCACCGCGGCATCTCGGCATTCGTGGTCGAGCGTGACTGGGGCGTGGTCGTCGACAAGAAGGAGGACAAGCTCGGGCAGCGCGCCTCCAACACCGCGACGATCTCGTTCAGCGACGTCGAGGTCCCCGCCGAGAACCTGCTCGGCGAGGAGAACCACGGCTTCAAGCTCGCGATGGCGACGCTCGATCGCACCCGTCCGGGGGTCGCGGCAATGGCCACCGGCATCGCTCGCGCGGCGTTCGAGTTCGCCACCGACTACTCGCGCGAACGCGTCCAGTTCGGCGTGCCGATCGCGATGCACCAGGCGATCCAGTTCATGATCGCCGACATGGCCACCGAGATCGAGGCCTCCCGCCTGCTCACCTGGAAGTCGGCCGTCATGCTCGACCAGGGCCAGCGCAACACGCTGATCTCCTCCCACGCCAAGCGCTTCGCCGCCGACACCGCGATGAAGGTCGCCACCGACGCCGTGCAGGTCTACGGCGGCTACGGCTTCATCAAGGAGTACCCCGTCGAGAAGCTGTTCCGCGACGCCAAGATCATGCAGCTATACGAGGGCACCTCGCAGATCCAGCGCCTGGTCATCGCCCGCGAAACGCTGCTCCCGCGCCGCGCCGAGGAGCCCACGGCGGTCCCGGCGTAACCCGCAGGCCCAACCCGCGAGGCGGGTGCGCGCGCCGGCATGCACATGGCGTTTACATTTGGGCTGCATGGCTAAAGAATCCGCTCGGATGCGCCGATCCGTCCTACTATGTCGCAGGACGCGAACGACGCACGCCGCCGCGAGCATCTGCTTCGCCTCGGCCAGGCGCTGAACGAGCGCACCGACGACGTGGTCGCAGGCATGATCGGACGTTCGCGACAGTCGGGGCTGGTGCTCGACGAGGTGGTCGAAGACAGCTTCGCGCGGGTCGGCGCCGTCTCCACGATCGCGGTCGCGCGCTGGATGGCAGGCGAGGGCGCCGATGTCGCTCGCGAGGTCGGTCAGGAGTCCTGGAGCATCTTCGGACAGCTGGCGGCGCAGCGCGCCGCACCACTGAACGAGGTCACCAAGCGCTGCCTGCGCTGGCGGGACGCCGCGGAAGACGTCGTACGCGAGACCGGCACGGAGCTCGAGCTCGCGCCGGACGTGCTCGCGTGGGCGCTGGGCATGCTGCAGCGCAGCCTCGACGTCACGCTCGTGCGGATGTGCCAGTCCTTTGAGTCTGAGCGCCAGCGCGCGCACGATGAGCTCACTCGCCGTCAGGAGGAGCTCGCGTTCCTGGCGACGCACGACCCGCTGACGGGCCTGCCCAACCGCACCCTGATCCTCGACCGCGTCGAGCAGATGCTCGTGCGCTCGCGTCACAGCCAGACGCCTGTCGCGGCGCTGTTCATCGACCTGGACAACTTCAAGTCCATCAACGACACCCTCGGCCACGGCGCCGGAGACGAACTGCTGCGCTCGGTCTGCGCGCGGTTGCAGCGCGTCGTGCGCGACATCGACGCGCTCGGACGCCTCGGCGGGGACGAGTTCGTGATCGTCGCCGAAGGCATGTCGCTGGACGCGGGCCCCGAGCTGATCGCCGAGCGCCTGCTGGAAGCGTTCAAGCAGCCGTTCGACCTGGAGGGCGCCGAAAACAGCCTGACGGTCACCGCGAGCGTGGGGATCGCCACGGGCGATCGTGTCTGTGCCGAAGAGCTGCTGCGCGACGCCGACATCGCGATGTATCGAGCCAAGTGGTCGGGCAAGAACCGCTACGTCGTGTTCGAGACCGGCATGCAGGATGCCATCCAGACTCGCATGGAACTGGAGATGGACCTGCGCATGGCCTTCCAGAATGATGAGTTCTACCTCGTCTACCAGCCCACGTTCGACCTGCAGGACATGAGCCCGACCGGCATGGAGGCGCTGATCCGCTGGTCCAGCCCCTCACGCGGGATCGTCCAGCCCGACGACTTCATCCCGCTGCTGGAAGAAACCGGCCTGATCGTGCAGGTCGGCGAGTGGGTGCTGGAGCAGGCCTGCCGCCAGGGCGCGGCCTGGCACGAGGCCGGCTTCCAGATCGGCATCGCCGTCAACGTCTCCGCTCTCCAGCTCGACACCGACGGGTTCGTGCCCATGGTTGCCGGTGCGCTGCAGCGCAGCGACTTGGATCCGAGCGCGCTCACGCTCGAGATCACCGAGACGACGCTGATGAGCAACGCCGAGGAGACCGCCGAGCGACTCGCGCAGGCCAAGCAGCTCGGCGTGCGCATCGCGATCGACGACTTCGGCACCGGCTACTCCTCGCTGGCCTACCTGCAGCGCTTCCCCGTCGACGCGCTGAAGATCGATCGCTCGTTCATCTCGCGCATGGGTCAGGACCCCGAGGGCGAAACGCTGATCCGCACGCTCGTCCAGCTCGGCAAGTCGCTGTCGATCGAGACGCTCGCCGAGGGCATCGAGCAGTCCAGCGAGCTGTCGCTGCTGCGCGAGGAGAACTGCGACACCGGCCAGGGCTTCCTGTTCGCCCGCCCCCTCGACGTGGACGCCTGTGAGCCGTTTCTGCAGGAGTGGATCGGCAGCCGCGCCGAGGTCTCCCGGGGCGCTCGTGAGGGCGCTCGGAAGGACGCCTCGCGCCTGGCCTGAGCCCTCGCGGCGCACCGGGGCGCTAGGCTCCCCGACCATGTTCGTGTTCAGATCCGCCGTAGTCGGCGCCGGGACGATGGGTGGGCAGATCGCTCAGACGATCGCCGCCGCCGGCATACCAGTCGTGCTCAAGGACATTGACGACGCGCTCGTGCAGGCGGGACTGGACGAGGCCCGCAATGTGACCTCGGGACAGGTGGAAAAGCTCGTCGAGCGGGGCAAGCTCACGGCCGAGCAGGGCGAGGCCCGCATCGCCGAGGTGCAGGGACGCATTCACGGCACGATCTCCTACGCGGACTTCGGCGACGTCGACTTCGTCGTCGAGGCCGTCCCCGAGCGGATGGAGATCAAGCAGGACGTGTTCGCCGAGCTCGACGCCGCCACCCCCGGCCACGCGATCCTCGCCTCGAACACCTCCTCGCTGTCGATCACCGAGATCGGCGAAGCGACGCTGCGCCCCGACCGGGTAGTCGGCTTTCATTACTTCTACCCGGCCTCGCTGATGTCGCTGATCGAGATCGTCGAGGGCGAGGACACCTCCGCGGAGACGGTCACCGCGGCCATCACGTTTGCGCAATCGATCCGCAAGCAGCCGATCACCTGCGCCGAGGTGCCCGGCTTCGTCGTCAACCGCATCCTCAACTCAGGCATCTCCGAGGTGTGGCGCGCCCAGGAGCAGCAGGGACTGTCGATCAAGCTGATCGACGAGGGCGTCGGTGCCGCCGGGGTCGTTCCGGTCGGTCCCTACCATCTCGTAAACCTCCTCGGCCTGGACACGGTCCTGCACGTCGCCGAGCACCTGGTCGAGTCCTATGGCGATGAGCGCTTCTACGTGCCGAGCGGCATGCAGAAGCTCGTCTCCGAACGCCGGCTCGGCGCGAAGACCGGCGGCGACGGCTTCTACGATCCTCAGGGCGAGTCCAACGTGCCGGGTGATGCCGAGCCGAACATCGAGGAGCTCGTCGAGCTGCTGTCGCTGAAGACGCTCATTGAGGCCTGCCTCGTGCTGGAGGAGGGTGTTGCCACCCACCGCGACATCGACTTCGGGCTGATGGCCGGTGCCGGCCTGGACCCGCGGCGCGGATTGATGCCGCCGTTCATGAAGGCCGACAGCGAAGGTCTCGATGAGGTCCTCGAGCGGATGGAGAATGTCCGGGAGCGCCACGGCGAGCGCTTCGCGCCGCCGACCATCCTGCGCCGCCTCGTCGCCCAGGGACGGCTCGGACAGCAGAGCGGCCAGGGCTTCTACGCCTACCCGCGCGCCGACGCAGAGCAGCCCGCGGAGGTCATAAAGCTGGAGACACGTCCCGGCGAGGACGGGCAGGGCGGCGTGGCGATCGCGTGGCTGGCGAACGGCCAGATGAACTCGATCTCCCCGCAGGTTGTCGAGGACCTGGCGAAGGTCTGGGCGCAGGTCAAGGCATCGTCGGACCCGCCTGTGCGCGCGCTGGTGATCGCCTCCTCCAACCCGTTTCTGTTCAGCGCCGGCGCTGACATCAAGGCGTTCACCACGATGGACGAGTCCGGCGGGCGCGAGCTGCTTCAGGGCACCCACGCCCTGCTGCGTGAGATCGGCTGCGCCGGCGTGGCGACGATCGCCGCGGTCAACGGCCTCGCGTTCGGCGGCGGCTGCGAGCTGGCGATGGCCTGCGACATCCGCATCGCCGCACGCTCGGCGCTGTTCGGACAGCCCGAGATCAAGCTCGGGATCATCCCCGGCTTCGGCGGCACCCAGCGGCTGCCGCGCCTGGTCGGGCAGAGCAAGGCCCTGGAGATGAACCTGATCGGCGATCCGATCCTGGCCGAGGAGGCGTTCGAGCTGGGCCTCGTCAACCGCGTGGTCGAAGATCACGAACTGCTCGACACCGCTCTCTCGTGGGCGCGCCGGCTCGCGACCCAGGCGCCGCTGGCGATCGAGCAGATCAAGCGCGTCTCCAGCGCCGGCGACCTGGATGCGGGCATCGCCGCCGAGCAGGCCGGGTTCGCGAGCGTGTTCGCGTCCGAGGACGCTCGTGAGGGCGTCTCCGCGTTCTTAGGCAAACGCGCCCCTCGCTTTCAGGGCCGGTAAGCGTCTACGCGGCGACGTGATGTAGGTCCCGCGCGGGGTCGATGTTCCAGCGCCCGGCAAGGTCCTCCAGCTCGCCGTCCAGTTCCCAGCGGTCCGCCCGCGCCGGACCCTCATACGCGGGATCGGCGCCCTTCAGCGCCATGCAGCCGGTGTTCTCGCCGATCGCTCTGATCTCTCGCACCTCCTCTGGGTGAAGCGGCGAGCGCGCGAGGACGGCATCCAGCCCAGCCAGCTCGGCACGCTTGTCCTCGATCGCCCGGGGAGTTTGCATCCCATCCGCGGTGGGCGGGGTTCCAATCTCCTGGATCAGCGTCGGCGCCACGCAGCGCACCGGCGTCTGCGCGAGGTCCCACGCGCATGCCAGCTGCAGCATCGTCAGGTCGTGCCGGCGCGCGATCGGGCGCATCAGCTCGAGCTTGTCCCTACCCGCCTCGATCCAGCCGTCAGGGCGGAACATACGGTGGTCGTGCTCGGCGAACGTGTGCCCCGGGAGCACGTCGTCGTGGAACAGGCCCCCATAGTCCACGACCCGCGCGATCAGCCGTACATCGTTGGCCCGCGCCGCTGAGAGCACAAGCTCCCCGGGCCAGGGCTCCAGCGGGCCCAGGATGATCATCGCCCAGTCGATCAGCTCGCCGTAGCGCTCCAGGCAGCCGATCAGATCGAGCGTGAACCCGTTCGCGGGACCCGGGGCGAGACCCAGCATCCGCGTCAGTCCCGCCTCGCGCACGGCCGCCATCCCGTCGTGCCAAACCGCTGGGCTGGTGTAGCCGATGCGGTCAGGGTTGTGCAGCAGCAGCAGGTCAAACCGCTCTGCCCCGCAGCGCTCCAGGCTGCGTTCGGTGGCCATCCTGATGTAATCGGCGTACTCGCCCTCTGTGCGCAGGCTGGAGTCGGTGAAGCGGGGGTACCCCTTCGCCCCGTCGCGCTCGCCCGTGTAGATGTCGTGCCCGATCGCACCCACGAGGCAGTAGTCGTCGCGATCCACGCCTTGCAGCGCTCGGCCGAGCAGGCTGTCCGCCTCACCCGCCCCGTACGCGTCGGCGGTGATCACCGTCTGAATCCCATCCCCGGGCGTCAGCAGCGCCTGCAGGCGCGCGTCAGCCAGCGGCTCGCCGAAGCGCATGTAGCGCCCGCCGCTCCAGGTGCCTATCGCCGTCGTGGTGGGGTCCATATGCGCTGCACTTTACGGCGCGCGGACTGGTTCGGCGTCGGGACCGTGCGCCGTGCAACCCGGGACATTCGTCCAGCTCGCGTCTATCATGGGAGTACTGCACGATCGGTGTGATCGCTGCGCGTGGGTCTGGAGGTCGTGCTCGTGGACGTGCCAGCTGTTGAGGGTCGGGTCGCGCTCGCCGCGTCGTTTGCCGGGGCCGCGCGGCGCTACTGGCTCGGCGTGTTCCCAAGGGTGTGCGTTGAGCGCCGCCGTCGCCGGGCGCGGGCGCTCGAGATCCCCGACCAGCTGCTGCGTGCCACTGCGCTCGACGCCCAGCGCAAGTGGGGCAACGTCGAGGGCGCGGCCGCGTTTGCCGCGTTCGTGCCACTGCGCCACCGGGCCGCGGCGGCGCGCGCGATGACGTGTTATCAGGCCGCCTACAACTATCTGGACATGCTCGGCGAGCAGCCGAGTGCCGACCCGGCAGCCAACGGCAGGCGCCTGCACAGCGCGCTGCTCGTTGCGCTGGACCCGGACCCGGGCGGGACTCCGCACCTGGATTACTACGAGCACCATCCCCAGCGCGACGATGGCGGCTACCTGACGGAGATCCTCGACACCTGCCGCGCTGCGCTCGCCACGCTGCCGTCATACTCGGTCCTCGCGCCCGCGGCGCGCAGAGCGGCCGAGCGCATCGTCGCGTTTCAGAGTTGCAACACCGGCGAGCTGCAGGGCGACCTTCAGGCGCTCGAGCGCTGGGCTCGCGCGGAGACCCCACCGGAGAGCGATCTGCGCTGGTGGGAGACCGCGGCCGCCGCCGGCTCCTCGCTGTGCGTCTACGCGCTGATCGCCCTCGCGGCCGAGCCCGACCTCGCCGTTTCGCTGACGTCGTCCGAGGCGGTACAGGCCGTGCAGGACGCCTATTTTCCCTGGATTGGAGCGCTGCACTCGCTGCTCGACAACCTCGTCGACGCCGCCGAGGATCGCGCTACCGGACAACACAGCCTCATCGGCCGCTACGCCTCGCCCCAAGAAGCCGCCGCGCGCATGCGCTGGCTGGCCGAACGCTCGCTACACGCCGCGCGGACTCTCCCAAATGCTCGCGCGCACACGCTCCTGCTGGCGGCGATGGCGAGCTTCTACCTGTCAACTCCGGAGGCCGCCACGCCCGAGGCGCAGCCGGTCGCCCGGGCGGTGCTAGGGGCACTGGACGGTCCGGCCGATCTGGCGATGCTGGTGTTCCGGGCTCGCTTGCGCGCGCGTGGACTGCTGCCCGGCTCGCCCGGGCGAGACACGCGCGGGGCGGAGATCGTGATTTCCGCCCAGCCGGCACAGGCGGTGCAGCCGGTGCCGATCGGCGAGACCCCCCATGTCGGCGAGACGCATGGCATGAAGTAGACTCGCGCGCCATCGAATCTCACGGGGGTTCCGCTGCGGGCGCGCGGGATTCTCGTCGGTAGCAGGAGGAGATGGATCGTACCTGGATGCTGGAGCTGCGCGATCTGGTCAAGCACTATCCCGCGATCGGCGGGGAGTCGGTGCGCGCCGTCGACGGCGTGTCGCTGTCGGTCGCGCCGGGTGAGATGGTCGCGCTGTACGGGCCCAGCGGGTCGGGCAAGACGACGTTGCTGCTGATGATCGCCACGCTGCTCGAGCCCACCGGCGGCGCGGTGCTGATCGGCGGGCGCGACGTGTCATCGTTGTCCGAGCGTGAGGCGTCGCATTTCCGCCTGGCTGAACTGGGGTTCATCCGCCAGAACTTCGATCTGCTGCCGGGGGTCACCGCGATCGACAACGCGGTGCTCAAGCTGCTGAAAACGATGCGCTGGCGTGACGCGCACGACCGGGTGGCACCACTGCTTCAGCGGTTGGGTCTCGGCGAGCGCCTGCAACACCGCGCCGAGCACCTGTCGATGGGCGAGCGCCAGCGCGTGATGATCGCGCGTGCACTGTCGACCGAGCCGCGGCTGCTGCTCGCCGATGAGCCGACGGGCAGCCTCGACTCCCAGCGCGGGCGTGAAGTGCTCGAGCTGTTGCGCGAGCTGTGTCGCGAACGGGGAGTCGCGATCGTGCTCGTCAGCCA
>CAWCYP010000005.1:0-10177 GCA_963799735.1 uncultured Solirubrobacterales bacterium | reverse complement strand
TCGCCGCGCACCAGGCGGCCCCGCGGCGGCGCGCACCGCTACGTCGCGAAATCCGAACTCACCGAGCAGCCGGCTGAGGCCGGCGCGCGTGTAGAAACGCAGGTGATCGGCGCGCGGGTCGAAGTGCGCATCGAACGCGCGCCGCGACAGCGCCAACCACAGCACACGCAACCGTCCGTGGTCAGGCGTGCTCAGCAGCAGGCACCCGCCGGGGCGCAGCACGCGCCGGATCTCCGACAGCCAGCCGGCCGTGTCGGCGACGTGCTCGATCGCCTCGCCCGCCCAGACCACGTCGAAGCTCGCGTCATCCAGCGGCCACGGTCCATCGGCGTCGACGAGGCGCAGGTCCAGCGTCCGATCCCGCTCGCGGGCGCGACGCAACGGCTCCTCGGCGACGTCGATCCCCACGACCGACGCCCCCGCACGGGCGAGCTCGCTCGCGAAGGAGCCCTCGCCGCAGCCCACGTCCAGGACACGCTCTCCCGCGGCGACATGCTCCAGCAGGAACCGGCTGCGCAGGGCGTACTCGGGCGGCTGGCGCCCGGCGGGCACGCCCTCCCAGAGCGCCTCGTGGTAGGAGCGCGACGGCATTTGCCTGCAAGGCTAACTGCGACCGAAGCCGGGAGACACTCGCCTTACCGAAGCGGGGAGACACTCGCTCACGCTCGCATCCCCCGTTTGGCCAGCATCCCCGTTTCGGCCAGCGTCGCTGTCAGAACTGCACAACCCCGCGCGAACCGTCTATGTTGCCTGAGTGCACGTTCGGGAGACGACGTGATCGCACCGACCGGCCGGGCTGGATCCCGGTCTCACGGGATCGCACCCACATGAGGGTCGCGTTCGACAGCCGCCCGTCAGCTGACCCGCGCGGCGTCGGACGATATGCGCGCTGCCTGCTGCGCGCGCTGCGCGACACTGGCGCCACGCGCGGGGAGATCGTGGAGACGCATCGCCCGCGCCAGGCCGACGTATTCCATGCGCCGTGGATGCAGGGCGCGATGCTGCGCAGCCCCTGTCCGATGATCGTCACGCTGCACGACCTAGCGCCGCTCAAGCGGCGCTCCGAGCAGCTGCGCACGGGGGTGCGCTCGCGGCTGCGCCACCTCGCGGTGCAGCGCGCGGTCGGCGTGATCGTGCCGACCGAGGCCGTCGCGCGCGACGCGGTCGCGCGCCTGGGAGTCGAGCGCGAGCGTCTGGTCGTGATCTCCGAGGCGCCCGACCGCTCGATGTATCCACGCTCGGACACCGAGATCGCGCGCGTACGCGAGCGCTACGGGCTGCCCGAGCGCTACCTGGTGTGGGTCGGCTGCCTGCAGCATCCCGACCCGCGCAAGCACATTGCCCAACTGGCATCCACCCCACGCGAGCTGCCGCTTGTGCTTGTCGGCCCGACACGGCCGTGGGCGCACGAGCTGCCGGACGTGATCCTCACCGGGCACGTGCCCGACGAGCACCTGGCCGCGATCTATGCCGGTGCGCACGCGCTGGTGCTGCCCTCCGAGGACGAGGGCTTCGGCCTGCCCGCCGTCGAGGCGCTTGCGTGCGGAACGCCGGTAGTCGCCTGCGAGATACCGGCGCTGCGCGAGGTGCTAGACGAGCGCGCGACGTTCGTCGAGCCGGGTGACCTGCATGCCCTGATCCACGCCGCCGAGACTGTCCGCCGCCCCGCTC
The DNA here is from genome assembly GCA_963799735.1 of uncultured Solirubrobacterales bacterium. Classification (GTDB taxonomy): domain Bacteria; phylum Actinomycetota; class Thermoleophilia; order Solirubrobacterales; family Solirubrobacteraceae; genus Palsa-744. Next base: position 8,506 of record CAWCYP010000005.1, on the reverse strand, counting down.
CGGCCCCGCCGCCGTGGACGTGGGAGGACGCAGGCCGCGCGACCTGGGGCGTGTACGAGCAGGCGATGGCCGCCTGTCAGTAGGCCTGAGCCCAACGTCAGGGACCCGCTGGGTCAGTAGGCCCCGCGCCGGGAGATGACCGCGGGGAGCGTCTTCAGGATGATCGTCAGGTCCAGCGCCAGCGACCAGCGCTCGAGATAGATGAAGTCCAGGTGCACGAGGTCGTCGAAGTCGAGCTCCGAGCGGCCCGAGACCTGCCACAGCCCGGTGATGCCGGGCAGCACAAGGTAGCGCTTGCGGTGCCACTCCTCGAGCATCGCGTAGTCGCGTTCGGGCAGCGGCCGCGGACCGACAAGCGACATCTCGCCGCGGAGCACGTTGACCAGCTGCGGCAGCTCGTCGAGCGAGAAGCGCCGCAGTAGCCGCCCGACCGCCGTCAGACGGGGATCCTCGCGGATCTTGAACAGCGCACCCGAGGCCTCGTTGAGCTCTTCCAGGTCGGCCTGGCGCTCCTCCGCGTCGGTGTGCATCGTGCGGAACTTCAGGCAGGGAAACGGCCGCTGGCCGATGCCGCGACGGGTGGAGCGGAACACGACCGGACCGCGCGAGCTCAAGCGCACCGTCACCACGATCAGCGCCAGCAGCGGGCTCAGCACGATCAGCAGCAGCGTTGCCCCGATCAAATCGAACGTGCGCTTCAGGGCAAAATCGATGCCCTCGAACACGGGCGGCCCCAGCTCGAACAGCGGCACCCGCTGGCCCGGCACGAACTCGGCGCGGTGGATCAGGATCTCCATCGTCGACGGCGCGATCCGCACGCGCACTCCGCGCTGGTGGCACTGGTCCACGAGCTCAACCGCCTCGACCTGGGGGAAGTCCGAGTCGGCGATGATCACCTCGTCAATATGCTCGCTTATGAGCACCTCGTCCAGATTCTCGAGCGTTCCCAGGCAGCGCAGCCCGTTCGATGGCAGCGCGCGCAGCGAGATGTAGCCGACGACGTCCAGCGTCGTGTGATGCGGACCCTCGCCGAGTGCGTGCGCGACGTCTGAGATGTGCTCGCCCGTGCCCACCAGCACCGCCCTAGGCCGGTACCCCGCTGCCCGCAGCGCCACGCCCGTTATCGCCTCATAGACTGCCCGCAGCGATGACACGTACAGCAGCGCGAACGCCAGCGAGCCGTAGAAGATGTAGAAGCTCGAGAATTGTTCGCCGCTAACCACCGCGAATATCAGCGCCACGCCCGCGACCTGGAACAGCGAGCCCACGATCCGCGACAGGCCCGGTCGCTGCGAGCGCGCCGCGTACAGCCCCGAGCGGGCGAATAGCAGCGCCGTCAGCAGGTACGTGAACGGGAGGAAGTGCCTCGTCTCCGCGTAGGAGTGACTCGTGTTCAGGCTGCCCAGCAGCACTTCCTTCAGCGCCAGCGCGGTGAATATCGCCAGCGCCACCCCCGCGAAGTCCAGCGCCAGCAGCGAAACCACGCGCGCGCCGCGGCGGGCGGTGTCCATGCGCAGCAGAAACGACATCGCCGGCGAGCGCTTGCTGCGCATGTCGCGATCGGAGTGCTCCCTGCGCGCCGTCGCCTCGGACATCACCGATCGTTGCGGCGCCGCGCCCGGAGCGAGCCTGGACGACCGAGAGTGCGCCCGCGTCGAGGCAGGCCGATCTCCGATCGGCGGGGTGGGCGTCGGAGCGGACGTTCGCGCGGAACGTGGTCCCATCTCTCTGCTCACAACGCCTCAGACTCGCAGATGTAGCGGTCGGCCGGCGATTTGCCGGCTCAGCCGATCAGTACCTTGGCGCCGGACTGCTCGATCGTGCGCTTCAAGCCCTCGCGCAGCGATACCTCGGGCATCCAGCCCAACAGCTCGCTCGCCCTGGAGATGTCGGGCTTGCGCTGCTTCGGATCGTCCTCTGGCAGCGCCTCATACACGATCTCCGAGCTCGCCGCCGTCAGCTCCCTGATCGTCTCGGCCAGCTCCAGCAGCGTGAACTCGTCAGGGTTGCCGATGTTCACCGGGTCGTGGTAGGAGGACTCCGCCAGCGCGATGATCCCGCGGATCAAATCGCTCACGTAACAGAACGACCGCGTCTGGCTGCCATCGCCGAACACCGTCAACGGCCTGTTCGCCAGCGCCTGGCGCAAGAACGTCGGGATCGCCCTTCCGTCGTGGGGGCGCATGCGCGAGCCGTACGTGTTGAAGATCCGCACGATCGCCGTATCCACGCCCTGCTGACGGTGATAGGCCATCGTCAGCGCCTCCGCATAGCGCTTCGCCTCGTCGTACACCCCGCGCGGGCCGATCGGGTTCACGTGCCCCCAGTAGCTCTCGGATTGGGGGTGCTCCAGCGGATCGCCGTAGACCTCGCTGGTCGAGGCGATCAGCATGCGCGCCCGCTTGGCCTTGGCCAGCCCAAGCGTATGGTGCGTGCCGTAGGAGCCGACCTTCAGCGTGTGCAGCGGCAACCGCAGGTAGTCGATCGGCGACGCCGGCGAGGCGAGGTGGTAGACGTAGTCGATCGGCTCGTCGATGTAGTACGGCTCGATGATGTCCACGCCGACGTGCACGAAGTTGTCGGGATCGCGGATGTGCTCGATGTTCGCGAGCGAGCCCGTCTCCAGGTTGTCCACGCAGATCACACGGTGCCCGCGCGCGAGCAGCTCATCGCACAGATGAGACCCGAGGAACCCCGCTCCGCCGGTGACCAGACACGTTGACATCGGGGCGAAGCTTAGTGATTTGCGTCTCTATGCTTCCTGACATGGCCGCCACTGAGGAGCACCTGACCGTCGCCCCGATCGTCGGGCCCGATGACCCGCGCCGGTTCACCGACTCCGGGATCGAGATCGCAGAGCTCTACACCGAGTCCGACCTGCCCGATCAGCTCGACCTCGGCGAGCCCGGAGAGTTCCCGTACACGCGCGGCGTGCACCGTGAGATGTATCGCAAGCAGACCTGGACGATGCGCCAGTACGCCGGCTACGCCTCGGCCAAGGAGTCAAACGAGCGCTACCGCTACCTGCTCTCCAAGGGCTCCACCGGGCTGTCGATGGCGTTCGACCTGCCTACCCAGCTCGGCCTCGACTCCGACGACCCCCGATGCCTCGGCGAGGTCGGGCGCACGGGCGTGGCGATCGACACGATCGACGACATGCGCACCGCCTTCGACGGCATCCCACTCGACCAGGTCTCCACGTCGATGACGATCAACGCGCCCGCCGCCTGCCTGCTCTTGCTCTACGAGCTCGTCGGCGAGGAGCAGGGCGTGCCCTCGGAGAAACTGCGCGGCACCACCCAGAACGACGTCCTCAAGGAGTACATCGCGCGCGGCAACTACATCTACCCGCCCGGCCCGACGATGCGGCTGACGACCGACCTGTTCCAGTACTGCCACCAGCGCATCCCGAGCTGGAACACGATCTCGATCTCCGGCTATCACTTCCGCGAGAAGGGCTGCTCGGCCGTGCAGGAGGTCGCCTTCACGCTCTCCTCCGGGATCGCCTACGTTCAGGCCGCGATCGACGCGGGCCTGTCCGTCGACGAGTTCGCGCCCCGCCTCGCCTTCTTCTTCAACGGCCACAACAACGTCTTCCAAGAGGTCGCCAAGTTCCGCGCCGCCCGGCGCATGTGGGCACACATCATGCGCGAGCGCTTCTCCGCGACGAATCCGAAGGCGACGATGCTGCGCTTCCACACCCAGACCGGCGGCGTCACGCTCACCGCTCAGCAGCCGGAGAACAACATCGTTCGTGTCGCCCTCCAGGGCTTCGCCGCCGTCTGCGGTGGCACCCAGTCGCTGCACACCAACGGCTTCGACGAGGCTCTCGCGCTGCCGACCGAGCGCGCCGCCAAGATCGCCCTGCGCACCCAGCAGATCCTCACACACGAGTCGGGCGTCGCCGACACGGTCGATCCGTTTGCCGGCTCCTACTTCGTCGAGTCGCTCACCGACGAGATCGAAGCGCGAGCCAACGAGCTGATCGCCAAGGTCGACGCGCTCGGCGGGTCGGTCAACGCAATCCAGTTCATCACCGGCGAGATCGACGAGTCCGCCTGGGGCTACCAGGAGCGCTACCGCATCGGCCAGGACATCGTCGTCGGCGTCAACGCCTATCAGGAGGACGACGTCGAGGTGCCCGACCTGCTGCGCGTGGACCCGGAGTCAGAGCGCGAGCAGGTCTCGCGCTTGGCCCAGTTCAAGGCCAACCGCGACCAATCGCTCGTCGAGCAGCGCTTGGAGGAGCTGCGAGTGGTCGCGCGCGGCAGCGAGAACCTGCTGCCGACGATCCGCCAGGCGCTGGGAGACCGCTGCTCGCTGGGGGAGGTCTGCGGGGCGATGCGCGACGTGTTTGGGCGCTACACGCCGACGTTCTGAGCGCGGGTGTGGTGAATGTATTCTTTTTTCTACTCAGTATAACCATCGTAATACCGAGTTTTATTTTTACTTCTACATCCCCGTCTTTATCTTTTCCTCTCAGCGCCCGGATCAATAGGATGCGCGCGTGCTCGTAGCCGTCGCCTTCTATGAAGTCGTCCTCGCCCTGCACATCCTCGCCGTCGTGTTCGCCTTCGGCCCGACCTTCGCCTACCCCGTCCTGCTCGGCGCCATAACCAAGGCCGATACGCGCGCGCTGCCCGCCCTCTACCGAGCGATGCACGCGATCAGCCAGCGCGTGATCATGCCGGGGCTGGCGGCGGTCGTGATCTTCGGCATCTACCTCGCCTCCGACCAGCACTACTGGCACGCGTTCTTCGTGCAGTGGGGTCTCGCCGTCGCAATCGTGATCGGCGCCGTCGAGGGCGCCTACCTCGGTCCGCGCGAGCGGCGCCTGATCGAGGTGGCAGACCAGGATGTGGCGGCTGCGGGCGAGGGCGCGGTGACGTTCAGCACCGAGCACGACTCGCTCGGTGCGCCGCATCGGCGGGATCGGAGCGCTGATGGACCTGCTGGTCGTGATCACGATCTACTTCATGGCGACGCACACCTGACTCAGTCGCAGGGCTCCCTCGGGCCAGTACCCTCAGGAGCATGAGCAACGGGTATCGAGTCGCCGTCGTCGGCGCCACCGGACAGGTGGGCTCTTTGATGCTTGCGCTGTTGCGCGAGCGCTCGTTTCCCGCGCGCGAGGTCGTTCCGTTCGCGTCAGAGCGCTCGGTCGGGCGCAAATTGGAGGACGGCATGGTGGTCGTACAGGGTCTCAGCGAGGAGTCAATCAAGGGGTTCGATCTCGCGCTGTTCTCGGCCGGTGGGTCCATCTCGGGCGAGTGGGCTCCCCGGTTCGCCGACGCCGGTGCGGTCGTGATCGACAACTCCTCGCGCTGGCGCATGAGTGACGACGTGCCGTTGGTAGTCAGCGAGGTCAACCCCGAGACACTCGACGGCCACCAAGGGATCATCGCGAACCCGAACTGCTCGACGATGCAGCTTGTCGTCGCCCTGGCGCCGCTGTACGACGAGGCGGGGATCGAGCGACTGGTTATCAGCACCTACCAGGCGGTGTCGGGCACGGGACGGCGCGCGGTGGATGAGCTGCTCGACCAGTCCCACGCGCTGCTGCACGAGCGTGACATCGCCCCCCGGACGCCTACGCGCACCAGATCGCGTTCAACGCCCTCCCCCACGCCGGCTCGTTCGCCACGGGCGACGATCACACCGACGAGGAGCGCAAGCTGATCAACGAGACCCGCAAGATCCTGGGCGACCCCGCGATCCGCGTGTCCGCCACGTGCGTGCGCGTCCCGGTGCTCAACGGCCATTCCGAGGCCGTGAACGTGCAGACGCGCCGCGAGATCTCCCCCGAGCGCGCCCGCGAGCTGCTGGACGCCGCCCCCGGCGTGAGGGTGCTCGACGACCCCGCAGCGGCGCTGTATCCGCTGGCAATCGACGCATCCGGCCAGGACAACGTGTTCGTCGGGCGCATCCGCCGCGACCCCGGCCACGAGCGCGCCCTGGACCTGTGGATCGTCGCCGACAACCTGCGCAAGGGCGCCGCGCTGAATGCGGTGCAGCTGGCGGAGCTGCTGCATGAGCGCGGGCTGATCGCTCCGCGCACGGCGCGCTCGGTGGCGTAGACAAACCTGGCCCGAGCAACCTAAAGTCGTACACACGTCACGAGACGTCTCTCAAGCAGGAGTCGCGCGGGCTCGCGCGAAAACCGGGAGCGATGAGCGTCTCCTCGGAGGTACGCCGCACCCTCGTCAAGTCCCCGCCCGAGCTGTGGGCGGAGCTGAGCGACCCAACCACGCTGGCCCGCCACCTGGGCGAGCTGGGTGAAGATCCGCATCGTCGGCATCGAGCCCGAGCGCACCGTCGACTGGGAGGCGGCGGCTGCGGACGGGGCCGAGGTCAACGGCAGAGTCGAACTCCAGCCCTCTGGATGGGGCACCCGAGTCACGCTCTCGGCGAGCCACGCAGTCGCAGAGCCAGAGTCCGCGACCGAGCTCGAGCAGGCGCCCGAGCAGGAGTCCGAAGCGATCGAGGCCATACCCGAACCCGAGCCGGAACCGGAGCCCGAGCCGGAGATCGTCGAGCCCGAGCCTCGTCCCAGGTTCTTTGCTCGACTGTTTCGAGGACGCCGTAAAGAAAATCGCTCCAGCCTGAGCCACCTGCCGAGCCCGAGTCCGAGCAGGTCGCAGCGGTCGAGGTCGAGGAGCCGGTGTCGGTGTCCGCGGCGGAGACCGCTCCAGCAGAGGAGCCGGCGTCCGAACAGGAGGAACCCACCCCCGCAACGGACATCGCAGCGGAGCTGACCGAGCTCGAACAGCAGACCACCGCAGTGCTCACCGGCGTGCTCGACCGCCTCGGCGCGGCGCACCACCGGCCGTTCTCACGGGCCTGAGTCCGACCCGAGAACCCCTTGGGTGATCCGCCCGGGTGATCCGAGAACCGCTTGGGCGCGAGCCCACGGATAACATCGACGCCCGATGGCCACAAGCTCCCACGACCGCCAGACCGACGCCGCGCTGCTCGCCGCTTCGCGCAGTGGGCATCGCCGCCCTCCGCGCCAGAAGGCGCCGGAGACCTACGAGGAGAAGCTCGCCCAGCTGCACGAACTCCGCGAGGCGGCGCTGCACTCGGCGCCCGAGGCGGAGGCCAAGCAGCACGCGCGCGGCAAGTACACCGCCCGCGAGCGCGTGGAAAAGCTGCTCGACCCCGACTCCTTTCAGGAGCTCGACACGTTCGTGCGTCACCGCACCCACGACTTCGACATGCAGAAAAACAGGCCCTGGGGCGACGCCGTCGTCACCGGCCACGGCACCATCGAAGGACGCACCGTATGCGTCTTCAGCCAGGACTTCACCGTGTTCGGTGGCTCGCTCGGCGAGGTGATGGGCGAGAAGATGTGCAAGATCATGGACCTGGCGGCCAAGATCGGCTGCCCGGTCATCGGCATCAACGACTCCGGCGGCGCCCGCATCCAGGAGGGCGTCGTCTCGCTCGGCGGCTACGGCGACATGTTCGTCCGCAACGTCCGCTGCTCGGGCGTGATCCCCAGATTTCGCTCGTCATGGGCCCGTGCGCCGGCGGCGCCGTCTACTCGCCGGCGATCACCGACTTCATCTTCATGGTCAAGCAGACCTCCCACATGTTCATCACCGGTCCCGACGTGATCAAGACGGTCACGGGTGAGGAGGTCGGCTTCGAGGAGCTCGGCGGCGCGATGTCCCACAACGACGAAGTCCGGGGTCGCCCACTTCGCCTCCGAGGACGAGGACGCGTGCCTGGAGGACTGCCGCTACCTGCTCAGCTTCCTGCCCTCCAACAACCTGCAGACCACGCCCCGCGTGACGCCGAGCGACGACCCGCAGCGGATGGACGCCGAGCTCGACGCACGTCGTCCCCGACAACCCCAACAAGCCCTACGACATGCGCGATGTCGATCGCGCCGATCGTCGACGATGGCGAGCTCTTCGAGGTGCACGAGCACTACGCCAAGAACATCATCTGCGGCTTCGCGCGCCTGGACGGGCACGCGATCGGCATCGTCGGCAACCAGCCCGCGCCAGCTCGCCGGCGTGCTCGACATCGACGCCTCGGTCAAGGCCGCCCGCTTCGTGCGCATCTGCGACGCGTTCAACATCCCGCTGGTGACCTTCGTCGACGTTCCCGGCTTCCTGCCCGGCACCGAGCCAGGAGTGCGGCGGGATCATCCGCCACGGCGCCAAGCTGCTCTACGCGTTCACCGAGGCGACCGTACCGAAGCTGACCGTGATCACGCGCAAGGCCTACGGCGGCGCCTACGACGTGATGGCCTCCAAGCACATGCGCGCCGACTTCAACTTCGCCTGGCCGACCGCGGAGGTCGCGGTGATGGGGCCGGAGGGCGCGGTCAACATCATCTACCGGCGCGACATCTCCGGCAGCCCCACCCCGGACGAGCGCCGCAAGAAGCTGATGGAGGACTACAAGGCGCGCTTCGCCAACCCCTACACCGCCGCCGAGCGCGGGTACATAGACGACGTAATCATCCCCCACGAGACGCGCCCGCGACTGATCGCGG
>CAWCYP010000004.1:0-16684 GCA_963799735.1 uncultured Solirubrobacterales bacterium | reverse complement strand
GAGAGAGCACCGTCTCGAGCTCCCCGGCGTAACGGGCCAACCAGACGTAGCCTCCGTGCGCCCAGCCCTGGGTCTCGAGGTCTCTCTGCTCCTGAGCGACCCGCAACGCGCGGTCGAGCTCGGACGCCGACTCCTCGAGGTATCCCATGGAGGTCAGGATTAGGCTTCTTGCCCACAGGCACCATGCGTAGGGGCAGATCCCGGTGATCTCCACGCCGAGCGCGGGGTCCTTGGCGCCCAGCGCGATCGCCTCATCCGCCAGCGCGAGCGCCTCGCCCAACCGCCCCCGGACCCAATGCGAGTAGATCGGAACGAGCAGCGACAGGATGCGCATGGCGGGGTCGCCGAACTCGCCGCTCAGACGATCGACCTCCTCCGCGAGCTCGCCGTACTCCTCGACATGTCCGGCCATACCCCGCACATTCGCGTACGCCGAGGTGATCAGCAGCAGGCTCACGCGGTTGCCGGTTCGCTGCGCCAGCTCCCTTCCCGCCTCGTAGTGCGCGCTCGCCTCCTGCTCTGAGAATCCCCAGCCGCCAGCCGTAGCCCAGCCGCTGGACGCGGGCGCCGAGCGCCAGCCCGCTCGCCTCGGCCGAGTCGGGCAGAGCCTGGGTCAGCTCTGAGACCTTGCGCCAGTGCCGGACGGCCTCGGAGATGTCGCTGAGGCCGACCCAGGTGGCGGCGCGTGCGCTCCATCGCGCCGCGGCGAGGGGCTCGCCGGCTGCCTCCCAGTGCTGGGCGAGCAGCGCGGCACGCTCGTCCAGCTTGCCGGAGTAGAGCTCCTCGATCGCCTCGGCGACGCGGCAGTGCACCGCCGCGCGCCGCTCGCCGAGCTGGGAGTGGTAGGCGACCTCCTGGGTCAGCGGGTGCTTGAACGCATAGACCGCCTCGGGGTAGAGCTCCTGCTCATACAGGAACTCCGCCGCGATCAGCCCCCGCAACGCAGGCTCGAGCTCGCCGTCGCCGAGCGCGGAAGCTCGCGCCAGCACCGGCTCGGAGAACTCCCTGCCGATCACCGCGGCGCTCTGAAGGAGGCTCTTCTCGCGCTCGGAGAGCCGATCGATCCGCGCCGCGAGGATCGTGTTGACCGTCGGCGGGACCGTGGCATCGTCCACCGGGCGCACCAACCGGTAGGCGCCCCGCTTGCCCTCCAGGTTGCCGGATTCCACGAGCGCGCGTACGACCTCCTCGATGAAGAACGGGTTGCCCGCGGTCCGCTCCTGGATCAAGTCCGGAAGGCCGTTCAGCGAGGGGTGCTCACCGAGCAGGTCGCCGAGCAGGGCCCTGACCGCGTCCGCCCCCAGCGGCGCGAGGGAGATCTGGCGGTAGTAGGACTTTCGCATCCATGGCGCGCTGTACTCGGGGCGAAAGTTCAAGATCCCGAGTGTGCGCGAGCCCTGGATCGCCTCGACAAACTGGGTTACGAAGAGCTCGGTGCCGGGATCGAACCAGTGCGCGTCCTCGAGCAGGTTGATCCCGGGGTTGCTCTGGCCGCTGGTGTGAACCAGACGCTTGACCATCTCCAGCAGCGCCCGCTGCCGGGCATCGGGATCCATGCGCGGAGCCGGCCGGTGCGGATCGGGCACCGCGAGGAAGTCGAACAGCAACGGCAGGCTCTCGGCGAACGCATCGTCGAGCAGAAGCATCCGCCCGGCGATCTTCTCGCGCGCCTGCTGGTCGGAGTCGGACTCGGCAATTGCGAAGTAGCTGCGCATCATCTGCAGCACGGGCAGGAAAGGGATCTCCCTGCCGTGCGCCTGGCCCTGAGCCTCATATACGGGGATGCCCTGCCTGCGGCAACGCTCAACGAACTCGTGGCAGAGCCGGCTCTTGCCGACACCCGCCTCGCCGACCACGCCGACCACCACACCGCTGCCGTCCCGTGACTGCTCAAGCGCCGCTTCAAGCGTCGCAAGCTCGTCCCCGCGCCCCACGAACCGACTGAAGCCGCGCGCCCGGGAGACGTCAAGGCGCGAGTGCGCGCCACCGGCGCCCGCCAGCGCATGAACCCTGACGGGCTCGCTGACACCTTTGACGTCGAACTCGCCGAGGTCGTCGAGGTCCAGATAGCCGGACACGAGCTTCGCGGTCTGCTCGGTGAGGTACGCCTTACCCGGCTCGGCGAGCGACTCCATCCGCTGCGCCAGGCCGACCGTATGGCCGACGGCGGTGTATTCGACGCGGAGGTCCTCGCCGATCTGTCCAACGACGACCTCGCCCGAGTTGATCCCCATCCGCACCGAGAAGCTCAACCCGTCGCCGCGGCGCACCTCGGCGGCATAGGCGGCAAGCTCACGCTGCAGCGTCAGCGCCGCCCAACACGCGCGCTGCGCGTGATCCTCGTGCGCCACGGGAGCGCCGAACAGGGCCATGATCCCGTCGCCGGTGAACTTGTCCACAGTGCCCTCGAAGCGGTGAACGCCGTCGCAGAGGATCGTGAAGAAGCGATCCATGATCGACCGCCAGAGCTCCGGGTCGGTCCGCTCGGCGAGATCCATCGAACCGATCACATCCGCGAACAGCACCGTCACCTGCTTTCGCTCCCCGTCCAGATCCGCTCTGGCGTCACGGATCTTCTCCGCCAGATGCTCGGGGGGTTTCACACGCGGATCGCGCCCATCCGCCGCTCCCGCTCCCGATCCCGCCGGCGTCCCCTCCCCCTCGCCCACCGCGGAATCCGCGCTGCTCAGCGCCTTTCCGCAGGCATTGCAGAACTTCTTGCCCGCAGGGTTCTCCGCGCCGCACTCAGGGCAGTCCGCCACCGCGGCGAGCGACGCGCCGCAGCCCCCACAGAAGACAGCGGCGTCCGGATTCTCATCACCACACGACCGGCAGACCATTACGCCCGGGGAGCTTACGCTCATGAGCGCGCAACCCGCGCGTGGCATCGCCGCCCCGCGTCAGGGTCGTGGGCCGGGAATGCCCCGGAAGTTGAACGCCTGGCTCTCGCGGCCGGCCTGCACGAACCAGCACTCGCCGCTCACCTCGCCGTCGAAGAGCCCGATCACCGCGTCCGTCACCTGCTCGACTGGAATGATCGGCAGGCCTTGGTCTAGGAGCTGCTCGCGAAACGGCGCGATGATCGCCGTATCCGCGAAGCCGGGGCAGATCGCGTTGATGCGGATTCCGTCGATCGCGAGCACGGGTCCCAGGGACCGTACGAGGCCGACGACGGCGTGCTTGTTCGCCGAGTAGATCGGATCCATCGGCACGGACATCAGCCCGGCGATTGACGCGGTGGCCACGATCGAGCCTCCGCCGCGGGCCTTCATCGCCGGCAGCACCGCGTTGATGCCGAACACGACTCCGTCCAGGTTGGCGCCCATCGCGCGCCGGTAGGTGGCCAGGTCGAAGCTCTCCCCGAGCCCGGTCCCGGTCGCGACGCCGGCGTTCAGGAACGCCATATCGAGGCCGCCATGCTCCTGCACCGCGACCGCGACCGCCGCGCTGTTCTGCTTGGGATCGCTGACATCGCAGTGGACGAACAGCGCGCCTGTCTCGCCGGCCACCTCGCGGCCACCGGCCTCGTCCACGTCACACGCCAGCACCCGCACCCCGCGGCTGCAGAGCGCCTGCGTCAGAGACCGGCCGAAGCCGCTCGCCGCGCCCGTGATGAGAGCGACCTGATCGCTCATCGGGCTCCCCGGCCGCGTATGGCGCTGGCGAGCCTCATATGGCGAGCCTCATACTCGATGCCCACACCATTGACGTCACGGCACTGTAGCGATCAGTTACAGACGCCGCAATGCCCCACGGCGCAGCGGCACGCGGGCGGGACGGGACCGGCGCGTCGCGGGCCCCAGCGGCGTACCCACTCGCGTGCCACGACCTCCGTCCGGTCACCCATGCCACCCGGCCAGCAGCGGCTGAGCATGGCCGAAGCCAGCCGGTCCGTATCGGACTCGGCTCTGCTCGACACCGACTCGATGTGCGCGGCGATTCCCGGATCCACGGGATGGGCTCCCATGGCACATACATCGACCAGAGGGCGTCCAGCCCTTAGCCTGATCCAGGCTGAGGCCCACGCTGCGGGCCCTCGGCTTGAGAGCCGGACCCGCGGCGCCTCGCCGACTGGGCAAGGCGCCGACGAGACCCGGCCGGACGCTACGCGGTCTGCGGAACCCGCGCGATGCTTTCCTGGTAGAGCGCCATCTGCTGCGCCACGCCATCGTTGGTGAAGCCCTCGATGATGCGCATGTCCTCTACGATGAGACTGGCGTCCACGAGGGTGCGTCGAAACTCCTCGCTGGCGCGTGCGGCGGAGAGCTGCTCGGCGGAGCCGTGCAGCTCGATGTAGCCGCCCAGGTTTGCGTTGGGATCGAGCAGGACGACGTCGAACTTCTCGATGTGGCCATCTTGCTGCATGCGCCCGTAGAGTCCTATCGCCTCGTTGAACACCTCGAGGCCGCGCTCCTCGCGTCCACGAACAGGGGCACCCCAGCCAATGAACAGCATTCGGTCGGCCATGCCGACCTCCCTTCCCTAACGGCCCGGCCCGTCGCTGGGCCTGTCGCGAGAACCTACCACTTCTAGGAGTGCTGTGGTGCTTGCGCCGGGGCGGCCGTGGTGTTCTCGGCCCAGTTTTGAAGGAACTTCTCGGTGGCGGCTACATCGAGGGGGCGGGCGAACAGGAAGCCCTGCCCTGAGTCGCAGTCCTCGCCTCTGAGCAGGGAGAGCTCTTGCTGTTGCTCGATGCCCTCCGCGAAGGTCTCGATCGCGAGCGACTTGCCGAGCTGCACCAAAGTGCGGATGAGCGTCTCTCCCTCCTGGTTGTGCTCGAGGCCCAGGATGAACGACCGGTCGATCTTCAGCGCGTCGACCGGGAACCGTTGCAGGTGAGCGAGCGATGAGTAGCCAGTGCCGAAGTCGTCGATCGCGATCCGCACGCCGAGCGCCTTGACTTCATCCAGGCGCCGCGCGGTCTCCTCGATGTTGCGCATCAACGTGGTCTCGGTGATCTCGATCGTCAGCGCCGCAGGGTCAAGGCCGCTGTGGGAGAGCGCTTCTTCTATGTCGACTATGACCTGATCGGTGTCGAGCTGGCGTCCGGAGACGTTGACGGCCATCCCGATCGGATAGCCGGCCTGACGCCACTTGGCACCCTGAGCACAGGCCTCCTCCAGGACCCACTTCCCGACCTCGACGATCAGCCCCGTCTCCTCGAGCAGCGGGATGAAATCGTCGGGCTGGACGACACCGCGCGTCGGATGCTCCCAGCGGATCAGGGCCTCGACTCCGTTGGGGCTCATGTCCTGCAGGTCAATCGTTGGCTGGTATGCGAGGAAGAACTCGTCGTTCTCGAGCGCTTCGCGCAGGTCCATCTCCAGCTCCATGCGGCTCTGCACCATGCCTTGCATCCCTGTCTCGAACACGACGTGGCGATTCTTGCCGTCCCACTTCGCGCGGTACATCGCGATATCTGCGTCGCGCAGGAGCTCCTCGGCCGAGCTGTGCTCTCCCGCCGCGATCCCGACGCTCGCCGTCACGCTCACGCGAATCTCCTTGTCCCCTCCGAGCTTGAACGGGGGCTTGAGCGCTTCCAGCAGCCGCTCGGCGATCAGCTCGGGCCCCGCTCCCGCCGAGAGCTCCTCCGAGATCACGACGAACTCATCCCCACCAAGACGCCCAAGCGCATCGGTGGCCCGCACGACGCCGTCCAGTCGAGCGACGACGGCTTGCAACAGTTCATCGCCGACGCCGTGACCGAGCGTGTCGTTGATCGACTTGAAGTTATCGAGATCGACGAACAGCGCCGCCACCGGCGTCTGGTTGCGACGCGAGCGCGCGAGCATCTGCTCGACGCGATCCAAGATCAACGTCCGGTTCGGCAAGCCTGTCAGCGGGTCGTGGGTGGCCAGGAACGCGAGTTGCTCATCCGCGCGGTGGCGCTCTGACTCGAAGAACTCGCCCACCTGGATGAGTGTGATGTCCAGGGTGCGCTGCAGCCCGGCGAGCGCCAGAGTGAGCGCCTCCGCAGAGACGTCCATCTCTTTTGCGCTGTCGTGCAGCACATCAGTCGCGGCATCACGCCAGCGCAAGCAGCGCTTCAGCACCTCTTGCAGCGGCGCGACTCGATCAGCGGCTAGCTGGCCAAAAATGTGCCACGTCTCCATGCCTACCTCGCGCGCCGCCTCGAGGCCCTCCCCCGCCATCCAGCTGGCCACAGCCGCCGTCGAAGCAATACCAACGCGCTCGAAGCTCTCCTCCACCGCCGCGTCGAGAGCATGCTTCGACGCCCGCGTTCGAGCGACCGTTCCAGCGAGCACATCCTCGGTCCGCGCCTTCAGCGCCTCGCCGAGACGACGGAGATCCTCTCCGGGCTGATCCACCGAAGCGGGCGGTGCCACCGAGCCACGCATCTCATCCACTCCCGGGCTCGAGCGTTGATCGGACATAACAACCCAACAGATCGGCAGCCGGCGCCCACCCCTTGAGGTCGCCTCCCTCGCGGTGGTGGTCAGGCGATCGTAAAGGTAAGCTTCAATACGTCCGATATGCGTGGCATGCGCATGTCACTGCTGCCGCTATCTTCGGCGCGCCGGCTCGGTGAGCGCCGCATGCTGAGCATTGTGACGGCCGTCCTGATCGCGCTCGTCGCGGCGACCGGCGCCCACGCGGTATTCGGGTTGGGTGGGCGCGCCGTCGAAGAACCGATCCGCGACTGGGTCACCTCGGCGGTCTACATCCTCGTGGGGGTGATCGTGTGCTGGCGCGCCGTGCGCATCGCACGGGCGCGACGTTCGTGGATGATCTTCGCGTTCGGCATCTCGATCTACGGCCTGGGCAACGTGCTGTGGGCCGCGTGGATCGAACACCTCCCCAACCCCCCGATCCCATCGATCTGCGATGGGATGTGGCTGACGCTCTACCCGGCCTGCTACATCGGCATCCTGGGGCTCGCGCGAGTGCGGGAGCGCCGCGTGCCGGCGAGGATGTGGCTGGACGGCATCATCGCCGGGCTCGGGATCGCGGCGATCGGGGCCGCTATCGTCGTGCGGACGGTGATGGCGTCGGTGTCGGGAGACACCGCAGCCGTGATCACCGAGATGGCCTACCCGCTCTGCGACCTGCTGCTCGCCGCGCTGGTGGTGGGTGTGCTCGCGCTGCGCAGCTGGCGCCTGGACCGGATGTGGGGGATGCTCGGCGGCGGCTTCATCGCGCTGGCGGTGGCCGACTGCCTGTACGCGCTGCAGGTCGCTGGAGGAGCGTCGGCGCCCAGCAGTCTGACGAACATGACCTACGACATCGGCGTGTTGCTGCTGGCGCTCGCGGCGTGGCAGCCGGTCACGAGCGTCGAGGCCGACAGCGTGCCGGGCCCCGCGGTGCTCGGGATCCCCGCAGCCTTCACGTTCAGCGCGCTCGGGCTGCTCGTCTACGATCACTTCAGCCGCCTGGACCCGATCGCGCTGGCGCTGGCGATGCTCACGATGCTCGCGGCCCTCGCGCGCACGGGGCTCGCGTTTCGCGACGTGCGCGCGCTCGCCGAAACGCGCCGCCAGGCGCTCACCGACGATCTCACCTCGATGCCCAACCGCCGCGATTTCTTGAGGCGCCTGCGCGACGGGATCACCGCCAGCCGGGCGAGCGACTCGAGCGTGGCGCTGCTGCTCGTCGACCTCGACCACTTCAAGGAGCTCAACGACACGCTCGGCCACGACGCCGGGGACCAGCTGCTGTGCCAGATGGGCGAGCGCCTGCGCGTGGTGCTGCGCGCCTCCGACACGGCCGCGCGGCTGGGCGGCGACGAGTTCGGCGTCCTGCTGTGCGATCCGTGCGACACCGCGCGCGCGGAACTGGTCGCGGACAAGGTGCTCAAGGCGATCGGCGAGCCCTTCCCGATCAAGGGCGTCAACCTGCGCGTGACGGCGAGCATCGGAATCGCCCTCTACCCCGAGCACGCCGGGGACGGCGAGCAGCTGATGCAGCACGCGGACGTCGCGATGTACGAGGCCAAGACGGCGCAATCCGGGCACGCCTGCTACGCGCGCGAGCGCGACCATCATTCGCTCGAGCGCCTCACGCTCGCCAGCGAGCTCTCGCGCGCGCTGGAGTCGGGGGAGATCGAGGCCCACTTCCAGCCCAAGGCCGACGCCCGTAGCCGCAGGATCGTCGGCGTCGAGGCGCTCGTGCGCTGGCGCCACCCCACCCGCGGGCTGATCGGGCCGGAGGAGTTCGTGACCGTGGCTGAGCAGACGGGGCTGGGCCGGGCACTGACGCGCAGGATGCTCGATCTCGCGCTGACCCAGGTCAAGACCTGGCGCGAGGCCGGCCTCGACCTGCACGTCGCCGTCAACACCACGGTCGCCGATCTGCAGGACACGCACTTCCCGGCCGAGGTCGCCGCGACGCTGGTCGACCACGGCCTGCCCCCGGACGTGCTCGTGCTCGAGGTCACCGAGAATATGGTCCTCGCCGACCCAGTCCGCGTCGGCGACGTCCTTGCGAAGCTCGGCGAGCTCGGCCTCGGCCTCTCGCTCGACGACTTCGGCACGGGCTATTCCTCGCTCACCCACCTCAAGGCGCTGCCCGTCGGCGAGGTCAAGATCGATCGCTCGTTCGTCGCGCGGATGATCACCGACCCCGTCGACGCGGCGATCGTCGAAGCGACGATCCAGCTCGCGCACAGCATCGGCATCCGCGTCGTGGCCGAGGGCATCGAGGACCAGGTGACGTGGAGCTCGCTCGTCGCCAACCGCTGCGAGCTCATCCAGGGCTACGCGCTCTCAAAGCCGCTGCCGGCCGCCGAGCTGGAGGAGCTGCTGCGCGCCGTGCCCATCATCCCCACACTGCCCACGCCCACCCACGCGCCGAACGGCGCGAAGCCCTCCCGCAACGGCACGGCCGCGGCGGAGCCCACGTGGAACGGGGAGCCCGCGCTCGAGAGCCTGCCCGAGGCGCTGCGCGACCTGGGCGCGCTCAAGCGCTCGCACCCGATGATGGACGCCGTGATCGAGCAGATCGACGGGCGCATGATCCGCGTCGGGTCGCAGTGGCTGGCCGACTTCGCCTCTTGCAACTACCTGGGGCTCGATCTCGACCGCGAGATCATCGACGCCGTGCCGGCCTACCTGGACGCCTGGGGCACCCACCCGAGCTGGTCGCGCCTGCTGGGCAGCCCGTTGCTCTACGAGCAGATCGAGGAGCAGCTGACCGCGCTGCTGGGCAGCGAGGACTCGCTGGTGCTGCCGACGATCACCCACATCCACATGTCGGTCATCCCCGCGCTGGCGGCGTCCGGGACGATCTTCCTGGACGCCCGCTCGCACAAGACGATCTACGACGGCTGCAAGATGGCGCAGGCGCGCGGCGCGAAGCTCAGGCGCTTCCGCTTCGAGGATCCCCAGCACCTTGACGAGCTGCTGCACGCCGAGCCCAAGGGCGCCAGCTTGGTGTGCATGGACGGGGTCAACAGCATGACCGGCAACGCGCCCGACCTGCGCGCCTTCGCGCAGGTGGCGCGCGCGCACGGGGCGCTGCTGTACGTGGACGACGCGCACGGCTTCGGCGTGATCGGCGAGCGCGGCCCGGCCGAGCGCTGCCCGTACGGACAGCGCGGGAACAGCATCGTCCGCCACTGCGGCGAGTCCTACGAGAACCTCATCCTGGTGGGCGGCTTCTCCAAGGCCTACTCGTCGCTGCTGGCGTTCATCGCCTGCCCGACCGAGACCAAGGAAATGCTGAAGGTGGCGGCGGCGCCCTACCTCTACTCGGGACCCTCCCCGGTCGCCTCGCTGGCGACCACGCTCGCCGGCTTCGCAGGTCAACGAGCGCCGTGGAGAGGAGCTGCGCGAGGTGATCCACAGACACACCCGCCGCGTCCTTGAGTGCCTGGCGCGCCTCGGAGCCACCACTCCCAACCACTCCGGCCTGCCGATCGTCGAGATCCCGCTGCGCGACCACCGGCAAATCGGCGAGGTGGGGCAGCTGCTGTTCGACCGCGGCGTGTACGTCACCCTCGCTGCCTATCCACTGGTTCCCCGCGACGAGGTCGGCTTTCGCGTCCAGCTCACGGCGGCGAACACGGACGCCGAGGTCGACATGCTGATCGCGGCGCTCGAGGAGCTCGCCCACCTGGAAGAGCTGCGAGGAGTGGAGCTGGACAGCAGCGCCAAACCACCCGCGGTCGGCCGCGTAAGCGCGCCGTGATCGCCCGCTACCGCGCTCTGTTCTCGGTGCCGGGCTTCAGCCGGCTGCTGGCCAGCTCGGTGCTCGGGCGCCTGCCCTCTGGCATGTTCTCGCTCGCCATCCTGCTGTTCGTACACGGTCGGACGGGATCCTTCCTGGCGGCGGGCGTGGCGGTTGGGGCGTTCTCGCTGGCCGGCGCCCTCCTCGGACCGCTGCTGGGCGCGCTCGTCGATCGCGCTGGGCAGACGCGGGTGCTGCTGGGAGCGGCAGTCGTCCAGGGCACGCTGCTGGTGGCGCTCGTGCTGACCGTGCAAGCGGGCGCCGCGGTGGCCGCGATCGTCGCGGCGGCCGCACTGGCCGGCGCCGCGCAGCCACCGATCGCGGGCTGCATCCGCGCGCTGTGGCCGGTGCTCGCCGGCGACGGGGAGACGCTCGAGACGGCGTATGCCCTCGACGCGACCACGCAGGAGGTCATCTGGACGCTCGGCCCCCTGCTGGTGGGCTTCACCGTCGTGCTCGTCTCGCCGGCCGCCGCGGTGCTGCTGTGCGCGGCGATCACTGTCTGCGGAACCGCCTTCTTCGCGACCTCCAAGCTCTCCAGCGGTTGGATGGCAGATACGCGCGAGCGCTCGCGTGCGGGCGCGCTGGCCAGTCCCGGACTGCGCGCGCTGCTCGGCACGGTGGTGCTCGCGGGCGTGGTGATCGGAGCGGTCGAGGTCGGACTGCCCGCGCTGGCCCTGCAGCAGGGTGCGCGCTGGTCCGCCGGCCTGCTCCTGGCCCTCTTCAGCGTCGGCAGCATGGCCGGCGGGCTGCTCTACTCCGCCACGAGCTGGCGGCGTCCGATCGGGCTGCGCTATATCGCGCTGCTGCTCGCGCTGGCGGTCGGCGTCGCGCCGCTGATCGCCGCGCACTCCCTCGCCGCCGGGTTTCTGCTCAGCGCGCTCGCCGGACTCGGGGTGGCCCCGATGCTCTCCTGTCAGTTCTCGCTCGTCGGAGCGCTCGCTTACGCGGGCACGGCGACAGAGGCATTCACCTGGCACAGGGGCGCGACGATCGCCGGCATGGCGGCTGGATCGACCCTCGGAGGATCGCTCGTTGACGCCCACGGCGCGGCCGGCGCGTTCGCGCTGGGCTGCGCCGGCGTGGCGCTGGCGTGCGTGCTGGCCACGCTCTGGCGCCAGCGCATCGATCCGGGTGGAACGTCCGCCGGCCAGACCGCGCCGATCCGCGCGTGAGCGTCGCCGGGCATGGATTCTAAAGCCGCAGGTTGGCACATAAAATCAGAGCCTCATATACTATAGTTATACCCAGTTAAAAAGTAATACAACCCCCGACAACCCCCGACAACCACCGACAACCACCGCGAGCATGGCGTCCGCCAAAAAGATCGCGCCGGTCCCCTCTCCCCCACCGGTCCCCCACCCGGTCCCCCACCAAAATCTCGAAGGAAACCGCCGGCGCGCATCATAATGCGATGGTTGTCCTATGCGGAGGAGCGGATGTGTCCCGGATACAGGAGTTGCGAGAGCTGCCGGTTGACTCGATCTTGCCCAACCCCTCCCAGCCACGGCGTCACTTCGACGAGGAGTCGCTGAAGGCGCTGGCGGGGTCGCTGAGTGGGCGTGGGGTGCTGCAGCCGGTGCTCGTGCGTTCCCGGCAGGACGGTAGATACGATCTGATCACGGGAGAGCGGCGCTGGCGCGCGGCCAAGATCGCGGGCCTTCAGACGATCCCGGCGCTGGTGTCTCGGTATGACAATGCGGCGGCGCTCGAAGTGGCGCTGATCGAGAACATGGCACGCGAGGACCTGAACCCCGTTGAGGCGGCACGGGCCTGCGTGACGCTGGTGATGGAGCTCGAGTTGACCGCTGGACAGGTCGCGGATCGCGTGGGGCGCAGTCGCAGCATGGTGGCGAATTTGATGCGCCTGCTGAACCTAAACGATGAGGCCCTCGAGCTGGTGGAGCGGGGTGAGCTGGGGATATCCCACGGACTGGCGCTGCTGATGGTGGAGGATCCCGAGGTGTGTGCCCAGCTGGCTCGTAGGGCCGTCAAGGAGGGATGGACGGCAGTCGAAACTCGTGCCCGTGCGAGCAAGGTGGATGTGTCCAAGGTCCAGCGGGGTCGTAAAGAGGTGGATCTCGGATTGGGAGAGAGGGAAGGAGCGGGAGGCAGGGCAAGAGCGGGAGCAGGATTCAGAGCAAGCGCGGGAGATGACGGTTATGGAGGTCGCCAGGGTATGGGCCGATGTGCTGGGCGTCGAGGTGAGCGTGAGCCCCATGGGTGGCCGGGGGTTGCGGGTGGAGGTGGCGTTCGACTCCCCCGAGGGGGCGCTCGCCTCGGCCGGAAAGCTGGGAGAGGCGCTCGCAAGGGGCGCGAAGCGCGGATAACGCGAGATCTGTGATGGATCTTCGTGTCTGAACGTAGTTGGGGTGATGAGCAGAACAGTGCCCCCCTCCGATGAGCACGCACCGCGAGCCATCACGGCGGCAGTGACGCCCGGCGGACTCGATGCGGAGGCTTTCGAGACGCTCTTCCGGGAGTGCGGGGCCGACGTATACGCGTATGCGATCTCGCTGCTCGGAGACTCCAGCGCGGCGGAGGATGTGACGGCGCTGGCGTTCGAGCGCCTCTATCGCTCGCGCGCGCGTCTGGATCACGGCCGCGGGACGCCCCGAGCGTGGCTGTTCGCGATCGCGCGCAACGCGGCGCTCGACGAGCTGCGCCGGCGGCGACGTCAGTCCCGGTATGAGCTGGACGATGAGATGTCCGCCGATCGAGACCGCGCAGAGGCGCTCGAGGACGTCGAGCGTCGTGCGACTGTGCGGGATGCGCTCGCGGGATTGCCGCTGCGCGAGCGGGAGCTGGTGCTGCTCAAGTTCCACGGCCAGCTCTCCAACGGCGAGCTCGCGCGGGCGCTTCGGGATCAGCGAGTCCAACGCCGGCACCCGTCTGCACCGGGCGCTCACGCGCCTGCGCGAGCACTGCGTCAGACTCGACCGACAGGAGGTCGCATGAGGATCATCCCCTTCCCGGGCCGCGACGACGTCGGCCCCGACGTGGGTCCCGAGGAGGACTGGCTGTCCGAGCTCGAGGCCGCGCTGAACGGCGACCGGCGAGGGTCCCCGTGCGGATTCCTGGCGCGAGCTGCGCGATGACGTGCGAGCGCTGGCGCCGCCGATGGCGCCCGAGTTCGAGCGCAAGCTCGGGGAGCGGATCGCCGAGTTCCGGGCGCGTTCCGCCCCCGAGCAGCCGACCGCCGGACCGCCAGCCGCACCGCCGATCGGGTCGGCTGCGTCCACCCGGTCGCTTGCGGCGCGGCAGCCAGCATCGCGGCGATGGGCGCGGTCATTGTGGCCGTGATCATCGCGGGTCCCTGGCGGGCGGGCACCGGGCCGACCGAGCGACGCTCCCGCAGCGGCCGGTCGCTCCTCAAACGCGGGCCGGGCCGAGATCGCTCTACCCGCAGGCGTCAGCGCTTCCAAAGGCGCCGCCACGCAACCGCACGCCAGGGGGACTTGGAACCCGCCACCTCTGGACCCGCGGCCTCGGCGCCAGCAGCCGCGCCGCCCGGGCGCGTGCAGCAGCTGGCGGCCTCCATCACCCTGCGGTACGATCCCAGCGAAGTGCAGGACGATCGCCGACCGCGTGTCTCACCTGGCGGTGAGCGATGGCGGCTACGTGCAGAGCTCTCACGTCAATGTGGGGCAAGGCACGGGCGAAGCCAGCCTCAATCTGAGTCTTCCGAGCGCCAAGCTCAGCGCCGCTCTCGCGTCGCTCGGGCAGCTGGCGCCGGTGCGCGCCGAGAGCCAGTCGCTGCAGGACATCACCAACACCTACGACGCGGCTCGTCAGCGACTGGGCGACGCGACCGCCGAACGGCAGGCGCTGCTCCGTGCGCTCGCGAGGGCGACTAGTGAAGGCCAGATCGACAGCCTGCGCGAACGACTCTCACAGAACCGCGGCGCGATCGCGCAGGCCCAGTCGGCGTTCCAGGCGGTCTCGCAGCAGCGCGAGCACGGCCGAAGTAGAAGTGACGGTCCTCGGCGATGCGAAGGCCGGAAGCGAAGGGCTGACGCTCCACCGCGGGCTCCACGACGCGGGACGAGTGCTCGTCCGTGGCGCTCGTCGTCCTGCTGATCGCCGCCGCGATACTCGTGCCGCTGGCGCTGTTGATCGTGGCGCTCGTGATCGTCCGGCGGATGTGGCTCACCTATCAGCGCGAGCGCGTGCTGGACGTACGGTAGCGTCGCCTCAGGCATCCTCGATCAGTTCCCGGAAGGGCGCTGATGGCTCGACCGTGGCGCCCGCGGCGTGCACCCGGTCGGCGAGCCAGAGATCCGAGGTGACGACCCTGATGGCTCCGGGCTGCGCGTCGGCGCTGAGAAGGCGAACGATCTCGTCGTCGGCCGAATCGCGACGTGGCCGCGGAGCGTGCGCGATCTCGATCACGGTTGAGCGGATCGGCGGCGACGGCGGCCGCTCGAAGACGACCGTGACGTCCTCGCCGCTGGTGGCGGCCCAGCGCTCGAGCATGCCCACGAGCTTGACCATCGCCCCGTGCCGGTCCTTCCACCACCCGTCCGGACGCGTGCCGATCACGTTCATCCCATCTACGAGCCACCGCATTCAGAGCAGCCTACGAGCGCTGCTCACGCATAGAGCGCGTCTATCTCGGCGGCGTACTTTTCGGCGATCGGCTTGCGTCGGAGCTTCATCGTCGGTGTCAGCTCGTCGCCACCCGGCAGCCAGTCTCCCTGCACGATCGTGAACTTCTTGATCTGTTCGACGCGTGCAAGCTTTGCGTTGGCCGCATCGAGCGCCTCCTGCACCGCGGCGTGCACCCGCTCCTCGCACGCGAGGGACTCCAGGGCGGTCTCGGCGATGCCCTGTTGGGCCGCCCACGCAGGAGCGAAGTCGGCGTCGAGCACGATCAACGCCGTGTTGTAGGGCCGCCCATCACCGATGCAGCACGCCTGGCCGACCAGCGGCGAAGCGCTCTTGACGGTCGCCTCGATATTCGCGGGCGACATGTTCTTGCCCGCCGCGTTGATGATCAGCTCCTTCTTGCGATCGACGATGCTCACGTAACCGTCGGTGTCGATCTCGGCGATGTCGCCCGTATGCAGCCAGCCGTCATCGTCGATCGCCTCGGCGGTGCGCTCCGGATCCGAGCGGTAGCCGCGCATCATGATCGGCCCGCGGCAGAGCAGCTCGCCGTCATCGGCGATGCGGACCTCCAGGCCCGGCAGCGGCGGCCCGACGGTGCCGATCTTCGGGCGCTCGGGCGGGTTGCACGTACCCACTGCGGTCAGCTCGGACATGCCCCACAGCTCGCAGATCGGCAGGCCGATCGCGTGGAAGAACTCGAGCACGTCGATCGGCATCGGAGCGGCTCCCCCGTAGAGCATTTTCGCCTCGTCGAGTCCCAGCCGTTCGCGCAGCTTGGCCAGCACCAGCTCATCGGCTCGGGCGTGCTCGGCGATCAGCTCCTCCGAGGGCTGCTCGCCGGTCTGCTCGGCCCGCACGCGCTGCAGGCCCGTGTCGATCGCCCACCGCACCGCCTGTTTGCGGGCAGGATCCGGCTCGGCCGCGATCCCCGCCTCCAGGCCGGCCTTCATCTTCTCCCAGACTCGCGGCACCGAGCCGAAGCTCGTCGGACGCACCTCCGGCAGCGCCGCGGCCACCTCGCGCACATCGGCGATCACCGTCACCTGCGTGCCGTAGAGCATCGGCGTGTAATGCGACGCATAGCGGTCGGCCATGTGTGCGTGGGGCAGGTAGGAGACGATGCGACCCTCGGGCTCCACGGCGACGACCTCCGCCGCCGAGCGGCACTCCGCCAGCACGTTCGCGTGGGTCAGCTCGACACCCTTGGGCGGGCCGGTGGTCCCCGAGGTGTAACAGATCGTGATCAGGTCCTCGGGACTCACGGCTCGCCAAGTCGCCTCGAAGTCGAACCCAGGGGACTGCAGCGATTCGACGTCCGCGAGCGCCAGCGTGCCCTCGGGCGCGCCGTCGATACAGATCATGTGCTCGAGCGAGTCGACCCCCGCGGCGCGGATCGTCTCCAGGAACTGCAGCTCCGTGATCACCACCCTGTTGGCCGCGTTGGCGAACAGGTAGGCGATCTGCTCCGCCGAGCAGGTGTTGTAGATCGAGAACGGCGTCGCTCCCAGGTGCATCGCCGCACAGTCGCTGAGATTGAACTCGGGCCGGTTGAGCAGCATCAGCGCGACCGTGTCGCCGCGTCGCACCCCGAGCTCGTGCAGGCCCGTCGCGATGTTCCTGACGCGTGTCACCACCTCGGCGAACGTCAGCTCGGTCTTTCCGCCGGGGCGCGCAGAGCGATCCGCTGCGCGTTCTCGGCGGCCGTGATCTGAAACGCCTCGCACAGTGTTCTGGCGTCCAGCGCCGAACCCGCGCCGGTCTCCGATGCCGTGAGCGTTGTGTCTGCCGTGCCGGTCATCGTCATCGCCTCAGACCCCGCTGCCCGACAGCTGTGCCGGCTGGGAGGCATCGCCGGGCCGTGCGTCGCTATGACGGATCAGGTCGGCAG
>CAWCYP010000003.1:0-7276 GCA_963799735.1 uncultured Solirubrobacterales bacterium | reverse complement strand
TGCTGCTGCGCGCCTCGGCGCGCTAGCGCTCTGTGCCGCGAAAGCGGAAATCGCGCATCAGCCTTCTCCGCGTTACCCAGACCCATAAACCGCGCCGCGAGAGCCTCGCATCCCACCCCATGGCGCTTGGACCCGACGGGCAGCCTTCAGGCTCAGGCGCGGATGGGTCGGTCTGAGAGACGGTCTGCGGCAAAATGGCTCGAAGCTACGCTTGTCACCACTTCCGTGTGAAGGCCGAACTAAGAGCTGAGTACGTGAGACACTTCGCGCGCCATCCGCGAAGATCGGAGCGGACCTAGCTCGTCGCCAAGCGGCACCCAACAGGAGAGGTAGCGTCATACAGGCCTACAGCACACCGATAGGGCGAGCAGAGACCAAGTATGCGAAAAGCGGAAGGGTCCACATCGCCTACCAGGTCTTTGGCGAGGGCGACCTCGACCTCGTGCTGGTGCCGGGGTTCACCACCCACGTCGAGCTGGCCTGGGAGTATGAGCCGTGGGCGCGGCTCTTGGAGGGCCTCGCGTCGTTCGCCCGCGTCATCACCTTCGATCGCCGTGGCTCGGGCCTGTCGGATCCGGTGGCCGACGCCCCCACGCTCGAGCAGCGCATGGACGACGTCCGCGCCGTGATGGACGCCGCCGGCTCCGAGCGCGCCGCGCTCGTGGGGATTTCCGAGGGTGTCCCGATGAGCATCCTGTTCGCCGCGACCTACCCGCAGCGCGTCCGGGCCCTGGTCTGCGCCGGAGGGATGGCGCGCAGCACCTACGCCGAGGACTACACGTGGGGAACCCCGGCTGCGGCCCTTACCGAGTCGGCGTTGGAGCTGATCCTGCCTCACTGGGGTGACGAATCCATCATCGAGGTCTCCGCGCCCAGCCAGGCAGGCAACCCGGAGGCACGCGCGTATTGGGGCCGCCTCGAACGCTCGACCGCAAGCCCTGGAATGATGATCGCGCTAGCGCAGATGTTCCTCGATCTCGATGTTCGCGACGTCGTGCCGAGTGTCCACGCCCCGGCGCTCATCCTGCACCGCACCCACGACCGCCTGGTCAACGTCCGCCACGGACGCTGGCTGGCCGAGCACCTGCCGAACGCCCGGATCGTCGAGTTCGAGGGCGACGACCACGGCTTCTGGTTCCAAGGCACGGAGGAATGGCTCGGCGCTTTGCAGGAGTTCCTGACAGGATCTCGCGCCGTAGGAGAAACCGACCGCGTCCTAGCCACGGTGCTCTTCACCGACATCGTCGATTCCACGCGCACGGCCGCCGATCTCGGTGATCAGCGCTGGCGCGAGGTGCTCGAGCGACACCAGCGCGCGGTACGCGAGGCCCTGGGCCAATTCAACGGCCGCGAGGTGAAGTCAACCGGGGATGGCTTCCTTGCGACGTTCGACGGCCCGGCCCGCGCGATCCACTGCGCGAGGGCGATCCTCCGATCCTCCGAGACATCGGGGCTCCGCATCCGCGCCGGCCTGCACACGGGCGAGTGCGAGATGATGGGAGACGACATCGGCGGCATCGCCGTCCACATCGCTGCCCGCGTCAGCGCTCAAGCCGAACCCCAAGAGCTGCTCGTCTCCCGGACCGTCAAGGACCTGGTAGCCGGATCAGGGCTCCAGTTCACCGATCGCGGCACTCATACGCTGAAGGGTGTTCCCGACACCTGGCAGTTGCACGCGGCCCACGCTTAGCGACGACCCGTGGGAGCTCGCCGGCCTCAGCGAGTGACGCTGAGGCCACCTTCGTCTTTCGGTGACCAACAAGTCCGGATCGCCGTTGCCGTTCCGGTGCGACGTCGTTGCGTCGTTCCCCCGAAAGTCGGATGATTCGCGGGTGAGCTCCACTGCCACAGAGATGGTCGCGGTCTTGATGACCGATCTGGTGGGGTCGACCGCTATGGCCGACCGCCTCGGCCCGGAGGCCGCGGAGGAGCTGCGCACAGAGCACTTCGGGCTGTTGCGCGGAGCGCTCGAGCGCACTGGCGGCCGCGAGGTCAAGAACCTCGGCGATGGGTTGATGGTCGTGTTCTCGAGCGCCTCCGAGTCGTTGGCGTGCGCGGTTGCGATGCAGCAGGCGGTGGAGGCGCGCAATCGTCGCTCAGAGGAGCAGCTCGGGGTGCGGATCGGTGTGAGCCTCGGCGAGACGAATGTCGAGGACGGCGACTACTTCGGTGAGCCGGTCGTCGAGTCCGCGCGGCTGTGCGCTCACGCGGCGGGCGGGCAGATCGTGGTGAACTCCTTGGTGCGCCAGCTGGCGGGCTCACGCGATGGTCACAGCTTCCACTCCCTCGGCGGCCTGCAGCTGAAGGGCATTTCTGAGCCTGTGCAGGCGTTCGAGCTGCAATGGAGGCCGGCCGCGAGCGTGGGGATCGTACTGCCGGAGCGGCTGCGCGAGCTGCCGCCAACCGGCTATGTGGGGCGGGTGGCTGAGCGGGAGCGGCTTCGAGAGCTGTGGGGACAGGCGCGCGAAGGGTCGCTGCGCCTGGCCTTGATCAGCGGGGAGGCGGGCGTCGGCAAGACGCGGTTGTCAACGCACCTGGCGCTGGAGGCGCATGGGGAGGGCGCCACGGTGCTGTATGGGCGATGTGATGAGGATCTCGGGGTGCCCTACCAGCCGTGGGTGCATGCGCTCGGCTACCTCGTCAAAGAGGTATCGCAGCCGGTCCTGGATGGGCATGTCGAGCGTTTCGGCGGCGACTTGGCGCGCCTTGTGTCCGTCTTGCGCGATCGCTTGCCCGATTTGCCTTCTCCGCGCGAGAGCGATCCGGAGACGGAGCGCTATCTGCTGTATGCCGCTGTGGCGGGTCTGCTTCAGGGGGCGGGTGAGCAGTCGCCGATGCTGGTGATCCTCGATGATCTGCAATGGGCCGATTCACCGACGCTGTCGCTGCTTCGCCATGTCGTCACGGCGGGCTCCTCGATGCGGGTGTTGGTGGTTGGGACCTACCGTGACTCCGACCTCTCCCGCGATCACCCGCTGACGGCGCTGCTCGCCGACCTTCACCGCGAGCAGGGGGTGGAACGTCTGAAGCTCACCGGCCTTGACTGCGATGAGGTGCTGGCACTCATGGAGGTGGCGGCCGGGCATGAGCTAGACGACGATGGAAGGGCGCTCGCCGACGGAGATAGCGCGTGAGAGCGCCGGTAACCCCTTCTTCGCAGGTGAGCTCTTGCGTCACCTCACGGAGTCCGGCGCGATCGTGCAGCAGGACGGCGGGCGCTGGCGCCTGGTAGGCGACCTCGCCGAGCTGGGTCTCCCCCAGAGCGTGCGCGAGGTCATCGGGCGGCGTGTCGAGCGCCTGGGCCCGGACGCCCGCACGGCGCTCAGCGCCGCCGCGGTGATCGGCCGCGACTTCGACGTGGATTTGCTGCTCGCGGTGGTCGATCTCCCGGAAGCACGGTTGCTCGACCTGCTCGAGGACGCAGTGGCGGCGTCGCTTCTGCAGGAGAACAAGAGCCGAGCAGGGCGCCTCACTTTCACCCACGGGCTCGTCGAGCACACGCTCTATGAGGACCTCGCGGCCACCCGCCGCGCGCGGCTGCACAAGCGTGTGGCCGAAGCGCTCGAGGAGCAGTGCGGGGATGAGCCCGGCGAGCGGTTGGGCGAGCTCGCCGGCCACTGGGCCGCTGCGGTCGTCAGCGCCGACGTCGCGAAGGCGATCCACTACGCGCGGCGCGCGGCCGAGCACGCACTCGAGCAGCTTGCCCCCGATGAGGCCGCGCGCTGGTATCGCCAGGCGCTCGAACTTCAAGACCAGGCGCCCGGCGGCGATCGCTCAGAGCGCTGCGATCTGTTGATCGGCCTCGGTGAGGCCCAGCGCCAGGTCGGGAACCCGTCCTCGCGCCAGACGCTGCTCGATGCGGCCCAGCTCGCTCGGGACCTGAATGACGTCAACCGGCTCGCCCGTGCCGTGCTGGCCAACACACGAGGGTTGACCAGCCGTTTGGGCACGGTTGACAGCGAGCGGGTGCAGATGCTCCAGGCCGCAGCACTTGCCCTCCCGGACGGCGATCCGCGGCGGGCGCGGGTTCTTGCGCTGCTGGCCAGTGAGCTTCACTACGCCGGGGAGCCCTCCCGCTGCCGGGCGCTGGCAGCCGAGGCGATCGAGCTGGCCCGGGCCGCCGGTGATGAGGTCGCGCTGGCCCATACGCTCTCTCTTGCCAGCTGGGCGATCGCGGCGCCGGACACCCTCGCAGCAGCGTCAACTGCTGATCGGCGAGCTGTTCGACCTCACCCAGCGTCTGGACGACCCACGGCTGAGCCTCTTCACGGCTGCCTGGCGTTTTGCCACCGGCCTAGAGGCCGGGGATCGCTCGCAGATCGAGTACAGCCTACTGACGTTGCGAGCTCTGTCTGCATCGGTGCCCCAGCCGACCATCGGTTGGGGTCTGCTGATAGACGAGGCGAGTTGGAGCCTCGTGCGGGGTGACATCGAGGCGTCTGAGCAGTGGGCTATCAAGGCGTTCGAAGCCGGCACGGCAGCCGGCGAGCCCGACGCCGTGATGGTCTTCGGCGTGCAGCTGTTCGCCGTGCGCTACTTTCAGGGGAGGTTC
The DNA here is from genome assembly GCA_963799735.1 of uncultured Solirubrobacterales bacterium. Classification (GTDB taxonomy): domain Bacteria; phylum Actinomycetota; class Thermoleophilia; order Solirubrobacterales; family Solirubrobacteraceae; genus Palsa-744. The sequence goes on along the minus strand of CAWCYP010000003.1, from coordinate 2,724 downwards.
GGGGAGCTGGTCGACCAGGTGGTTCGGTCCGCCAGCGAAGAGGACGGTGTCGCGGGGTACCGCGCGGGCGTAGTGCTCGCGCTTCTGGAGAGCGGCCGCGAGGACGAGGCGCGCGAGCTGGCGCTCGCCGAGGATCTGCAGAGCATTCCGCGGGAACAGATGTGGTCCTCGGCGATGATCCTCTGGGCGATGGTGTTCTCCCGTCTTACAATCGTCGATCGCGCAGGCGAACTCTACGAGCTGCTGGCGCCTTTCTGCGGCCAGCTCGCCGCCACTCCCCCTTCGGCGTACGGGACGACCGCCTGGGCACTCGGCACGCTCGCCGCGACCCAGGAGCGCTACGAGCAGGCCGAGGAGCACTTCGCCGCCGCCGTCGAGATCGAGGGGAGCCTCGGTGCTCCCTTGTTCCTCGCCCGCACCCACGCCTCGTGGGCCGGCGCGCTGATCGCGCGCGGCCGGCCCGAGGATCTCGACCGCGCGCAGACCATGCTCCAGCAGGCTCAGGACGCCGCCTCCCGCCTGGGCGCGGAGAGCGTCACGCGGCAAGTCGCGGATTGCCGCGTCGCCCTGGCTGAGGTAAGCGGCTGATCATGTTGCGGATGCCATCTGAGCCGGCTCGGACGATGGCTTTGTGTGGGCGTGGATATGATCCGGCGTCGGCTGGCCGCGAGGGCTCGCCTGCAATCTGGCAAGGGGGATCATGTTCAACTCGATCGTGGTCGGGACCGATGGCTCTGACACCGCCACCCAGGCGGTGCGCCAGGCGGTCGACATGGCTGGCGCCGTGGGCGCGACGTTGGAGCTCGTGAGCGCGTATGCGCCCGTTCCCGAGCAGCGCCTGAAGGCGGAGCGCCGGGACGCGCCGGAGGACGTGCAGTGGGCGATCAACCCCCGCGAGGATGTCGAGGCGTCTCTTTCCGCCGCGGCTGACATCGCGCGCGAGGCGGGGGTGAGCGCCAACACGCACGCGCGCCAGGGAGATCCCGCCGACGCGATCCTCGACGTCGCCGAGGAGTGCAAGGCCGACCTCGTGATCGTCGGCAACAAGGGGATGACGGGCGCCAAGCGCTTCCTGCTGGGCTCGGTGCCCGACAAGGTCTCTCATCACGCCCCATGCTCGGTGTTGATCATCCGGACCACCTGAGCCGATATGGACACAACCGGATGAGCAAGAGGAGGGTCTTATGTATGACTATGTGATCGTGGGAGCGGGCTCGGCGGGCTGCGTGCTGGCCTCCCGGCTGATCGAGGACCCCGATGTGAGCGTGCTGTTGATCGAGGCCGGTCCGCCGGACACGATCGAGAACATCCACGTCCCCGCGGCCTTCGCGCAACTGTTGCACTCGCAGCTCGATTGGGACTACTCGACCGGGCCGGAGCCGTTCGCCGATCGCCGGCGTATTCACCTCCCGCGCGGCAAGACGCTCGGGGGATCGTCCTCGCTCAACTGGATGGTCTACATACGCGGCCACCGCGCCGACTACGACGAGTGGCGCGATCAGGGCTGCGAGGGATGGGGGTATGACGATCTGTTGCCGTACTTCATCCGCGCCGAGGACAACGAGCGCGGCGCCTCGCAATACCACGGCACGGGCGGACCGCTGACCGTCTCGGACGGGCGCTCGCGCAACCCCATCACAGAGGCGTTCCTGCACGCCTGCGACCAGGATGGGCTGGCCGCGCAACGAGGACTTCAACGGCGCCGAGCAGGACGGCTTTGGGCGCTACCAGGTGACCCAGCGCGACGGCCGGCGCTGCTCGACCGCGGTGGGCTATCTGCACCCGGCGATGTCCCGGGCGAACCTGACCGTCGAGACGTTCACGCAGGTCCATCGCGTGCTGTTCGAGGACGGCCGAGCGGTCGGGGTGCTCGCCGCGCGGCTGGGCGAGACGGGCGAGCTACACGAGTTTCGCGCCGAGCGCGAAGTGATCCTGTGCGGCGGCGCGTACAACTCGCCGCAACTGCTGATGCTGTCCGGCGTCGGGTCCGGCGAGCTGTTGACGGCCTTTCAGATCCCGGTCGTGGCCGACCTGCCCACGGTCGGGCAGAACCTCCAAGACCACTCGGGGACCGGCCTGCTGTGGACGCACGACGAGCCCGTCTCGCTGCTGAGCGCTCTGAGCGATGAGAACATGGCGATGTTCGCCGCAGACGGCCGCGGCCCGTTGACCTCCAACGGGGTCGAGGCCGGCGGGTTCCTGCGCACCAGCGCCGGGCTGCCCGCCCCGGATCTTCAGTTCCACGCCGTCCCGGCGATGCTGCTCGATGAGCCGAACTTCGAGCACGGCTTCACGCTGGCGATCTGTCCGCTGAAGCCCGCCAGCCAGGGAATGCTCACCCTGCGCTCTCCAGAATCCCACCACCCAGCCCTACGTGCTGCACAACTACTACGCCGAGGACTCCGACATGCAGACCATGTTGGAAGGCTTGCGCATCGCCGAGGAGATCGGCGCTGCACCCGCGCTCGCCCCCTACACCAGCCGGTTATGGGACGAGCCCGCGTCAGGGTCCGAGGCCGACAGGCGTGCCTACATTCGCCGTCAGACCTACACGTTCTTTCACCCGGTCGGCACCTGTCGCATGGGCTCAGACTCCGGCGCCGTGGTGGACACCGAACTGCGGGTGAGGGGTGTGGAGGGTCTGCGTGTCGTGGATGCGTCGGTGATGCCGAGCGTCACTCGCGGTAACACCAACGCACCGACGATCGCGATCGCCGAGCGCGC
>CAWCYP010000002.1:0-11720 GCA_963799735.1 uncultured Solirubrobacterales bacterium | reverse complement strand
AGATCTATGCCGCCACCAATGGCTTCCTGGACCGCCTGAAAGTCGAGCGGGTGACCGAGTTCCTGCTCGAGCTGACCGAACGGATGCACTCCGAGCACGGTGAGATCCGCGAGCAGATCGCCGCGGGCGACTGGTCGGATGAGATCCAGAAGGCCGTGCACGATGCCGTCGAGTCCTGCGCTGCCGACTTCGGCTATGACCTCGACGAGGAGGGCCAGCCGCTCGACGACGACGCCCCACCGGAGGCCAAGGCGGCATAGCGATGGCATCTCAGCGCGACGTCAAGAACAAGATCGCCTCGGTGAAGAACATCCAGAAGATCACGCGGGCGATGGAGATGGTGGCCGCGGCTCGCCTGCGGCGGGCAGAGCAGCGGATCTCCGCTCTGCGCCCGTACGCGGATGCGATCGGGCGCATGACGCGCCAGGCGGCGGAGGCGGCCGGGGCGGAGGCCGCGCGGGTGCCGCTGCTGTGCGAGCACGAGTCCCAGGGCAATGTGGGGCTGCTGCTGATCACGGGCGACCGCGGCCTCGCGGGCGGCTTCAACTCGCAGATCATCCGCGCCGGCGTGCGCTTCTCGGCGGAGATGGCCGAGGAGGGGCTGCGCGCCAGCTGGTATGCGACCGGGCGCCGCGGCGTCTCCTCGCTGGCCTTCCGCGGGTACGAGCTCAGCGGTAGCTACACGGGCTTCGCCGATCGACCCGCCTACGCGGACGCGCGCACGATCGCCGACGAGTTGATGCAGGCCTATGTCGACGGCCACGTCGATCGCGTGGAGATGGTCTTCAACTCCTATGTCTCGCCGCTGACACAGCACGTCACGCGTCAGCGGCTGCTTCCGCTCACCCACCAGGCGATCGCCGGCGAGCAGAACGACGGGTCTTCGCTTGAACCGCGGACGCCCGTCGAGTACGAGCCCGACCCCGAGAAGATCCTCAGGCGCCTGGTTCCCGACTACATCGAGATCTCGATCTACCGGGCGCTCGTGGAGTCCGCGGCCGGCTTCTTCGGGGCTCAGATGACGGCGATGCGCAGCGCATCGGAGAACGCCGGCGAGCTCATCACCGACTACACACTGCAGATGAACCGCGCCCGCCAGGCCGAGATCACCCAGGAGATCATGGAGGTTGTCGCCGGCGCAGAGGGCCTGAGCTAGGCGCGCACGTCACAGGACTTCAATAGAGAGAGATAAAGAGGAGAATCAACACAAATGGACGCCACCACCACCGAGCCCACCAGCTCCAGCCAGCACTCCGGCAACGGAGATGCGCCCGCGCGCAACCTCGGGCGCATCGAGGAGATCCAGGGCGTCGTGATCGACGTCGTGTTCCCGGACAGGCTGCCCGAGATCAACCACGCGATCACCATCGCCCGTCCGGCCGCCGGCGCCGACGAGGAGGCGCCGGGCATCAGCTCGAGCGCCGGTGGAAGCGTGCTCGTGTGCGAGGTCCAGCAGCACCTCGGCGACGACCGCGTGCGTGCGGTGGCGATGGACACGACCGACGGGCTGGCGCGCGGCGTCGAGGTGCTCGACACCGGTGGGCCGATCACGGTGCCGGTCGGCGAGGCGACGCTCGGGCGCATCTTCAATCTGCTGGGCGAGACGATCGACCTCGGCGAGGAGCTGCCGAAGGACACCGAGCGCCGGGGCATCCACCGGGAGGCGCCGCGCGTGGAGGATCTCGACCCCCACAACCGAGATGTTCGAGACCGGGATCAAGGTCGTCGACCTGCTCGCCCCCTACGCGAAGGGCGGCAAGGTCGGCCTGTTCGGCGGAGCCGGCGTGGGCAAGACGGTGCTGATCCAGGAGCTGATCCACAACCTCGCCAAGGAGCACGGCGGGCTGAGCGCGTTCTGCGGCGTGGGCGAGCGCTCGCGCGAGGGCAACGATTTGTGGCTGGAGATGAAGGAGTCGGGTGTCCTCGACAAGACGATGCTCGTGTTCGGCCAGATGAACGAGCCGCCGGGGGCCCGCATGAGGGTCGCCCTGTCAGGTCTGACGATGGCCGAATACTTTCGCGACAAGGGCCAGGACGTGCTGCTGTTCATCGACAACATCTTCCGCTTCGTGCAGGCCGGCTCGGAGGTCTCGGCGCTGCTCGGGCGGATGCCCTCCCAGGTCGGCTACCAGCCGACGCTCGAGACGGAGATGGGCCAGCTGCAGGAGCGCATCACCTCCACGCGCGAGGGCTCGGTGACCTCGGTGCAGGCGATCTACGTCCCGGCCGACGACCTCACCGATCCCGCGCCCGCGTCGGTGTTCGCGCACCTGAACGCCACCACCGTGCTCTCTAGGGCGATCTCCGAGAAAGGGATCTACCCGGCGGTCGATCCGTTGGACTCGACCTCGACGATCCTCAAGGCGGACGTTCTCGGCGAGGACCACTTCCGCGTGGCCAACCGCGTCAAGGAGATCCTGCAGCGCTACAAGGAGCTGCAGGACATCATCGCGATCCTCGGCATCGACGAGCTGAGCGACGAGGACAAGCTGACGGTGCAGCGCGCGCGCAGGATCGAGCGGTTCCTGTCGCAGCCGTTCTTCGTGGCCGAAGAGTTCACGGGCACGCCCGGCGCGTACGTGCCGATCGCGGAGACGATCAGGGGCTTTCAGGAGATCATCGACGGCAAGCACGACGAGGTGCCCGAGAGCGCGTTCTTCCTGAAGGGCACAATCGACGAGGTCGTCGAGGCGGCCAAGAAATGAGTTCGAGGAGCTGATGGCACACACAAAGTTCCCAGCGGAAGTGCTCACACCCGAGGGCGAGGTGTTCTCGGATGAGGTGGAGATGCTCTCCACGGTCACGACCGTGGGCTCGATCGGCATCCTCGCCAACCACGAGCCGCTGCTGGCTCGCCTGGAGCCGACCGAGCTGCGGCTGTACCGCTCGGAGACGGATGTCGTACGGTTCAAGCAGAGCGAGGGGTATCTGCAGTTCGCGGAGAACCGCGCGCTCGTGCTCGTGCAGGAGGCTACACCGGCTGACCGGTAGCATCGCGGCCCCATGAGCGCCGCAACGCAACGCGAGCCAATAGGAGTGATCGGCACCGGCTACGTCGGGCTGGTCACCGCGGCGGGGTTCGCCGAGCTGGGCAGCGACGTCTATTGCGTCGACATCGACGCGGCCAAGATCGAGCGGCTGCGCGCGGGCGAGGTGCCGATCTATGAGCCGGGCCTGGAGGAGGTCATCGCCCGCAACTCCGCGCGGATGCATTTCTCGACCGACGTGGCCGATGCATTGGAGCATGCGCGCTTGCTGTTCGTGGCGGTCGGAACTCCGCCCACACACTCCGGTGACGCCGACCTGACGGCGGTCAACGCCGTGGTCGATGAGATGCCCCGTTCGGAGGGGCACGCGCTGGTGATGAAGTCGACCGTGCCGTGCGGCACCGGCGCGACGATCCAGCGTGTCTTCAGAGAACGCGGCAAGGAGTCGATGGCCTACGTCTCGTGTCCGGAGTTCCTCAAGGAGGGTTCGGCAGTGGCCGACTTTATGCATCCCGACCGCGTCGTTGTGGGGGACGCTGGCGATTGGGCGGGGGACGCGGTCATCGAGCTGTACGCGCCGCTGCAGGCGCCGCTGGTACGCACTGATGTCGCCAGCGCCGAGATGATCAAGCTGGCGGCCAACGCGTTTCTGGCGACGAAGATCTCGTTCATCAACGAGATCGCCAACGTCTGTGAGGAGACCGGCGCGGACGTGATCGAGGTGGCACGGGGGGTCGGCCTGGACTGCACGTATCGGCCCTCGCTTCCTGCAGGCCGGCATTGGCTACGGCGGCAGCTGCTTCACGAAGGACGTAAGCGCGCTCAAGCTGCTGGCTGCCAACTCCGGCTATCACTTCCAACTGCTCAACGCCGTCACCGAGGTCAATGAGCTGCAGAAGCGGCGCGTGGTCTCCAAGCTCCAGCGGCATGTCGGCGACCTGGCTGGCAAGCGTGTGGCGCTGCTCGGGTTGGCGTTCAAGCCCGAGACGGACGACATGCGGGGAGCGTCCTCGCTGGTGCTCGCAGCACGCTTGCTGGCGGAGGGGGCCGTGGTCAGCGCGTACGATCCCGTCGCCGAGCAGGAGGCTCGCGAGCTCATGCCCGAGCTCGCCTACTGCAGCTCGGCCTTCGAAACCGTAAAGGACGCCGACGCGGCGGTGCTCGTCACCGAGTGGAAGGAGCTGCTCGAGCTGGACTGGTCGGAGGTGGCCGCGCTGATGCGCGGCGAGCTGCTGATCGACGGCCGCAACGCGCTGGATCCCGAGGCGATCGAGGCGGCCGGGCTCACCTACGAAGGCATCGGTAGGGGGGTGGCGGGCTGATGCAGGCGGTCATCCTGGTCGGGGGCGAGGGCACGCGCCTGCGTCCCCTGACCTCGACCGTGCCCAAGCCGGTGGTTCCGCTCGTGGACCGTCCGTTCATCGCGTTCATGCTGGAGTGGCTGCGCGGGCACGGGATCGACGACGTGATCATGTCGTGCGGGTTTCTGGCGACGAGCGTGCGCAACGTGCTCGGCGACGGCTCGGCCTACGGGATCAGGCTGCGGTTCGTCGAGGAGCCCGACCCGCGCGGCACGGCCGGCGCGCTGAAGTACGCCGAGCGGCTGCTGGACGAGCGGTTCTTGATGCTCAACGGCGACGTTCTAACCGACATCGACCTGACGGGACAGATCGCCCAGCACGAGCGCACCGGCGCGAAGGCGACGCTCGCACTTGCGCCCGTCGCCGACCCGAGCGCGTACGGGCTGGTGCGCCTGCACGAGGACCGCTCGGTCAAGGACTTCGTCGAGAAGCCGAGCCCCGACCGGATCGACACGAACCTGATCTCAGCTGGTGTGTACGTCTTGCAACGCGAGATTCTTCGAGCTCGTCCCGCCCGATCGCAACGTCTCGATCGAGCGCGAGGTCTGGCCGCTGCTGATCGGCGCGGGGCTGTACGGGTTCCCGGCGGACGCCTACTGGCTGGACATCGGCACGCCCGAGCGCTACCTGCAGGGCACGTTCGACATCATCGAGGGCAACGTCGATACGGCCGTGCGCGCGCGTCTGGGTGAGAGCTGGCTGGCGGTCGCGCCGGGCGCGCAGATCCACGGCCGGGCGATCCCTCCCGCAGTGATCGAGCGTGGCGCGCATGTCGCCCCGGGAGCGCACGTCGGCAGTCTGGTCGTGCTCGGCGAGAACGTGCGCGTCGGCCCCGGCAGCACGGTCGAGCGCTCGGTCATTCTCAGCGGCGCTGAGATCGGCGCGGACTGCACCCTGCGCGACTGCATCGTCGCGGCCGGATGCCGTGTGGGCGACGGCAGCCGCATCGAGGGCGGGGCGGTGCTCGGCGAGGGGGTGACCGTGGGGGCGGACAACACGATCGCCCGCGGGGCGCGTATCTTCCCGGGCGTGACTTTGCCCGATGGAGCGATCAAGTTCTGATGAGCACGCCGCAGGCGACCCCGGACGCGCGGACGACTCCAGGTGAGGGACCAGCGCTCTCGCGCGAGGCGATCGCGCGCGTGGACGCATCCGGCCAGCTGGATGATGTGCTCGCCCTGCCCGAGCACCTGCGCGATGCGCTGTGGCGGGTGGAGTCGGCGATCATGCAGGGCTGGGACACCTCGGCCGGACTCGTCGTCGCGGGCATGGGCGGCTCGGCGATCGGCGGGGCGCTGGCGCGCGCGGCGCTGGGCGATCACGCCTCGCGGCCGATCTTCGTGACTCGCGCCTACGGCCTGCCGCCGTGGACGACCCCGGACACGATGGTGCTGTGCGCGAGCTACTCGGGCGATACCGAGGAGACACTTGCCTGCTACGAGTCCGCGGGCGCGCTCGGTGCCCAGCGCACGGTCGTGACGACCGGAGGACGCCTGGCGGAGATGGCCCGCGCGGATGGCGTGCCCGTGATCCCGCTGCCCGGCGGATTCCAGCCGCGCGCGGCGGTCGCCTACATGACGGTGGCGGCCCTGGAGGTCGCGGCGCTGTGCGGCGCGGGACCTCGGCTGACCTCGGAGATCGACGTGGCCGCCTCGCACACCGAGCAGCTCGTAACCGAGTGGGGCCCGGACGCCGGCGAGGGCTCGCTCGCCAAGACGATCGCGCGCGGCCTGCACGGCACGATTCCGGTCATTGCCGGCGCGGGCCTGACGACCCCGATCGCGTATCGCTGGAAGACGCAGATCAACGAGAACGCAAAGCTCCCATGCTTCATGCACGAACTGCCCGAGCTCGACCACAATGAGCTCGTCGGCTGGGAAGGCGCGCGCGAGGTGGGCCGGTTCGCGGCGGTGTTCCTCGACGATTCCGACGCCCACCCGCGTGTGAAGGAGCGGATGACGCTGACCGAGCGGTTGATCGCCCCCAGCGCGGCGGCGAGCTTCCATCTGGAGACGCGCGGGGAGACGACGATCGAGCGCGTGATCTCACTCGTGCTGCTGGGCGATCTCGTATCGATCTACCTGGCGGCCCTGCGCGGCGTCGATCCCGGGCCGGTGCGCGCGATCGAAGAGCTGAAGGCTGCGCTCGCGGCCAGCTGAGCCCATCACGATGATTACCATGGAGAGAGCACGATGACCTCAACCGCCATGCTCACCGAGACCGATACCGACTTCAAGGTCGCCGATCTCTCCCTCGCCGAGTTCGGGCGCAAGGAGATCACGCTGGCCGAGCACGAGATGCCCGGGCTGATGGCGATCAGGCGCGAGTACGCGGACGCCCAGCCGCTGCGGGGCGCGCGGATCACGGGATCGCTGCACATGACTATTCAGACGGCTGTGCTGATCGAGACGCTGACCGCGCTCGGGGCGGAGGTTCGCTGGTGCAGCTGCAACATCTTCTCCACGCAGGATCACGCTGCGGCCGCGGTCGCGGTCGGACCGGATGGCACGCCCGAGGACCGCCAGGGGGTACCGGTGTATGCGTGGAAGGGGGAGACGCTGCAGGAGTACTGGTGGTGCACCGAGCAGGTCCTGCGCTGGCCGGATGAGGACGGAACGCCGGGGGCGGCCGGGCCGAACATGATCCTCGACGACGGCGGGGACGCGACGCTGCTCGTGCATAAGGGCACCGAGTACGAGGCCGCCGGTGCCGTGCCCGAGGTGGACGAGGATGGGATGGACGAGGATGGGCTGATCCACTCCGAGGAGTTCCAGGTGGTCCTCTCGCTGCTGCGGCGCTCGCTGGCCGAGGACCCGCAGCGTTGGACGCGGATCGGCGAGGGCGTCAAAGGCGTCACCGAGGAGACCACCACAGGCGTGCACCGGCTGTATGAGATGACCGAGGCGGGCACCCTGTTGTTCCCGGCGATCAACGTCAACGACTCTGTTACGAAGTCGAAGTTCGACAATCTGTACGGCTGCCGGCACTCGCTCGTGGACGGGATCAACCGCGCCACCGATGTGATGATCGCCGGCAAGATGGCGGTGATCTGCGGATTCGGCGACGTCGGCAAGGGCTGCGCGGAATCGTTGCGCGGGCAGGGCGCGCGCGTGGTCGTCACCGAGATCGACCCGATCTGCGCGCTGCAGGCCGCGATGCAGGGCTATGCCGTACGGACGCTGGAGGACGTGATCGCGGAGGGCGACATCTTCGTGACCTGCACGGGCAACCGCGACATCATCCGCGCCGAGCACATGGCGCGTATGAAGCACCAGGCGATCGTCGGCAACATCGGGCACTTCGACAACGAGATCGACATCGCCGGCCTCGCCAAGATCCCCGGCATCGAGCGCGTCAACATCAAGCCGCAGGTGGACGAGTGGGTGTTCCCCGCCACCGCCGAGCGGCCGGCCCACGCGATCATCCTGCTGTCCGAGGGGCGGCTGCTGAACCTCGGCAACGCGACCGGGCACCCGAGCTTCGTGATGAGCAACTCGTTCACCAACCAGGTGATCGCCCAGATCGAGCTGTTCAGCAAGAACGACGAGCTACGAGCGGCGCGTCTACGTGCTGCCCAAGCACCTCGACGAGAAGGTCGCGAGGCTGCACCTCGACGCGCTGGGCGTGCGCCTGACCGAGCTGACCCCCGAGCAGGCGGCCTACCTCGGCGTGCCCGTGAACGGACCGTACAAGCCCGACCACTACCGCTACTAATCGCCGCCGCCGGAGTCCACGATGAGAGCGATGGTCCTGGCGGCGGGCCTCGGGACCCGGCTGCGCCCGCTGACGTATGAGATCACCAAGCCGATGGTGCCGGTGCTGGACAGGCCGGTGATGGCGCACATCCTCGACCTGCTCGACCGGCACGGCTTTGACGAGACGATCGCCAACCTGCACTACTTTCCGGACTCGATCCGCGAGCATTTCGGCGAGCGCCTGGCCTATCGCTACGAGCCCGAGCTGCTCGGCACCGCTGGGGGCGTGCGCGCGTGCGCGGAGTTCTTCGGCGAGGACTCGTTTCTCGTGATCTCGGGCGACGCGCTCACCGACGTCGACCTCACGGCGCTCGCGGCCAGGCACCGCGAGAGCGGCGGGATCGCGACGCTGGCCGTCAAGCAGGTGCCCGACACGCGCGAGTTCGGCGTCGTGCTGCACGACCGCGAGGGGCGCATCACGGGCTTTCAGGAGAAGCCCCGCCCCGACGAGGCGCTCTCGGACCTCGGCAACTGCGGCATCTACGTGTTTTCGCCCGAGATCTTCGACTACTTCCCCGAGCGCCCGTTCGTGGACTGGGCGCAGGACGTGTTTCCGGCGCTGCTCGCAAACGACGTCCCGTTTCACATCCACGAGGTGCGCGAGTACTGGAACGACGTGGGCTCCCTTGGTGAGCTGCGCCAGGGCACGTTCGATGCGCTGCGCGGGGAGCTGCGCCTGGAGGTCGAGGGCGAGGAGGTCTCCCCGGGCATCGTGGTTGCGGGCGGACGGGCGCTGCCTGCGGACGCCGCCCGAAGATCGTCGCCGGGTCGACCTTGCGCAGGCAGACGGTGCGCGCCCGTGGCCGCCGTCACCGTCCAGGTGTAGGTCCAGCCGTTGGCGTGGAACATCGGCAGCGTCCACAGGTACTTCTCGCCGACCCCGATCGGCAGGTGCAGCAGGGTCCCGATGGTGTTGATCGCGGCGTTCCGGTGCGTGATCATCACGCCCTTGGGGCGCGCCGTGGTGCCGCTGGTGTAGTTAATGGACAGCAGGTCCCGCTCGCCGATCTCCGGGCGCGCGAAGTCAGAGTCCTCGGCGGCGATCGCCGCCTCGTAGTCGATCCACCCGTCGCCCCCACTGAAGGCAGCGGCACCCTCGAAGGCCACGAAGTGCCGCACCTCCGGCATCCGGTCGCGGACGGCGTCCACCGCCGCCAGGTACTCGCTGGCTACGCACACCACGGTGGCGCCGGAGTGGTTCACGATGTAGATGAAGTCTTCCGCGGTCAGCCGGTAGTTGATCGGGACCAGGACCGCCCCGATCTGCGGCACCGCGTAGAACGACTCCAGCTGCGCGTGCGTGTTCGGCGCGATCGTGGCCACCCGGTCCGACTGCGCCACGCCCAGCGCCTGCAGGGCCGAGGACCAGCGGTCGCAGCGATCGAAGAACTGCCGGTAGGACAGCCGGAGGTCGCCATCGACGACCGCCTCGCGGTCGGCGTGCAGACGGCGGGTCCGGCGGGCGAAATCCAGGGGCGACAACGGTGTTTCCATGATTCAGATTGTGGCAGGCACCCCGGTTTCGTGCCGAGCCCCAGGTCCCGCGCCGTCTGGCCCGCGGGCCGACCGGGACCTAAGGCTCGGTCATGACAGGCCCTTGATGACTGCCCGATATAACGCGATTACAAACGGTGTTATTGTCTTGTGATTGTGGTCACAGATCGTCCGGTAATCGGGCGGCGGATTTTCTGGGCCAAGTCCCGCGCCTTCCGGTGAGCTTTCTGGCATTGTTGAGCGCCAGCGGCACCTGCGCGAGGCGGGCCTGACGGCGCATCCGGTCACCCGGTCACCCGGCTGGCCGCCACGGCCTGGCCGAAGGAAAGGATCGACTTGTCGCGTCACCGGACAGGGACTCGCCGCGATAGGCGGAAGCGGGGCCTGATCCGGCGTTTCGGTATTGTCTTTCCTGTCGCCGTTTTCGCCGCGATAGCGGTCATCGGCGTGGCCGTGGGCGCCGAGATATTCGCTCCCGTATCGGCGGCCCTCAAGATCGTCCAGTCGGTCGGGGTGGTCGAGGGCAGTCACACCATGCAATTGCTGGAAGACGAGCGCGCGCAGCTCATCGCGATGACGGACGCCGCGCGCACGCTGACCGTGGCCGCCGGGCCGCAGCTCGCGTCCCCGGCCCAGGTCGCCGCGGCCAACCCGGGCACCGGCGGGACGAGCGGGCCGATCATCTACGTGACCTCGGTGCCGCCGGATCCGAACACCGCGCAATCAATTGCCTACAACATGATGGGCAGCTTCGGTTTCAGCCCGACGACCTATTTCGGCTGCCTGGTCGACCTATGGAACCACGAAAGCGGCTGGCGGTACGACGCGGAAAACCCGAGCGGCGCGTACGGCATCCCGCAGGCGGACCCGGGCAGCAAGATGTCCAGCGCCGGGGCCGACTGGGCGACGAACCCGGCCACCCAGATCAGATGGGGACTTGGGTACATCAAGGCGCTATACGGGAACCCGTGTAATGCCTGGGCTTTCGACGATAGGAACGGGTACTACTGATCGTCGGCCGCTGCGACGGGTGCCCGTTATCAGACCTGGTGAGAATTTTCGTCTCCAGTGTGAGTTTCATCATAAGGGCCTCGCCTCGTGTTCGCGCAGCGCTGAACGCTTAGGTGAACAAGGGCTTTCCGTTCGCCGGCGGTCACACATCAGAATGTGGTGATCTACGTCACATCAATTATCGGTCACCGATCGCATTGACGTCCGGCAAGGTAGATACCCGACAGCACCCCGCCTGCGGGATGGCAACCTCGAGTGAGCCCGGCGCCCTGACCCGCGCCAAGTCCCACGCGCAGATGCCTGCCACGTCGGTGTGGCAGTTGCTATCGGGGGTGAAACAAGTCGCGTGATACGCGAACCACGGAAAGGTTCCCTTGCCACGGCATCGGACTGTCCCATCCAATCGATCCAAGGCCATCGCCCTCATCGCGGCCGGCGCGTTCTCCGTCGTCGGTGCCGCGTCCGCGACCGCGGCCACCTGGAGCCGGGAACCCGCCCGGGCCCCGGCGGGTGCCGCGCAGGCCGCAGCCGTCATCGCGCGCCCGGCCATCGCGGTTCACCTACCCCGGTTGCCAGCCTCCCCGCAGGCCGTCAGCCTGGCGGTCCGCGCGTTCCAGATCCGGGCCACGCAGGCCACGCACGCGGCCGCCCGCTGGCAGGACGAGCGGCGGCAGGCCGAGCGGCGGCAGGCCGAGCGGCGGGCCGAGGAGGCCCGCGCCGCGGCGCTAGCCGCCCAATCCCAGGCGGCCGCCCAGTCTCAGGCGGCCCGGTCTCAGGCGGAGCAGCCGCAGCAGGCGAGCACTCCGGCGGCCTCCCCCGTCGCGTCCGGCTCGCCTGAGCAGATCGCGGAGGCCATGCTCGGCTCGTTCGGCTGGTCGTCCAGCCAGTTTTCCTGCCTCTACCCGCTCTGGGAGCATGAGAGCGGCTGGAGCGTGACCGCCGCCAACCCGGACGGCGCCTACGGGATCCCGCAGGCGCTGCCAGGCGCCAAGATGGTCAGCGCCGGGCCCGATTGGCAGACCGACGCGGCCACGCAGATCAGGTGGGGCCTGGAGTACATCCGGGGCATGTACGGGTCGCCGTGCGGGGCCTGGGACCACGAGCAGGCCACC
>CAWCYP010000001.1:0-69673 GCA_963799735.1 uncultured Solirubrobacterales bacterium | reverse complement strand
CGGTGGCGGAGCGCTCGTCGAGGAGGTCGTGGACGAGCGTGACGAACGGGTTGTAGGAGCGCAGGGGTGCGGGGGAGGCGAGCGGCATGAGTGTCGGACGGCAGCCTATCTGAAAACTGGCTGGCTGGCCAAGATGGCAGATGGGAGGAGAGAGAAGATCCCCAGACGTCGATCTGGTGGTGGGGTGGGGGAAAGCTCCGGCTCGGGTCCCGTCGCTTCCGGACTCTCCCCTTGTCCATGACTGGTTTGGCATACTGGGGTGGCGCGCCCGGCCCGCATCCCCAGGGCGGAATCGATCAGCGCACACTCGGGGGCGTAGCTCAGCTGGTTAGAGCGCCGGCCTGTCACGCCGGAGGTCGCGGGTTCGAGTCCCGTCGCTCCCGTAGCCCCGTCGTTTATCCCTACCCGCTGGCGATGCGTCGAGGCGTTTGGGCTTGTCGCAAAATAACTTTGCAGGATTGGTTGTACGTGGATTGAATAATGGGGTGTGGTCTATGAGTCTGGTATTGGTGAGCGGTTCAGGGCACTAGCGGGCGAGCTCAATGAGCGTCAGCGCCGTTTGTATGTAGCGGCGGAGGCCAGGGTGGTGGGACGTGGCGGCGTCACGGTGGTCGCGCGCCAGACGGGGGTGAGTGTGCCGACGATCCGTAAGGGGATCGCTGAACTGGAGTCCGGTGAGCGTTTGGAGGCTGGGCGTGTCAGGCGACGCGGGGGTGGTCGCAAGGCGCTGAGGGAGATCGACCTGACGCTGGCTCGCGATCTGGAGCGGCTCGTGGACGAGAGCTCGCGCGGTGATCCGGAGTCGCCTTTGCGTTGGACGTCCAAGAGTGTGCGCAACCTGGCCACGGGGTTGCGTGAGATTGGGCACGAGGTTCATTTCGCGTCTGTGGCGAGGCTTTTGCGCCAGCTCGGTTACAGCCTGCAGGCGAACGTCAAGAGCAGGGAGGGAAAGCAGCATCCCGACCGCGATCTGCAGTTTCAGCACATCAACACTGTCGCTGAGGCGGCGCTCGCTGCGGGCCTGCCGATAGTGTCTGTCGACACCAAGAAGAAGGAGCTGGTCGGGGACTTCAAGAACGCCGGCCGCGAGTGGCATTTGAAGGGCAAGCCCGAGTTGGTGCGCGTCCACGACTTCAAGGACAAGCAGCTCGGCAAGGCGATCCCCTATGGTGTCTATGACCTGCGTCTGGACGAGGGGTATGTCAACGTTGGCATCGACCACGACACCGCACAGTTCGCCGTGAGCTCGATCCGGAGCTGGTGGGAGCACCTCGGCGCTGAGCGCTACCCGAAGGCATCGACGCTCCAGATCACCGCCGACTGTGGCGGCTCCAACGGCAACCGCACGAAGCTGTGGAAGGTCGAGCTGCAGAAGCTCGCGGACGAGACCGGCCTCCAACTCGCCGTTTGCCATTTCCCGCCCGGCACTTCGAAGTGGAACAAGATTGAGCATCGCCTGTTCAGCTTCATCACGATGAACTGGCGCGGCAAGCCACTCGTCTCGCTGGAGACGATCATCAGCCTGATCGGCGCTACCAAAACCCAGCGCGGCCTGGAGGTCTACGCCCGCCTCGACGAAGGCGCCTACCCCGACAAAATCAAAGTCTCAGACGCCGAACTAAAAGACGTCAACCTCCACGGTGAGGAATTCCACCCCGAGTGGAACTACAAAATCGCGCCACGCACCTGAGAGCGACACCCGCGTATCACCAGACAGGTAAGACTGAAACGTTATTTAGCTACAGCACCTTTGTACGGTGTGATCGCTGCCAAGCTGTCGGACCTTGGCGTAGTCGCGCCCAGTGAAGACGGTCCCGGCTTTCTTGCGCATCCCGGTGATGACGGCTATGGCGGGCCCACGTAGACCACGCGCGGTCAGCGCGCGCTTGTCGGCGTTCTCGAGCAGGCAGAAGAGCCGGAACTGCTCGCGCCCTGGTCCGGTGACACGGATCTCGTAGTAGCCGCCCATGTCGCCGTGCATGGCCTCCCACTTGCCCCCGCCGGAGAAGGCCGGTGGCGGGGCGGCCGCGACCGCATCGAGCACGGCCAGAATCGTTCCCCGGACCTTCGGGGGACAACCGTCGAGGAAGTCGGCTGCGGGCACGGAGCCCTCAGCGGTCGCATAGAGGATGGTGTCCCAGGCCACTGCGACAGCCTACGAGTCCCAGCGGGCGTGAGCGGCCGCGCGTCAGGCTGCCGCGGTGTCGCGCTTGCGCCGTTTACCGGTCGATCTCCGCGAGCGGGCTTTGATCTCGACGCTGGCGTCCAGGGCATTGGCTATCGAGATGATGAGAGGCAGCTCCGGGCGCGCCTGCTCGGCCGTGAACAGGCGCCTGATGCTGGCGGGATTCCGCCCCACGCGTCGCGCCAGCTCGGCCTTTGATATCCCGGCGTCCTGGCGCAGCTCGTCCAGCGAGCGGATGACCGCATCGATCTGCTCGATCTCGCGCCGCGCGCGCTCGTACTCGGCGCGCGTATCCTCGTCGGCGAGCCAACCCCGGCGGCGCTTGTCGTAGTAGCTGGTGTCGAGGATCTTGGTCATGATGGGGCGCGCGAGCAAGCCAAATCGGACCGGTGTCCGCGTGCCCTCCACTGTATCAGAGTGTAACACAGGCGCTACAATGGCTCTCTGCTCAAAGCTCCTGGCGGTGTGATGTCCGATCTGTCCGCCCTGACCGGAATGTCCGCTATGCTGGTGTCATGACGCTCATAGCTTCCCGCCCCCAGCTCCTGACCGTCGCACAGGCTGCCAGCCTGCTGAAGGTCAGCGACCGTACGATTCGTCGTTGGATCGAGGCGGAGAAGGTGCCGTATCTGAAGCTGCCGAGCGGCGGGTATCGCATCCCGCAGGCCTTGCTGTTGGCGTCGTTGCGTGGAACCTACGATCTCGCCAGTGAGACCGCCGCACTGGACGAGCGCTTCGCGGATGTGACCGAGGATCAGGTTCGAGCGGCGCTCGCGGACCTCAAGTAGGCGCATCCCCGTCAGCACCCGTCCGTACGCTGGGGCGCCATGTCCCACGTCCTCGTAGACACGAGCGTCCTGCTGCCGGCCACGCTCAGCCCTGGCGGTATGGCCCGCAAGCTGTGGGTCCTGCTCGCGCTGCAGCACGCGTTCGACGATCCCGCCGGCAGGACGACGTGACGTGTCATTCTGGTCCCGTCCGGCGCTACGCGCGTATGGCAGGATCTCAATCCCCGTGGTGTCAATCGCGTGTCCGACCCCCGTCGCTCCCGTCATTACTTCTTCGCCCTCGCAGGAGACTCGTGATCGTTCTGTATGACGCAGACTGCGGCTTTTGTCGCTGGGCGATGGCTTGGGCCGTGAGGCGCGACCATCACCATGTGCTCGTTTCGGTGCCGATTCAGTCCCCGCTCGGTTCGGAGCTGCTGGTGGACGTCATCCCGAGCGACCGTCTTCGCTGGGCTCATGTCGTCCGGGACGACGGTTGCCGTCGTTCAGGAGGTGCCGCCGCCGCTGAAGTGTTGGGGGTCTTACCGCCGACGCGGGTGTTGGGTCGACTGGCCCGCCGCTTGCCTCGGACTACCGCTCTGCTCTACGGCGTGGTCGCGGCGCGACGAGAGAGCTTCGGGCGGCTCGTTGGCAAGCAGGCTCGGCGGCGAGCCGATGGTTTGCTCGAGGCCTCGGGCATCACCACCGCAGCGGAGTTAGAGGTCCGGTCGCGAGCCCAGACCTAACGAGCTGCCGGCGCGGTGGACGTGCCGGCCCGGCCGTGGTGCGCCATGCGGGCGTTCCAGGTCCGTTCGATCTGTCGCATCAGAGCCGGGTAAACGATCCAATACCGGAAGGGCTTGATGAGCGCCATGTATCCCTTCCCGAGCGGACCGCGTGGCTTGACGTAGACGGCCATCTGTCCCTGGTAGCGGCCACCGCCCTGATCGACCCAAGCCAGGTGCATCACGCCGTGCACGGTCCGGTTCGAGATCTCCGCGGCAAACTCGACGTCGGTGCGGTAGAGGGGCACGAACGGCAGCGAGTCGAAATGCAAATCCGCCGCGGTGTTGCGCAGATCGTCTGGCAGTCGGCCGGTCAGTGAGGTTTCGTTTGTACCCGGAATCGGCAGTTTGCCCGCCGCGTCGTCATCGCCGACCGGGGCCGAAATCCTGCCGAGGCCGAACCAACTGCCGAGGCGATCGCGGACACGCCACAGCACGCGAGTTGGGAGGGATTCCGCGTTGGCCGGATCGAGGGTCATCAGCTCGAGCGCGGCTCGGAAGTCCTCGGCGCCGCCGTGCACGGGCAGGGCCCAGACATCCTCCACAGTGAAATCTGGCGCGATTTCGCGGATCCGCCAGGGGCGAGATTCGTGCGCTGCGTTGGGAAGTCTCATGTCAGTCTCCAGTCCTACGGTGCTGCACGGACCTTGGCAGCAGCCTGCCGAGCAAGGGCCGCACGATGGCGCTTGGCTGTGCCCAGCAGTGCCGCGTCGAGCTGTGCGCGCTTGAACAGCCAGTGCACGTCGGCCTCCCAGGTGAACCCGATGCCACCGTGCATCTGGATCGCGCTGGCGGTGACGGACGGTCCGCCTTCGGCCGCCGCGGCGCCGGCGAGCGCCGCGGCCTCGGGGAGGAGCTGTGGGTCGGCGCCGGCGGCCCAGGCAGCGTAGTAGGCGGTCGAGCGTGCGCTCTCTGTGTGGAGCAGCATCTCCGCGCAGCGGTGCGCTACGGCCTGAAACGACCCGACCGGGACGCCGAACTGCTTGCGCTCTTTGACGTAGGCGAGCGTCATGTCGAGCGCGCGCTGGCAGACGCCGACGATCTCGGCCGCCACCGCCGCGCGGATACGGTCGGCGGCGCCGGGGCCGAGGGGCGCTCCCTCACCCGCAACGGTCGCGAACCGCCGCGTGGGATCGATCGAGGCGAACGCGTCGGTCTCAGGTGACTCGATCAGCTGGGCCTCGTCGCCGTCGAGCACGACGACGACCGCCGCGCCGCCGGCGTCGGCTGCCAGCTCGCGCGCGCCGATTCCGGCGGTCAGCTCCCCCGAGGCGAGTCCCGGCAGCCAGCGAGCCTGTTGCTCGTCCGTGCCCGCGGCTTGGATGGCCGCGGCGGCCGCGGCCGTGGATAGCAATGGCGTGGCCGCGCACGCGTATCCGAGCTCCTCGACCAGGACTGCCAGCTCGACCGCGCCGAGCCCCTGTCCGCCATGCTCCTCGGCGACGGCGATTCCCGGCCAGCCGAGCTCGACCAGCTCGCTCCACAGCGCGGCGTCGTACTCAGCGGCCTCGGCCGCCTCACGTACCTTGGCGAACGGCGAGCGCGCAGCCAGCAGCTCGCGGGCGACGTCCTTGATCTCTCGCTGATCGGAGCTGAGGTCGAAATCCACCGCTGCCTCCTAGCGCGACTTGGGGAGGCCGAGCACGCGCTCGGCGACGATGTTCTTGAGCACCTCGGTCGTGCCCCCCTCGATCGAGTTGCCGCGGGCGCGCAGCAGCTCATAGGCCCACGGATCGTCCGCTCGCAGCGAGCGGGGGCCGAGCAGATCGGCGGCGAGCTGCGTGAGTCGCTGGTTGGTGTCCGACCACATCCACTTGGTCAGCGACCCCTCCGGGCCCGGCTGGCCGTACTTCTCGATCGCGGTCAGCCCCCGGTAGGCCGTGAGCCGCACGATCTCGGTGCGCAGGTGCAGCTCGCCGAGACAGTCGGCGACCACGGGGTCCTCGAGCAGGCCCTCGCGCGCGGCCTGCTCGATCAGACGGTCGAGCAGCTGGCGCAGGCGGACCTGCAGGAAGAACCCCAGGCCGGCGCGCTCGTTCATCAGCGTCGTGAGCGCGACCTTCCAGCCGTTGCCTGTGCCCCCGAGCACGTTCTCGTTCGGAATGCGGGCGCCGTCCAGGAAGAGCTCGTTGAACTCGGGCTCGCCGGTGATCTGGCGCAGCGGGCGGATCTGCACGCCGTCCTGCTCCATGTCCATCAGGAAGTAGGTGAGCCCCTTGTGCTTGGGCGCATCGGCATCGGTGCGCGCGACGAGCATGCACCACTTCGAGTACTGCGCGGCGCTCGTCCAGACCTTCTGACCGGTGACGATCCACTCATCGCCGTCCTGCACGGCGCGCGTTTTCAGACTGGCGAGATCCGATCCGGCGTCGGGCTCGGAGAAGCCCTGACACCAGATCTCATCTGCGGTCAGGATCGGCGACAGGTAGCGGTCCTTCTGCTGCTCTGTGCCCCAGGTCATGATTGTCGGACCGGCGAGCAGCAGGCCGAGCACATTGGCGGGCAGCGGAGCGCCGGAGCGGCCGAGCTCCTCGAAGAAGATCGCCGACTCGGTCTGCGTCGCCCCGCGCCCGCCATACTCGCGCGGCCAGTGCACAGCGGCCCAACCGCCGTCGGCGAGCCGCCGCTGGAAGTCCCGCCGCGACGCGTACTGCCGATCTTCGTCACCGTCCGGCTCGGCGCCGGGGTCATTCTCGGCGAACCAGGTGCGCAGCTCGTCGCGGAACGCGATCTCCGGCTCACTGAACGTCAAGTCCATGTTCCCTCCTTCGCGGCGAGCCGCACGGTGCGGCCGGCCAGGATGTCCTCGCAGACTATCTCCGTTAGGCGCCGCCTGGTGCTCACCCTCGAGTATGTGCGCAAACGCACACACGCCGAAGTGCCCGTCCAAAACAATGTGGGCATTCAAACAATGAATCCCCACCTCACAAACCAGACGCCGCGGGCGTTCTACCGTCGATGACCGCACTTCGGCTCAATCGCCCATGAGCACGCTGGCCCGCTTCGTCCTGCGCCATCCACGCAAGATCATCTCCTTCTGGGTCGTCGTGCTGCTGCTCAGCGGGGTGGGCGCCTCGCGCTTGAGCGACCGTGTGCAGAACGGGGGATATGCCGCCTCGGGCTCGCAGTCCATACGGGCGGGCGAGCTCGGAGAACATCTGTTTGGCGCCGTCTCGGAACCGCAGGCCTATCTGTCGGTGCTCGCGGCACACGGATCACAGGCACTGAGCTCGCGTGAAGTCCTCCTGGCCGCCGATGCGCTTCGCGGTGTGGCGGGCGTCAAGTTGGTCGGCTCGCCCGTGCGCTCCGCGGACGGGCGAGCCGCTCTGATGCCGGTGACGTTCGCCGGCAGCTACGGATACGCCCAGACCCGCGTGCCGGAGGTCGAAACGGCCCTCGCCCACACCCGGCTGGCCTCCTCGACCGCACGGCTGATCGGTCAGGTCGGCATCTATCAGCGCTACATGGTGAACTCCAAGAAGAGCCTTTCGACCTCCTCGCTGATCTCGTTTCCGGTGACGCTCGTGATCCTGCTCGTCGCGTTCCTGTCGGTCCTCGCGGCGTTACTGCCGCTGGGTCTCGCGGCCGTGTGCGTGGGCGTGACGTTCGGGTTTCTGTATCTGCTGACCTACGTGGTCCAGTTGAGCGTGTTCGTCGAGGACACCGTCCTCGTCCTCGGCCTCGGGCTCAGCATCGACTTCTCGCTGTTCATGGTCACGCGCGTGCGCGAGGGGCTCAGGCGCGAGGGGGCGATGATGGAGCAGGCGATCACCGAGGCGCTGCAGACGCACCGGTCGTGCGATCACGGTCTCCGGGCTGACGGTCGCCACGGCGCTCGCCGGGTTGTACGTGACGGGGCTCGGCGTGTTCGACTCGCTGGCCACGGGTGCGATCGGCGCGGCGCTGATCGCGGTCTCCGCTGCGCTGACGCTGACACCCGCCGCGATTGTTCTGCTCGGTGAGCGGCTCGATCGTTTCTCGATACGACGGGCTGTCACGGCCGCACGCAACGGCTCCTTCTGGCGCGGGCTCGCTGACTTCGTGGTGCGCCGGCGCGTGGCTGTCATCGCTGTCGTAGTGCCGGTCATGCTCGTGCTGTCGATCCCGATCGGCGGCATGCACATCACGCTGAAGTCGATCAGCGTGCTGCCGAGCTCAGACCCGGTCCGCGTGGCCACCGCTGGGGTCTCCGAACACTTCCCACCGGGGGCCGGAACCCCTGTGGTCGTTGTGGCCCATGCCTCACCGGGAAGGCTGAGACGGATCGTCGGTGCTCAGCCGGGTGTCGTTGAGGTCGGTCCGACCGAACAGGGAGCGCAGGGATGGGTGCGCGTCTCCGCCACGCTCGACTCCTACTCCGACAGTTCGCGCGCGGATACGATCGTCGAAGATCTGCGCGTCACACTGGGCCGGGCGTACGGCTCCCAGGCCGTGGTGGGCGGCGCGACCGCGGTGGGACTCGACCTGATCCAGCGCATCGATGAACGCACGCCGTGGGTCGTGCTCGTGGTGCTGCTCGCCGAGATCGTCGTGCTGACGCTGATCTTCGCCGCGCCGCTGATCGCGTTGAAGGCCGCGCTGACGACACTGCTGTCGGTGTCGGCTGCGCTCGGCGTGATGACGTTCTTCTTCCGCTCGACCGGGAATATCGGCTACTTCGTCCCGCTGTTTTTGTTCGCGACGATCTTCGGGCTGTCGACCGACTACGAGGTGTTTTTGCTCTCGCGCGTGCGCGAGCACCACCGCGAAGGCCACAGCAACACCGACAGCCTCAAGCGCGCGCTGATCGGCTCCTCCCGCTCGATCACGCTCGCTGGGATCACGATGGGTGTCGTGTTCTTCTCGTTCGCGGTCTCGCCGCTTGTGCCGTTCCAGGAGCTGGGGGTCGGGATGGGGCTGGCGATCGTGCTCGACGTGACCGTGGTTCGCGGCCTCTTGGTGCCCGCGACGGTCGCGCTGCTCGGCGAGCTCAACTGGTGGAGGCCAAGGCTCGGGCCAAATGCCCGGCTATCTGGGTACGAACCCGGGATCAAGCCGCCATGCGGCGTGAGATCGGATGGATGGACGGGCCCGGCTCGGTGATCGGTAGGTCGTCCAGTGAGCTAATGGAGACCGTGAAGTTGAAGTTCCCGGACCCGACCGATTCTTCCAGCGTGTGCAGGACCGCCGCGGGATCGTCGTAGGGACCTTGCGCAAAGAAGGGCTTTCCGTCGCGACCAAAGCGGATCGCGCCTGGGCCCTCCCACGCTCCGAGCTGGCCGCGCGCGCGCTCGAAGTCGGGGTGCGGCGCGAACCCCAGAGCGCGGGCGTACTCGACGGCGCCGAACACGAGCTCGCGCGCGAGCTCGATCGGGGCGGGCACACCGTTGGTGCCCCAGGCGCCGAAGAAGGATCGCGCGAAAGACGGAAGCTCCCCGCGGTGCATGCGATCCGGTCCGAGCACGTTCTTGACGCCCAGGCAGTAGACGTCGAGGAGGTAGCCGCAGACCGCGATCTTCTGGTTGCGACTCTCCCGCGCGACGAGCACCCCGACCAGCCCACTCGTCTCGTGGTCGGTGGTCTCGCCGCCGGGCCACTCGGGGTGACCCGCGACCGAGAGTCCGGCACGCCAGCCCGGGCTCACCCAGCACTCCGCCAGCTCGACCTCTGTCTCGACAACCGCGCGCTCAGCCGCGATCATCCGCACGAGGGGCGCCACCACCGCCGGGCGTACACCGAGCGCGCGGGCGATCTCCTTGGGCGCATAGCCCTCGGCCCGCAGTCTCCGCACGGCGGGCCCCAGCTCGTCATCGCTCATGGACTGTTTGTACCCTGCCGGTCGGATGTAACTGGGTATGCCGCGCGCGCGGCATTCTTCTTCTCCTCCTCCTCTTTTCTTCTCCAGCTGGCGCGCTCGCTGCTATACCGTCACGACGACCGCGGGACGCTCTACGCCCAGCCGCGACCAGGCCATCGCGAGTTCTCAGGTTTCGATCGTGACGAGCGTGCCGATCGGGGTGTACGGCCAGATCTCCGCGGAGGCTTCGAGCGGCAGCTCGACGCAGCCGAGGCTCTGCGGAGTGCCGAAGGAGGAGCGGTCGAAGTTGTGGAGCGCGTCGCCGCCGTTGAAGTAGCTGATCCACTTGATCCCGGGGTCTTCGTAGTGCGAGCCGTCGGGATTGGTGCCGCTCATCGTGCCTTCGGGAATGTGCTCGAACACCGGGAACGTCCCGAGTTCGGTTTCCGCTCCGGAGATGCCCGTGTTCGCGGGCGAGGTGATGACCGTGCGGCCGGCGCTCCAAAGCGTCATGGTCTCTGGAACTTCGCGGTGCACGTATACGTAGCTGTACGGTTCGCTAAACCGCTTGCCGGCGAGTACGTAGCCGAGCAGCGCTCGCCACACCGCCGGACCGGCTTCGCCGTCGACGGTCATGTTGTTGGCGTTCTCGAACTTCATCACCGCGCCCTTCATGGCCACGCTCCACTGCCCGGGGCTCCACAGCGCCCGCAGCTGGTGGGGAGTGTTGGGATAGCGCCAGCCGAAGGCGCCGCTCGGCGGGTCGACGGCGGCCTGCGCCTGCGCGCTGGGGGTGCGCGGCACGACGACGCTCCCCCCCGACGGATGCCAGTCGACCGGCAGGTAGCCGGTCTCGGCGAGTAGCTGCTGCAGGCGCAGGGTGGAGCCGGGCGGCACCGTCCATTCGATCTGGCTGGTGTTGCGCAGTCCGCCGTCCGAGCCTGCGGTCACCGCGACCGGATGGGGGAGTTGCACGCGCAGCTGCGAGCCGAGTGGCGCCCCGAAGCCTGCGGGGCGGAACACGAGCGTGTGGCTGTTGGCTTCATGCCACTGTCCCTGCGTGCTCGGCACGATCCGCGGGCGCGCGGAGCCGAGCACTTCGCTGACGGGCTTTGAGAACGTCAAATAGAGCGGCGTGGCGGGGCCGATGTGCGAGCCCGCCGCGGGCAGGCTGACCATCACGGGAGCGTTCGACGGCGGAAACCAGCTCACCTGCGTCGGGCGCGCCCAGCGTCTCCCACGGGCGCGGCGCGGCGGCGATCGCCACTGCGCCGGTCGCCGGCTGGGTCCCGAGCGAGATCGAGCGCTGGGCGCCGCCGAGGGTGTGCTGGGTCAAGTTGCCCGTGCTCCCGTAGGCCACGGCGCTGACCGGCCCGTCAAAGCTCACCTGCACCGGCGCGCCGGGTGAGACGGTCATCCAGTGTTCGCTCACCTGCGCGATCGGGGCCAGCAGCGCCAGGTGCTCGGTGCGCGTATGTCCCAGCGCCCAGCCGATCCATCCCGGCCGGCGAACCGTCACGTCCACCGACACCTGCTCGCCGGGGTGCAGTCGCGTCAGCGGGGTCAACCGTCCGCCGCTGACTGCAAGCGGCACCGGCCGGCCGGCCGGGCCGAATGCCTGGACACGCTCGATCGTCCCGCCCAGCGGCCCGACGCTCACCCGTGCAAGCGCGGTCGCGTCGCTCGCCAGCGTTGCGCCCGACAGCGCCAGCACCGCCACGACCAACGCGACGATCAGGACTATCACGGTCGCTCCCATGCCAAGCAGGAAACGCTTTCGACCATGCCCGGCCGACGCAGCGTCACGGGGAGCCGCCATCGCCATCAATAGATCGTAGGACGATGAGGCGACGACTGTGCCGGCGGGCTGCGGTCAGGCTCGCTCGACGATCATGAATTTGTTGCCGTCGGGGTCGCGGAAGAAGACCATCGGCGGTACGGGGTCGCCCATGCGCATCACCGCGTCGTCCACATCGACTCCCTGAGCTTGCAGGCGCGCGTGGTCGGCGTCCACGTCGGTGGTCGTGAAACCGATGCGGGTCTCGATCCCGACGGGTTCTCCCTCGCGCGGTGGGACGAGCGCGACTGTCGTGGCGGCGCCCGCGGGGCGACTTCGACCCAGCGGTCCCCGTGACCGAAGGGGATGTCCGCGCGCTTCTCGAAGCCGAGCTTCTCGGTGTAGAACTCGATCGCCCGGTCCTGATCTGAGACGGGAACCATGACGGTCCCGATCTGGGTGATCTGGGTCTTTGTCGCGATGTCGGTCATTTCGATCCTCCTGTGGGGTTTGGGTTTTCTTCAACGTATATTTGGTTTTGTGCCGCCCTGCTCGTCACTGGATGTGACTCTCCTTCCGGGGACAAGGGCGCTGCTGGCGGTTCACGCGCGCGAGCTGCCCCAGCGAGATGACCTGTGCGGCGCCTTCTGCGGCGCGCTGGCGCTGCGCGCGGCCGGCGTGGGGACGTTGCCCGGAGGGGGCGAGCCGGTCGATCAGGATGCGGTCGCGCTCGCCGCTCACAGCACTCGTTTCGCGGTCTCGGGACGACCGCCAATCTGCCCTTCGACGAGCAGGGCCGGCGCGACTATCGGTGCTCGCTTCCGTTCGTGGACGACCCGGCGATGTCCGGCACGACCGCCGCCGGACTCCTCGCCGCCGTCGAAGAGCTCTCCGGCGGACGGGTCGCAGCGATTCCCTACACCGGCCCCTGGACCGCGACCACGCTGGGTGGCCTGTTCGATCTCGCCGCCGCGCGCGAGTGCCCGGTCACGCTCATCGCCAACCTCGCCACCCGCTATCTGTGGGGCGTGCATCCGCGCGCGGATCAGCTCCTGGACTACCTGTTCGACGGCGAGCGGGCCGGCCCGCCGCCCGATTGGGACGTCGGGCACTTCGTCTGCGTGATCGGCCGTGTGCGTGGACCGGGTGGCAGTCTGTACGGCGTGGCCGACACCTATCCGTCGCTCGGCGCCGGGGGCGTGCACCTGCAGCCGCAGGAGCGTCTCGCCGCCGCCATCGAGCGGCGCGACATGCCGGCGGGCGGCATGCTTGTCGTCGCCTCCGCCGCAAGACGCTCCGGCGCTGCGTTCGGGTGCCGGGGCGCTCGGTCTGGTCGAGGGCGTCTGGGACAACGGCACCGTGACGCAAGAGACGCTGCCGTGAGCGCGACCGACCTGATCGCGCTGGTCTGCTGCGACCTCGGCTCGATCGTGCGCGGTCGATCGCTGCCCGCGTCCGAGCTGGCGCCATACCTGGACGCCGGCGTCGGCTGGGTGCCCGCCAACCACGCGCTCACGCCGCTCGGCCCGCTCGCGGAGCCCAACCCGTTCGGCTCGACCGGAGACCTGCGGTTGCTGCCGGACATCGACACCCGCGTTCGCGTGGAGGCCGGCTCGGGCGCCAGCGCTCTGGAGCTCGTGCTGTGCGACCTCGTCGAGACCGACGGCACGCCGTGGGAGTGCTGTCCACGGCGGTTTCTGCGCGACGCCCTGACCGAGCTCCAGGACGAGCTCGGTGTTCGCCTCATGGCGAGCTTCGAGCACGAGCTTCAGCTGCTGGCCGACCCAGCCGTTCCTCCCCGACCGCAGGACGCGCCGGCGCCGGCGCCGTTCTCGCTGGAGGCCCAGCGCCGGGCCGAACCGTTCGCCGCCGATGTCATGGGGGCGCTCGCCGAAGCCGGTGTGCAGCCGGAACGATTCTTCGCTGAGTTTGCCGCGCACCAGTTCGAGATTCCCGTGGAGGCCGCCGAGGGGGTCGCGGCGGCGGATCGCAGTGTCGTACTCAAAGAGGTGGTGCGCGAGGTCGCCCGCCGGCACGAGCTGCGCGCGAGCTTCACGCCGCTGCTGAACCCCGCGGAAGCGGGCAACGGGGTGCACATCCATCTCAACCTGCTCGACGCCTCCGGCGGACCCGCGCTCTACGACGCGGCGCGTCCCGCGGGCCTGAGCGAGCTCGGCGAGCGCTTCGCGGCCGGAATCCTGCTGCACGCCGGGGCGTTGAGCGCCTTGAGCGCCCCCAGTCCCGTCTCGGCCACGCGGCTGGCTCCCCACCACTGGAGCGCAGGCGCCGTCTGCCTGGGGCAGCGCAACCGTGAAGCGCTGCTGCGCCTCCCGCCGCTCGTCTCGCTCGGCGGCGAGGACCCTGCGCGGCAGCTGCGCCTCGAGTACCGGGGCGCCGATGCGACCGCTAATCCCTACCTCGCCCTCGGCGCGATCGTTCGTGCGGGGCTCGACGGGGTGCGCACCGGGTTGCCGGCGCCGCCGATTCTCGACCGCGATCCCGCGTGTCTCGACGCCGTCGAGTCCAAGCGCTACGGAGTCGGTGCGCTGCCGGCGTCGCTCGAGGACTCGCTGCGGGCGCTTGCCGAGGATGAGACCGCGCGCGCGTGGATGACGCCGCTGCTGTACGAGGCATATGTAAGCGTCAAGCGCTACGAGCTCGAGGCGACGGCGGGCTGGGACATCGAGGAGCGCTGCCGGCGCTATGCGGCGATCTACTGACGATGCCCTGACACAGCTGCTCGCCGGCGTCGAGCGCGAGCTGCCGCGCGCGGTCGAGTTGCGCCACCGGCTGCACGCCCATCCGGAGCTGGCGCATGAGGAGCTCCAGACCGCGGCGGCCGTCGCCGCGGAGCTGCCCGTCGCGTGCGCGACGGTCGCTGCTACCGGGCGGATCGCCCGTGTCGGCGCTGCGCAAGGCGCCGCGGTGGCTGTGCGCGCGGAGCTCGACGGCCTGCCGATGCAGGAGCGCACGGATGCTCCCTATCGCGCTGTCGGTGGTGCGATGCACGCCTGCGGGCACGACGTCCACATGGCGGCGCTGGTCGCGCTCGCTCGTGCGGCGCACACGCTGGGCGATGCGCTGCCCGCTGCGCTCCTGGCGGTGTTCCAACCGAGCGAGGAGGCGTACCCCTCCGGGGCGGAGCAGCTTCTGCAGGAGCTGGCCACGATCGCGCCCGCGGCGCTGGTGGCGGCCCACGTGCATCCCGAGCTGCCGTGGGGCGCCGTCGCAATCGACCCCGGCACGGTCAATGCGTCGTGTGACGCCGTCGAGATCACGGTGCAGGGCGAGCCCTCGCACGGCGCCTATCCCCACCGCGGGCGCGACCCGATCCTCGCGCTCGCCCAGGTCGTCGTCGCGCTACACGCCGAGGTCGGACGGCGGATCGATCCGCTCCACCCGGCCACGCTGACCGTCGGCGTGCTGGAGGGCGGCAGCGCAGAGAACGTGATTCCCGAGCGAGCG
This sequence comes from uncultured Solirubrobacterales bacterium, assembly GCA_963799735.1. Lineage (GTDB taxonomy): Bacteria > Actinomycetota > Thermoleophilia > Solirubrobacterales > Solirubrobacteraceae > Palsa-744. Next base: position 54,918 of record CAWCYP010000001.1, on the reverse strand, counting down.
CGAGCGCGGGCCGCCCTGCGCGCCTATCGCCCGGACGATCGTCTTGCGCTGCGCCGGATGGTGGAGGAGGTCGTGTCGGGCGTCGCGGCGGCTCACGGCTGCCGCGCAACTGTCGAGCTGGTGACCGGCGAGCCGGCGCTCGAGAACGATCCCGGCATCGTCGCCTCGGCGCGCGAGCTGCTCGCCGGCGCGGGCCTGGTACTCGCCCCCGAGTGGCGCTCGTGCGGCTCGGACGATTTCGCCTTCTTCGGCGCGCTGGGCGTTCCGATCGCGATGGGCTTCGTGGGCCTCGACGGCGCCGGCGGGTTCATCGCCCGGCCGCTGCACCATCCCGAGCTGCTGCCACCCGACAGCGCGGTTGGAGCCGTCGCGCGCGTCCAGGCGGTTCTTTACCTCGCCGCGGCTGCGTCGCCGCGGCTGCGCAGCTCCATTGCGCCTGACCGCGAACCCCGCGAACCCGCCTGACCGCGAACCCGACGAACCCCCGAACGCGCGAACCCCGGCGAACCCGAGATAGTGTGTTCGCATGCGCGAGGTTCTACCCGGCCTGTTTCACTGGCCGGCCGTTCATCCGCGGATCCACTCCGAGGTGTCCTGCTATTGGCTGGCGGACGCCGGTGTGCTCATCGATCCGCTCGTTCCGCCGGACGTCGGCATCGAGTGGTTCGCGGCGCGCCCTGCGCCGCCCGCGGCGATCGTGCTCTCAAACCGCCACCACTACCGCGACAGCGCGCGTTTCGCCGAAGAGTTCGGCTGCCGGATCATGTGCAACCGCGCGGGCCTGCACGAGTTCACCGGCGGGCAGGCCGTTGCGGGGTTCGACATCGGCGAGCGCCTGCCCGGCGGCTTGCTCGCCTGCGAGATGGGTGCGATCTGCCCTGATGACACCGCGCTGTATCGGGCGGACCTGCGGGCGCTGTTCCTCGCCGACGGCGTCGTCCGGGCCGGCCCGCAGGAGGAGGGCGGCCCGCTGGGGTTCGTCCCCGACTCGCTGATGGACGAGCCGCCGCGCACGAAGGACGGACTGCTCGCCGCGATCGCGCGCCTCTTGGGGGAGCTCGACATCGAGCACCTGCTGCTCGCTCACGGCGGACCGGTGATCGGCGACGGCCGCGAGCGGTTGCAGGAGTTGCTCGACTGCGGCGGGCGCGCGGCGTTCGAGATGTAGCGTCTCCGCTTCGAGCCGAGGCGCGTCTGTCGCCTGGTGCGATACATAGGCATTACCGAGCTCACGATGTATGTCATGTCCCCCCATCCCTCCTCCCCCCCCGTGTATGTCATGTCCCCCGGCACGAGGCGACGTGCTGTTTCAACCACCGAATCCGACGGGTGTCTCCCGCTCGACCTCGTGGCCTTTGGCCCGGGCGAAGAGCTCCGCGAGGGTTGCGCCCTCCGTGTTGCCGGCGGCGATTCCGTGTTTGGTCAGCCACATTGCGGCTTCCGCGTCGGAGAACGGGGTGAACTGCAGCCGTGATGCACACCGCCCGGGTCTTGCCACTGCCGGGTGCAGGCGCCGTACCGGCTCGTTGGTCGTGACCAGCACAAGCACCCGCAGACCCTGTCCGACGATCCCGTCGACCAGGTTGAGCAGGCGCGAGAGTCCCTGTCCCGTTCGCTCCTTTGCGTCGGCGGCGAGCAGCTCGCCCGTGTCCTCGAGGACCAGCAGACGCCACTTGCCCTCCGGCTTGTTCGCATCCTCGTCATCCGAGGGGAACGGGAACACGTCGTCGTCCAGCACGACATCGAGCATGTAGTCGGCGCGCTGACCGAAGAACACCTCGGGATCGATCACGTAGTGCAGCCCGCACCAGCTGCGCCACTCCCAGCCGAGAGCGCGCAGCGCGTACGTCTTACCTGTGCCGGGCGGCCCGTGCCAGAGGATGAGCTGACCTCCCTCCGCGGGGCGAAAGTCGGGACCGAGCAGCTGCCCGAGGCGCTCTTTCACGGCGCGTGGGTAGTTGGCGCTGATCTCGTCGAACGCCGGCACGGCGATCGTGCGCGAGATCGAGTTTGCGCCGTGGGTGCCACAGGACCAGAAGTGAACGGGAATCTCACGCCGCTCGGTCGCTTGGATCGCCGGGAGGCGCTCGTGCAGCCAGCGCTCGATGTCGAGGACGATCGCTCGCTCGGGGGCGGCCATTCGGCAGTGGGCGGTCTCGCCCTTCAGGGTGACGAGCGCCAGAGAGCGATCGCCGAAGAGCGGCTCCAGATCGAGCAGCGCAGACTGTGAGCGCGCTGAGCGCGAGGTGCTCAGCGCGTACTCCAGCACGCGCTCGAGCGAGCGTGACGATGTGTCCCATTGCGACTGTGTCGTGTGCGGGATCTCCCACTCGAAGACGAGCGTCGCAAATTGCGTCTGAGGGAGAACGGACAAGCAGAGGCTGTCCGTCACCGTCAGCGATCGCCTTGACGTGGACTGGCTCGATAGCCGGTTGTATCCGTCTGTCGTTCCTACCGTCAACGCTTCATCTCCAGTCATGTCCATCTAGTCGTTATGCAGTCCCCTTACCCGCCCTCACCGGCAAGTCAGCGTCAGGTTGTGCTCGATCCAGGGTGTGGAGTGCAAGCTGCGGGTTGCTGGGCTGACGATGCTCGGGATTCCGGCCCCGTCTGCGCCTGCCCCCGGCGCTCCTGCCAAGGATCTTTGGGTTGTGCGGCCCTTTGGCCGGGTCGCGGGCCTCGACGCTCGCCCCTGTCGGCTACCGACTGCTCTCACTCCATCAGCGTTGCCTGCCAGTTGTGCTCCTGCAGGCGGTTGTCCAGCTCGCGCCGCTGCTGGGCGAGCGTATCGAGCTGACTCTGCAGGTCTGAGACCTTGACGTGGCGCACCATGCGGATCTCCGAGCGGCTGTAGCGTGTCAGCCCGAACCCGGCGCCGACCCTGCCGCCTGTGGCCGCGGTAATCGCGGTGCGCAGAGCGCCCTGGCGCAGGGCGATGACGTCGCGGCGCGCGAGCCCCTCGGTCACCGTCTCGCCGGTCGCGAGCCTCGCGGTGGCGTTGGTGTGGTTGATCTTCGCGATCAGCTCCTGTAGCTCGTCACAGCGTCGATCGAGCTCGGCCAGCAGCTCAGCCGGACTCTCGGGCGGCTCCTCGCCCTCCTGGGCCAGTACGCAGGCGGACACGCGGTCCTGGAGCTGAGCGATGCGCTTCTGCAGGTCCGACCTTCGATTCAGTGCTTCTCCAACGATCATGGTCATGGCTTGAAGTATTGCACACTATAAGTAGCGCTGCGTTCTGCTCGCCGAGGAGAGTTCCTCTGTCCCCGTAAGGGCCCTCGGCCCCAAGCCCCGAGGTCATGGCCGGCTCCGCGTCCTGGCGCGTGCTACCTATCGGCTGTAGACTCATAGGCTGTGGACTGGGAGGCTCGCGTGGCAGTGGGGCCAGCTTCGCCGGAACATGTGGCGCTGGGACAGGCGATCAGGCAGCTGCGGCTCGCGGCCGGGATCTCGCAGGAGGGGCTGGCGGAGCGCAGCGGAATGCACCGCACGTACGTCGGCGGGATCGAGCGCGGCGAGCGCAACGTGAGCTTCCGCAACCTGCTCAGGCTCGCGGCCGCGCTCGAGGTGCGGCCTTCGGAGCTGATCGGGCGCTACGAGAGCTCCTTCTCAGATGCGGCCCGTCCGCACACCCGGCATTCCGGCGGCGATCGGACATAATCTGCGCCGTGCGCGCCGTCCAGATCGTCGAGCTGACCGGCCCCGACTCCGCACTCGAGCTCGGCGAGGTCCCGGAGCCCGAGTCTCCGCCGGAGCACCCGCTCACCCCGGGCTCGGGCGTGATGGTCGAGGTGCATGCGGCCGGGGTGTCGTTCCCCGAGGTGTTGCAGACGCGCGGCGAGTACCAGCTCAAACCGCCGTTGCCGTTCGTGCCGGGCAGCGAGATCGCGGGCGTCGTGCGCGAGGCGCCGGACGGCGCGGCGCTCAGGCCGGGCGATCGCGTCGCCGCGTTCTGCGGGCTCGGGGGGTGGGCCGAGCTGGCGGTGGCGCCCGAGTTTCTTACGTTCGGGTTGGCGCCTCAGCTCGACTTCGGGCAGGGGGCGGGGCTGATCCTCAACTACCACACCGCGTATTTCGCGCTGGTCCTGCGCGGGCGGCTGGCCGAGGGGGAGACGGTGCTGGTGCATGGCGGGGCGGGGGGCGTCGGCACCGCGGCGCTGCAGGTGGCGAAGGGTCTTGGCGCGCGCACGATCGCGGTCGTCTCCAGCGACGCCAAGCAGAAGGTCGCCGAGCGGGCGGGCGCCGACGCGGTGGTGCGCTCGGACGGTCCCTGGAAGGACGAGGCGCGCGAGATCTCCGGCGGCGGCGTCGATCTTGTGCTCGACCCGGTCGGCGGCGATCGGTTCACCGACAGCCTGCGTTCGCTGAACGAGGGTGGCCGTGTGGTCGTCGTGGGCTTCACCGGCGGGTCGATCCCCGAGGTCAGGGTCAACCGGCTGCTGCTTTCGAACACCGAGATCATCGGCGCCGGTTGGGGCGCCTATGCGATGGCCCGCCCGGAGCTCTGCCGCGACATCGGGGAGGCGCTGAAACCCCTGATCGAGTCAGGCGCCGTGGCGCCGATTGTGGGTGCGCGTTTTCCGCTCGATCGTGCCCCCGAGGCGTTGCGCGAGATCGACGAGCGCCGAGCGACGGGAAAGGTCGTCCTTGAGGTTCGTTGAGGTGATGGAGGAGGGGGTGAGAGAGGGCCAGGGAGATGACGTATATCGCTGCGTTCATCGTCGCCCGAGCCGTGCCGATGACCGATGTGTGGCAGTCATCCCCGGCCCGATACCCTCAACCCACCATCTATTCTGGCGCTGGTCCTGACCCGGCGCGGTGCTCACCTGATCGCGATTCGCGCGGCCTCCTTCGCCCCTAGGAACGGGGTCAGCGCTACGAACACCAGCGCCGGCGCCAGGTCGGCGATGTCCGCGATGGGCTCGCGTTCGATGTGGTTGTGCAGCACCTGCCAGACTCCCCCCGCGATCGCCTCGGGCACGATTGCAGGGACGGAGCGTCCCGGCCGTGCGTAGTGGTAGCCGGGCTGCAGGTACGCGGCGAACGCGTGCAGGCCGGTATCGCGGATTTCGATCGCCAGCGGGCTCGCCGCGAACGTGTCGACGACCGTCAGGTGCGCGTGCGCGGGCTCGGAGGCGAGGTAGCCGAGCAGCGCCCGCACCCCGGCGGCGATTCCCATCGGCCAATCGTCGCCTTGCGCTTCATAGGCCGCCACGGTGACTCCAAGCGCCTGGTGCAGGCCGACCTTCTGCGCGCCCAGGAACGCGTCGTGCTTGGTCGGGTACATCTCATAGAAGGTCTGATGCGACACGTTCGCGCGCCGGGCGATCTCGGGGATCGTCAGCCTCGCGAGGCCTTTCTCGGCGACGATCGCGGCGGTCGCGTCGACGATCCGCTCGCGCTGGTTCTTGACGATGAACTGCCGCGACAGGTCGTGGCGGCCGCTCGGCAGTCGCCCCTCGGCCCGGCGCGCGCGCTCGGAGACGAGGGCGAGCCTGGCCCGGCCATCCTCCTTCTCCTCTCCCTCGGTGCGCTTGCGCCGCCGCCCTGCCTGACTCGGCCGGTCGAGTGAGGCCGGCAGGGCCGCGGGATAGGACTCCGCCCACGCCGCCAGCTCGTCCACGAGTCCCGGCAGCGCCGCCGCCTGGCCTCGGCGCAGACGGGCGGCGGTCACCTCGCGGATGCCCCCCAGGATGACTTTCACGGTCAGGTCGGTATTCGCCCCAGCCCCCATCCCCGCCGCCTCCGCCGCCACCCGCCGGGCGCTCGATCCGCCGCGAGAGCGCACGCTTCCCGATCTCCCGCGGGGGCCCTCCGGAGCGCTCTCCGACCGGGCGGCGCGGATGCTCTGCTCGAGCGCCCGGAGCGTGCGGTTGCGGCGCTCGAGCGCCTTCGGTCCCGCACCGAAAGCGCCGAGCACGATCAGCGACACCGCCTCCGGCTCGGCGCCGGCCAGCCCCGCGAAGGCGCGCATCGCCGTGCGCAGGCGCTCTCCCGGTGAGCCCTGCGTGCCGTAGGCCTCCATGATCGTCTTCGCCGTGCGCTTGGCGATCTCGTCGTAGGTGGCCAGGAACAGCTCTTCCTTGTCTGCGTAGAGGCTGTAGAAGGTCGGACGCGACACCCGCGCGAGCTTCGTCAGGTCGAGGATCCTCACCGCCTGATACCCGCGCTCGGCGATCAGCTCGATCAGCGCCGTCTGCAGCCGCTCGCACTGGTCGCGGCGCACCTCCTCGGGGTGCAGCCCGTGCGCGCCCGTCGGCAGCGGGCGGTAGCGGCCGGACTTGGCCGATGCGCCCCTAACAGCCATCTTGGCTACGAAACCTCCGTTTGACATCGAGCCAGACCAGAGTATCAAACCAAGCGCCGACGAGTCAACCTTTGATCGTGTGAGAGGTTCCGAGCACCGCTCCGGCGCCGTTCAGCGCCTGGGCGGCCACGTAGGGCTCGGGACCCGGGGTGACGAGCGCCGTCTCGAACCCGTCCTTCGGCGCGCTCGCGACCGCCGTCAGACGCGTGGGCGACGGTCCTCCATACAAGCGCCAGCTCGCCACCTCGGTCGCGCCGTTCCAGCTCGCGTACACCGTCACCGGCGCGCGCGCGCTCGCCGCGCCCCCGACCGCGATCGCCGGGGGGCTCGCGGGCGTGCCCGTCCAGGGGAATCGGTACGCGCGATAGGACTCGTAGGAGCCGTGCCAGTGCGCGTCATACAGCAGCTGCCCGCCGGCGCCGAACTCCGAGAAGTACGGCTCCGCGCCCCAGCCCACGAACGTGTCGCCGTTCGGCAGCGTCTGCACGCTGCCCTGGCTGGAAGAGGACAGCTCCGGGGAGGAGTGCTCGTAGTCGGCCAGCAGCGTGTCGGTCTTGGCCTTCGGTTCGAGCGCGACCACGATCGCCCGCGACTCGGGGTGGACCTTCGGCGTCGCGCCGTTGTCGAACACGCTGATCGTGCCGTTGGCCTGCACCGTCGCGTCGTGCTGGAACGCCGTCGCCGCGCCGTTCAGCGCCTTGACTTCGCCGTGCTTGCCGCCGACCCGCAGCGTCACCTGGCCGGTCGTAGTGTTCAGCTCGTACAGCGCCCACGTGTTGCGAGCGCTGATCAGCGTCGTTTCGCCGGCGAGCTGATCGATCGAATTGATGTGGAAGTAGTCGAACGGCCACGCGGTGGTTGCCTGCACCGGTGAGCTGTAGGAGTCGCTGAGGGGGACGTGGTCGAGGCTCGTGCCATTCGCGCCGCACGAGCCCCGTCTTCAGGTCGATTTCCTGGAACACGCTGTCGGTCACCGCGCCGCCGCTCGGCCCGCCGACCGCGGACAGGTTGCAGTCGATCGGGTTGAACACCGTCAGCACCGCCGTGTCCTGGGGCGTGATGTGGAAGTCGTGCAGGTCTGCCTCATAGCCGTTGCCCGCGTGCACGCGCCCGACCTGCTCATAGGAGCTGTTGTCGATGATCTCTTCGCCCTCCCCGAACCCCTGCGGCGGGACGTGGCCCTGCCACCACGTCAGCACCGGCTTGCCGTACAGCTGCTGCACCTGCAGGTTGGTCGCCTCCGTTGCGCCTGCAAGCGGGTCGAACCACACCAGTTCACCGGTTTCGCTGAATATCTCCGGCCCGGCCGGCCCCGGCCCGTTGTAGGGGGAGGCGAAGATGTAGCCGGGCGCGGCCTGCGGCGAGCTCGCCGTCACGTCGAGCACCGGCGGCTGCAGCGCCGGGGCGGAGTGGAAGTGCTGCTCCTCGTTGTAGTCGCGCGTGCGCGTGGCCGTCGCGGTGTACAGCTGCGTGTCCTGGTGGGCTACCAAGAACTTGTAGGCGAATGGCGTGCTCCCCGTGCTCGTCCTCACCCGCCCGCGCACCGTCACCGTCTCGCCCGGATCGAACGCGCGCGAGGGCACGAAGCTCGCGCCATCTCCCTGCGAGTAGGCCATCAGCCGCCCCGCGTGCGACCCGCTCAGCGAGCCGGTCGCACTGAGCGCGCTCAGTGCGCTCGGCGGCGCTCCCAGCAGGCTGATCTGCGTGTGCGCCGAGGCGTCGTATGAGCCCGGCAGGGGCGAGACCGCGATGCTCGTGCCTCCCAGCACCGCCGAGCGGTTGAGCTGCGCCGGCACGCACTGCGGCGCGGCCGGGGCACGGTAGGCCGCGTCCTCGGCGACGATCCGCCTCGATCCGTACGCGAGCGCGCCGATGCTGGAGAACGCCACCAGGGCGCCGCCGAAGAGGAGTGCTCTACGCAAGCGCCTTAAAATACGGGGGTCTCGCGAAAGTCGCCGAACACCTGCTGCAGCGACTCCACGATCTCGCCCTCGCTCGCTCGCGCCCGGGCGCAGTCAAGCAGCGGGTCGATCAGGTTGCGCTCGGAGTGCGATGCCGCCTCGCGCAGCGCCTGAAGCGTGCGCTCCACCTGCGCTCCGTCGCGCCGGGCGCGCGAGGACTGCAGGCGGTCCAGCTGCTTGCGTTCCAGCGCCGGGTCCACGCGCAGGATCGGGATCGGCTCCTCGTCGTCCTGCGTGTAGCGGTTGACGCCCACCACCACGCGCTCGCCCGCGTCGATCGCGCGCTGGGACTCGAACGCCGCGTCGGCGATCTCGCGCTGGGGATAGTTGCGCTTGACGGCTGCAACCATCCCCCCGAGCTCGTCGATCTTGGTGAAGTACTCATAGCAGCGGCGCTCCATCGCGTCGGTGAGCGCCTCCACGTAGTAGGAGCCTCCCAGCGGATCGGCGGTCGCCGCGACGCCCGTCTCGTGCGCGATCATCTGCTGGGTGCGCAGCGCGATGCGAACGGCCTCCTCGGTGGGAAGGGCGAGCGCCTCGTCATAGGAGTTGGTGTGCAGCGACTGGGTGCCGCCGAGCACGCCCGCCAGCGCCTCGATCGTGGTGCGGACGATGTTGTTCAGCGGCTGCTGCGCGGTCAGCGAGACCCCGGCTGTCTGAGCGTGGAAGCGCATCTGCCACGAGCGCTGGTTCTTCGCTTCGAAGGTGTCGCGCAGCTCGCGCGCCCAGATGCGCCGGGCGGCGCGGTACTTGGCGATCTCCTCGAAGAAGTCGATCTGGGCGTTGAAGAAGAAGGACAGCCGCGGCGCGAACTCGTCGACGTCGAGGCCCCGCGCGATCGCCTGCTCGACGTATGTCAATCCGTCCGCGAGCGTGAACGCGAGCTCCTGCTGGGCGGTTGAGCCGGCCTCGCGGATGTGGTAGCCGGAGATTGAGATCGGATGCCAGCGCGGCATGTGGTGTGTGCACCACTCGATCATGTCTCCGCACAGTCGCATTGCCGGGTCGATCGGAAAGCACCACTCCTTCTGGGCGATGTACTCCTTGAGGATGTCCGCCTGGATCGTGCCCGACAGCCGCTCGGCCGTCACCGCGCCGCCCGCTCCGTCGCCGTCGAGCTCGGCCGCCGCCACGAAGTAGGCGAGCATGATCGCGGCGGGGGCGTTGATCGTCATCGACACCGACACGGCGCCGAGGTCGATCCCGGAGAAGAGAGTCTGCATGTCGTCGAGCGTGTCGATCGCCACGCCCTCGCGGCCGACCTCTCCGAGCGAGCGCGCGTGGTCGGAGTCGTGGCCCATCAGCGAGGGCATGTCAAACGCCGTGGAGAGCCCGGTCTGACCGTGGTCGAGCAGGTAGTGGAAGCGCTCGTTGGTCTCCTCGCTGGTTCCGAAGCCGGCGAACTGGCGCATCGTCCACAGCCGGCCGCGGTACATGGAGTCGTAGATCCCGCGCGTAAACGGAAACTCCCCTGGACGGCCGATCGGATCCTCCGGCCCGCCGATCCCCGCCGGGAGGTCCGCCTCGGTGTACAGCTCCCGGACCGGCTCTCCGGATAGGGTCTGGTCACCGGCCTTCTCGTCCGCCGCCGGGCGGGAGGTCGCATCTATCGCCATGTCCCCAGATCGTACCGGCCGGCACCGCCTGCACCCAGTTCTTGCGTTCGTCGTTGCCGCGGGCCTGGCTGTCATGGCGCTGGCGGGGTGCGGGGGCTCCTCCTCCTCGTCTTCCACCAGCTCCTCCTCCTCCTCCTCCACCTCCTCCTCCACCACCACCTCGACCACCGGCCCGGCGCACCTGAGGCAGGCGACGCTGATCCTCGACTTTGTCCCGAACGCCGTCCACGCGGGCATCTACCGGGCGCTGGCCGCCGGGTACTACCGCCAGGAGGGGATCGACCTGCGCGTGGTGACGCCGAGCGCGACGACCGACACGCTGAAGCTGATCGACGCTCACAGCGCCCAGTTCGGCCTCGCGGATGGCAGCGACGTCGCTGGCCTGATCGCCGCCGGGGGAGACGCGCAGGCGGTGATGGCGCTCGTGCAGCGCCCGCTCGGCGGGCTGATCGCGCTCGCCTCCGAGCACCTGCGCTCGCCCGCGGACCTGGCCGGCAAGACGGTCGGGATCACGGGCGTGCCCTCCGATCTGGCGGTGCTCGACACCGAGCTGCGCCACGCGGGCGTGAGCCCAAGCCGCGTGCACGTCGTCACGGTGGGCTTCAATGGCCCGGAGGCGCTCGTGGCGGGACGGATCGCGGCGTTCACCGGGTTCATCCCCGACGAAGGCGTGACGCTGCAGGCGAGCGGGCATCCGATCACGGCGTTTACGCTCGACGGCAACGGCGGCCCGGCCTACCCCGGCCTCGTGGCGTTCACGACGCGCCGGCTGATCGCCTCCGACCCCGGGCTCGTGCGAGGGTTCGTCATGGCGACCGTGCACGGCTACGAGGACACGCTCGCCGACCCGGCGCCCTCGCTGGAGGAGCTGCTGGCCGCCAACCCGACGCTGCCGCCGGGGTTGACGCGGGCGTCGCTGCATGCCTACCTGCCGCTCCTCGACGGCCGGCCCGCCGGCGAATCTCCCACGGGCTCTCCGCTCGCGCGCGGGGGCACGCCCGTGCCGTTCGGGACGCTGCAGCCGCGGAACGTCGCGGCGATGTCCAGCTGGATGCTCGCTACGGGTCTGATTCACACACCGATCGCGCCGGGGCGATATGGCACGAATCGGTTCCTACGGTAGGCTGCGCGCTGCTCCCACACCACCCGAAAGGAACCATCTCCATGAACAAGTCTGAGCTCATCGACACGGTTGCCGCCGACAGTGGCCTCACCAAAGTCGACGCGGGCCGCGCGGTCGAGTCGGTGATCGGCGCCGTGACGAAGACGCTGAAAAAGGGCGACGAGGTCAGCATCACCGGGTTCGGCAAGTTCTCGGTCGTCAAACGCGCCGCGCGCCAGGGCGTGAACCCGCGCACGGGCGAGCGCGTGAAGATCAAGGCCTCCAAGGCGCCGAAGTTCAGCGCGGGCGCGTCGCTGAAGCAGGCCATCAGCCCCAAGAAGTAAGCCCGCCGGGGGGCCGCGGTCATGGCGCTCGTGAGCGAACTTGAGCTTCCCGGGTTCGACTACACCGACCCGTCGCTGAGGGGGGAGCGCTTTCACGAGGCAATGCGCGAGCTGCGCGCCCGGGGCTGGCTCGCCTCCGGGCCATACGGGGTCATCGTGCTCGACCGCGAGGCGGGCGAGTTCTTTCTGCGCACGCGCGAGGCGATCTTCCCGGGGATGACGATCGCCGAGATCTTCGATGTGCGCGAGGGGCCGCTGTATGAGCAGATGCGGCGCAACATCCTGCACGTCAACGGGCCCGACCACACGCGGTTGCGCAGCCTCGTGAATCCCGCGCTCAGCGCACGAGCGGTGCAGCGCTACCGGCCGGCGATGCGCTCCTTCCTGGAGGGGCTGCTCGCGGATGCCCGCGCCGCTCCGGGCGGAGAGGATGGCGACGGGATCGTGCGGTGCGAGTTCGTGCAGGCGTTCGCCAAGCCATATCCGTCGCAGACGATCGCCTGCGTGATGGGCGCGCCGATCGAGGACGCGCCGCGTCTGCACCACTGGTCGAACTGGATCCAGCGCCAGTTCGACGCGGCCGGCATGGCCACTGAGCGCGATCAGATCGAGCTGGCCGTGCGCGAGTTCTACGAGTACGCGGCCGCGCTCGTGGCGGCGCGGCGGGACGATCCGAAGGACGACCTGATCTCGAAGCTGATCGCCGCCGAGGAAGCCGGGGACAGCTCGACGACGTCGAGTGCATCAACCTCGTGTTCAACGTGCTCGTCGGTGGGGTGGACACGACCCAGAGCCAGCTCGCGCACACGATCAGGCTGCTGGCCGAGCACCCCGAGCAGTGGGAGCTGCTCACGCGCCGGCCCGAGCTGGCCGAGCAGGCGATCGAGGAGTCGTTGCGCTACGAGCCGATCACCCCGTTCACGGCGCGGATCGTGACCACGGACGTGACGTTCCGCGATGTGACGTTCCCGGCGGGCACGGTCGTGATGGTGTGCGCGTTCACCGGCAACCGCGACCTCGACGAGGGCGCCGGCGGGGCGGGCGGGTCCGAATCCTTCGACATCACCGCCGACCGCGGGCCGCGCACGGGCGCTGACGTTCGGCGCGGGCGTGCACTACTGTCTGGGTGCGAACCTCGCCCGCCTTGGAGCTGCGCGAGGCGCTGACGTTCATGGCCGAGCACATGCGCGAGATCGAGCTCGACGGCGAGGTCTCCTACGAGACGATCATGGGCATCTACGGCCTGGCCCGGCTGCCGATCCGGTTCCGTTTGACGGCGTAACGCGTGCATGCGCGGCTTGCCCACGCATCGGGCCGAGCGCGAGGAGAGGCTCGGATACGATCCCGCAGCTTGCCCCCGCCGCCGCCCAACGGTAGCCGGACTCGCCTCGCCCGACCGAACGTCCCCGAGCGCCCGACGCTGGATGGTCTGGAGGCCAAGTGGGGCGCGGTGTGGGAGCGCGACGGCATCTACCGCTTCGATCGCAGCGCCCCACGCGAGCGGATCTTCTCGATCGACACCCCGCCGCCGACCGTCAGCGGCTCGCTGCACGTCGGGCACGTGTTCTCGTTCACGCACACCGACCTGGTCGCGCGCTATCAGCGGATGCGCGGCAGGGAGGTCTTCTACCCGATGGGCTGGGACGACAACGGGCTGCCGACCGAGCGGCGCGTGCAGAACCACTTCGGCGTGCGCTGCGACCCCTCGGTCGCCTACGACCCCGATTTCACGCCGCCGGTCGAGCCGTCCGAAAAGGAGCCCGTATCGATCTCCAGGCCGAACTTCGTCGAGCTGTGTTTGAAGCTGACCGAGTCGGACGAGCAGGCGTTCGAGGCGCTGTGGCGCAGGCTGGGGCTCTCGGTCGACTGGTCGATGACCTACACGACGATTGGCACGCACGCGCGGCGCATCTCCCAGCGCTCGTTCCTGGGACTGCTGGCCCGCGGCGAGGCCTACCAGCTGGAGGCCCCGACCCTGTGGGACGTGGACTTCCAGACCGCGGTCGCGCAGGCGGAGCTCGAGGACCGCGAGCGCTCCGGGGCGATGCACCGCGTGCGCTTCGCCTCGGCCGACGGCGGCCCCGAGGCGCTGATCGAGACGACGCGCCCGGAGCTGATCGCGGCGTGTGTGGCCCTGCTCGCCCACCCCGACGACGAGCGCCAGCGCGGGCTCGTGGGCAGGGAGGTGCTGACGCCGCTGTTCGGAACGCGCGTGCCCGTCATGACCCATCCGGAGGTCGAGCGCGAGAAGGGCACGGGCCTCGTGATGGTCTGCACGTTCGGCGATCTGACCGATGTGATGTGGTGGCGGGAGCTGCGGCTGCCGGTGCGCTCCGTGCTCGGCCCCGACGGACGACTGCTTGAGGTGCCGTGGGGCAGCGCCGGCTGGGAGACGGCCGACCTCGAGCGGGCGCGGGCCGGTTACGACGAGTTGAAGGGCAGGACGATCAACCAGGCGCGCAGGCGCATGGTCGAGCTGCTACAGGAGTCCGGCGATCTCCTCGGCGAGCCGCAGCCGGTCACGCGCGCGGTCAAGTTCTTCGAAAAGGGGGAGCGCCCGGTTGAGATCGTCACGAGCCGCCAGTGGTTCATCCGCACGATCGAGCACCACCACGCCCTGATCGAGCGGGGGCGCGAGCTTCGGTGGCATCCGCCGTACATGAGAGCGCGCTTCGAGAACTGGGTGGACGGGCTGACGGGCGACTGGTGCGTGAGCCGCCAGCGCTTCTTCGGTGTGCCGTTCCCGGTGTGGTATCCGATCGACGAGAGCGGAAACGTCCTGTACGACCAGCCGATTGCTCCCGCTCCCGACCGGCTCCCGGTCGACCCCTCGACCGATGTCCCCGACGGATACGACGAGGCCCGGCGCGGGCGGCCCGGCGGCTTCGCGGGCGACCCCGACGTGATGGACACGTGGGCCACGTCCTCGCTGACTCCGCAGATCGCCGGGGGGCACACAGGCGGGACGCCTGGGTCCGGCGAGGACGAGGAGCTGTTCGCGAAGGTGTTCCCGATGGACATGCGTCCCCAGGCGCACGACATCATCAGGACATGGCTGTTCACGACGATCCTGCGCTCGCACCTCGACCACGGCGTCCTGCCCTGGCGCAACGCGGCGATCTCCGGCTGGGTGCTCGACCCCGACCGCAAGAAGATGTCGAAGTCCAAGGGCAACGTCCTCACGCCGATGCACCTGCTCGAGCAGTACGGCGCGGACGCCGCGCGCTACTGGGCGGCGCGCGGTCGCCCGGGCACGGACACCGCGTTCGACGCGCAGCAGATGAAGGTGGGCCGGCGGCTCGCGGTCAAGCTGCTGAACGCCTCGAAGTTCGCGCTCGCCGACCTGCCGCCGCCGGGCGAGGCGCTCAGCCACCCGCTCGACCGCGCGATGATCGCGCGGCTGGCCGCGGTCGTCGCCGACGCGACCCGCGGCTTCGAGGACTATGACTACACGCGGGCGCTGGAGCGCACCGAGGAGCTCTTCTGGTGGTACTGCGACAACTACCTCGAGCTCGTCAAGGGCCGCCGCTACGACTCCGACCCCGCGGTCGGCGCGCCCGTGAGCCTCGCGCTGCGCACCTCGCTGTCGGTCTTCCAGCGGCTGTTCGCGCCGTTCCTGCCGTTCGTCTGCGAGGAGGTCTGGTCGTGGTGGCAGCTGGGCTCGGTGCACCGCGCCGCCTGGCCCGACGCGGCGCAGCTGAGGCAAGCGGCCGGCGACGGGCTCCCGCGAGCGGCTGTGGCTGGTGACGGCGACGGTGCGGGGCCGGAACCGGAGTTCGACGGCCGCGCCGTGCAGGACGTCGCGCTGGAGGTGACCGCGGACGTCCTGCACGAGGTGCGCAAGGCCAAGTCGGACGCCAAGCAGCCGATGCGCGCTCCCGTCGCCCGTGTGGTCGTCCGGGACACGGCCGAGCGCCTGAGGGCGCTGGCGCTCGGCGAAGACGACCTGAGGCAGGCCGGCGCGATCGAGCGGATCGAGACAGTCGAGGCCGACGAGCTCACGGTCGAAGTCGAGCTGGCCGGGAGCCCGCCACGGAAGAGCCCGCCGAGTAGACGCTCCGCGGCCCGCGCCAACCCGCGAGCACTCTCCATCCCTCTTCGCCTCCGCGCCACTGTCCCATCTCGCCCCCTTGGATAGGGTCCCGCCATGAACCGGACCCTCATATCCGATCTGCCCTCGCAGGTCGGAGAGCGGGCAACGATCCGTGGCTGGGTGCAGGCGGTGCGCGACCAGAAGCGGGTGCAGTTCGTTGTCGTGCGCGACGAGGCCGGGGCGGTGCAGGTGGTGCTCGGCAAGGACGAGGAGCCGAGCGCGCTCAACGAGGCCGTCTCCGCGCTCACGCCCGAGTCGGCCGTGACCGTCACCGGCAACGTGGTCGCCGACGAGCGCGTGAACCTCGGCGGCATCGAGCTGCAGCTCGAGGACCTGCACGTCGACTCACTCGCCGAGCCCGAGCTGCCGATCGCGCCCGACTCGGCCCTGGACAAGCGGATCGACTGGCGCTACCTGGACCTGCGCAGGCCCGACCGGAGGCTGATCTTCGAGGTGCAGAGCACGGTCGAGCACGCGATGCGCGAGTACTGGCGCTCAGAGCGATTCATCGAGATCCACACGCCCAAGCTGATGGGCTCGGCCAGCGAGTCCGGCGCCGAGCTGTTCAGGGTCGAGTACTTCGACACGACCGCCTACCTGGCGCAGTCGCCCCAGTTCTACAAGCAGATGGCGATTGCCGGCGGGTTCGAACGGGTCTTCGAGATCGGGCCCGTGTTTCGCGCCAACCCGTCATTCACCTCCCGTCACGACACCGAGTTCACGAGCGTGGACGTTGAGATCGCCTGGATCGACTCGCACGAGGACGTGATGGCGTTCGAGGAGGCATGGCTCGCGCACGTGCTGGGGGCGGTCAAGGAGGTGCACGGCGAGGAGATCGAGCGTGCGTTCGGCGCCGAGGTCGTCGTCCCGACGGTGCCGTTCCCGCGGATCACGCTCGCGCGCGCGAAGGAGATGCTCAGAGACAGCGGCCACGAGAATGTGCCCGGCCCCGAGCACGACCTCGACCCCCCCAGCGAGCGCGCGCTCTCCGCGCTGGTTGCGGCCGAGCACGGCCACGAGCTCGCGTTCGTCACCGACTACCCGACGTCGGTGCGGCCCTTCTACCACATGCGCCACCCCGACGATCCGAGCCTGACCCGTAGCTTCGACCTGCTGTGGCGCGGCTTGGAGCTCACAACCGGCGCCCAGCGCGAGCACCGCTACGACGTGCTCTTGGACCAGGCGCAGGACAAGAAGGTCGATACCGGCCCGATCCAGTACTACCTCGATTTCTTCCGCTACGGCGCGCCGCCGCACGGGGGGTTCGGGTTCGGGCTGACGCGGTTGTTGATGCAGCTTCTTAACCAGGAGAACGTGAGAGAGGTGACCTTTCTCTACCGCGGCCCCCACCGCCTGACGCCGTAGGACGGTCGCTGGGCGGCGCGATGCGGCGTCCTCGATCGTCGTAGTCTGGATTCGTAGATGTACGTCAACCCCCATTACGCCGAGCGTGAGCTGCCGGTCTTGCACGAGATGATCGAGGCTGCTCGGTTTGGTCTGATCGTGGTCTGCGCCGATGGCCCACTGGCAGCGCACATCCCGTGGGTGCTGCATCGCGAGGAGGGCCGGGATGGGACGCTGCTGGCCCATGTTGCCCGCAACGATCCGCTCGCTCGTCACCTGGGCGATGGGAGGGAGGCGCTTGCGATCTTCAGCGGTCCCAAGGCTTACGTTTCGCCGCGGTGGTATGCGAGCGATAGCCTGCCGACATACAACTACCTCGCCGTCCACGTATACGGTCGCCCGCGCCTGTTGGAGGACCGCGACGAGGTGCTCGTGTACCTCGCCGAGCTCGTCAACGTTCACGAGCGGCGGTTCCCGTCGCCCTGGTCGCTCACGTCGGCGTCGGAGGACCACGTCGATGAGCTGCTGCCTCACATCGTCGCGTTCAGGCTCGAGATCGAGGCGGTGCAGGGCAAGCGCAAGCTCAGCCAGAACAAGACGGTGAAGGACCGCGACGGCGTGATCGGCGGCCTGCGCGAGCGCGGTGCAGACGACGATCGGGCGATCGCCGAGGAGATGGCGGCCTACCCATATACATCCCAGTAGGCGCGGCATGAGGCTCCCACCGCGCGATCCCGAGGAGCTCGAGGCCGCCGGGGCGGGCGGGGCGCCAGTCATCGCCGAGATTCCCGCGGAGACGAGACCTGGCGCCGTGCATCTCTTGGTCGCAGATCTCGATCGCTCGGTCGGATACTACGAGAGCGCGATCGGTCTCACGCTGCGCGAGCGTGGCGCCGGGCGGGCGTGTCTCGGGGCGGGCGGCGAGGACCTGCTGGTCCTGATCGAGCAGCCCGGTGTCGTCTCGGCGCGCGGGTACTGCGGTCTGTATCACCTCGCGCTGCTCCTGCCAGCGCGCGCCGATCTCGCGCGCTGGCTGGCCCACGCCGTTCGCGAGCGCGTCCCGCTCACCGGTGCCGCCGACCACTATGTGAGCGAGGCGATCTACCTGAGCGATCCCGACGATCACGGGATCGAGATCTACTGGGACAGACCGCGCGAGACGTGGGAGGGACGGGTCGCGCAGCGGATGACGACGCTGGGGCTCGACACCCATGGCCTGCTCGGCGAGCTCGAGGATTGCGCGCGCGAGCCGTTCGAGCGTCTCACGCAGGGCGCCGTGATGGGCCATGTGCACCTGCGCGTCGCGGAGATTCCGCGCACGATCGCGTTCTACCGGGAGTTGCTCGGCTTCGGGTTGATGGCCCGTCTCGGCGATCAGGCCGCTTTCCTGAGCGCCGGCGGCTATCACCATCACCTCGGCGCCAACACGTGGGAGAGCGCCGGCGCCGCCCAACCCCCTCCCGGAACGGCGTCGCTGAGAAAGGTCACGGTCGTCCTGCCAAGCGCCACCGATCGTGACCGTCTCGCCGCGCGCGTGGCCGGCAGCGGGCAGACGCCGGAGCATGTCGACGAGGGTGTGCTCGTCCGCGACCCGTCGGGCAACCCGATCGTCCTGGCCACCACCGACCGGCGATAATCTTCGAGCCGATCCTCATCCGTATAACCCAGAACGGATGGCGCGAACGAGTCAGGTTGGTCGTCCCTCAAGGTTGGGGGAGGGGAGGAGAGAGAAAGACAACCATAGAGCCAAATGGCTCTGGAAACTAGAGCCACCCCAGCGACCTCGGGCCGGCTGACTGTACCCCAGAACGGGTGGGACGAACGAGGTCAGACTGGTCAGCGATCGAGGTTTTGGGGAGGGGAGGGAGAAAGACAACGACACCAGCAGGCCAACTCACGAGAGCGTCGCCGGCCATTAGGACCCGATTTGTCTGCTTTCGCAAACAAAGCCCTACAGAGCCGGCTCGTTAGGCTCGGCGGATGACCACCGCCCGGGTCGATTACGAGCGCCACGGGTGCACGTATGCGCGGCATCGCCATGCGGATCCGCGGATCGCGGCGCGAATCCATGAGGCGCTCGGCGACGCGCGCACGGTGCTGAATGTCGGCGCGGGCGCCGGGTCCTATGAGCCTGACGATCGGTGGGTGCTGGCCGTCGAGCCGAGCGCGACGATGCGTGCCCAGCGTCCCGCGGGCGCCGCGCCGGCGATCGACGCTCGCGCGGAGGCGCTGCCTCTCGACGACGGGGCGGTCGACGCGGCGATGGCGTGCGTGACGATCCATCACTGGGAGTCTCCCGAGATGGGGCTGGCCGAGCTGCGCCGGGTGGCGCGCGGGCCGGTCGTGGTGTTTACGTTCGAGCTTGACTATCTGCCGGCGTGGCAGCTGGAGTACCTGCGCGAGGGGGTTGCGAAGGAGCGGCCACGGTTTCCCGCGATCGACGATGTCGCGGCCGCGCTGGGCGGGCGCACGCGCGTGGAACGCATCCCGACGCCCGGCGACTGCACAGACGGTTTCTTCGAGGCGTTCTGGCGGCGGCCTGAGCACCTCCTGGACCCGGAGGTCCGCGGCGCCCAGTCGGTGTGGGCGTTGCTCGAGCCAGGTGTGGAGGAGCGTATCGTCGAGCGGCTCTCAGGCGCGCTGGAGTCAGGCTCCTGGGACGTCGAACACGGGTACCTGCGCGAGCAGGAGGAGCTCCAGGGCGCCCTGCGTCTCGTGATCTCCGAAGCCCCCTGAACCGATCACGAAGCCCGAAACACGCGGGAACGCCGACCCCAGAACGGGTGGGCCGAACGAGGTCAGGGTGGTCACCCTCAAGGTTTTGGGGGAGGGGAGGAGAGAGAGAAGGACAACGACACCAGCACCCCGCCCAACGGGAGCGAAATGGCTCTGGAACATTGAGCCACTTCCCAGCGACCACGGCGATTGCGATCATCACGACATGGTGCTACTATGATGTCATGACAAGGAACTTGACAGTCCGGCTCGACAGCGAGCTCGCGGCGAACGCCGAGGCGATCGCCCGGGCGGATGGCACGAGCCTGAACGAGACCGTCAAGCAGGCGCTCTCCGAAGCCTGCAGCGCCGCCGTCGCGATCCGAAGTTCAAGGCGCGCCTGCGGCGCATCATCGAAGAGGATCGCGAGCTGCTCAAGCGGCTCGCGAAGTGAGCGTCGGCGTGGGTGACGCTGCGTCTGTTCGTGGAGATCAACGGATGGTCATGGCAACCGTTCCCCAGCGTCGATGACGCCAAGCGAGCCGTCCTCACCATCGCCTCCGGCGACTGGACCCAGGACGACATGACCACGTGGCTCAGGGATGATCTGAGCCCGCCAGATCACAGCTAGAACTGTTGGTGTTCGGTAGTCATGCAACTCCACGAACGAGACCCCCCAATCCAGGTCACAGGCGGGGGCGGGCACGAGGTCAGGCTGGTCCCCCCTCAAGGTTTTTGGGGAGGGGAGGAGAGAGAAAGACAACGACACCCAGCAGCCCGTCCCACGGAGAGTGCTGCCGGTCACCACACGGAGCGTCACCCGGGAGCTACGTAGTGCCTAATCCTCAGAGGCGCTCGGTTCCCCACCTCTTTTTGTTACTCGATTGCTCGGCGTGGTCACGGATCAGATTCGCTCATAGGCGAGCTTAATCAGGTTGCGCACTTCCCCGACGCGCTCGCCGTCGCGTACCGAATACTCGGCGTCCCCCATGCCGTAGTGGCCGATCTCGGTCACGTCACGCATCACGTCAGAGGCCCACGACTCCTGGATCGTCGCAGGATCGAGCGAAAGATAGAGAATGACGCGTTGCCGTCGAATCTCCATCGTAAAGAACGACTTCTTCCCCACGAAAGTAGCCGATGTACTGCTTGCGAATCCGTCTTGTCACGTCGGCACCAAGGCTGCGTCCATATTCGTCCAGGCGCTCAAACAGGTCCACCATCGCCGTTGGCTTGCCGTCCAGATGGTGCGAGAGCGGATATTCTTTCTTACCGCCAGCGGTTCGCGGAGCGACTGGAGATTTCGATGCGGATGGGGTTGGAACAGCGTTCTTGCCGGGGGCCGCTCCGATCTGGCTATCAAAAACGCGGGCAATACTCTCTGAGTCGGTCCATGGCGGTTTCTGGCTTGCCCATGGCATGCACAATGGCCTCGAGGAAGGTAGATGGGGGATCGCCGGCAAGCTCGGCGAGTGCCTTGCGAACGCGCGTGTCAGTGAATACACGCTCGCCCCACAGATCGAGGCTTCCGTCCATGAGCGACTCGCGGCTCAAAAGCTGAAGGCTCTTCGCCGCGTCGGCGGCGGAGCCGGCCCTTGCTGATCGCCTTCGCCTCGAGGTATAGACCGGGCTTCTCGCCGACCATCAGCTTGTCCGCGGTCGCCAGGAGCTTCTTGACCTCATCCCCAAGTGCCACGTCGATGATCCTATGCCTTCCTCGCCCTCGTAGCTCGCGACCAAGTCCTCCAAGTCCACCATCTCTCCTTAGTTGACATTCTGGCTCAAGAGGCGTAGCGTTATGGACGAAAGGAGCACAGATGGCACAACTCATGCAGGTTCGACAGGTCGCCCGTACGCTTGGGGTTCACGAGAACACCGTGCGTCGCTGGGAGGAGCGCGGGTTGCTGCGCGCCGTGCGGCTGCCGAGCGGTGTTCGGCGCTTTCGCCCCGACGATGTCGAGGCGGTGCGCGCGCAGATGTTCAGCGGCTTCGCCCCCTTGCGGGCGGATGACGACGTTGTCCCGGTACCCGCTCGCTCGATCGACTGACGCAGAGGACCTCCGCTACTCGAACTAGGCTTCCCGATCCTGCGCACAACGCGAGGAAGCAATGGGACCTGGAGAGCATCGACCACACGATCACGAGTATTGGCAGCGCCCGTGGACACGGGCGCTGTTCGCGGGCGATCTCTTCGAGGCTATCCCCTTCGGCGACCAGCCGACCGTCGTCTACACCGCCGAGCAGGACGACGCGCCGGGGAAGCACTTCCTTGGCGAGGTCGCTTTCGGCTACGGCCTGCTCATCACGCCGACATGCGACATGGCCGAGCAGCACGGGACGAGCCTGGCCGCACATCCCTACCGCGTGCTGGTTCCGGTGCTGCCACTCGATCTTGTGATCGAGCAGACGGCCGCGATCGAGAAGAGCCTCGGCCTCCTGCGCAGCCGAGACGCGATCACGCCCTACATGTATCTACCGCCCCTGACCGGCGTTTTCGACAGCGAGCAGGTGGCATGCCTCTTCCGTCCGACGCTCGTCTCCGACGAGTTGCTGCGCGATCCACCCCGCCGCGTCGCGCAACTCCAGCCACCGGCGCGCCGCCAGCTCAAGGTGAAGCTCGCTGCCTACTGGGGCCGAGCGGCCGTCAACCCCGACGACCTGCCGCTGCACGAGCGCGACGAAGACGAGTTGGCCGCTGGCGATTGGCCGGCAAGCCCATACGACCGACCTGCCCAAAATGATTCCTAGCATCAGGCTGGTCACCCCTCGAGGTTTTGGGGGAGGGGGAGGAGAGAGAAAGACAACGACACCAGCACCCGTCCCACGAGAGCGTTTTAGGGCCCGCTCTGTCTGCCTTCGCAAACGACACAAGGGCCGTCCAGCGGAGAGTAGGAACGTTCGGGTCCCGCGCCGCGCGGAGGGACTAGCGCGCGGCAGGTGTGTTTGTGCGGCGGAAGATCCTGCGCAGCCACGCGGGGACGAGGGCGTCGGCCGACACCAGGCCGGGCAGGGTGAGCGATCTGAAGTGGCGGGTGTAGTGGGGGGTGCCGGGCCCCCGATCGGTCGTTCCGCTGCTTGTGTCTCCTCGGACGGTGCCTGTTGGTCGATCGGTGGTGGAATGCTCCATGGGTCTCATTGTATGAGCCGGCTGCGATGGAATCTTCGTCCGAACCCCCGCGGCGAGCCCAATCCCCCGTCTTTCCGGGCGGCACGGCAGAAAACTTGGCGCGTATGTGTCTTTCGGTCCTCCGTTAGCGTCTCCAGACCATCTCCGCCCAGCTCTAGAGTCAGGACATACCATGCACTCAATCAAATCCAGTCGTACCGCCGCAGACGTCCACGAATTGACCTTCTCCGACGAGCGCTACCCGGATCGCCTGCGCAACCTGTCCGACCCGCCGCCGGTGCTTTACGTGCGAGGCGACGTCGAGTTGCTCGCTCGCGAGCGGTTGGTCGCGGTCGTCGGCACGCGCGAGCCGACGATCTTCGGGACCTCGGCGGCAGAGGAGTTGACGGGCGCGCTGGCGGATGATGGGTGGGGAATCGTCAGTGGATTGGCCAAGGGCATCGACACGATCGCTCACCGGACGGCGCTGGAGCACGGGGCGCCGACGATCGCTGTGATGGGCGGCGGCCTGGACGCTATATATCCGGCGGAGAACAAGGGCTTGGCTGCTCGGATAGTCGAGGAGGGTGGGGCGTTGATCTCGGAGCAGCCGTTCGGAGAGCAAGCTCGCCCGCAGCACCTGATTGCGCGCGACCGTCTGCAGGGCGGCCTGTCGGCTGCCGTGGTCGTTGCGCAGAGCGGTGTGAGGAGCGGCACGATGCACACCGCGCGCTTCGCGGCCACCCAGGAGCGCCCAGTGTTCTGCCCGGTCCCGCACAGAGAGAACAGCGCCAGCGAGGGATTGCGAGTGTTGCTGGAGAAGCCCGCGTGCGAGCTGTGGTCGATCCTGCCGGCGTGGCGGGGTGCGAAGGCGCTGTGTGAGCGCCTGGGAGATCAGCCGCTGGCCCGTCCGGTGACCCGCGACGATCTCGAGGAGCTCGTGCAGGCCGTGGGTCAGTTCATGGACGTGAAGTAGGTAGTTGCGACCACGAGCCACCCCCGATCACCCACCCCCTCGCCATTGACGACCCTGACGCGCTTGCGCTCGGCGTCGAGGCGCGCGCCCACACGAACAGGTCGATCTGGGTGCCGGCGGCTGGCGTGATGAATCGGGCCGCTGCACGAATCCATCCTCCCACCCGGTTGGGACGGGAACGTTTGAGGATGGGAATGAGGGGATGTGTTGGGGAGGGGAGAGAGAGAAAGACAACGACACAAGGACCGCCCAGCGGAGCGTGTCGCCAGTCACAGAGGTGGAGGAACGAGCCAAAGGATCAGGGACGGACCTGGGAGTCCGCTGAGGTCGCCGAGGAGGGCCTTGCGTATGAGCTGCCCTCACCTGTGTCCCACCCGCACCAGCCCCACCTCAACCGCCAGCTCAACCTTCGCGGGAATCAGCCCCGGGAGCTGTCCGCCGCTCATGGCGAAGCTGCGGCGGTCGACCTGGGCTTGGCCGGTGAGCTCGAGGCGGTCTGATCCTTGCAGGCGCGTGGAGCACTCGAGCGTCACCGGCGCGGTGTGTCCGGCGACGGTCAGCTCGCCCTGAACCGAGATCCGGTCGGGCCCAAGCGCGGTGAGCGTGTGGGCTACGAAGCGCACGTCGGGGTGTCGGGATGCGTTGAAGTAGTCGCGGGTGCGTAGATGGAAGTTGCGCAGCCGGAGGCGAGTGTTGACGCTGGCGGCGTCGAGTACGACTTCGCCGCTGGCGCTGGGGGGCTCGACAAGGAGATGGCCTGAGCGTGCGATGAGGGTGCCGCGCACGGGAATGAGACCCCAGAGCGTCCAGGCGAGGAAACTGGCGTGGGTGGCGGAGGGGTCGAGGGTCCAGCGCGCGGGGGCGCTCAGCAGTGGGTTGCTCATCGGATCCATCCTCCCACCTGGTTGGGACGGGAACGTTTGAGGATGGGGAGAAGGGGTGTGTTTTGGGGGAGGGGAGGAGAGAGAGAAAGACAAAGACACCAGCACCCCGTCCCACGAGAGTATCGCCGGTCACAGAGGTAGGGACGAGCCAAAGGATCAGCCACCGACCCAGAGCCCGCTGAGATCGCCGTCCCGACATTCGCCTCTTGTTTTTAGACGTTAGAACTCGACGGTGAACTTGGGGCGGAACGGCGTGGTCGTCGGTCGTATTGCTGCGATCCGGTCGACTCGGTAGGTACGCGTACCGCCCTGAGAGTTGACCGCGAGCAGCACGAGCTTGCCGGCCTGCGTGCGGCGCAGCTCGTAGGGCTCGACCAGCCGCCACCCCGGCTCACCCTGCTCGGGGTGATAGTCGATCTCGACCTTCAGCCGATTGGCGCCCGCGTAGCGAATCAGCTCGAGCGGCGCCCCGCGCCGCCAGGAGCGGATCGCCTGTGGTGGACGCCACGAGTCGAGCGCCTCCTTGCTCCGCATCCTGCGCAGCACCGGCCGCGCCTGCGCGCCGGCGAGCCACGCGAATACTTCCTCCAATGCGTCCCAGAACGTCCGAAACGGTGGAAGCGGCCGCGGTAGCTGGTGGCCGAGCATGCTCTCCCACTCGCGCTCGATCTCCTGCGCGTGAGATGAGGCGCGGATCGCCTCGGCGTCCGGGACTGCGATCCCGGCGTGAGCGCACTTGGCGGCAAGCACCGAACGCACCAGCGACGCCCGGCCGATCAGGTCGGGGTGACGGTGCATGTGCACAACGTCGTAGAGGTCGCGCGGACGGCAGCGCTCGGCGAGCGCCCGCGTCTTCTCGGCGAGCAGCTCCGTCGGCGAGTAGCACGGCACACCACCACCTGGTAGCGGCGCATCGCCGTAGGGATGCACGATCGCGCGCACGAGCGGCCGCTGGACGAGCACCTCATCGGTGGTGAGGTCGAGCTTGAGCTTCGGCGATGTCCCCCGCGACGGGTTCGGCCCGCGATAGGCGAGCCGGCCCTGGATCGTTGGCTTGCCTCGGAGGTTACGGCGCTGCACGAACGATCCGCTCTCGACGAGCAGGTCGATTCCTGACTCTTGTCGCAGCCACTCCGCGACTCTCTCGAAGATCGCGGTCAGTTCGCCTGGCTCCTCGGGGCCACCGTCGACCACTGTGAAGTCGAGATCCTCTGAGAACCGGTACGTCTCGTAGTAGCACTTGCGCAGGCACGTTCCGCCCTTGAAGATCCAGTGCTCGGCGATCGTGGGCTCGGCGGCGATCGCGGCGAGCACCCATCCGAGGACGTAGTCCTTTTCGATGACGCCGATGTCGAGTTGCCACTCGGTGCGGAGTTGCAGCAGCTCCTGCTTTGAGATCACGAAGGGCTCCCGGGGGCGATCCTGATGTTGGCTCGGATGCCCCATGCCGGCACGCGGGGGCCGTTCGGTGGTCCATCGGGATCGAGCAGCGCCAGCCCGGTTGACAGGTGCGCCTTGCACTCAGAGATCAGCTCGGGCTCGTCGCGCCCGAGGGTTTCGACCAGGTAGCCCAGGCGCTTGAACACGGCGCGGTTGCCAAGCCGCTCCGCGTACTCCACGAGGCGGAGCGCATCGTACTCATCGAGATATGTATCGAGGATCTCGGCGGCGTGCCGAATGCCGCCGCCGATATGCGGTGCGTCGAGGATGTCTACGACGGTTCGCGCCGGGTCGGCGATCTGGAGCCGCACCTCCTCGTGCCAGATCGATTCGACGCCCCACGCCATAACGTCCTCAGGGACATGTGTGAGGAGGTAGTCGGCGTCGAGCAGGCGGACCTCTGTGGCACGGACACGCCGCGCGGTCTTCACAACGGTGGTTCGGAAGACCTGCTCGGTCAAACTCCAATGGCCGGCTGCGGTCCAGCCCGTGAAGTAGCAAGGCGACCACACGGCGCCGGCGACGACCATCGCGTCCTGCGTCCAGCCCTCGGGACTCTCAGCCTCGACTGGGACCGCTATGTACAGGCCCCGTCGTACTCTCCGCAGCCATCCCTGCTCGGCCCAGTGCGCGAGCTTGCGGGCGGCAACCCGCGCATCGACCCCCAGCTCGGCCGCGGCGTCCTCAGGCGAGATGAACCGCCGCCGGCCAGCGACCGCGGCAAGCTCAGCTCGACCAGAACCAGAGATCCCATGAGATGACATCAGAAAGCCCGTAGCCTCTCTCTAGACGAATCTACTGGCCTTAGAGTATCAGATTCGACAGCCTACCACCAGATATTTCGGTGGTCGATGAACTAGTGGCTCGCGGTCCACGGGCGTGTTGGGCGGGGAGACAACACCGCCAGTCGCCCGAAACACAGGTGAGTGTCGCCGGTCACAGAGGTGGGATGATCGAGCCACAGGATGAGGGACGGACCTACGAGTCCGCTGAGATTGCCGCCCCAACCTCCGTCTTTACTGGCCCTAGCACCCCGGTGGATTTCAACGTACGTGCTCGTCGAAGAAGCTGAGCATGCGCTCCCAGCCGTCGCGGGCCGCTGCCTCGTTGTGACCGACGGCCATCGGTGTGGGCACCCGCGCGAGCCAGCCTTGCCAGCCGTCGAGGAGGGAGAAGAAGGAGTGCCCGGCCTGCTCATACGTCTTCACGTCATGGGGCACGCCGAGGGCGGCGAGGTGGCGCTCCAGGCGCGCGGCCGTCTTGCGCCCGAACACGCGATCCTTGCCGCCGTAGCTTGCGATGACCGGACACACGCCGTCCAGGCGCGAGCGCTCCGCGGGCACCTCGCCATAGTTGACGGCGGCCGCGGAGAAGCCCGGCTGCGTGCCGGCGATCAGGGCAAAGCCGCCGCCCTGGCAGAACCCGGCCACGGCGATTCGCCCAGAGTCCACCTCGGGGCGGGCGGCGAGCGCGTCTCTCACTGCGCGGATGTCGGAGATCTCCCGCGCCACGCTGCCCCGCAGCATGTCGACCATCACGCGGCTGAGACACACGATCCGCGACCCGTGCGAGTACAGGTCGGGTGCCAGCGCGGCGTATCCAGCATCGGCGAAGCGAGAAGCGATTCGGCGCATGTCATCGTTGAGGCCGAATGACTCGTGCAGCACGACAACGCCTGGGTGGGGCCCCTCACCGGCTGGTGCAAAGAGCTCTGCGCTGAGCGTCGAACCATCCGCCGTGGAGACGTGCAGGCGCAATCCGCTCGTCGGCATCGCTGGGAGGATAACCGAGCTCCCCATTGTGAGGGCGCAGCACTTTCACCTGTGTCTCGTGATATGCAATGTGTGCGACTTCGACAAGGTAAACGCCCGTTGAGTGCACCAAGCGGGCCAGGCTTGATCTCTGCCAGCCATTCGGCTCGGCACCTCAGTCAGTCCGCTGAGGAAAGCCGCCTAGAGCTCGGCAAAGAACTCCGGGTCGATCGCGACGTCCTCGATCTGCCGCACGCTGCAGCGAACACCAAGCTCGTATTGCTTCAAAAGGTCGCAGAGCTGATCGCCGTCGATCAGATCGACGGGCGGCGCCCCGTCACGGGTCGACTCGCGCTTGGCTTCGGAAGTGTATGTGCCCGTCGTGATGAGCAGGCCCTTCTCGCCGCGCCCGCTCATCGCCCCGCGGAAGTCGCGCACCGCGCCGGAGCCGACGCTGCCGACGTCCGTCCCAGTTCGGTCGTGCTCCATACACCGCGCCGGCTGTTCTTCGAGCAGCGCCATGCCCTTGAGGTGGCTGCGCGCCCACGCGAGCCGATATTCGATCAAGCCGCTGCGGCCATTGTTCGCCGGCACCGCGAGCTGCTCCTCGGTGAACCCCTCGTCGGCCAGGACCCTCTCGACGATCTCCTCGTTGGTCCCGCTGTTGCCGATCTCCCGCACCGCGCGCAGCGTCGGCCAGAGCAGATCGGAATACGCCGGTATGTGCAGGCCGTCGCTCACGGTACACAAGCTACAGAGCCTCCCGGTGCGAACGGGGGGTCTCGACAGGTTCTCGCCGTCTAGGCGACCCACCGAGCCTCCACCACCTCATCCCGGTACTTGCCGGTGAGCCGGACCGGGTTTGATCTGCTCCACAGATCCTTTCCACTCGGCCGGGACGGGAACGTTTGAGGATGGGAATGAGGTGTGTGTGTTGGGGAGGGGAGAGAGAGAAAGACAACGACACCAGCAGCCCATCCAACGAGAGCGTCGCCGCTCACAGTCCAGCCGACCGTCTCCTCACCGGGCCCGCTTCTTCCGGCACGACGCGAGCCGCGAGCGGTCGGTGTACACCGTGAGCTGCGTCGAAGGCAGGAGCGCGAAGCCGGTGTCGAGCGTGACGATCGCCCGGGCGCCGGCGGCGATCGCGCTGGCTGCGTGTACGGCGTCGTAGGAAGCGATGCCGTAGTCGGTCATCAAGGTCCTCGCGTCAGCGGTCACGCGACGGACAGGGATGGGCAGGTGATTGACGGGCGAGAGCAGTGCCTCGTAGCGCGTGACGGTGTGGTTCAGGCGCCGTGTGGCGGGACGGCGGGAGCGTCCGTCGGTGCGGCGTCCTCGCCAGCGTCCGCCCCAGCGTTCCTTCAGGGTGATGGCGAAGGCGCTCTCGGCGAGCTCGACTGCGAGCAGGTCGCTGGTCACGATGGTGACGCCGCTTTCGTCGATGCGCGCAAGCATGGCGCTGCATGTGGCGTGCAGCGGCTGGTTTGGGGGTCTGTTCAGCTAAGCGGGTGCGAGATGCGGGCACGGCCGGCGGGAACTTCCAGACACAAGGGAATTGCCCCAACCCATTCGCCGGCCGGGATCGCGCTCGCATCCCGCGCCGCTCATCGCGGTCTACCGCGGGCGGTACATGTCCCGCGTGACGCGGGTCTTGAAGCGCAGACCCTCGGTGGCCCGCTTGAAGGCCGCCTCCTTTTCCTCGGGGGTCTTCGCGGTTGCGGGAACCATGAGCTCGGCCAGCCTCTCGGGGCTGAGCCGTTTGATCTTCCCATTCCCGTTGGTCTGCGCTTTCGCCACGGCCTTCATGATGGCAGCTCCTCTTGCGTTCGTAAAGCGGTCGGCTCCGGCCCAGCCGGACCGACAAGCAGACAACCATATGCACCGCTGGGGACGGAACTCTCGCCCAAGACCTTCTCGAGAACCGCGACGAGCTCCACCAGCCCCTCACGAGCATCGGGTCGCGGAGCGGTCTGCCGTGAGAGCCGGCGCGAGACGGTGCGTGGTTCGTCCCGAGCATGCGCGAGGTCCGCCTGGTCAGCCCATCTGCCCGGTTGCCTCACCGAGTCGTTCCGGTCCCCCTCGAGGTTTTGGGGGAGGGGGAGGAGAGAGAAAGACAACGACACCAGCAGCCCGTCCAACGATGAGCGTCGCCGGTCCCCACACCAATCGTCGCAAGGAAGTCAGGTCGCTACGCCGCCAACCATCAGGATGCCTGTGGCTCCTGGGGCGGCACCGTCCAGGGCTCGTGGTCGAGATCGCGGACCTGCGAGTCGGCATGGAGGCGGTCGAAGAACACAGCCAGAACGGTGCCCTCTCCGGTCGCCGATGGTGCGAGGATGCCCTCGAGTCCGAGGTAGTGGGCGGCCTCGCCGAGCTGCTGGCACTTGGCAGCGTCGTTGGCCGTCAAGTCAAGATCACTGAGTTGGAGGGCTGCGCGGGTGGAAGGATCACGCAGGTCAAGGACGGCGGCCAGCGCGACGTCGTAGCGGTACATGCGCCTGGGAAGGAAGTCCTCTGGGGAGCGGCCTTGTCGTTTGACGAGCCGGTAGAACTCACGGACGGTTGTCTCGCGATCGAGCGCGAGATAGAGGGTGGAGAAGCTGTCCGGTGGGTTCCAGCGTCCGCCGTGGGTTCGGGCGCCGGCTCCTGAGAGCGGATGGCGATCGTGGGCGATGTGCCGGAACGCCTGCCCGGCGAAGGGGATCGGCTCGATAGCGTCGATTCGAGCGAGGAGTTGCTGGTCGATCACGCGCGGTTAGACGAAGACGCCCTCGGACATCGCGTCGATGGCACTCAGGACGCGCCGGAACTCGCCGGTGCGCAAGAGGTCGACCGGCTTGTGGTGATCGAGCGACTCGTTGGGCGTAAACAGCCAGTCGTGGGCCGGTTCGGGCCGTAGAACGCCCGAGAGCTTCTCGAGGACCGCGATCAGCTCCAGCAGCCGCTCACGAGCATCGGGCCGCGGAGCGGTCTGCCGCGATAGCCAGCGCGACACGGTGCGTGGGTTCGTCTTGAGCATGCGCGCGAGGTCCGCCTGATCGAGCTCTATCTGCCCGGTTGCCTTACCGAGTCGTTCCGCCAAGTCCGCCAATGATCTTCCCCTTCTTTGTCGCCTTATCTGTCGCCCATTATGGCAGATCAATGGCAGGTGTGGGCAAACGAGGTCAGGTTGATCACCCCTCGAGGTTGTGGGGAGGGGAGAGAGAGAAAGACAACACCAGCACACCGTCCAACAGAGAGCATCGCCGTCCCCCACGAAGCGTCGCAAGCAAGGTCAGGCCTACGCGTGTAATGGGCCAGTTTTGACTATAGGGGCCTGCTCATAGAGGTCACGCAGGACTTGTCGGCCGTGTCGCTGGGCGGAGGTTGACCTCCCACCAATCCGTCGAGGCGTAGCAGGAGGCCGCTCAGAGCGCTAGAATAGAAAGACAGACATAGCTGCCGAGAGCCTGCGGGCAGCAGGGCAAGCCACCCGCAGTTGAGTCCAAGGAATATTCCCGATCCCTTATCGGGTGCCCACCTCGGAACTCTGCTCTCGACCTTCACCCGCGGGGGGCGACCCGTTGGGAGAAGCTTGTTGGTCCGTCGCTGACGGATGAGCCGCAGGCACGGGGAATCCTTTACGCGCTGCCTCGTCGTAGTCGGTGAGCGGACGGTCAGTTGGGAACCCGGGTGGGGCGTAGACACCATTGGGCGCTTTCACGACGCGACCAGCTTTTGCCGCCGCCCAGAGAATGGCGTTCAGCGCAGCGACGCTTTTGGGCCTGTCCATCCCTTGGGCCTCCATAAACCGGAAGAGAGACGCCGGCCCCATGGGACGTCCTGCCTTTTCGAGCGCCTGTACGGCTCGTTCTTGCGAAGGTGCGGCCTTTGGCACCCGTGGACGCTTCTGGGTCTTCCGGTCTCGTGCGGAGGTTACAGAACCCGAACCGCCTCCCGATACCACGACTTGTGCGGAAGCCGAAGGCCTGTTTCCCACGATTCGGGTCAGCATCTCGACCTGCTCTTTGAGAGCCTCAAGTTCTTGACGTGCATTAGCGAGAAGCCTCGTGATCTCGGGCATCTTTGCACGAATGTCCTTCGGGTCAGCGAGGTTTACGGGTACGCGGTCTTTGGCCATAGGTAGGAGGATAGCACGGCGAGGACGGGAAACCGAAGGCTGATCCTTCCGGCAAGGCGTAGCACTCTAAGTTCATGCGGTAAGAGCGCGTTTCGCTCCCTGGCCTCGATCCCGAGGAGGCGCTACGAACGCTGCCTGAAAGGAGCGTTTGCGTCGCGCCTCGCAAAGTACTACGGCTCGGTCGCCTCGGCACCGAGCGCGCTGCTTAGCTGGCGGGCGAGCTTGCCGCGGACAGCATCGAGCTCGTCGGGCTTGTACTCGATCTGGCGCAGGTCCTTCAGATCGAATGGGGATGCCTCGGGCTCTTGGCTGAGTAGCACGACCGGGATTCCGTTCGAGGCGGCGTAGCCGACCTCGTAGATCACGTTTGCGTTGGCGCCGGTGATGTCGGCGATGACGACGTCTGCGGTGCTGAGCGCGTCGAGGATCTGCTCGGTGATGCGCCCCGGTCGGTCGATCTCGTCCGCTCGCTCCCAGCGCAGCGGAATCCCCGCGTCGTGGACGCGCTCGCACACCTGCTCGATCAGGTCTCGCACGGATTGCGACCATGGCTCTTCGAACGGCATCGCAACAAACACATACCGGCGGTCGTCAGCGGGAGTCTCGGGAGCGCGCGGCTGCTCAAACGCAAGAAGGTCACCGACGCCAAGAGCACGGCGTGCTTCCTCGGCAGCCTGCTCGTCGAGGCGGTCGCGCACCTCGAGGAAGTCCTCGAGCGTCTCCACGCGCCGAAAGGGGCGGATGTCGCGACGCAGGTACATCTCCCATTGCCTCGATCACCCTCGATCCCATAGCTCCCGCCCCACGACAGGCGCTCCACATCGGCGAGCTCACAGACCTTTGCGAGCGCGAGGGAATCGATGGCGCGACCCTCGGCAGCCAGGTCGCTCGCGAGCTGAGTGCTGGTGACGCGCACCTGCTCAGCCTTCTGAGGCGAGGAAGGATGAAACGCTCGCTCGCGTTCGGCAAGCCAGCCCACAGTGCGGACGAAGACGGCCAGATCGGCATCTGCGCCCTCGCACATACTGATCGCCCGGACGCGCAGACGCACAGGTGTGTTGTCTCTCAGATTCCGGCGATCAAGCAGCGCGGGGTCTTCGGGCAGCGAGCGCAGCACGGCGTGGCCGTCCAGTTCCCACCGCTCATCGGCGAGGCGGTCGATGGCGTCCACCACGGGCCATTCGCCGCTCTCACGAAACACATCGTAGACGGCCTGGGTCACTCGTTGTTGGTCGGTGGTTAGTGGCACGAGAACTGATTGTCGCCGAAAGACGATGCGCGGCGCAGCGCAAACCCCGCGATCGCGAGAACCATCCCAAGCCGACGTTACGATCACAAGAGACGACGGAGCATCGAGTTTCAGGCCTAGGTCTACCCGCCGTCATCGAGTAACGGCTCGCACCCGCGACCTTAGGCGCTGCTCCTGTTTCTCCATATAGCGAAATGTGTTACACGCATTTTATGAGGAGAGAAATTAAGCGTCGACGGGAAGGCCACAAATTACGCAGGAAGGAACATCATGGGTTGGACAGCTGGACATCTACAGGGACCTTTCACCGCACGCGCCGCGATCGAGTTCGACCTCGGCGCGGAGTTCGCCGCGCGTGTGATCGACACCGCTCGCTATGGGCAGGTCATCTACGCGGCGGTGCGCTCGAGCGACGGTCAGGAGGTGTTCGGTCTTGTGCTGCTGGCCGAGCGTCGCGGCGGCATGCTCTACACCAAGCCGATCAGCGAGGACATGGGTCCCGCCGAGGATCATTGTCCAGCGCGCATCCTCGACCAGCTCACTGAGCCCAGCAATCAGTACGCCCGTAAATGGCGCCAGCGCTGTCGCGCCCGGCTGGCCAGGCCACGCCCGCGTAAAGGTCAGAAGGTGGTCTTTGCCAAACTGCTCGAGTTCGCCAACGGTGATGCCCACAGCACCCTGTCTTTCCAAGGCGGCTCGCAGTTTTGCTCAGCCGACGGCACGCTCTATCGCGTTCGATCTTGGCGAGAGCTCGATTACAGCGTGGAGTCATGACCGTCCAGAGCTAAAGGATGGGCCTCTGGTCAGGAGACCTGATCTCGCTAGACGGCTAGTAATGCGTTACCTAGGATTGCGAGTTATCGCTCGCTCGACCGCGGCGTCAACGGAATCGACCGTTGTAGCACGCAGAGAATTGTCCTGCTTCTGTCCCCATACAGTGTAGCCCGCTGAGTCCTCCTGCTCCACATCGGCGTTCCAGGTTCCTTCGGATATGAGACGGACGATCAGGCGGCCACCGGTGGCTCGTGCTGGCTCGATCGACAGGAGCTTGCGCCCTGTCTTTTCCTTTAGAAGATGCTCGCCGGTAGTGTCGATCGCGAAGACATCTTTCCCTTTCCATACCAGGAAATCAGGGTAAAAGTTGCGCGTCGGTCCGATGCTGATCAAAGGCACGTTATACCCGCTCTTCGAGCTCGCCGGATTGCGGCACCATGTGAGGCCGGTCTTGTCGATGGCCTGCGCAAACGGTAGCTTGAGCGATTCGTTTAGCCCGCTATACCCGTCGTGAAGCGCATTTGAAAACGGCTCCATTTCGTCCTTGCGTACCAACGCAGGTCCCACGAGGTACCCGTCAACCTTCTTCTGCTTCAGGAAGACGTTGTTGATGTACGCGTCCACGATGTCTTGTGCTGTCCGCACAATTTGCTTGTGTGCCCGGCTTCCAAATCCAACCATCGCATCGAACTTTGGCGCGTCCGTTGGAGCTACTCCGAGCGCACCTTGAAACCGCCGGACGATCTCCCGTTGGAAAAGCCAGCGTGCGACGACGAGGTTCGTGTGCGCGAACTCCTCCCACTCGAACTCCACATCTGAATCCTCGCCGACGAAGCGCTGGACGATGGTCCTGCCACCAGCGCTTTCGATGTTGGCGCCGCTGTCATTGCGGTAGTCGGTGAGACTGTCGATTATTTCCGAGATGGGCTTAATTGCATGATCCGTGACATCTCGACTTTCGTAGTTTCAGGCGGCGGCTGATGCCGGTGGCTTTTGGGGTTGTGTGAGTTTCGGGTTGGTGGTTATTGGGTGTGCTTGTGCCCAAAAGTCTTGGCGGATGAGTTCGCGGCGTAGCGCGGCGAGCATGTCTGTGTAGCTGATCGTGGTCTTCTGGCGGTACCACGGGGCTTGGCGGCGGCGCTCGTGGAGGTCTGCTTCGGGGTCGCCATGAAGCGCATACCAGGCAATCGTGATTGTCTGTGAGAGGAATCCGAATGGGACGGTCCGCTGCACGGCTTTCTGGACGCGGTTGCGGGCCTCCCCGACACCATGAGCCTTGGCCTCTTGGTGGGCGGTCTCGATCGTCCAGCGACTGTCATAGCGCGCGATCAGCTCGGGCGCGGGCACATCGGCGTCGGTGCTGGCCAGCGCGATGTCGAACCCCTCGCTTGAGCCGGGGTTTCGGATCAAGATCACCTTTATCGGACGGGTGTAAAACGGCTTGTACCAGAGGCACACGAACTCGTGGATGTGCGCGGTGCGAGTGCGCCCGTCGGGGCCGGTGATCGTGACCGGCCTAAAGATCGCGGTTTTGGCGATCTCGGCCAGGGTCGGGAGCTTTTTGCCCTTCAACGGGGTGCGGCCCATCTGCCCTGCTCGCCGCTGTGGCGCTGGGAGCTCGTGCACGGCGGCGTTTGAGCGCATCCTGGTCGTGACCGTGACACGGTCGGGCAGGCCGCGCCACGCGTTTGAGGCATACGCGCCGTCCATGACGAGCTCCACGATCCGGGCCCCGAAACGCTTGAGGACCATGTCGATCAGCCCCCTGGCCAGTTCCGGCTGTGATGGCCGCTCGGGGTCGGGGTGCTGATCGTCCTTGGGCCTGAACAGCCGGAAGAGGACCGGCAGGCCAATCAGCCGGCCGCCCAAGCACTGAAGTTCCACGACAAGCACGACCACCACCCAGCAGTTACCCCAGCGCGTGCGGCGCCCAGAGCCCTCCGGTTGAGCACCGTCGTGCAGATAGTGAGCGCCCCACACCCGCCGCCCGGAGCGCCCGAACAGCGTGTCATCGACAGCCAAGCGGATCGGCGCGCCCACCTTCACGAACACCGACACCAAGAAGTCCAGCAGCAACAGTCCCAGCTCGTCGGGATCCCAGCGCCGATAGGCGAAGAAGTCGTGCGCACGGCTGTGATGCCACTCCCCGGCCAGCCCCGCGGCCTGCAGCATCCCCGTCACCGTGCAATCCCGCACACGGCCAGCGAACCCGACCATCAACATGCTGAACGTCTGAAACGACGGTTGCGTGAAGCACGGCCTCAGCAGGGACAGCAGACCGGCCAGCGAACTGGGAACCTGATACATGGCGGCGACCCCCCGATGGGCAGGCCGTGGGAACGCTCGTAACGCCCCACGACCGATGGACTTTGTCGCCCACCGGATTCGGGGTCGCCGCCAACCCTCCTTGCCGCCCGCTCAACCGCCCAGACGACGCGCGCCAGCACCACGCACCGCGGCCATCACCCGAACGCCCTCAAACCCCCCAAAACCCCGAAACTCGAGGTGACATACGCAGTCTCGGGAATCGTTCGCTCTTCCTTTGCCGGTATTGCTTCGGGCTTCGCTTTGCCGGGCTTGGTTTCGATGATCTTTACTCCAGGTGCGTCGCTTTCAAGCTTCTTGTTGACCTTCTGCAGGACGTCGCTGAACACGCCGCGCTTGTCTACTCGTATATAAACGTGCGCCGTATTTAGCCGCTCAGCTGGGTAGTGGGTGGCGCCGGGTTGGCGCAGTACCCGGCCGATGATCTGCTCGACCTGTATGCTGGATTCCATGCTCTTGTCGATATATGCGAAATAGCACAGTGGATCGTCCCAGCCCTCCTGCAGACTCAGGTTGAAGATCACGTGCCGAAAATCTCCCGCGGAAAATGCCGCGTAGTCCTTCTCGCCTCCTTTGAAGAGTTCAAAGTTGTCAGGTAGGGGATAGTTTTTATGCGTCTTGAGCGAGCAGTACACAGCGATCTCCGCTGGGTCCACCTTGCACCGCTCGGTGAGATGACGCCAGATGAGGATCGGCGGTGACCTACGCTGTAGGAATGGCTGCCGCGGATCGTCCATTCGCGTGCTGTCGCCCTCGACTATATTCGTCTTGCAAACATAGATTGACTTGGGTGCGCCCACGCCATAAGCCGATGCGTCGCGTTCCGCGTCGCGCATATCGCTGATCAGTGAATCGATCGTCTCCTCCATGGGTGCTTCGTAACCGCTCAGCTGCACACAGCTCTTGACCAGCCCCGATTCGGCGACGGCCTTTGCGTCTACGCTCGTCACCAGCTCTTTCTTGTTCCAACCCTCCTCCTGCAGCTTTTTGATCTCGGCGCCTAGCTGTGTCGGGAGCTTCATCGTCGCGCTGGCCGCGATCAAGCCATCAGGCTCGAGCTCGAGCAGGAGGTCGACTTGTTGATCGGTGAGGTTATGTCCCTCGTCGTAGACAAGGACCAGCGGCCGGCGGTGATCTTCGGCATCTAGACGCTGCTTGAGTTCATTCCATGTGCTCTTGTCAGCGGTGTC
The DNA here is from genome assembly GCA_963799735.1 of uncultured Solirubrobacterales bacterium. GTDB lineage: Bacteria > Actinomycetota > Thermoleophilia > Solirubrobacterales > Solirubrobacteraceae > Palsa-744. The sequence goes on along the minus strand of CAWCYP010000001.1, from coordinate 17,621 downwards.
AATCTCGCTCTGGAAGATCTTCCGGCTTCCTTCTTGCTTGTCCTTCTGGTTGAAGGTCCCTACGGTCGCGAAATAGACGAGCGGATTGGTGGCATTGCGGACGTCCGTGGCGTCGTATTCGGCAAGGTAGTTGAACTGTGCCGTCCCAAGCAAGTGGTGGTATTTCCCACCAGGCGCAAGATTGGTTGCGGTCTGGTCCACGACCACCTTGCCTTTTGAGAGCCACAGAACGACAGGAGCGATAGGCAACAGCGTGGAGATGACAGAAACAGCGTCAGAGAGGATAACTGTCTTGCCCGATGCTGGGATCGAGGAAAGCTCCTGGTAGAACGGCACCACGCGTCGGTTCCTGCGCGTGCCGCGCATCGGCGGATCGTCGTAGTACTTGGCGAACCGCTCGGCGATCTGGTCAGCGGCCGTCTCTTGGAACTCCTTGAGCTCGATCACGGCACGTCATCGTGGTACGGCTCACCACGCAAGTCCAGCCCGAAGTCCATCAGGATGCGATCGGGGATCTGGTAGAAAACGACGTTACTGGTCTGGAACCTATACAGGCGCGCGTAGACGTGATACCGCGCAGCAAGCCCCGCCTTCTTGGCCTCCTTCGCGCAGGCTTCGTATGTCTCCTCGGTGAAATCCGTGTTGCCTTTGGTTCCATTCCAGATAAGAAAGAAACCCTCAGACTCGCTGTTGCAGGCGACCAAGTACTTGTAGGTCGGGTTGGATGAGACACGCACGAGGGCGTCGCGCTTACGGGTTGCCGCATCGAAGTGCGACGCGATGATCGTGTCGGCGAGATCTTCACGCTCCATGCTGAGCAGTGCGTCGGCATCGACCTTCTGCTCCAACGTAGCGAACCGGTATCCACCAGACAACGGTGCACACCTTTCGCTCTTCCAGTCGCCGCTTACGACCCTCCGAAGACGATCCGCAGTGAGCGACCGCGCATACGAATCGCCGCGATCAGGACGACCTTGCTCAATCAAGATAAATCGCCGAGCTATCTCGACCTGGGCATTCAGATCCAGGACTGCGTGCCCGGTGGTTCCGGAGCCCGCAAAAGGATCAAGGACGAGGCCGCCCGGTGGACACCAGATCGTTGTGAGCTTCTTGAAGAGCTTGAGCGGCTTTACTGTCTCGAAGCCATGATCCTCGCCGACTATTGCAGTGAGCTCGGCTGCGCCATCGCTTGAGCGCCCGGAGTCCTTGTAGGCCCATGAGGTACTTCCCAACTCGTCTGGGGGCAGATCGTCGCTGGCCAGGTCATCGACTGCCCAGAACGTCTCTGGAATCTTCCCTGACTTCACCTCAGCCAGATAGATCTTCTTGCGCGGGATGCCATCTCCGGCCCGCCCGAACCATATAAACGGCCAATGCCGCGTCTTGAGCACCCGTTCTGCCGCATTTTGCGTCTTTTTCGAGAATCCGTCTGTGAGCATAAGCGCGGGAGCATGCTCGTCTCGAAGGTCCCGCTCATCGTAGGCTGATCCCCACTCTTCGAGCCATACCTTAATGTCCCGTTTTGGATGGCGCCACGCACTCTTGCCAGGCGGGTAGTGAAGCTCTCCGGTAAACGGGGACTGTATGGCGTAGTCGTCCTTCGCTACCCACGTGCGTGCGTGGAGTGGACCCTCGCGCCACAGGTCGCGCGGGTCGTTATCCGGATTCGAGTAGCGCGAGTTCTGGGACGCGGTTCTGTCGAGGGAGCCGGTGTGCGCACGGCTCTCATCCTTTGCATAGACAAGCACGTACTCGGTGGACGTGGAAATGTGGTTATTGTCGTTCTTCAGGGCAGTAGCCTTCTGCCAGTTGATGATGGCCAGGCGGTTCTTCTCGCCGAACAGCTCTTTCTCATCGAGCATCTGACCGAGCCGGAACAGCTCGCGGTGGTCGATACATATGGCCAACACCCCGGTCGGCTTGAGCATCGCCTTCATCATCTGGAGCCGGGGCCACATGAAGCGCATCCACTTCGTGTGCCGCGCCCCGTCCTCCGGACTGACCCACTCGCCGATGCCGGGATCGTTCGGATCCTCCTCCCAGCGGTCGTTGTATCGCCAGTCGTTGCCGGTGTTGTAGGGCGGATCGGTGAGGATTAGATCGACCTGCCCCCGCTCCCGGAAGAGCGTGGCCATCGCCTGAAGATTGTCCCCCTCGATCAGGAGGTTGCGGGACTGATCGTCCTCCGACCCGAGCGAGTACTTCTTGATGGTGCGCGCGACGCGAGGTCGTACCCGCCGTGCGAGCTTGCGGGCCGTGTCCTTGCCCGAGAAGTCGATATGGATGCCGCCCTCCCCTCGTGTCTTCGAGCGGCTCGGTGGGTTCGTCACGAGGGAGATCGTCGAGTCGAGGAGCACCGTTGAGCACGTGGACGTTCGAGGCGGGCACGTGCCGACAAAATACGCTATGCAACGGCGTCGGGCAGTCCCGCCCCTGGCATCGGCTCGAAAAGGCCTCAGAGCCCCGCCCGTGAGGGCCTATCGAGCCTCCTTCGTGTACGCCCAGCGGACCGAGCCGCGCGCTGCCCGCTTGCCGCCCGGTCGGTATGTCCGATGGATTGGCCCGTCTTTTGCGGCTCCGTAGAGCGCCGCGCTCATGGTCGCCGCTGGCGTGCTGCCATTGGTCCGAAGTAGCCCTTGCTGGAGAGCCAGATCAGTGATCTCACGCGCCGTCAACGGAGTCTTTGCCTGCGCAAGACCTCCTCCGCAGCCTGAAGAAACGTCACGCTGTCAGCGTATCTGTCGTTGCTGTCGGCTTCCGGGGCCGCCGTCGCTGGGGTTCGGCGTAGCCACCGGCGCATCCGTGCTCCCCGCGGCACCGCCCGCCGTCGCCCGCCATCCCAAGCGCGGCGTAGCGTTGGGTCGTGCTCTGTTCAGATCCGCAAGATCCCGATCGGGAGGCTTGGGCGCCCCATGCCTGAGCTCCCGACCACGTCGTCTACCAATGTGTCCGATGCCAACCCTGGCGATAGTCCCGTCCTGCACACCAACGACTCAAGCAGAGCCAGGTTTGGCTGAGATGGCTTGCGAGCTAGCGGATATGCCGTCAGTCGTCTCAGATGCGAACTCCTCGACAAACCGCCAGAACGCGCCGGGCAGCCGCTCGAACATGCGGGCATGTGGTCGGCCTGTATAAGGGAGCTCGTGCATGACGCCGGCCTCTTGCAGCCGCTCCAGCACTTCAAGCGCCTTGTTGGGTGCCAAGCGACCATCCAGGCCGCGGGCAACGTCAGGAGCGCTGATCGTCTCGAGCTTGCATCCCGCTATCCATGCCGCCACGGGCAACAGGTGCTTGTTCTTGTACAGCCCCTGCGAACGGACGGCCAAGGCTCCGTATATCTCGTCCGACCACCCAGTCATCATCCATAATCCATCATACGGATGTCGTATTATAGACCAGCGAGATAGACCCTAGACTCCGAGGTGCATCATGAGCTTTCCAGGCCACGAGCAGGACAACCCACAGCGCGTTTCAGCGGCGGTCAACACCGCTGCCTTTGCGCAGGACGTGGTGATGGCCACCAGTCGCCTGATCCACAACCAAGACCTCACGGATCGTGATCGCGAAGCGCTCGATAACTGTCGCGCGCTCCTGAACCAAATGCTCTCCACCGACATTAGGTTCGCCCGCTCGGACGAACGGCAGTTGGGGGGCACCAACACTGTGGCGCTGCTGCGCAAGGTGCGCTCGGCGCATCCACAAGACGCAGGGGATCTCAGCGAGTACGATCGCGGCGATTGATCAGTTGCTAGCTGGACAACGAGATAAAGGGCTCGTGGACCAGATACGCATGCTGCGCGATATCTTTCTCGCCGTCGGCGAGGTCAATCTGGCTGCTATGACCAGACACGATTCCGGTCACGAGGTCTCAGACAGTTGGATGGGCTTGATCGCGAATTCAATCTCCTAGCTGCGAGCGTCAAGCGTACTGCTTGCGTCCAGCAGGACGAAGTCAGGCGCTTTCTCGACACCGCACCTCGGAGTTGGGTCACCTCTCGTCAGGCGCCTGGCGATCTCTTCGAGTCGCCGCGACAGGGAAGTCAGCCTGTGGCGGCCGACGGAGAGACGGCGCCGGCCATGGAAACGTCCACCGGCGACAGCGACCCCCGCCGTGGATCTGTCCTGGCAAGACGCTTGCATGCAGCGTATGGCGCGCTTATCGAGCATGTCGAGCGGCGAATTGAGGATTACAAGACGTTGCCTGACAAGCAATCCAAGGGTGGCGCGGTCATGGAGATGCGTCAGCTGGTGTCCGGAGCGCGTGGCCTGCACCGTAGCCTCAGTTGGCTGGATGCTGCTGGCAACCCCCCTTTGGATCTGGGGACCCGCTACCTAGTCGACCAGATCGCGGCGCGACTGGTTTTGGGCGGCGCAGAGGTAACAGTTGTAGCGGCGATAGACCGTTCGTACGCGACGGTTACCAATCCACTACAACAAGTCTTCGAGCTTTCGGACGCCAGGCCACCGGTTGATGAGGTGGCCATTGTGGTCTTCGTGCCCCGACGCGAGCAGCGGAGTGGACTGCTTCATCCTCTGATTGTTCACGAGTTGGCACATGCGGCCAACAAACAGCACGACCTGGTGGCTCGCGTACTCGACACCGCTCACGGGAACAATAAATTAATGAATAAGATGAACAAGGCTGCCAAGAAGCAGGCGGAAGAGGATGTTGACACCGACGTGAGCGATGACGATATATCTGCCGCGGCCGAGATTATAGGTGCCCGCTTGGCGGCGTGGGTGGAGGAGGCCGTGTGCGACGCCTTTGCAGTGCAGCTCCTGGGACCAGCCTATCTCTACTCCTTTATGGCCATCGTGGGCACGTCAGATCTTGATTCAGCGAGCGAGGAACATCCACCCACTAGGCAGCGCATCGGACTGCTCTTGAATCAGTTGGAGGAGCTTGGTTGGAACGATCTGCTGGCCGACACGTCGTCGGAGATCGATGGTTGGTTTCGTCAGACGGCCCGCGAAGAGCATCATCACGCAGAGGTAGGCGTGCGCTTCTGCGTTGATGCCCTGGCTAGTTTGGAGCGAGAGATTCGTATAGTAGTGGCTACCCACGTTGACAAAATGGTATTCCAAGCGAGTGACTTTATGCCTCTACAAGTAGAGATCAGCCAGTTGCTCGATGCTGGCATTCCGCCGTCTCAGACACTCGAACGCAAGGCCATACCGCGAGCCGCCATCATTTTGGGTTCTTGGCTATTCGCCGTTAAAGTACAGGGCGGGGATCTGGACGCACTTGCTACTGCTGCAGATGTTCCAGAGCTGTCTCGTCTACTGCCCAAGGCATTGCAAGACGCCGCGTTACTTGAGGCTTGGGAGGACCGATGACCCTGCTGCATTGGGAGGAGCTCAAAGAAGTCGTTGAGCACAAAGACCTTGACCAGCGGCTTGTATTTATGCCGATGGTTGATTTTGACAAGCAGGTGGGATCGGCGTCAGTAGATCTGCGATTGGGTACCGAGTTTCGCGTGCTGCGTCGTACTGACGAGTCGGGTCTTGATCCTGGAGATCAGCCACAAGCCTCAGTAGAGCGCATGACGACTACCGTCGACGTTGAGATAGGCGACAAGCTGTGGCTGCATCCAGGGCAGTTCGTGCTCGGCGCGACTTTCGAGTTTCTGAGACTGCCAGTGCACCTCGGAGCTTATGTAGTGGGTCGCTCATCCTGGGGCCGAGTGGGCCTCTTGGTGGCGACAGCGATCTTCGTGCAGCCCGGCTTCTCGGGGTGCCTTACACTCGAGCTTGTCAACCACGGCGAGAGCCCTGTGGCGCTATATCCAGGCTCCCGCATCGCGCAGCTCGCGGTGCACAGTCTGCCCTCAGCCACCGATCACTACTATGGGCGCGACAATGACAAGTATCTGGGTCCCACCGGCCCTCAGGTCTCGCATCTCGCCAAGGAGTCAGCGGAGATCGGACATCTGCGTCAGGTTGGACACCGCCTGATCGAACCGGGCGGATAGTCGTTCTCGGTCGTTTCGCATAGTTCCTGGTCGAGCTTGCCCGAGCTCGTCCATCTCCAGGACGATCAGCTCGTCTATGTCGCACCAGTTCAGCAGAGCCGTCTTCAGCGGCGCTCCGTAACGGACATCGAGGAACTCAGTCGGGGCGATGAACACGAGTCGTCCGTTGAACCGTAGACGTCTGATTGCCTCTAGGAAGAAATAGACGTAGCTGCCCGACTCGCGGTCGGTGTAGCCACCGGCGCGTCCGTGCTCCCCCGCGCGCACCGCCCGCCGTAGCGGGAGCTCGGGCTCCGGCTCGCCGGGAGCCGCTTCTCAGGCGTGGCCGCACGACACGCAGACGGCGATCGCGTTTCTCGACGGTAACTGTTCAGGTGCCCCTCATCAGCGGGTCGCGTTCCAGCGTCGGTATGCGGCGATGAGGCGTGAGGTTTCCGCGTCGGCGTTGATGTCGATGTCGAGCAGGGCGATTTCGTAGCGCTTGCCGTTGCGTTGGCAGGCGGCGATGAGCTCGGGTCGGTCCTCGGCGGCGTTGACCGAGAGCACTTCGATGTCCTCGCCGACGATGGTGCCTGGGCACGGGAAGTTCGCCTCGTCGAAGGCGTTCTCGAATCCCATCAGCTGCTCGTCCTCGTCGTGTGCGTCAACGGTGATTTCCTCGATCAGGCTGTCAAGCTGATGGTTGGTTTGGCGGGCTGGGCTCATCGGGCTGCGCTCAGGCGGCTGGGTGCAGGCGCTCCAAAAGCAGTGGTGGGCATTGGCGGAATCTCGCCGCTGCCGAACCGGCCGATCGGCTGGTGCACGCAGACGGTGGCGGTGTGCTCGTCGAGCTCGATCACGACGCCGTGCACGCCGCGCAGATATTGGGGTTTGGTGCGCTCGGTAAAGCGGACGCGGTCACCGACTGAGAGCATCGCCAGTGCCTTGGCGGAGTTGACCGTCTCCAGTAGGTCAAGACGCGCGTGGATCGCGTCGGCGATCGCTGTCAGGTGCTGATCGAGCGCTCCGGCCGCGATCTGGTCCAGCAGCAGCTGCTCACGGAGAGCCGGCGTCGGCGGTGAGGGCTGGTCATCTGCCGGCGTGCCGGTGTTCGTGCCCACTGCTCGGCGGGTATGGGTGCGTCGGGATCGCTTGCCCATGCTTGGCCTGCGATTATCGCCGCGGTCACGGACGGCCCGCTCAGGTCTCTCCGGCGGCCGGCAGCCAGGGTTGGCCGGCTGTGAGCTTCCCGAGCACGTCCAGGGGGCGGTGGCCCTGCTTGCGCGCGGTAGAGATGTAGGAGCGCACGGCCAGGAAGCGCTCGGCGCCCTCCTTCGTGCGCCAGCAGCCGGAGATCTTGATCTGCAGCTTCGTCATCCGGAGATCGCGCTCGGAAAGATTGTTCGTGAAGGGGACGCGGAAGTCGTGCGCGAACCGCAGCGCCTCCTGCTCCTTGGCGTCCAGGCGCAGCAGCAGGTTCTCGGCGTCGCTGCGCTTCATGCGCTTGCCCGCGCTCTCGGCCAGGCCCGGGTGCTCCTCGTGGCCCATCGCGATCAGCTCCCGGTAACAGTCGTGCAGCTCGGCGAGCGCCTGCTCGCTGAGCCCATCAAGACCCGCGTCTTTGGCCTGTCCCACCGTCTCATGGGTGTCGAGCAGAAGGCAGCTCATGCCCGTCGCCCAGACCTCGCCTGCTTCCTGCGCGGCGGTCAGCTCGCGTAGGTGGTGAGCGCCGCAGAGAGCGTGGAGCGCCTGCTGGTAGGTGGCGTAGGAGGCGTAGCCGTCGTGCACCGCCACGCCGCTGAAGTCCGGCAGCACGCCGGCGTCGTTAATCGCCTCGGTTCCGCGCTTCTCATGGATGCTGTAGCGCGTGAGGCTCTCAGTGCACGCGACATGGACCCAGCCCAAGCGTCCGGCGATCCTGGCGCCAGTCTCATCCAGGCCGATGACCGACTCGCAGATCAATAGCTTGCGCAGCTCCTCGTCGAACTCGCACAGCCCCGCGGCGGCCTGGTCGACCCATGCCTTCAGCGTGCCGGTCGAGATCTCGACACTCGCCAGGTCGAGGAGTAGCTGGCGGGCACGCTCGTAGGGGATGTGCTGGAAGACATGCAGGTAAACGCCGAGCGCCTTGATCCGCTCGCCGTAACCGGCCGGCGCCTTGACGGCATCCGGGAAGCAGCCCGCGTGAACGCGCCCGCAGCCCGAGCAGCGGCGCAGGCGTGCGACGTGCTCAACCACGCGTATGACGATCTGCTCGGGCAGGTCGAAGACCTGACGGCGCTCGCCGCCCTCAAGCAGCTCGGCGTCAGCCAGATCCCGGCCACAGCCCTCGCAGGGTCCTTCAGGATCGTGCCCGATCTCCTCATCGGGGACCGCGACGCGCTCAAGATGCGCGCCCTCGTGACCCTCCTGACCGCCGGGCTTGCGCCCCGTGCGCCGTCGCAGGCTGCGGTCCTTCTTGGCCGGCGGCTTGGAATACCCATCAGAGGACGGCGGCTTCGAGCTGTTGCGCGAGTTCATGCCAAGCCGCTGGCGCAGCTCGACAATCAACCGATCCTGCTCGGCGATGTGGGCCCGAAGCTCAACTACCAGCGCCTCGAGCACCGCATAGCCCGGCCGCTCTGCACTTTCGCCTGCACCCGCCACGTATGCAAACTTCCCCGCAAAACCACCGAACCCTGCTCACTCAGCGCCGTCTCGGCAGCCAACAACCTCACCGCCACCAGCCGCCAAGCCGCTACAGACCTAAACAGTTACTCTCGACGATGCCATAGAGGAGCATCTGGATGGTCGTGACCCACTGACGACGCTTACCATCCATGATAAGATCACTCTATGGCTGGCACCCTTCACAATCCCGTCGGACGTAACGCTGTCGATGCGGCCCAAAGTCGCGCTGGGCGTAGCCAGCCCTACCGCGACGCACGCGCCGAATACGAGCGCATCCGTGATCTTCGGGAGATCAGCCCGATTGCCGCGCATCTGCGGGAGCGGCGTTTCGAGCTCGGTCTCACCCAAGAGGAAGTCGCGCAAGCAGCCGGCACATCCCATAGCGCGATCTCGCGGCTGGAGAAGGGGACCCACATTCCGCAGCTGCCGACGCTGCAGCGCATCGCCGCCGTCCTGGATGAGGAGCTACTCGTGTGCTTCCAGCGCACCGTGGACGGCGAGGTCGAGCGCGAGTTCGCGGCCGTGGCATAACTACTTGGTCGACAACAGCGCTGGCGTGAGCAGCAGGTGGCCGCCGATCGCGACGGCCATCGAGATCGCTCACGGTCCGTGGATTAGGCTCCCGTCAGCGCAGCTTTGCGTGTCTGTCACCACCATGTTGCGCATTCATCAGCTAGAATCTGCGTATCCGTCAGCCTGACCCTCAGCTCTTCGAACGCCACGTGAAGCCGCGATTGGATGCGGCGATGGACGACACGCCGGTGGTCGTGGTCGTGGGACCCCGGCAGTCTGGCAAGAGTACGCTGGCGGGGCTCCTCGCCAGGGAGCGCAACGCCCGTCAGGTGACGCTCGATGACGCGGGGCCGCGGGCGGCGGCGAATGCCGACCCGACCGGGTTCGTGGAGGCGCTCGAGCTGCCGGTCGTGATCGACGAGTTCCAGAAGGCCGTTGAGCTGTTGCCCGCGATCAAGAGCCGCGTGGATCGGGCCCGTTCGGGTCCTCGGCGCGCGGCGGGCATGTTCCTGCTGACGGGCTCCGCGAACGTGTGGGCGACCTTGCGGGTCTCCGAGTCGCTCGCCGGTCGCGCCGAGCGTTTGCAGCTGTGGCCACTCTCCCAGGGCGAGATCCTGGGGAGCCGCGAGACGTTCATCGACGCGGTGCTCGCCGGGCGCGTCGCCCAGATCGCTGGTGCGCCCACCGGCCGGCGCGCGGTGTCGAGGGCTCTCGTTACCGGTGGGTATCCGGAAATGCTCGCCCGAGAAGCCCCACAGCGCCGGGCGCGCTGGCTCGAGAACTACGTCCAGATGACCCTGGAGCGCGACGTACGCGACCTGGCCACGAAGGTCCAGCAGCTCGACGAGCTTCCGCGGCTGCTTGGGGTCGCGGCCGCTCGGGTCTCCGGTCTGCTGGAGATCAGCGGGCTGGCTAGAGACACGAAGCTGAAGCGAGACACCGCGAGCCGCTACCTGACTCTGCTCGAACTGCTGTTCCTGCTACGACGCGCGCCCGCTTGGAGCAGAAACCTCGGGCGGCGCCTGATCAAGGCACCCAAGCTGTGGTTTCCCGACAGCGGCCTCGCCTCTGTACTCGTTGGCTACGACGAGCGTCGCTTCGAGAGCGACGAGACGCCTCTCGCCGGGGCGCTGTTCGAGAACTTCGTCGCCTCCGAGCTCACCAAGCAGGCGACGTGGTGCAACGCCGATGTCCGCCTCTATCACCTGCGTACCGCCGGAGGAAGCGAGGTCGATCTGGTGATCGAGGCCCGCGACGGCACGATCGCCGGCATCGAGTCCAAGCTCACCGCAAGCGTAAGCGCGCGCGACTTCAACGGCCTGCGCCACCTGCGCGATCGACTCGGCGAGCGCTTCGGGGCCGGCATCGTCGTGCACACCGGCCCGGACACACTGCCGTTTGGTGACCGACTCTGGGCGGTCCCCATCTCAGCCCTGTGGACGCCCGCCTGAGCCACGATGCTCGACCGCAACGAAGAGCTCCAACTCACCTGGCCGCCGGCACATCTGGCGGCAAGTGCGCTCCGTCAAGCGCTCGCAGCCTGAGCGGGCCGACCCTCACCCGCCTCCCCCGCCATCTCCACAAACCAGCAAAGCGCATTGACCAACCGCATCTGCTCGGCGTTGCGGCAGCGGATGTGCAGCAGCTCCGGATTGCACACCAGCACGGCCAAACACCGCGCGCGGGACACGGCGACGTTCAGGCGGTTCCTGCTGAACAGGAACTCCAGGTGGCGCGGGATCTCCTCGCCGCTCGAGGTCGCCATCGAGAAGAAGCACACCGCCGCCTCCTGACCCTGGAACTTGTCGACGGTGCCGACCCGCACCCCGTCCGGGCAGGCGCTCGCGCAGACAGCGGACCTGGGCGTTGTACGGCGCGACGACCATGATGTCCTCGGGGGCGAGATGTCCGCTGCGTTCGCGTCCTGCGTCGTCGTACTCCCCTTCAACAGATCGTTCGACGAGGTCGGCGATCGTCTCGGCCTCCTCCGGCGACGAGCGCGTGTTGCCCTCGTGCTCGACCGGCACGTACCTCACGCCGGTGCCGGTGAGCCTGCCGGGCGCCTCGATCCGCTGGTCGGCGCAATCGGCGAACGACTCCAGCCGGTCCTCGTAGATCGCCTGCGAGACGAACCGGCACACGTCCGGGTGCATCCGGCGGGTCTCGTCGATGAACAGGCCACGCTCGGGCGGGATCGTCGTGTGCTCGCCGAGCAGATGCTCCAGCACCGACACCCCGGCGTCGGGCGGGTGGATCGCCTGGGAGACCTGCGCGAGCTGCTGCGGGTCGCCGAGCAGGATCACGTTGCGCGCGCACGTGCCCATCGCGAGCGCATCGGCAAGCGAAACTTGGCCGGCCTCGTCGATCAGCAGATAATCGAGCGTCGCGTCCAGCTCCTCTCGGCAGAACAGCCACGCGGTGCCAGCGACGAGGTCATAGTTGCGGTCGGTGAAGTCCGCCATGTCGTTTGAGTTCCCGATCAGCCCGCGCTTGGACTCGTAGCGGTTACTCTCATCGCTGTACTTCTTCAGCCCCGCGAACGGTTTGCCCGGCGGGGCGTACTCCTCGACCTCGGCGAGCAGGTTGTGGATCGCCGCGTGGGTGCCGCTCGCCACGCCGACGCGGTGGCCCCACTCGATCAGGTGCAGGATCAGGTGGGCGCCGGTGTAGGTCTTGCCCGAGCCGGGCGGACCCTGGATGAACAGGTAGCTGTCGTCCAAACCCTCCGCAATCCGCTTGGCCTCATCCAGGTCGAACGCGCCCGCCTGCAGCGCCTCGCCATGGAGCACGCCGATGTACTCGGGACCTCTCCGCGCAGGATTTGGCGCAACGCGTTGTAGCGCCCGGGAGCGTCGAGTCCGTGCTCGACGATGTCGCCGGCAAGTCGACGCAGGGCGCCACGCTGGTCATCGGTGCCATACGGTCCTCCGGGAATCAGCGCGCGTGGGAGCGGCTCGCCGGCACGTCTGGCCCCACGACTGATCCGCAGCGTTCCGGTCTCATCGTCGATCGACTCGACCGTCACCGTTTTCGCTGTGGCGGGATCGACGAAGCCGCCGGGCGCGACCTTGTGCTCTTGGGCTGGGAAGCGCAGCGTATGGATCACCGAGCGCGAGGGCGGCGGGAGCGGGAGCGGCTCCAGGCCGGCGTCGCTGAGCCTGGCGAGCGCCTCGTTGTCGAGCTCCGTCAGCTGCTCCTCGTCGGCTTCGAGTCGTTCGAAGTACGCCCACCAGGCGGGCTTTGCCTCGCGCCGGTGATAGTCGATCAGCTGGGCGATCAGCCAGTGGGCACGCTGATCGCCGTCTCGATCACCGGCGTCCTCGGGGACATCGGCGGCGAGCGCATCATGCGGCGCGTCGAGCTCCGCCTGGAGCTGGGGGTCTGGCTGCCACGGCTCGGGTGGTGGCTTCCACGGGATCGGCCGGCCGAACGTCTGGATCGCCTCGTCGCGACGGGCGAGCAGCCATTCACGCAGCAGGTGGGTGGAGCGGCAGTCGTCCTCGTTGTAGCGCTCGATCGACTGAAGCAGCGAGCGATCGCCGGTCTCCAGGAACCGCTCGAAGGCGACGATCGAGTCGCCACCCTCGGCCACCTCCGTGTCCCGCTTCTCCCTGTAAAACGCCTCGATGCTCTTGATCGAATAGTTCGGCTGACCGACACGCAGCCCCTGACGCACGACCGTGTGCAGATCGACCAGAACCCTCCCCCGCAGCAACCGATCGACCTCCTCCTCCCGCGCCGCGTGCAAACCCATCAGCCGCTTGATCGCCGCCGCCTCATACGAGGCGTAGTGGTAGACATGCAGGTCGGGAAAGCGCCCGAGCCGCTCGATCACAAAGTCGATGAACCCCTCAAACGCCTGCTTCTCAGACGATCGATTTGTGGCCCAGAACGACTTGAATTGAGGCTGTTGGATTTGTGATTTTGGATTTTGATTTGGATTTTTAGAGAGAAAGACACAGCCAAATAGATACTCGAGGCCGTCGTCGAAGAATGGGTCTCCCTCAATGTCAAAGAACAGATCGCCCGCGGACGGCGGCGGCAGGCGGGCAAACCCATGCTCATCCACGGGCTCGAGCAGTTCATAGCGTGGCTCTTCCGCTCGCGCGCTGAATTAACGTCAGACGCGCGTGCGCGCGTAGGGTATCGAACGCCCCGGCCCCGATCCGTTTTGGGCGATCCGCGGGCTCCGCCGCCGCGAGCTGTGCGAGTGTCTCGATGCCCTGCTCGACCAGTCGGGTGCGTTGCGAGCGCTGTATACGAGCCACAAGGCTCAGATGGTCATCGGCCTCGCGCCGGGCGATGCAGTGGTTCTCCCAGCGACACAGCCCGCAGTGCTCCACCGGCTCCGGATAGGTCGCCGACAGCGCCACGCCCATCGTCGCCTCGGTTCTCCCGTCGAGATCGATCACCGCCTCGAACCTGCGCTTGACGCTGCGGTAGTAGGCCGCGAGCTCGGCCACACGAAATGCCTGCGACTCCCGCGTCCCGAGCACCACGTGCATCCACTCGGGCGCCAGGCCCTGGATCGCCTCGACCAGCTCCGAGTAGAAGCACAGCTGCAGCAGGAAGTACGGCTTCACGCGGCGGGCGAGCTTCGTGTCCGCCACCTCGTAGCTGAACGGGCCGAGGGCCGAGGGGGATTCGACGCGGCGCAGGAAGTCGCTGTGCCCGCGCCAGCGAACGCCGTCAAACAGCACCCCCTGGTAGATCACCTCCGCCCCGGCCTTCATTGCCTCGACCGTTTGCCGCGCGCCGCGGCGTGTCCCCTCCAGCCCCGATTGCTTTTGGGCGTCCTGAAGCGTGTCCTCTAGACCTGGCTCGGTGCCGTCCGTGTCTGGCGCAGTGCCCTCGAGGTTTGACCCGCCCCCAATATCAACGATTTCCCGGCCCTCCTCCGCGAGCTGCGCGAGGTAGGCCCGCTCGTGCTCATCGCCCTTGCGCGCCACCAGGCTCGTCGTGTCCGACCGGCTCGGCTCGAGAATCCAGTCGTCCCAGCGCGACCTCGATGTTCAGATGCGTCAGGTGCGGGCACTCGAGGTGGTTGATCAGGTCAGTCGCCGAGAAGATCAGCTGTCCATCAACAAGCTCCATGTGCCAAAACTAATCGGTCACCGGGCTCAACCGCGCGATCAAAGCTTTCCTCGGCTCGCCATCGCGAGCCATCCCAAGCGCGGCGTAGCGTTTGGGTCGTGTTCTGTTCAGATCCCGCGAGATCCCGATCGGGAGGCTTGGGCGCCCCATGCCTGAGCTCCCGACTACGTCGTCCACCGAGGCGCCGGCGACCCAGAGCTACGAGGAGTTCCTCGAGGACATCAAGGGCCGCATCCGCAGTGCGCAAGCGCGTGCGGCGCGAGCGATCAGCGCCGAGCTGATCGGGGTGTACTGGCAGATCGGCAAGGAGATCGAGCGCCGCCAGACCGAGGCGGGACCCGAGCGGGGTCGAAAGACGCCAGGGGTGATACAGCGGCTGTCGGCCGATCTGCGCACGGCTTTCCCCGGAGCCACAGGGTTCTCGCCGGCCAACCTCGCACGGATGCGGTCTTTTGCCGCGGCCTGGCCGGAGGAGGCTGATCTCGCACACGGTGTGCGAGACCTTCCGTGGGGACACATCGTCGAGCTGGTACAGAAGCTCGACGACCGCAACATCAGGGACTGGTACGTTCGGCGTGCCGGCGCCTGGACCCGAGCGCAGCTGCAGACAAACATAGCCACTCGTCTGCACGAGCGCGAGGGCAGCGGCGATCACTAACTTCGAGCAGGCTCTGGAAGCAGACGACGCCGAGGCGGTGCAGCGGATCATCCGAGACCCGGTCGTCCTCGACTTCGTGCATCTCGCTGACGGCGCCAAGGAGCGCGATCTGGAAGCGGCTCTGCTGGAGGACGTCGAGCGCTTCATGCTGGCCCTGGGCGAGGGCTTCTACTTCGCCGGGCGCCAGAAGTCGCTTGACGTCGGCGGCGAGGAGTTCATCCTCGATCTGCTCTTCTTCCACCACCCGACGCGCCGCTTCGTGGTCATCGATCTGAAGGTCGGCCCCTTCCAGGCGGAGTTCGCGGGCAAGATGAACCTGTACGTCAACGCCGTCAACGCGCTCATCGCCCATGACGAGGATCGCGCCACCGTTGGTTTCATCCTCTGCGCCGGCCGCAATGAGGCGGTCGCTCACCTGGCCCTACAGGGGATCGCCACGCCGATTGCGGTGACTCGCTACACAGTCGGCGAGCATGGTGTCCTGATGGCTGGCGAGGATGCTCAGGTCACAGAAGGCCTCGAAGATGAGGTGGAGGGTCTGCGGCGTGTCGAGCAGCAGGTCGCCGAGTTCGCCGCCCGCCGAGCGCACGAGCTGGCGAAGAACAGCTGACCGAGTGGACTGAGGCGACCTGGAACCCGGTTACGGGCTGTGACAAGGTCTCGCCAGGCTGCGCGCATGCTACGCCGAGACGTTCGCCGAGCGCTGGCGGGGGATCCCAGGGCACCCCTACGAGCAGGGCTTCGCACTGAAGCTCTGGCCACAGCGGTTGGAGCAACCGTTGAAGTGGTCACGCCCACGAATGATCTCGTGAACTCGATGAGTGATCTGTTGAATGTCCCCCCGCCAGGCTGGCCTCAAAGCCAGTGGCGCAGGCTTGTCGGCGTCTCCTCTGGGTAGTCACCCAGCAGTCGGTCCAGGGCGGTGACCATGCGACCGATTGTTCCCGGGCTTCCGCGGGGGTAGCGGCTGGGGTCAGCAAGCACGAGACCGTAATGGGCCTGGCCGCGCTGGTCGTAATCGTCGCCGATGACGCTCAGGTCGGCGATGTCCTCCGTGACGAGGGCACGCTGCTCGGTCTGGGCCAATGCGAACAGGTCCGTGTCCGCGAGCGCGCGAAGCTCAGTACGCTCGACCACCGCGTTGGCATCGTGTCCGCGAGCGCGGAGCTGCTCGGCGATCGCGGGCGTGTACATCTCGTCGAGCACGAGCTTCACGGCTCAGGCGAGCGCTTGTTGCGTGCGCTTCCATGCGGCGTATTGCCGCTCGGTCTCTTCGCGGTTGAAGGCAATCCGCGTGTCCACCTCCTCGGGGAAGTCGCCGTAGTAGCGCAGGGCCACGTTGACCTGTGCGTGTGACAGGTTGCCCCACTCAGCGGCGCCCGTGATCGCCCGCTCGCCGGTGGACCCAAATTCCTTGACGACTTTCACGACCTGCCACACGTCCGGACCGAAGGCGAGCGCCGCGCGGCGTCCGGTGGGGCCGTCCTTGAACACGATGCCGGGGTGGTCCTCCATCCGCAGCCCCTCGTCGATCAGGCGCTCGGCCGTCCGTGACTTGGCCTCGCCACGGCGCCGCGCGCCCAAATCGAGACGGGCGAGCGTGCGTGGGTTCATGCGGATCGAGAACGGCTTCTGGGTTGGCTGACGGCTCATGTAGTTGAGTGTAGTCTAGCACACTACATAAGATCGATCACGTAGGTTCCAAGCGCGGCCTTCGACGCTCACTTGGCGAGCCGCTCGAGCAGCTCTCGGTCCTCTTCGATGATGCGGCGCAGGCGCCAAGCAGGACAAACCACGTTCTTGTAGCGTCCCCGAGGATGGTGGTATGTGGTGATATCTGGGCCTGGCGCTTATCGGGTGCCAGCGGGATCGTGGGATGAGCTCAAAGGACCGTCAGCGTATCCCGGGCTCGGAGCGCCAGCATGAGCAAGGGCAAGGCCAGCATGAGCAAGGGCAAGAAGCTCAGGTCGCAAGCGACGGCAGATGATCCTGCTGGCGATGCGCAAGGTCGCCGGCGACGCTACGCGGCTCGTGCGCCTATGAGGACATCGTGGTGCAGGCCTGGAAGCTCTTCCCCCAAGAGTTCGGGCTGCGCGGTTACGCGGACGAATACCCGGACTCCTCCGATCTGCACAAGCCGCTGTATGGATCGCTCAAGCGCGAAGGTTACGTCCGCGTGCAGAACAAGAAGTTCGGGTTGACCGACAGCGGCTTGGCCGCCGCCGAGCGCCTGCGTCATCCCGATGACGAGCGGACGACCGAGCTCGGCCGGGTGGGGCGCGATCAGCACATCGAGATCGAACGTCTCGCCAAGAAGGCGTCCGTCGGTCTACTCGAGCAGGCCAAGGCGGACGAGCTGGTCGATACCGACCTGTATGACTTCTATGGTGTCACGGTGCGCACCAAGCCGGCGGATTTCGCCGGGCGGATCACGGCGGTGGACGCGGCGGTGGACGCGGCGGTGGCGGCGCAGGATCCGTCGATCGACCAGCAGCGGCTCGCGTGGGTGGTGCTCACGCGCGACGAGCTGAAGACGAGATGGGCCGAGCTGATCGCCGAGCTCACGGCGGCGTCGCAGAAGGCTCGCCCGAAACGTGCGGGGACGGACTGACATGAGCGTGAAGATCAACGTCGAGCCGACGGTCATCGTCGATGAGCTGCTCGACACCCTGGGGCGGGAGTGGGCCAGCGATCACGTCAAGGGGCAGAACGAGTGGTGGAAGAACTCGATCGAC